>CALUGI010000064.1 GCA_944320135.1 uncultured Phocaeicola sp. | reverse complement strand
TTGAAATGCTAATATCGCCATGAAATTAATTATTATTTAGAGTACAATTCAACGATTAAGTGTTCTTTTATGTTTTCAGGAATGTCTGCTCTCTCAGGAACATGCAACATCTTGCCGGTCTTTGAGTTTTCATCCCACTCCAACCACGGATATTTGCTGTGGTTGAACCCTGCCAGAGAATCTGCAATCACTTCCAAAGACTTGGACTTCTCGCGAACACCAATCAGTTGCCCCGGTTTCACGGAGAAGGAAGGTATATTCACAACCTTGCCGTCAACAGTAATATGCTTGTGTCCTACCAACTGACGCGCAGCCGCACGCGTTGGAGCAATTCCCAAGCGATACACCACATTATCCAAACGGCACTCAAGTCCTTGCAACAGAAGTTCACCTGTAATACCGTTTTTACGCGCAGCCTTCTCAAACATGTTACGGAACTGTCTTTCCAACACTCCATAAGTGTATTTTGCCTTCTGCTTTTCTGCAAGCATGACACCATATTCAGAAGTCTTTCTGCGACGAGAATTCCCATGCTGTCCGGGAGGATAGTTTTTCTTAGACAAAACTTTGTCAGGTCCGAAGATCGCTTCACCGAATCTACGGGCAATTTTTGTTTTTGGTCCAGTATATCTAGCCATTTTTCTTCTAATTTAATTGTTATAATGAACTCAATTTGTTGCAGCCGCGATTACAGAAAGGAAATGCAATCCATATCATAACAAAATCAAGTTACATCTGAAATAGGTTCTGATTTTTACACTCTTCTTCTTTTCGGAGGACGGCAGCCATTATGAGGCAATGGAGTCACGTCAATAATTTCTGTCACCTCGATTCCTGCACCATGCACCGTTCTGATAGCGGACTCACGACCGTTTCCCGGCCCTTTCACATAGGCTTTCACTTTTCTCAGCCCAAGGTCATACGCTACTTTAGCGCAATCCTGAGCAGCCATCTGTGCTGCATAAGGAGTGTTCTTCTTAGAACCTCTGAATCCCATCTTACCTGCTGAAGACCACGAAATAATCTGGCCTTCGCTGTTTGCTAAAGAAACAATGATGTTATTGAATGAAGAATGAACATGCAACTGCCCATTTGCATCCACCTTTACATTTCTTTTTTTAGCTGCGACTGTTTTTTTTGCCATATCAACAATTATTATTTAGTAGCTTTTTTCTTATTTGCAACAGTTTTCTTTCTTCCCTTGCGCGTGCGAGCATTGTTCTTGGTGCTCTGTCCTCTCACAGGAAGTCCCAAACGGTGACGAATGCCGCGATAGCAACCGATATCCATCAAACGTTTGATGTTCAATTGAATTTCTGAGCGAAGGTCACCTTCCACCTTGTATTCAGCGCCAATAATCTCACGAATCTTGGCTGCTTGGTCATCAGTCCAATCCTTAACTTTCAGGTCGCGGTCAACGCCGGCCTTGTCCAAAATTTTCGCTGAACTACTGCGTCCGATACCATAAATGTATGTCAACGCAATCTCACCTCTTTTGTTCTGAGGCAAATCTACACCAACTATTCTTATAGCCATATACTACAAATTATTTTTCTGCAAAAATAATAAATTATCCTTGACGTTGTTTATACTTAGGATTTTTCTTGTTAATAACATACAAACGGCCTTTACGTCTGACAATCTTGCATTCCGGTGTGCGTTTCTTTAATGATGCTCTTACTTTCATATCTATTCTATTTTATTTGTATCTAAAAACGATTCTTCCTTTTGACAGGTCATAAGGCGACATCTCCACTCTCACCTTGTCACCCGGCAATATCTTAATGTAATGCATTCTCATTTTGCCGGAAATATGAGCTGTAATTTCATGCCCGTTTTCCAACTCAACTCGAAACATTGCGTTCGACAATGCTTCAACGATAACTCCATCTTGTTCAATTGCGGATTGCTTTGCCATATCAAATTGCTTTATCTCCTAAAACTTGTTCTATAAATTCAAATGATGATAAAATATCTGCCTTGTCCATGCCTACCGCTATGGTATGCTCGAAATGGGCAGCCGGTTTTCCGTCTCTTGTCCGAATGGTCCATCCGTCATCGGCCATATATATCTGACGGGCTCCTTGGCAAATCATCGGTTCTATTGCAATACACATCCCTTTTTTCAGAAGCGGACCGTTGCCCCTTCGTCCGTAATTGGGAACCGGAGGGTCTTCATGCATTTCCTTTCCGATTCCATGACCTACCAACTCACGAACTACTCCATAAGAATGAGACTCACAATAATCTTGGATGGCGCAACCGATGTCTCCGACTCTTTTCCCGTGGACTGCTTTCTCAATTCCGACATATAAGGCTTCTTTGGTCACTTTCAACAGTTTCATCACCTCAGGCTCAACCTCACCTACACAGAAAGTATAAGCGGAATCTCCACAAAAACCGTTCAACAGCGTGCCGCAATCAATGGAAACGATGTCACCGTCTTTCAAAGGAATATCGTTAGGAATGCCATGCACAACCTCGTCATTGACGGAAGCGCAAATAGCGCTCGGAAAAGGAGGCCCGTAAGGACTCTTGAAGCCTTTAAAGGTTGGAACGCCCCCGTGGTCTCTTATAAACTCTTCGGCGATTCTGTCCAATTGCCGCGTCGTTATGCCGGGTTTTACCAATTTAGCTACTTCCGCCAGAGTTTTCCCCACCAAGAGATTGCTCTGACGAAGCAGCTCTATTTCATCATCAGTCTTGAGATAAATCATTCCGTCACGGTTTAATACGCCCCTACGTTAGAACGTCCTTTGATTCTTCCAGAACTGAGCAGCCCGTCATAATGGCGCATAAGCAGATGACTCTCGACTTGCTGAAGCGTATCAAGTACAACACCTACAAGAATCAGCAGCGAAGTGCCGCCAAAGAACTGCGCAAACTCAGCCTGAACACCAAAGATACCTGCAAATGCCGGCAAGACAGCAATAATAGCCAAGAAGATAGAACCCGGCAAAGTGATACGCGACATAATTGTATCAATATAGTCCGACGTATTCTTGCCCGGCTTTATACCTGGGATAAAGCCGTTGTTCCTCTTCATGTCTTCTGCCATCTGGTTCGGATTGATTGTAATCGCAGTATAGAAATAAGTGAATACAATAATCAGTATGGCAAAAATCAGGTTGTACCAAAAACCGGTATGGTCAATCAATGCGTGAGCGACAGGACTTGCATTTTCAATGTTTGAGAACCCGATAAATGTTATCGGAATAAACATGATAGCCTGGGCAAAGATTATCGGCATCACATTGGCAGCATTCACCTTCAAAGGGATATACTGTCTGGCACCGCCATACTGTTTGTTTCCAACGATACGCTTTGCATACTGAACCGGAATCTTGCGGACTCCCTGCACCAACATAATCGCAACCGCAATCACCAGCAACAAGCAAACCAACTCTATCAGGAACATGATAACACCTCCCGCACCCGGAGAAGCGAGACGCGAAACGAACTCGCCCGAAAACGACTGAGGCAAACGCGCAATGATACCCACCATAATAATCAGGGAGATACCGTTGCCAATGCCTTTGTCGGTGATTCTTTCTCCAAGCCAAAGAATGAACATGCTTCCTGCCGCCAAGATGATTGTTGAAGTTATAATAAAGAAAGTCCAATCTAATGAAGCATTAAGAGCCGGACCTGCTTGCATCTTCAAGTTGATCAAGTACGAAGGAGCTTGGAAAACCAGAATGATGATAGTCAGAATACGAGTATACTGATTAATCTTTCTACGTCCGCTTTCACCTTCACGCTGAAGTTTCTGGAAATAAGGCACCGCTATCGCCAACAACTGGATTACAATCGAAGCCGAGATGTACGGCATGATTCCCAATGCGAAAATGGAAGCATTGGAAAACGCCCCACCGGAAAACATGTTCAACAAGGCAAGAAGACCTTCGCTCGTCTGTTCGTGCAATTTTGACAACATGTCAGGGTTGATACCCGGCAGAACGACAAAAGAGCCGAATCTGTAAATTGCAACAAACAATATAGTAATGAGGATCCGTTTTCTCAGATCCTCAATTTTCCATATATTCTTTAATGTTTCAATAGATCGTATCATTGAATCAGAGTTTTACAGCATTACCACCTACAGCTTCGATTGCAGCAGCCGCCGTTTTTGAGAAAGCATGTGCCTCCACATCCACTTTGACAGTCAAACTACCGTTGCCAAGTATTTTCACCAATTCATTAGAAGAAACGAAACCGGCTTCAATCAAATCGTTAATGCCAATCTTGGTCAGACTCTTGGATTCAGCAAGTTTCTGAATAGCATCCAAATTAACGGGTCTGTATTCGACGCGGTTGATATTCTTGAAACCAAATTTCGGGACACGACGCTGAAGTGGCATCTGGCCGCCTTCAAAACCGATCTTCTTTGAATAACCAGATCTTGATTTAGCTCCCTTATGTCCTCTGGTAGAGGTACCACCCAAGCCCGAACCGGCACCACGGCCGACGCGCTTTCTCGTTTTAGTAGAACCTGCAGCAGGACGCAAACTATTTAAATTCATATTGTAAAATCTTTAATTATCAACAATATATTACTTTACTACAACAACCAGGTGTCTAACCTTATTGATCATACCCAGAATTGAAGGAGTTTCCTCGTGTTCAACCACGCGATTTATCTTACGAAGTCCGAGTGCATCCAATGTTCTTTTCTGATCAATAGGAGCACCGATTCTGCTCTTCACTTGTTTAATCTTTATAGTCGGCATAATTTCCTCCTTATCCTCTAAATACTTTATCCAAACTTATACCTCTGACTTGAGCAATAGTGCGAGCGTCTCTCATCTCGCTCAAAGCCAAGATTGTAGCTTTTACAAGATTATGCGGGTTAGAAGAACCTTTTGACTTGGCCAAAACGTCTGTCACACCAACACTTTCCAATACGGCACGCATGGCACCGCCCGCTACGACTCCTGTACCTGTAGAAGCAGGCTTGATAAATACTCTCGCACCGCCGAACTTAGCAGACTGTTCGTGTGGAACGGTTCCTTTCAGCACCGGCACGCGGGTAAGATTCTTCTTCGCAGCTTCAACGCCTTTTGCAATGGCAGCAGTCACCTCGCCGGCCTTACCAAGGCCCCAACCGATGACACCGTCTTCATTTCCTACAACTACGATAGCCGAGAAACTGAAGGTTCTACCACCCTTCGTAACCTTCGTGACACGATTGATAGCAACCAATCTGTCCTTCAATTCTATATCGTTAGAAATCTTAACTCTGTTGTTAACTGCCATAATCATTAAAATTTAAGTCCACCGTTACGAGCGGCATCAGCCACTTCTTTTACTCTCCCATGATACAAGTAGCCATTACGGTCGAATACGACAGTCGTAATACCAGCTTCCAAAGCCTTTTTCGCAATCAAAGCACCCACTTTTGCCGCCTGTTCCATCTTCGGCATCGTTTCCATGCCCAAAGATGATGCGGAAACCAAAGTCGTTCCGCTCAAATCATCAATAACTTGAACATAAATCTGCTTGTTGCTTCTAAAAACACTCATACGCGGACGTTCAGGAGTGCCTGAAATCTTTTTGCGTATTCTATATTTAATCTTAATACGTCTTTCTATTTTTGTTGTCATAACTGTACGATTTTATGTGAATTACTTAGCACCAGCTGATTTGCCAGACTTTCTACGAATTTCTTCACCAACAAACTTAATACCTTTTCCTTTATAAGGTTCAGGCTTACGGAAAGAACGTATTTTTGCACAAACCTGACCAAGCAACTGTTTGTCGCAAGACTCCAATATAATAAGCGGATTCTTATTTCTTTCAGATTTAGTTTCAACCTTGATTTCAGGAGGCAGCTGTATAAAGATGTTGTGCGTATATCCCAAGGCAAGATCGATGATGTTGCCGTTATTGGCGGCACGGTATCCCACACCAACCAACTCCAACTCTTTTCTATATCCTTTGGACACGCCTTCAACCATGTTGTGAATCAAAGCCCGATACAATCCGTGGAAAGCATGACGCTGCTTCAAATCATCCAGCATCGCGTTTTCATCTTCTCTCAACACCACATGTCCGTCTGCAATTTCAACGGAAATAGCGGGATTCACAAACTGACTCATTTCACCTTTCGGCCCTTTCACGCTAACAACGTTATCCTTCAGAGTAACCGTTACCCCAGCAGGAATGACAACAGGCAATTTACCAATTCTTGACATTGCTTACCCTCCTCAATTAATATACATAGCAAAGAACTTCGCCGCCGATTTTCAGACGGGCAGCTTCTTTGTTAGTCATTACACCTTGGGATGTAGATATGATAGCGATACCTAATCCGTTAATAACTCTCGGCATGTCCTTGTAACCCGTGTACTTACGCATACCCGGAGTAGAAACTCTGATAAGTTTCTTGATGGCGTTCACTTTGCTGACGGCATCATACTTCAAAGCAACCTTGATAGTGCCCTGAGGGCCGTCTTCAACAAACTTGTAGTTCAGAATGTAACCTTGGTCAAACAGGATTTTTGTAATCTCCTTTTTCAGGTTTGAGGCAGGCACTTCCACCACTCTGTGCTTAGCACTGATTGCATTTCTCAATCTTGTGAGATAATCTGCGATTGGATCTGTCATAAAAATTAATTGTTAAATTAATCAGGACTACCCTGACAATATTTAATAATAAAAATATTTACCAGCTTGCTTTCTTTACGCCCGGAATCAAACCGTTAGATGCCATTTCACGGAATTGAATACGCGAAATGCCGAACTGACGCATATAACCCCTTGGACGGCCTGTCAGCTTGCAACGGTTATGCAAACGAATCGGATTTGAATTTTTCGGAAGTGCCTGCAATTTCTGAGCTGCTTCAAAAGCCTCCGCAGGATTGCCTGAATTCACAATCTTCTTCAATGCTGCGCGCTTCTCAGCGTATTTAGCAACGAGTTTGGCTCTTTTTACCTCACGAGCCTTCATTGATTCTTTTGCCATAATCTATCAATCTTTTTTAGCGTTTTTAAACGGTAAGCCGAATTCTTTCAACAGCGCATAGCCTTCTTCATCCGTCTGGGCAGAAGTCACGAAAGTAATGTTCATACCCATAATTTTCGTGATGCTGTCAATGTTGATTTCAGGGAAGATAATCTGCTCTTGGATACCCAAAGTGTAATTCCCCTTTCCGTCAAACTTGCTGTTAATCCCCTTGAAGTCGCGGATACGAGGCAAAGCCACGCGAACCAACTTCTCAAGAAACTCGTACATTCTTTCACGACGCAAAGTAACCATTACGCCGATAGGCATTTTCTTGCGAAGTTTGAAGTTCGCGATATCTTTGCGCGAAACGGTAGCCACAGCTTTCTGGCCAGTAATAGCAGTCAGCTCGTTGATAGCCACGTCAATAATCTTCTTGTCAGCAACAGCCATCCCCAAACCCTGATTGATAACAATCTTTTTGAGCACGGGAATTTGCATTGATGAAGAATACTGGAACTGATTCTTCAATGCCGGAGCTATACGCTCTGCATATTCTTTTTTAAGGCTTGCAGTATTCATTATTTAATCTCCTCTCCTGATTTTTTAGCGTAACGAACAAATGTCCTTCCGTCAGAACTTTCTCTTCTACCCACACGTGTCGGTTTCCCTGTTTTAGGGTCCAGCGGATTCAGGTTGGAAATGTGAATAGGAGCCTCCATCTTCACAATGCCTCCCTGAGGATTCTTCGCACTTGGCTTCGTGCTTCTGGACACAATGTTGATGCCCTCGACCACGGCACGCTGTTCCTTAACAAGAACTTTCAACACACGTCCCGTCTTGCCCTTATCATCACCAGAGTTTACGTAAACTGTATCGCCTTTCTTAATATGTAACTTGCTCATTATTCTATTCTTTACAAAGTTAAAGTACTTCAGGTGCCAAAGAAACGACTTTCATATTCACGCTACGCAACTCACGCGCAACCGGACCAAAGATACGGCTTCCTCTAATTTCACCTGCATTGTTCAGCAACACGCAAGCGTTGTCATCAAAACGAATGTAAGAACCGTCAGCACGACGGATTTCTTTCTTTGTCCGCACAATCAAAGCCTTTGACACTGCACCTTTCTTAATATCACTTGAGGGAATAACGCTCTTTACAGTAACGACAATCACGTCGCCGACAGAAGCGTAACGTTTTCTCGTCCCACCCAACACGCGGATACAAAGAGCTTCTTTCGCACCGCTGTTGTCACATACTGTAAGTCTGGATTCTGTCTGTATCATAATTATTTAGCTCTTTCAATAATTTCAACCAATCTCCATCTCTTAGTCTTGCTCAAAGGACGAGTTTCCATGATACGAACGGTATCGCCAATCTGACAATCGTTCTTTTCATCGTGAGCATGATATTTTTTCGTCTTAGCAACGAATTTACCATAAATGGGGTGTTTCTCCTTGAACTTAGCGGCAACAACAATGGTCTTTTCCATCTTATTGCTAACGACAACCCCCGTTCTTTCTTTTCTTAAATTTCTAGCTTCCATGAGGACCATTATTATTTGTTAAGTTCTCTCTCGCGCAACACCGTTTTCATACGGGCGATTGTCTTGCGCAACTTTTTAATCTGCGAAGGATCTTCCAGCGGAGAGATTGAATGATTCAACACTAACTGATTGTAATTGACAACTTCAGCCTGGACTCTTTCTACCAATTCATTGGTAGGCATTTGTCTAATTTCTGCAATCTTCATACCTCACAATTAAACATTTTGACTTGCGTCATAATCACGTCTAACAATAAACTTAGTGACCACAGGAAGTTTCTGAGCCGCAAGGCGCAAAGCTTCTTTTGCCACATCAAAAGGAACTCCCTCCACTTCAATAAGAATACGTCCCGGAGTGACAGGAGCTACAAAACCTTCCGGATTACCTTTACCTTTACCCATACGCACATCAGCAGGCTTGCGAGTAATAGGTTTGTCCGGGAAAATACGGATCCAAATCTGACCCTGACGCTGCATATATCTTGTTACGGCAACACGGGCAGCTTCAATCTGACGACCGGTAATCCATTTCGTCTGCAATGACTTGATACCGAAACTGCCGAAAGCCAACTGGTGGCCTCTCTGAGCGTTACCTTTCGCGCTACCTTTCTGCTGTCTTCTGAATTTTGTCTTTTTCGGTTGTAACATAATTCCTAAAATTCAAATTCGTTAGCGATTGTTGTTCTTCTTTCTACGGAAATTCTTTCCGCCATTGTTGTTTCCACCACGTCCGCTTTCCTTAGTCTGCACGAAGTTGGGAGCCAATTCACGCTTCCCATAAACCTCTCCCCGGCAAATCCACACTTTGATACCCAGCAGACCAACTTTAGTCAACGCTTCAGCATGGCAATAGTCAATGTCTGCACGGAAAGTATGCAACGGAGTACGTCCTTCCTTGTACATTTCAGAGCGTGCCATTTCCGCACCGTTCAAACGACCTGAAATCAGCACCTTGATGCCTTCCGCACCCATCCGCATCGTGTTTGCGATAGCCATCTTGATAGCGCGGCGATAAGCGATTTTTCCTTCCACCTGACGTGCGATATTGTTAGCTACAATAACAGCATCCAATTCAGGTTTTTTCACTTCAAAGATATTAATCTGAATATCTTTGTCAGTGATTTTCTTCAACTCTTCTTTCAACTTGTCCACTTCCTGGCCGCCTTTACCAATGATAAGTCCCGGACGGGCAGTGCAAACAGTGATAGTCACCAATTTCAGAGTACGTTCAATAACAATCCTAGAAACGCTGGCTTTTGCAAGTCTGGCATTCAGATATTTACGGATTTTGCTGTCTTCCAGCAAAGCGTCACCATAATTCTTGCCACCGTACCAATTAGAATCCCATCCTCTGATAATTCCTAAACGGTTGCTTATCGGATTAACTTTCTGTCCCATCTAGTTCTTAATTTTTATCATTAGTATTCTTAGATCCAACGAACAACGTCACATGGTTTGAACGTTTGCGAATTCTGTAACCTCTACCCTGCGGAGCCGGTCTCATTCTTTTCAGAGTTGCTCCTCCATCAACAAAAATCGTAGTTACATACAGTTCGCCATCTTCAGCCTTACGTTCGTTTTTCTGTTCCCAGTTTGCAATAGCAGAGCGAAGCAGTTTTTCAAGTCTGCCGGCAGCGACTTGCTTAGAACAAAACTTCAGCACACCAAGCGCTCTGTTCACCTCCATACCGCGAATCAGGTCAGCCACAAGACGCATCTTGCGCGGAGGGGTAGGCACATTCCGCAATTTTGCGAAATACATGGTTTTACGGGCCTCTTTAATCTTTTCAGCCGATATTCTTTTTCTTGCTCCCATTATCTAATTCTTTTTTATTCAACGATTCTCCTGTCAATTATTTCTTCTTGTTGCCTGCATGGCCGCGGAATGTACGAGTAGGAGCAAATTCGCCCAACTTGTGTCCCACCATGTTTTCAGTAACATAGACAGGTATAAATTTATTACCGTTATGAACTGCAATCGTATGCCCAACGAAATCAGGTGAAATCATTGAAGCTCTAGCCCAAGTCTTAACAACTGACTTTTTCCCGCTTTCATTCATAGCGAGCACTTTCTTCTCCAGCTTTACGTTAATATATGGACCCTTTTTTAATGAACGACTCATAAATTACTCAATTAATCAGTTGTTTTTACTTTCTTCTTTCGATTATGTACTTAGAAGACTGCTTCTTCGGCGATCTCGTCTTCAAGCCCTTAGCATACAAACCTGTACGCGATCTCGGATGACCTCCGGACTGACGTCCTTCACCACCACCCATCGGGTGATCTACAGGGTTCATTACCACACCACGGTTATGAGGACGACGGCCCAGCCAACGCGAACGTCCTGCCTTACCGGACGCTTCCAAAGCGTGGTCTGAGTTGCCTACACTACCGATAGTAGCTTTGCAAGAGCTCAAAATCTGTCTAATTTCGCCTGAAGGCAATTTGACAACACAATACTTGCCCTCACGGGAAGTCAACTGAGCAAAATTACCAGCCGATCTTACCAGCACCGCACCTTGGCCCGGACGCAATTCAATGTTATGAATCACCGTACCCACAGGGATGTTTTCGAGCGGAAGCGCATTACCAATCTCAGGCGCCGCATCCGCTCCCGACATCAAGGTTGTGCCAACTTGCAATCCATTAGGAGCAATGATGTATCTTTTTTCTCCGTCAGCATAAAACAACAAAGCGATACGAGCCGAACGGTTCGGATCGTATTCGATTGTCTTCACTACTGCAGGAACACCGTCCTTGTTTCTCTTGAAATCGATGATACGGTATTTTCTCTTATGGCCGCCACCGATATAACGCATAGTCATTTTACCTACGTTGTTTCGACCACCCGTAGAACGCTTGCCATATACAAGAGATTTCTCTGGTACCGATGCAGTAATCTCTTCAAAAGTACCAATAATTTTGTGTCTCTGCCCCGGTGTTGTGGGCTTAAATTTACGTACTGCCATTTCTTATTTAGATATTGCTATAAAAATCAATAGTATCGCCTTCCTTCAGCGTCACAATAGCTTTCTTGTATGCATTTCTGCGACCCTTGACAAGACCTGTTCTCGTATAACGGCTTTTGCTCTTGCCCATATAGCGCATCGTGTTCACATCAACGACTGTCACATTATACAGAGCTTCGATTTCACGCTTAATCTCCAATTTGTTAGCCTCAGGACGGACAATGAAGCCGAAACGATTGTTGAACTTCTCAGTGATTGCCGTCATCTTTTCCGTAACTAACGGTTTAATAATTATTCCCATATCTTACTTCAGCTCCTTTAATTATTTAACCAAGGTTTCCTCGATAGCCTTCAATGCGCTCTCAGTCACAACAAGAGTTTCCGCGTCCAATACGATATATGTATTCAGCGCGGAAGCAATTGCCGTATTTGTACGCTCCAAGTTACGAGCTGACAAATATACGTTTTTATCCGCTTCCGGCAAAACCATAAGCAGCTTCTTGCCAGTCAGTTTCAGATTATTCACAACATTTATAAACTCTTTTGTTTTAGGAGCTTCAAATGTGAAGTCTTCCACAACTACAATGCTGCTGCTCTGAGCCTTGTATGACAGAGCCGACTTGCGCGCCAACTCTTTCAACTTCTTGTTCAATTTGAAAGAGTAGTCACGAGGTTTCGGACCGAATACACGTCCTCCGCCCACCAGCAACGGAGAGTTGATGTCACCGCGACGTGCGCCGCCTCCACCTTTCTGGCGACCCAATTTCCGAGTAGAACCGCTCACTTCGCTTCTTTCTTTTGACTTGTGAGTTCCCTGACGACGATTGGCCATGTACTGCTTCACCGCCAAATAGATAGCGTGATCGTTCGGAGTGATTCCAAAAACAGCCTCGTTCAAGACAGCCTTTCTTCCGGTATCTTCACCCTTAATATTTAATACGTTAACTTCCATCATTTCTCAATTATTACGATTGAACCTTTGTAACCCGGAACAGAACCCTTAATCAAAAGCAAATTGTGTTCGGGGATAACTTTTAATACTTGCAAGTTGTGAGTAGTCACTCTGTCGCAACCCATACGGCCGGCCATACGCATTCCTTTAAACACCTTTGCAGGATAAGAACAAGCTCCGATAGAACCCGGCTTGCGCTGACGGTTGTGCTGACCGTGAGTAGTCTGGCCTACACCGCCGAATCCGTGACGTTTAACAACTCCCTGGAAACCTTTACCCTTAGAAGTTCCGACAACGTCTACATAAGCTGAATCGTTGAACAGTTCTACGGTAACAGTGTCACCCAAATTCAATTCTTCTGAGAAACCTTTGAACTCGGCCAAGTGTCTCTTCGGTGTTACTCCGGCTTTCTTGAAGTGGCCCATCAGCGGCTTCGTCGTATGTTTCTCTTTTTTGTCTTGGAAACCCAACTGAACAGCTGCATAGCCATCTTTTTCTACACTCTTAATCTGAGTAACCACACAAGGACCAGCTTCGATAACAGTGCATGGCACGTTCTTACCCTCGGCACTGAAAACGGATGTCATTCCGATTTTTTTTCCTAATAATCCTGGCATTTCAGTTAATTTTTAATTGTATTAAACTTTAATTTCTACTTCCACTCCGCTCGGCAACTCCAGCTTCATCAAAGCGTCTACCGTTTTGGCCGTCGAGCTATAAATGTCAATCAGTCTTTTGTAAGACGACAACTGGAACTGCTCGCGTGACTTCTTGTTGACGAAAGTCGAACGGTTTACGGTAAAAATACGCTTGTGAGTAGGCAATGGAATCGGACCGCTTACGATAGCACCCGTAGCCTTCACTGTCTTTACAATCTTTTCTGCTGACTTGTCAACCAAGTTGTGATCGTAAGATTTCAATTTGATTCTAATTTTTTGACTCATACTTTTATTAAATAAACAATATAACGACAAAAGAAGCATGAGGGTTAAGAGTCATTCACTAACCCTCATCAGCTTCAAATTATTTTCCGTTGATTACACCAAATCAGCACGTCCCTTCACTTCTTCCAATACAGCCTTAGCGATTGAAGAAGAAACCTGCGCATGGTGGTCATAAGTCATAGAAGATGTTGCACGACCTGAAGTGATGGTACGCAACGCTGTTACGTAACCGAACATTTCAGCCAGCGGAACCATCGCTTTCACGATGCGGGCACCGGAACGGCTTGTCTCCATACCTTCTACCTGGCCGCGACGCTTGTTCAAGTCGCCGATTACGTCACCCATGTTTTCTTCCGGGGTAACCACTTCCAGTTTCATAATCGGTTCCATCAGCACCGGACCTGCCTTCACACACGCATTCTTGTAGGCTTGGATAGCACAAATTTCGAATGACAGCTGGTCAGAGTCTACCGGGTGGAACGAACCGTCTTTCAGCACAACCTTCAACGAGTCGAGCGGGAAGCCGGCCAACACACCGTTTTTCATCGCAGTCTGGAAACCTTTCTGCACGGAAGGAATGAATTCCTTAGGCACGTTACCGCCCTTCACTTCATCGACAAACTGCAGACCTCCCTGCTTCCAGTCTTCGTCAACCGGGCCTACGGCCACGATGATATCGGCAAACTTACCGCGACCACCCGACTGCTTCTTGTAAACTTCACGGAGTTCAACAGTCTTGGTAATAGCTTCCTTATAGTTCACCTGCGGACGACCTTGGTTGCATTCTACCTTGAACTCACGTTTCAAACGGTCGATAATGATATCCAAGTGAAGCTCTCCCATACCAGAGATGATAGTCTGTCCGGTCTGCTCGTCGGTGCGCACGGTAAATGTCGGGTCTTCTTCAGCCAGCTTAGCCAAACCGTTGGACAGCTTGTCCAAGTCTTTCTGAGTTTTCGGCTCTACGGCAATACCGATAACCGGTTCCGGGAAGTCCATAGACTCCAATACAATCGGAGCCGTTTCGTCGCACAACGTATCGCCGGTACGGATATCCTTGAAACCTACACCTGCGCCAATGTCGCCTGCGCTGATCACGTCAACCGGATTCTGCTTGTTCGAGTGCATCTGGAACAGACGTGAAACGCGCTCCTTCTTGCCAGAACGGGAATTGTAGATGTAAGAACCTGATTCTACTTTTCCTGAATAAACACGGAAGAATGTCAGACGTCCCACATACGGGTCGGTAGCAATCTTGAACGCCAAAGCTGCAGTCTTTTCATCTTCATCCGGCTTGCGGTCTTCCTCAACGCCGGTGCTCGGATTGGTACCTACGATGTTCGGAGTATCCAGCGGAGAAGGCAGGAACGCACACACATAGTCGAGCAAAGTCTGCACGCCCTTGTTCTTGAATGAAGAACCGCACAGCATCGGCACGATATCCATTTTCAGAGTTCCGGCACGCAAAGCGCGCAAGATTTCTTCTTCCGTGATAGTAGAAGGATCGTCGAAATACTTCTCCATCAGAGCTTCGTCGAACTCGGCTACCTTTTCCAGCATCTTGTCTCTCCACTCCTGAGCTTCGTCAATCAAGTTGGCAGGAATATCTTCCACGCTGTAGTCGGCGCCCATCGTTTCATCGTGCCAATAGATTGCCTTCATCTTGATAAGGTCGACCAATCCCTTGAAATTTTCTTCCGCACCGATAGGAACGACCACCGGACACGGATTTGCGCCCAAGATGTCTTTCATCTGACGGACTACTTCAAAGAAGTCAGCACCTGAGCGGTCCATCTTGTTGACATAACCGATACGAGGCACATTGTACTTGTCGGCCTGACGCCAAACGGTTTCAGACTGAGGCTCCACGCCGCCTACCGCGCAATAAGTAGCCACGGCACCGTCGAGCACGCGCAACGAGCGTTCCACCTCGGCAGTAAAGTCTACGTGTCCCGGAGTGTCAATCAAGTTAATTTTATATTTGTTGCCCGCATACGTCCAGTACGTAGTAGTAGCGGCAGAGGTGATAGTGATACCACGCTCCTGCTCCTGCTCCATCCAGTCCATCGTGGCAGCGCCGTCATGAACTTCACCGATTTTATGGGTCAAACCAGTATAAAACAGGATACGTTCTGAAGTCGTCGTCTTACCGGCATCGATGTGAGCCATAATACCGATATTACGGGTCAAATGCAAATCATGTTTAGCCATCTTTCTTAAATCCTTATTAAAGTTAATACCTCTTGCCCATTAGAATCTGAAGTGAGCGAACGCACGGTTAGCTTCAGCCATACGGTGCATGTCTTCTTTGCGCTTGAACGCTCCGCCTTGTTCATTATAAGCGTCAAGGATTTCAGCAGCCAGCTTGTCGGCCATTGACTTGCCTCCGCGCTTGCGTGCGAAAGAAATCATGTTCTTCATTGAAACTGACTCTTTGCGGTCAGGACGGATTTCTGTAGGAACCTGGAATGTTGCTCCACCGATACGGCGGGACTTCACTTCGATTTGCGGAGTTACGTTTTCCAAAGCCTTCTTCCAAACTTCCAATGCAGACTTTTCTTCGCCCGGAAGTTTCGTTTCGACCGTCTTCAGTGCGCCGTAAAAGATTTCGTAAGCCTTGTTCTTCTTTCCGTCATACATCAGATGGTTCACGAACTTTGAAACCCTTACTTCGTTGTACACCGGATCCGGGAGGATCACACGTTTTTTTGGTTTTGCTTTTCTCATTTCGTTTGATAATAATGTTCAGTTTGGGGCTGCATCATGTTTTCTTCAACGCTTCCTCCGAAGCATTTACTCAACCTTAAAGCTCTCTCCGACAAACCAAAACGGATTAATAAAAGTTTTTTCTGTGTAAAAAAAAGGATTGTACTCAGCAACAGCGCGTTACTTCTTGCCCTTTCCTGCAGGAGCCTGTCCCGGTTTCGGACGCTTGGCGCCGTATTTGGAACGTCTCTGCGTGCGGCCTGCCACGCCTGCGGTATCCAATGTGCCGCGAACGATGTGATAGCGCACACCCGGAAGGTCTTTCACACGGCCTCCGCGAACCAACACGATGGAGTGTTCCTGCAAGTTGTGTCCTTCGCCCGGAATGTAGGAGTTCACTTCCTTCGAGTTTGTCAGACGCACACGAGCTACTTTACGCATTGCTGAATTCGGTTTCTTCGGTGTAGTAGTGTAAACGCGCACGCAAACGCCACGTCTTTGGGGGCATCCGTCGAGTGCAGGCGACTTACTCTTCTCAACCAAAACCTTTCTTCCTTTTCTTACTAACTGTTGAATAGTAGGCATTTTGTTTGATTTTTAATTGTTATATATTTTGTTTGTTGTTTTTCCAATCCAAAGCGAAATTACACATTTCGGGCTGCAAAATTACAAATAACTTTTTAATAGACAAACTGTTTTGAGCGAAAAAAAGTCCGGTTCCCCGAAAAAGCGGGCGAATCGGACTTGACGGCGATATTTTTATGATTTTTTAAGCCTCCCCCTTGAAATCGTTCAGCGACGGGACGAACGTTTTGCCGCCTTTCTGCTGCTGTTCGGGCATCCGGATGGGGCCGAAATTCTTTTCATACTTGGCCACGTTGTCCTGCAAGGCGAAAAGCAGACGCTTCGCATGTTCGGGAGTCATAATGATGCGCGACTGCACTCCGGCCTTCGGAAGTCCGGGCATAACGTTCACGAAATCAATGATGAACTCAGACGTAGAGTGCGTGAGTATGGCAAGATTTGCGTATGTTCCTCTTGCGATTTCTTCTTTCAGCTCAATCTGGAGCTGGTTCTTGTTTTCGTTTTCCATGATAATATGTATCTGTTTAAATTGGTTTCTGTGACAAATTTAGTAAAATCTGCGGAATATCCTCACAAGAACCGCAAATTTGACAAACGGCAGACCGGAACGGCCCGGCCATCTTCCGCCGCAAAGTCCTAAAATATCCGCAAAAGGTTGACCTGCATTCGGAAAAACATTATATTTGTATGGAAGAATCCTACAGTCCGGCAGCCGGACTATACGGACTTCAGGTGCAGACCGTACAGTCTGTATATACAAACCATACGGTCTGGCTGCCGGACTGTAACAATCGGCGAATCATTTAAAACTTTATATATGCCAGCACAATATGATTTCAAGAAAAAACCGTCGTTTAAGGCGGAAGGAACCGATGCAGAAGAACAAGGGTTTTATCCGCAAATAGTGTCAAAAGGCACCTTCTCGTTCAAGGAACTGGCCCACCAGATTGCCAATTCTTCGAGCTTCAAGGTAGGCGACGTAATAGGAATGATGGAAGAAATGGAAAAATGGATTCTTTACTACATCTCGCAAGGATACCACGTGCAAGTAGGGAACATCGGATACGCCTCGGCGCGCTTGGAAGCAAAGCGGGAAGTAACGGACCCGTCGAAAAGGAACGCCCAGTCGGTAGAGTTCGCCGGAGTAAACTTCAGAATCTCGCGCACCTTCGGGAAAAGATGTTCAGGCCAATTGGAAAGGGCCAAGAAGGACTTCCGCTTTCAGGAAAGCAAGCCGTCGACAGAAGAATCGCGTTGGGAAAAACTGAAATCGTATCTTGCCACCCGTCCCTACGCCACCCGAACCGAATACGGCGAACTGACCGGCCTGCTCAAGACAAAAGCCCTGACCGACCTGCAAAAATGGGTGAAAGAAGGGAAACTGAGCACTAAAGGGCGCGCGCCGCACAAGGTGTATGTATTAGCCGAATGATTTTTCTTCGCCAAGAAAAAAAGAAAACGGAGAAAGATTTCCGTCTTTCTCCGTCTCAGTACCCAGACCCGGGGTCGAACCGGGATGGATTTTACTCCACTGGTGTTTGAGACCAGCGCGTCTACCGATTC
>CALUGI010000063.1 GCA_944320135.1 uncultured Phocaeicola sp. | reverse complement strand
TCGAAGAAAGTCACGCCCAAGTCCACTGCCTTGCGAATCGTTTCTATTGCGTCCTTACGGTCGGGATACGGGGGATAACTTTGCGTGAATCCCATGCAGCCCAAGCCGATGGCGGACACTTGCAGTCCATCTTTTCCTAAGAATCTTGTTTTCATCGCTGTTCCTCCTTTCTGTATGTTTTCCCGAAGCTGGTGCATTTGCCGATGGTCTCACCTGTACGCAGATAGGTGTAATTCGGCATCTCGAAGAGCACGGGCTTCAACTTGTCGTAATCGGGCTTGCCCTTTTCGTTCAGGCAATCCTCGTCCACATAGGTGTTCGTTATCTTGCAGATGAAATTGTCGAAGGTGTCCGTCTCGTAGTTGCCCACCACCTCGCACTCCATCACCAACGGGCTTTCATCGATGACGGGCGTTCCCGCCTCGCCCCGGTGCCAGGCGAATACATCCGACTTGTCCGCCTTGGCTCCGCTGGCGCAGCCCACGTAGTCGGCACGGGAGAGCATCGCCTCGTTCACCATATTGACCGATACCCGGCCCGTCTGCCTGACGCCTTCGTTGGTGTAATGTTTCTTAAACATGCTGAGCATGATTCGGTCGTGCCCGATGATGCCCACGTGGGCCACGAGCAGCCAGTTCACTTTTCCGTTCACTTCCGTCCCTACGACCACTGCGGGCGTGGGATAGAGTGCCAGTGTGTTTCCGATGTTCTTCTTCATTGTTATCTTGTTTTAATGTCGTTTGCAATCGGGTCATCCTCTGCCGTGCCGGACAGTCCTTTCAGTATCTCCACCTCGTTGGGTTCGAGGGGGACGGACGCCTCGCCGACGAGGAAACAGCGCAAAAGCTGCCGCGGCGTCATGTTGTGTCGGCCGGCGATGAAACACACCGCCTCGTCCGCGCACAGTTCTTCGGGGAAATCAGTAATCTGCTCCATTGTCTTTCCTTGTTTTTATCCGATGCAAAATTACACCGAATCGGCGGGGAATCTTGTAACCATAAGTGGGCAAACCGTACCATTTTTACGGAATCGAGGGGGCGGAAGCTGTGGCGGGGGATAAAGAAAGATGTGGTATATATCAGTTGTGGCACACCCTGCAAGATTGCAGGATAAGTACGGTTGATTGGGTAAACGGCGGTTATCGGGGGCGGATTGATGCTGTTGACAGAATATGTACCTTAGCGGAAGAGAACGGACAAGGCTTCTACGGATTGCACAATGTAATCTGCTCCGGCAGAAATCAGTTCTTCGTGTGAGCCATAACCATAAAGCACGCCAATGCACTCCATGCCGACTTCGTGCGCTCCGGCGACATCAAACTTCCGGTCGCCTATCATGACGGCTTTCTCTTTGTCGGGAATTCCTGTCTGGGCGAGAAGATATTGCATTACTTCTGTTTTCCGCGTTCTTGTGTGGTCGAACGAAGCCCCTTCAATTCGCTCAAAATAACAGGAAAGATTGAAATAGTCCAATATTTTCTTGGCAAACGGGGTAGGCTTCGAGGTCGCGACATATAGCTTGCGTCCAGCCTCCTGCAAGTGTTTGAGAAGTTCGGGAATGCCCGGATAGACCCTGTTTTCGCACCAACCTTTTTCCGCGAAGTATTCACGGTAATAGTTGACGGCTTCTTTCGCCTGTTCTTCGGAGAAATGATACGTCTCGCGGAAAGAGTCGACTAACGGAGGACCGATAAAAGGAGCCAACCGGCCGAGGTCATTCTCAATAATGCCGTAATGCTTCAAGGCATGTTGCACCGAGCGGGTGATACCGATGAACGGGTCAGTCAGTGTTCCGTCCAAGTCGAATAACAGATAGGTTTTATCTTTCATACATCTATGATGTTCCTGTTTTATCTTTGCGAAGGTAGTGAAAATCAGGAAGCGGGCAATGGAAATGGGAAAGAAAAACATTATATTTGTATCGGTCAAATAAAAAGAACGATGAGCAAGATATTGAAGGTAAGGAACGTGAATGATTACAGCCGCTACGTCGGATGCGCGGAGCAGCACCCGCTGGTCAGTGTCATCGACTATGCCGAGGTGTCGCCCATACGCCACAGCCTGAACAATTACAGCGTGTACGGGCTGTTCCTCAGGGACGATGCCGGCGTGGATCTCGATTATGGCTGCGGCAAGTACGATTACAACAAGGGGACGCTGCTCTGCGTGGCTCCCGGGCAGGTGGGCGGCAAGGAGGACAACGGCGAGCGAGTGGCGATTGCGGGCTGGGCGCTCCTGTTCCATCCCGACCTGCTGCACGGCTTCCCGCTCGAAAGGCGCATCCGGGAGTATTCCTTCTTCGACTACCGCATCAACGAGGCCCTGCACATGACCGACGAGGAGCACGACCTCCTTGTCTCGCTGATGCGCCAGATACGGGAGGAACTCGCGGGGAAGTCCGACGAGCTGCAACAGGCCATCCTCGTCAGCTACATCGAGCTGGCGCTCAACTTCTGCCAGCGGTTCTACAACCGCCAGTTCGTCACCCGCAAGATTGAGAACTCCGACATCCTCGTCCGTTTCGACCGCCTGCTCCACGACTATTTTGAGGACAAACTCCAACTGACCCTCGGCCTGCCCACCGTGCAATATTGCGCCGACAAGCTCTGCATGTCTGCCAATTACTTCGGCGACGTTATCAAGAAGACAACGGGCGACACAGCGAGCAACCACATCCGCCGCTTCGTCATCCAGCTTGCCAAGAACGGGCTGGCAGCAGGGGAAACCGTCTCCCAAGTGTCCGACCGCCTCGGCTTCGAATATCCCCAGCATTTCAGCCGGATGTTCAAGAAGCAGGAGGGGGTTACGCCGTCGGAGTACGTCGGGAAGATGCGGTTCTGATGTCTTGGGTCATCTTTCATCGGTATCGTTTCTCTCAAAGAGCCGCTCCGCATTCTTCCACAGTATATCCTTACTGTATGGAGCCAATTCCTCATCCGAAGCCAGCGTCTGTTTCAACCTTTGCAGGTTGCTTTTCAGTACGGCATCGGGCAAATAGGGATAATCCGAGCCATAAAGGATATGGTCGGGCGTGGTGAGGGTGAGCAGCGAATGCAGGACTTCGGGGGTAGGATTGCCCGCCAAGTCGAAGTAGAGACGCGACAGGTTGCTTTCCCAGTCTATCGGCTGCATGTAGCCCTGCGCGACCATTGCCGGGAGGATGGATTTCATTCTCGGCAACGCCAGCGGCAGGAACGAGCCGCAATGGGGCACGACCACTTTCAGGTTAGGGTAGCGCACAAGCACGTTCCTCGACAGCATGTTCACCACGGCGCGGGTGGTCTCTGCCGGATATTCGTATATCGCCAGCGGCGTGGTGGCGATAATTTTCTCCGGATAAGGCGTGGGGCGGTGCGGATGGATGATGATGACGGCGTGACGCTTGTTCAGGACTTCCATCAGCGGGTTCAACGCCTCGTCGCCCAAGTATTGCCCCCGGCTGTTGGTCGCTAATTTCACGCCGTCGGCTTTCAATGTATCAAGCGCATAAATAGCTTCACGGATGGCGGCGTCCACATCGGGCAGAGGCAGGGCTGCGCAGAATTTGAACCTGCCGGGGTATTGCTGCTTCACCTTTGCCGAAACCTCGTTTACACGGCGGATGCACTCGGCACTTTCCTTTGCATCGCCATAGAAAGGTTGCGGGGCAGGCATCGTCAGCACGGCGGTACGGATGCCCGCGCTGTCCATAAAGGCGATGTGCCGCCCGGCATCCCATTCGGGCAACGGGAAGGTCTCTTCCAGTTCCGCCCCGTGCGCTTTCAGCACTTCCACGTATTCGGGGAGGATGATGTGGGTGTGGACATCGACCGTCTGCTGCGCCCCGACAGGTAATGTCATTCCGAGCAGTCCTGCCGCTATCAGTCTTTTCATTTTTCGTCCAATGAAAGGGTTACGGAAATTTTCCCTGCTCCGCCAAGCAAATCGAGCATCTCCTTGCGTGAACCGGCTCCGTTCACCTTGCCTACGCGGGTGAAGTTCCACGAATTGGTGTCATAATAGATGACGAG
>CALUGI010000062.1 GCA_944320135.1 uncultured Phocaeicola sp. | reverse complement strand
AAATGGCGTGGAATGGTCCACAACATGATGCCGGGTACGGAAGAATTACTGGAAAAAGAAATGGTTACAGCTTATTTGGGCATTGACCCTACAGCCGATTCGCTGCATATCGGCCATCTTTGCGGGGTGATGATGCTCAGACATTTCCAGCGATGCGGCCACAAGCCTTTGGCATTGGTGGGAGGAGCAACCGGCATGATCGGCGACCCGTCCGGGAAATCGCAGGAACGCAACCTTCTTGACGAAGATACCTTGCGCCATAATCAGGAATGTATCAAAAAACAATTGGGTAAATTCCTTGACTTCGAATCGGACGCTCCGAACAAAGCGGAATTAGTGAACAACTACGACTGGATGAAAGACTTCACTTTCCTTGAATTTGCCCGCACCGTGGGAAAACACATCACAGTCAATTACATGATGGCGAAAGACTCCGTACAGAAACGGCTGAACGGCGAAGCGCGCGACGGTCTTTCGTTTACCGAATTTACTTACCAGCTGCTGCAAGGATATGATTTCCTGCATCTATATGAAACCAGAAACTGCAAACTTCAGTTAGGAGGCTCCGACCAATGGGGCAACATCACTACAGGCGCCGAACTGATCCGTCGGACGAACGGAGGCGAAGTGTTCGCGCTGACTTGTCCGTTGGTGACAAAAGCCGACGGCACGAAATTCGGAAAAACCGAATCCGGAAACGTATGGCTCGACCCCAAATATACTTCTCCCTACAAGTTCTACCAGTTCTGGCTGAACGTGAGCGATGAAGATGCAGAACGCTATATCAAAATATTCACATCGCTCAGTAAGGAAGAAATCGACGCACTGACAGTCGAACACAAACAGGCGCCGCATCTGCGCACGCTTCAGAAACGTCTGGCTAAAGAAGTGACCGTAATGGTACACTCGGAAGAAGACTATAATGCTGCGGTAGAAGCATCGGGAATCCTCTTCGGAAACGCAACCTCAGAATCGTTGAAGAAATTGGACGAAGACACGCTGCTGTCCGTATTTGAAGGAGTGCCGCAATTTGAAGTGTCCAAAACTGATATTGAAGCCGGCATCAAAGCTGTAGACCTGTTTGTCGAAAAAGCGTCGGTCTTCCCGTCGAAAGGCGAAATGAGAAAGCTCGTGCAAGGCGGTGGAGTGTCGCTCAACAAAGAAAAACTGACCGCTTTCGACCAGCCTGTCGCTGCTTCCGACCTGCTGAACGGGAAATATCTGTTGGTTCAAAGAGGCAAGAAAAACTATTATCTGATTATCGCCAAATAAAAAGACGTATTGTACGTAAAAAAATGCCCCGGCGTTCTGTTGCAAACGCCGGGGCATTTTTTTCACACGCGCTCGCATTTTTCATGTATTTCAAGTATCTTTGCAGACGCATCACTAAAGACTTAAAGAAACACCCATCAATTAAAGAAAGGAAAATGCCGTGGCGAAAGACAATGAAGTGGTATTGACTCCGATGATGAAACAGTATTTCGAGCTGAAAGCGAAACATCCTGACGCCGTCATGCTGTTCAGATGCGGAGATTTCTATGAAACTTATTCAGAAGACGCAGTGACCGCTTCCGAAATCCTCGGAATTACGCTTACCAAACGGGCTAACGGGCAAAGCAAAACCGTGGAAATGGCGGGATTTCCATATCACGCGCTCGACACGTATCTGCCCAAACTCATCCGCGCAGGAAAAAGAGTGGCAATCTGCGACCAGCTGGAAGACCCGAAAACCACCAAAAAATTGGTGAAAAGAGGAATTACCGAGCTGGTCACTCCGGGCGTGGCCATCAACGACAATGTGCTCTCATACAAAGAAA
This sequence comes from uncultured Phocaeicola sp., assembly GCA_944320135.1. Lineage (GTDB taxonomy): Bacteria > Bacteroidota > Bacteroidia > Bacteroidales > Bacteroidaceae > Phocaeicola. The sequence continues at coordinate 2,689 of CALUGI010000062.1, read as the reverse complement.
ACAACTTCCTGGCGGCCATTCACTTCGGAAAGAACGTGTGCGGAGTGGCCTTCCTCGACATATCGACGGGAGAATTTCTGACGGCGGAAGGTTCTGCCGACCATATAGACAAGCTGCTGAACAATTTCTCACCGAAAGAGGTGCTTTTCGAGCGGGGGAAAAAACCGGTGTTCGAAGGCAACTTCGGCAACAAGTATTTCACTTTCGAACTTGAAGACTGGGTGTTTACCGAAAGTTTCGGACGGGAAAAGCTGCTGAAACACTTTGAAACGAAAAATCTGAAAGGCTTCGGCATCGACAACCTTCACGAAGGAATCATCGCGTCGGGAGCCGTCCTGCAATATCTGGAGCTGACGCAACACTTCCAAATCGACCATATCACCTCCATCACGCGCATCGAAGAAGAACGCTACGTGCGCCTCGACAAGTTTACAGTCAGAAGTCTGGAACTTATAGGAAGCATGAACGACGAGGGAACCAGCCTGCTCGACATCATCGACCGGACTGTCAGCCCGATGGGAGCGCGCATGTTGAAACGATGGATTCTGTTTCCGCTGAAAGAAATCCGGCCTGTCAACGAACGGTTGGATGTGGTGGAGTTTTTCTTTCGGGAACCCGACTTCAAGGATTTCATCGAAGAAAAACTTCATTTGATAGGCGATTTGGAACGAATCATCTCGAAAGCCGCAGTAGGGCGTATTTCTCCGCGTGAAGTCGTTCAACTTAAAGTGGCTCTGCAAGCCGTCGAACCCATCAAGAACGCATGTCTGAACGCTGAAAACGAAAGCCTGCAACGCATCGGGAAAAGGCTGGAGCCTTGCGTTTCACTGCGCGACCGCATCGCCAAAGAAATCAAGAACGACCCGCCCCTGCTTGTCAACAAAGGAGGGGTAATTGCCGACAATGTGGACAGCGAACTGGACGAACTGCGCAAAATAGCCTATTCAGGAAAGGACTACCTGCTTCAAATCCAGCAAAGGGAAATCGAACAGACAGGCATTCCCAGCCTGAAAATAGCATACAACAACGTGTTCGGCTACTACATCGAAGTCAGAAACACGCATAAAGACAAAGTGCCCTCCGACTGGATACGCAAACAAACATTAGTCAATGCGGAGCGATACATCACTCAAGAGCTGAAGGAATACGAAGAAAAGATACTGACGGCGGAAGAGAAGGTTCTGGTTCTTGAAACCCGCCTGTATAACGAACTCGTGGCCAGCCTGACGGAATTTATTCCGGCTATCAAGGCCGACGCCACTCAGATTGCGCATTTGGACTGCCTTCTCTCGTTTGCCAACGTAGCCAAAGAAAACAAATATATCCGTCCGGTATTGGCCGACGACGATGTGCTTGACATCCGGCAGGGCCGCCATCCGGTCATCGAGAAGCAACTCCCGTTAGGCGAAAAATATGTGGCTAACGATGTATATTTGGATACGGAAAAGCAACAGATTATCATCATTACCGGACCGAACATGGCCGGCAAGTCAGCCTTGCTCCGGCAAACGGCGTTGATTACGCTTATGGCCCAAATAGGATGCTTCGTGCCTGCCGAAAGCGCACATATCGGCTTGGTAGACAAAATATTCACCCGTGTGGGAGCGAGCGACAACATCTCGGTGGGAGAATCTACTTTTATGGTAGAAATGAACGAGGCGGCCAATATTCTGAACAACCTTTCGCCGCGCAGCTTAGTGCTTTTCGACGAACTCGGACGAGGCACTTCCACGTATGACGGCATCTCCATCGCCTGGGCCATCGTAGAACACATCCACGAACACAAACGTGCCCGTGCGCGCACGCTCTTCGCCACGCATTACCATGAACTGAACGATATGGAAACGCAGTTCTCACGCATCAAGAACTACAACGTTTCCGTAAAAGAAATCGACAACAAAGTGATTTTCCTTCGCAAGCTCGAACGCGGAGGAAGCGAACACTCTTTCGGTATCCACGTGGCAAAAATGGCCGGAATGCCCAAATCCATCGTCAAGCGTGCCGAAGAAATCCTGCAACAATTGGAAAAGGAAAACCGGCAAGAAGGCATTTCGTCCGGTTCCGTAGCTCATGCGGCTTCATCCAAATCGAAACCGGCCGAAGGAATCCAACTGAACTTCTTCCAGCTCGATGACCCCGTATTGTGCCAAATCCGCGACGAAATACTTGACCTTGACGTCAACAACCTGACCCCGTTGGAAGCACTGAACAAACTGAACGACATAAAAAAGATAGTGAGAGGAAAGTGATTTATTTACGCAAAAGGCTCTTACACAATTTCGGTTTGCTAAAAAATGCTGAAAATGGAAAAGCTGTGCGCTGCTATCGGCTTCACCAAAGAAATGATAGAGAGCCTTCTGACAAAGAAAGAAGCTATCAGGTGCAATGGCAGGATTTATTCCGAAGAACACAGGCGAAAGTTTGACATCAAGAATGATGTTTTCAAGGTAGAGAGAAGTCCGACCAATGATAGCAAACTGGTACTGACCATAAACAGGCAACCGATTGGAGACTGGTTCAAGGAACAATGGGAAAATTTTAGGCGAGGTTTGAGACAATCTACGGAAGAACCAAGAAAAAGACTACCGTCAAGTTAGAAGTGCAACTCCGCCACCTCCTTCCTCCGTCCTTGGAGCGTAGCGGAAAGGGCGGAGGAAGGAGGTGGCAGCCCGGCAACGGGTCAACCGGC
>CALUGI010000061.1 GCA_944320135.1 uncultured Phocaeicola sp. | reverse complement strand
GAGTGGCTGAAACCAGCAGTTTGCTAAACTGCCGTGCGGGATTACCGTACCGGGGGTTCGAATCCCCCAGCTTCCGCAACTGTTTAATCGTACAAGGGTCTGCAAACCGCTTTGCAGACCCTCTTTTTATTTTTCCGATTCGTAAAAGCAATCCAAAAATCTTCGAGAAAAACGGCGCCGGAGTTGAGTAAATTCGGTTTTGATACGTATCTACAATAAAAGGCTGGTCGCTATGAAGAATTTGATTAAAGTTGGGATGTGGGCATTGTCGTTGGCCGTGTTGTCATCATGCCTGCATCGGAAGGGTGCGGAAGGCTATGATTTCGCTCCGCTCGATTCAATTGTTGGCGAATGGATTGGCAAAGGGTATTATCCCGGCGCTGCCGTATGTGTGGTCAAAGACGATTCGACGGTGTTCCGAAAGTGTTATGGGGGCTTTACCGGAGATACGAAAGTTTATGTGGCCTCTGCCGGGAAATGGGTAGCGGCAGCCGTAATCGGTGCCGTGGTCGACAGTACCGAACTGGACTGGGATGATCCGGTAGGGAAATGGCTGTTCCAGTATCGGGACGACCCGAAAGGACAAATTCCATTGAGGCATTTGTTGTCGCACACCTCAGGTCTTCTCCCTTATCTTCCCGAACCGGAAGTAGATAACTTCAATCGGCTTGAGCAGGCTGTAGAAGTGATTCTCCCGCTCGACACGGTGTGTGCTCCGGGAGCGCGTTTTGAATACGGAGGCTTGTCGATGCAGTTGGCCGGAAGAATGGCGGAGATGGCTATGGGAGAGGATTTTGAGAGCATATTCCAAAGCCTGATAGTCGGTCCGCTGGGTATGAAAAACTCTCATTTTGTTCCCGTAAACACAGACGGAGGCCATGCTCCGATGCTGGCGGGAGGGTTGTGTACCACGCTTGACGACTACATGCGTTTTCTCGGCATGATTTATCACAATGGCACTTTCGGAGACAAAGTGGTTCTGAAGCCTGAAACGGTCAGGGAGATGCAGGCCGATCAGGTGAGGGAAGCGGAAATACCTTCCGGCACATACGTGGAGAGGGCTTTGAAACAGCGGCATACCGGCATCTACGGGTTGGGAGAATGGCGCGAACTGGTCGACGAGAAGACGGGAGAAGCCTGCCAGATCAGTTCTCCGGGATGGGCCGGGGCTTATCCGTGGATAAACAAACGCGACGGAGTGTACGGTTTCTTTATTGCCCATGTTGCGGGAAGTTCGGAGAAAGACGGCGGATTTTCTTCGTTTTATGGCAGTCCGGTCATCTCGAAAACGGTGTCGGAAATCGTTTCAAACCGAATGAATACGTATAAATATTAAGGCTTTTATGAAAAAGGTATCTTTGCTTTTGTTCTTTATCCTCTTTTTGTCGGGGGGATACAGGCTTTTCGCCGCCGAATGGCAATGGTCGGTGGAAGTGCGCGGCATGAAGTCGGGCGAGACGGAAGAACAGCCCCGTGCTTTTCTTTGGATTCCGCCTTCTTGCAATCGGGTGAGTGCAGTGATGTTCTCGCAGCAGAACATGACGGAAGAAACGCTGTTTGAGATGGAGGCTTTCCGCGTTGCGCTGGAGAGGATAGGAGTTGCGTTGGTATGGATAGTGCCGGGGCTTGACCAGCAGTGGGATGTGGACACGGGGGTGCAGCGCGCTTTTGATGTCCTGATGGGCGAGTTGGCGGAAGTCAGCGGATATGGAGAGTTGGCGCATGTGCCGGTTGTGCCGTTCGGACATTCGGCGATGGCCACTTTCCCGTGGAACTTCGCCGCATGGAATCCCGCACGCACGCTGGCCGTAGTGTCTTTTCACGGAGACGCTCCGCGCACGAACCTTACGGGCTACGGAAGGGAGAATTTAGAATGGGGGAGGACTCGGAACATCGACGGGATTCCCGGACTGATGATTGAAGGGGAATACGAATGGTGGGAGGCGAGAGTCAACCCGGCATTGGCCTTTCGGATGATGTATCCCGAAAGCTGCATTTCGTTCTTGTGCGATGCGGGGCGGGGCCATTTCGACGTGTGTGAGGAAACGGCGGAGTATATCGCTTTGTTTCTGGAGAAGGCGCTGGAACTTCGTTGCCCGGACAATCAGCCGGCGGACGTCCCGGTGCGGCTCTTGCCGGTGGATGTGGAGAAAGGGTGGCTGGCGGAACGCTGGAGGCCCGACGGAGTGAAAAGGGCGAAGCCGGCTCCTTTCGCTTCGTACAGAGGCGACAGGCACGACGCTTTCTGGTATTTTGACCGGGAGATGGCGGAACTGACCGAAGCCCGCTATGAGGCATCGCGAGGAAAGAGGATGCAGTATTTGGGCGTAGTCCGGAACGGCAGATTGGTGGAGTACGACCCGAAACTTCATGCCGGCATAAAGGTGGACTTCATGCCCGAATCTGACGGGTTGACTTTCCGGCTGAAAGGGGTGTTTACCGATTCTATGCGGACTCGCCTGTCGGATGAGCACGCGCATGGGGAGGTTCGTATGGAGCGGATTTGCGGTCCGGTGGAAAAGGTGAACGACACGACGTTTGCAGTGCGCTTCTATCGGATGGGGATGCACAACCCTCGTCGCACGGGCGGGGTATGGTTGCTGGCCAGCCACGAGGGGGACAGCCGTTACAAGAGTGCTGTTCAGCAACTTGTCGTGGAGATTCCTTATAGAAACAGGGGAAGGAGGCAGCACATCCTTTTCCCCGGTCTGGACGATGTGGAAGCGGGAACGGAGTCGGTCGCTCTCCATGCCGAGTCTGATTGCGGGCTTCCGGTGCATTATTACGTGAAAGAAGGTCCGGCCGAGGTGGCAGACGGCAGATTGACGTTGAAAAAAATGCCTCCTCGCGCGAAATATCCGGTGAAGGTGACCGTAGTCGCTTGGCAATACGGAATCGCAGGAAAGGTGGCGACCGCCGAACCGGTGGAAAGGAGCTTCTATATCCGGAAATGAACGCGCAGGCAGGCGGGAAAAACGCCTCGGCGTTTTGAATGGAATGTCCCGGCTTTTCTGTCTTCGGCAAAGCAACAAATTAAAAAACATATAAACCCAAAAAAACAATATGCTCATGAATCTGAAATCAAGTTTGGCCGCATTCCTTTTGTGCGGATGCGGAAGCGTGGGGCTTGCCCAGTCGGTATATCCGGGGCAGCATCAAGGAAAATTCAAAGTGGAAAACAAGGTCGGTTTTGCGGCGGAATGCTTCGACTTGAAGGATGTCCGTCTTTTGCCGAGCCGCTTCCGGGAAAATATGGAGCGCGACTCGGCGTGGATGGTCTCTATCGAGGTTGACAGGCTGCTGCACAGTTTCCGCACCGCTGCGGGGGTGTACGCCGGACGCGAAGGCGGATACATGACCGTGAAGAAGTTGGGAGGATGGGAGTCGCTCGACTGCGAATTGCGCGGGCATACCGCCGGACATCTTCTTTCAGCCTGTTCGCTGATGTATGCGGCCACGGGAAGCGAGATATTCAAGCTGAAAGGCGACAGCTTGGTGGCAGGGCTGGCGGAAGTGCAGGAAGCGAACGGCAACGGCTATCTGAGCGCGTTTCCTGAAGAATTGATAAACCGGAATATCCGTGGCGGGAGCGTATGGGCGCCTTGGTACACGCTCCACAAGATTTTTTCGGGATTGATAGACCAGTATTTGTATGCCGACAACCGGCAGGCGTTGGATGTAGTGAAGCGTATGGGCGATTGGGCTTACGGCAAGCTGCAGCCCTTGGATGAAGCCGTGCGCCGGAAAATGATACGCAACGAGTTCGGAGGCATCAATGAATCGTTTTACAACCTGTATGCGCTGACCGGCGACGAGCGGTATCGTTGGCTGGCCCGCTTCTTTTATCACAACGAGATGATTGACCCCTTGAAAGCCGGGAAGGATGATTTGGGCACGAAACATACCAATACTTTTATACCCAAAGTGTTGGCGGAAGCGAGAAACTATGAGCTGACGGGCGACGGGGAAAGCAGGGCTTTGAGCGAATTTTTCTGGCGCACGATGATCGGCCGGCATACTTTCGCTCCGGGATGCAGCAGCGACAAGGAGCATTTTTTTGATCCGGCTCAATTTTCGAAACATATCAGCGGCTATACGGGAGAGACGTGCTGCACGTACAACATGCTGAAGCTGAGCCGTCATTTGTTTTGCTGGAGCGCTTCGGCAGAGGTGGCCGACTATTACGAGAGGGCTTTGTACAACCATATATTAGGGCAGCAAGACCCGAAAACGGGCATGGTGGCTTATTTTCTGCCTTTGAAGGCAGGAACCCATAAGGTGTACAGCACTCCGGAAAACTCGTTCTGGTGCTGCGTGGGAAGCGGATTCGAGAGTCATGCGAAGTATGCTGAAAACATTTATAGCCGCACGCGAGACGGACTTTTCGTGAATCTGTTTATCCCTTCTGTGGTCGACTGGAAAGAAAAGGGGATGAGGGTGCGTCTGGATACGGAGTTTCCGGAGAGCGAGACGGTAAGGCTTTCCATTTCTGCCGATGCTCCCGTTCGCGCTGCCTTGAATCTGCGTTATCCGTCGTGGAGCGGCAAGGCGGAAGTGCGCATAAACGGAAAGAAAGTGAAGATAGCCAGCAAACCGGGAACCTATATCGTGCTGGAGCGCGAATGGAAGGACGGGGATTGTATAGAAGTTGCTTATCCGATGGATTTTCATCTGGAGTTTGCGCCCGACAATCGGAATATTGCGTCATTGCTTTATGGTCCTGTCGTGCTTGCCGGAGAATTGGGCACGCAAGGTATGGAGTTGCCGGCTCCATATTCAGATTCGTCTAAGTACAACGATTACTATACTTATGATTATCACATACCGGCTGGCTTGCCTGTTACGCTGAAATGGAATAGCAGTCATCCTGAAAAAACGCTGAGGCGGATAAGTCGCAGTTTGGCGTTTGAGACGGTTGATGGGCAGCGTCTCATTCCGTTATACGATGCGCATCGCCAACGTTATGTGGTTTATTGGAGGCTTGAGCGGGAATGATTCTATATATAAAGGTGTATGCCTTTCATTGCGTTTTTTCCCCGTTCCGTTTTCTTGCATGTATATAGGTTTGGTTTTCAGTAGTTTCTTTGTTTTTTTCGTTTTTTGTTGAAAAAAACCGTCGGCCTTTTCTTGCTTGTTCGGCGGAAGTTTGT
>CALUGI010000060.1 GCA_944320135.1 uncultured Phocaeicola sp. | reverse complement strand
TATGGAACAGACAGAACATAAACAAGAAACGTTGGACAAAAGATACATGCGCATGGCACAAATCTGGGCCGAGAACTCCTATTGCCAACGCCGCCAAGTGGGAGCGCTGATAGTGAAAGACAAAATGATAATCTCCGACGGATACAACGGCACCCCCGCAGGATTCGAGAACGTATGCGAAGACGAACACGGACTGACCAAGCCTTATGTGCTTCATGCGGAGGCGAACGCCATCACAAAGATAGCCCGTTCAAGCAACAGCAGCGAAGGGGCTACAATGTACGTTACGGCCTCCCCCTGCATCGAATGCGCCAAACTTATCATACAAGCCGGAATAAAACGGGTCGTATACGCGGAGAAATACAGGTTGGAAGACGGGCTCGAATTGCTGAAACGCGCCGACATTGAAATTGTTTGCCTGAGCCCGGAAAACGAATGACTCCGGAAACGAATAAAACATATCATCATGAAGAACAATAACGCACGATTCATGCCGTTTCTGCTGGCTGTCTGCTTAGTGGCAGGCATCGCCATCGGAACTTTCTATGCCAACCATTTCTCCGGAAACAAACTTGGCATCATCAACACATCGTCGAACAAGCTGAACGCCTTGCTGCATATCATTGACGCGCAATACGTAGACACGGTGAACATTACAGAACTGGTGGAGGAAGCCATGCCGCAAATCCTTTCGGAACTCGACCCCCACTCTTCCTATATCCCCGCCAAAGATCTGGAAGCCGTAACCGCCGATTTGAAAGGCAGTTTCAGCGGAATAGGCATCCAGTTCACCATACAAGACGACACCATCCATGTGAACAGCGTGATTCAAGGGGGGCCGTCTGAAAAGGTGGGCCTGATGGCCGGCGACCGCATCATTGAAGTGGACGACTCGGCGTTCGTAGGAAAAAAGGTGACCAACCAGGAAGCAATGAAACGGCTGAAAGGCGAAAAAGGAAGCAAGGTGAGGTTAGGCGTGTTCCGGCCGGGAGAAAAAGAAATCCTTCACTTCACAGTGACCAGAGGGGACATTCCGGTAAAAAGCGTGGATGCAGCCTATATGATTACCGACAAATTAGGCTATATCAAGGTCAACAAGTTCGGCGAGACCACCTATCCGGAACTGTTAGTGGCTTTGGCAAAGCTGAACCGGGAGAACTGCGAAGGCATGATCGTCGACTTGCGCGGCAATACGGGAGGATATATGGCGGCAGCTATCCAGATGGTCAACGAATTCCTGCCAAACAACCGACTGATTGTCTACACGCAGGGACGCAAGTCGCCGCGCGAAAACTACACCTCGAACGGCACGGGAAGCAGCCAGAAGATGCCTCTCGTAGTGCTGGTGGACGAAGGATCGGCATCTGCCAGCGAGATATTCGCAGGAGCAATCCAAGACAACGACAGAGGAACCATCATCGGACGGCGCTCGTTCGGCAAAGGGCTGGTGCAACAGCCGATTGAGTTCAGCGACGGTTCGGCCATACGCCTGACCATCGCACGCTATTACACCCCGTCAGGAAGGTGCATCCAGAAACCGTATGAGAAAGGAAAAGAAGACGAATACGAACTGGACCTGCTGACCCGATACGAACACGGAGAATTCTTCTCGGCAGACAGCATCAAACAAAACGAAACGGACATGTACCGCACCAGTTTAGGACGGCCCGTGTACGGAGGAGGGGGAATCATGCCGGACATCTTCGTACCGCAGGACACCACAGGAATGACTTCCTACTTCCGGATGGCGGCCAACCGGGGACTGATTATCCGCTATACGTTCGACTATACCGACAGGAACCGGCAGGAACTGCGGGAATACGACACTCCGGAAAAGCTGGAAAACTACCTGAAAAAGCAGAACCTGCTCAACCAGTTTGCAAATTGGGCGGAGAAAAAGGGGCTGAAACGCCGCAACAACATGATAATGAAATCGAAAGAACTTTTCGAGCTGAGCCTGTACGGAAACATCATCTACAACATGCTTGGCATAGAAGCCTACATCGAATTTCTGAACCAGACGGACAACACCGTGCTCAAAGCTGTGGAAGTATTGGAAAAAGGCGAATCATTCCCCCAAGCTCCCGCGACAAAAACCGATTCGCAAACGCATGAAAGAGAAACAACTGCTGCGTAAACTGATTGCGCAACGCAAGAAACAATACACGCAGAAGCAATTGTCGGAATGGTCTTCCTGCCTGCTGAGCGGGCTGGAAGGCCATCCGCTGTTCAGAAAGGCGGGAACCGTCTTGCTCTACCACTCGCTGCCCGGCGAAGTGGACACCCATGAGTTTATAGAGAAGTGGAAAGACACGAAACGCATCGTCTTGCCTTCCGTAAAAGGCGACGAGCTTGAACTCAGATATTACAGCAAAGAAGGAATGCTCCGGGAAGGACGCTTCGGGATAAGCGAACCGGCCGACGGAACTCCGGCCGACGAAAAGGAAATAGAACTGGCTGTCATTCCCGGCGTGGCTTTCGACCGGAAAGGGAACCGCCTCGGCAGGGGAAAAGGGTATTACGACCGCACGCTATCCCGACTGGCTCACGCATACCGGATAGGGATATGCTTCCACTTCCAGTTGGAGGAAGAAATCCCCACAGAAGCGTGCGACCTCCCGATGGACGAGATATGGACAGAAAGGGGATGCGTCAGCGAAAAACGATATCCACGATAACCTGCGAACCGACCCGCGCATTCAGGTTGCGGACAAGCATGGAGCGAGCCATCAGAAGCTCCTGGCGCACAACCGACGACGAAAGATGCACGTAAAGCACCTGGTTGCGAATATACAGGTTCGTCGTATAACGGGTTATCGTCGGCCCCACTACATCTTTCCAGGCATCCACCAAGCGATATTCGTTGAGCGGAGTCTCCAGCCCCTCTTGGCGGAGAAAGCGTCTGAGCACGTCGCCCAACAGTTCCGTATTGTTCCGTTTCATGCTCCTTCCTCCTTCCTTTCGGCCACAGCCCCGTTGTCCACTTCAAACAGCTTGTAGTCGCCATCTATCTTCCGCAATATCTTGTCCAGATGATCGCGATTGGTGTCTGTGACGAATATCTGGCCGAAACTGTCGCCCGCCACCAACTTCACAATCTGCTCTACGCGCGAAGCGTCCAGCTTGTCGAATATGTCGTCCAGCAACACCAGCGGAGTGGTGCGGCTGCCCGTTCGTTTCAAGAACTCGAACTGCGCCAGTTTCAATGCAATCAGATAAGTCTTGTTCTGTCCTTGCGAGCCTTCGCGCTTTATCGGGAAATCGCCGATTTTCATCACCAAGTCGTCCTTATGGATGCCCTTCAGCGAAAAGCCCATGATGCGGTCGCGCCGGCGGCTTCCGCGAATCTGCTCCAGCAGGCTTCCCTGGGCGGCGCACGACTCGTAGGCAAGGCTCACCCGCTCCTGGTCTTGCGAAATATGGGAATAATAAGACTGGAAAATAGGTATGAACTCGTCGACGAACGCCCTGCGCTTGGCGTATACCGTCTCGCCGGAAGCGGCCATCATTTCTTCCCACACCGAAATCAGTTCTTCTTCCGGCTCGTCTTCCGCCTTCAGCAACGTGTTCCGCTGCACGAGAGCCTTGCTGTAACGGATCAGCGCGTCTAAATATTCGCGGTCGAACTGCGAAATCACCACGTCCATAAACTTGCGCCGTTCTTCGCTCCCCCCCGAAATCAGCAGCGAATCGGCAGGAGAAACCATCACTAACGGAATCAGCCCGATATGGTCGGAGAAGCGAGCGTATTCTTTCTTGTTGCGCTTGAACTTTTTCTTCTGGCGGAATTTCAGCCCGCAATACACTTCTTCAGGCTCTCCGCCGTCGGTTTCATAAGAACCTTGCAGCACGAAAAACTCCTGCCCGTGCCGGATGTTGTGGGAGTCGACGGGATTGGTCGCGCTTTTGCAGAACGACAGATAATAAACCGCATCCATCAAATTCGTCTTTCCCATCCCGTTTTTCCCGATAATGCAGTTCATTTTCCGCGAAAAGTCAAGTTCCGCCTGCTCAAGATTCTTATAGTTAAGTATAGACAACCGTTTTAACCACATATTTCTTTTCCTTTTTTCAAAACCAAGAATATCAGCGCGCCCTTCAAGCCGGACGGCCTGCCGGAAAAACGCCCCGGCATTTCCGCCCGAACGCGCCCGCATCCCGCCCCGAACGCGGCGGCACTGCCGATACGCCCGGACGGACCGCAGATTTCCCACACAAAATTAGGAATAAAAGCACGATTGATAAAAAAACTTTGCCGCAAATTTCATTTGTAAGCATAAATAAACTACTTTTGCTGACTGAAATCAAAAACCGGAAAACAATAAAAAACAACTATAAAGATGACTGAACAAAAGCACAACCACGAACCGTTGAACGTGGACGAAGCGTTGAGCACTTCCGAAGCGTTCCTGATTAAAAACAAAAACGTGTTGCTGGGAGCCTTGATTGCCGTAGTGGTAATAGTGGGAGGATTCCTGGCCTACAACCACTTCGTAGCCGAACCGAAAGAAGTGAAGGCTTCGGAAGCGATATTCAAAGGCGAACAATATTTCGGAATCGACCAGTTTGAAATCGCCCTGAACGGAGACAGCTTAGGATATGCAGGCTTCGTGAAACTGGCCGACGAATTCAGCGGAACAGATGCCGGCAACTTGGCGAACGCTTATGCGGGAATCTGCTACGCACGGTTAGGGAAATACGAAGACGCAGTGAAGTATCTCGACAAATTCAGCGGAAACGACGCGCTGGCAGCTCCTGCCGTTCTCGGCGCATTGGGCAACTGCTACGCACAATTGGGCCAGCTCGACAAGGCGGCTTCTACGCTGCGCGATGCGGCAAACCGCGCCAACAGCATGGCTCTGAGCCCCATCTATCTGATTCAGGCCGGACAGATTCTGGAAAAACAGGGCAAAAACGAAGAAGCGGTAAAGGCATATCAGGAAGTGAAAACCAAATACGCCAACTCTTATCAGGCGATGGACATCGACAAATACATCGAACGCGCTTCCAAATAACCGGCTATAGAAAAGAAACGGATTTTCCAACATATTGAAGCGAAGAATCAGAGACAGCATCCCGGTTCTTCGCTTCGTTTATATCGATACATTACCTTTTTAATATCCCACGCTATGGCAACAGCTTATCACAATCTGTCGGACTACGACCTCAATTCGGTTCCCGACGCATCCGGCATGCGCTTCGGCATCGTCGTTTCAGAATGGAACTCCAACATCACGGGCGCACTGCTCGAAGGCGCCGTAAAAACGCTCAAGAAACACGGCGCGAAAGACGAAAATATCCTTGTATGCACCGTTCCCGGAAGTTTTGAACTTACCTTCGGCTCCGCCCAGCTTGTCAAGAGCGGCAAGGTAGACTCCGTAATAGCTTTGGGCTGCGTCGTTCGCGGAGAAACCCCCCACTTCAACTATGTATGCAGCGGAGCGACCCAAGGAATCACCCGTCTGAACGCCACGCAAGACATTCCTGTTATCTACGGCCTCGTCACTACCGACAACATGCAGCAGGCAGAAGACAGAGCGGGCGGCAAATTAGGGAACAAAGGAGACGAGTGTGCAGTGACAGCAATAAAAATGATTGATTTTGTTTGCAGATTAAGAAAATAGTTATACCTTTGCAGCGCAATTGAAAGAACGGACGTCAGTTGCGTTCGGGCAAGTACCAGAGTGGCCAAATGGGGCAGACTGTAAATCTGCTGGCTTACGCCTTCGGTGGTTCGAATCCATCC
>CALUGI010000059.1 GCA_944320135.1 uncultured Phocaeicola sp. | reverse complement strand
TTGCGGAAATAGCTCAGTTGGTAGAGCACAACCTTGCCAAGGTTGGGGTCGCGAGTTCGAGTCTCGTTTTCCGCTCGGCAGCGCGAGCAGGAGAGAAGCCGGAGATGTCCGGCTTCTCTTTTTTTATGCCCGCCGGAGAAGATTTTTCCCGCTTTTTATTTTGCGTTGAAAGGAGGGTGTTATATATTTGCCCCGCAATTACAGACAACAAAAGAAGTATGAAAACTTACGACATTTATTTCTCGGACGGACATCTGAGCGACAACAAAGGATTCTCGATAAAGACTCCCGAAAAAGCCATCCACATGGCGGAAGACATGCTGGCGAAGGGGAACGCCTATATCGACGACTATGCCGGAGGCGTCATCTCGGTGGTAAGCTCGGACGACGAAACCGTATGGAGCGCGCCGATTCCGCAGAAAGGGCAGGCCGGCGGCGGAGCCCGCTATGTGTAACTTAAACCGAAAGCATTATGTTCTCAGGAATAGTAGAAGAATACGCTGAAGTAGTGAAGGTGGTGAAAGAGCAGGAAAACCTGCATCTGACGCTGAAATGCTCGTTCGCCGACGAGCTGAAAGTCGACCAGAGCGTGTCGCACAACGGCGTGTGCCTGACCGTGGTGAGCGTCGGTGGCGGCGCCTATACGGTGACTGCCATGAAGGAGACCATCGAACGCTCCAACATCGGGCTGCTGAAGCCGGGCGACAAGGTGAACGTAGAGCGCAGCATGATGATGAACGGCCGGATAGACGGGCATATCGTGCAGGGACATGTCGACCAGACGGCAACCTGCATCGCCGTAGAGGATGCGGAGGGGAGCTGGTACTACACGTTCCGCTACAAGTTTGACAAGGAGATGGCCGCGCGAGGCTACTTCACCGTCGACAAAGGCTCGATAACGGTGAACGGGGTGAGCCTTACCGTCTGCAACCCGACGGAAGACACCTTTCAGGTGGCCATAATCCCTTACACCTACGAACACACGAACTTCCACATGCTGAAAGAGGGGAGCGTGGTGAACATTGAGTTCGACATCATCGGCAAGTATCTGAGCCGGATGATGCAGCTGACGAAGTGAAACCGGACATTCCTTCGGGCGCAGGGCGGCGGGCGGCGTTGAGCGACTGTTTTTTTTATTCCGCCTTTGCCGGCTCTGCGCCCGCTTTTACAAGTCTTTCAGCAGCACCTTGCAAGTTTTCGAGTAGTATTCCTCCCTCAAGTCGAGCAGCACTTTCCATTCGTTGCCGAACTCTTTGTCTTTGTCAATCTTGAAGTCTTCCGAACCTTTCGTATAGAGCCTGTTCAAGACGAGCCCCACGCTCAGCCGGCCGACGTCCATCGAGGGCTGGTAGGCCGTCTCTTCGCTTTTCCTGTCGTCGGCCACTTCGTGTATCACGTTGATTTCCTGCAGCAGATAGAGGATTTTGCGCGTCAGGCGCAGCGGAATCCGGTTTTCTTCCGACAGCTGCGCGGCGGTGTAGGGCGGCTCGTTCCTTTCAAACCGCTTGGCGATGAGCGACATGACGAGGATTACGATGAAGTCGCGGTATCGCAGGCTGATGTTCCGCGTGTCTTGTTCGAAGCTGAAGCTCTTGATGTTCTGCCCCGCGTAGGTCAGTTCCGCCCCGAAAAGGCAGATAGTCCACGAAACGTGCAGCCAGAGCAGGAAGAGGGGGAGCGCGGCGAAACTCCCGTAGATGGCGTTGTATTTCGACACCCACAGCTGGCTGTTGATGTAGAGGTATTGGAACGCCTGGAAAGCGGTTCCGGCGATGATTCCGGCGATGAAGGCGTGTTTGAACTTCACCTTCGTGTTGGGCATGAACACGTAGAGTCCCGTAAACATGAACCACGTGAACATGTAGGGGACGAGCCGGATGAGGAACTGGAGGACGGGGGCGAGCAGGGCGAAGTCTTCCATTTCTTTCAGCGTGGTTGTGGTGAAGATGGAAAGCCCCGCCGAAACCACAATCAGCACCGGGACGAGAAGTATCATCGAGAAGAAGTCGGTGATTTGCCGGTAGACCGAACGCTGGCGCTTCACTTCCCAGATGCGGTTGAAGGTGATTTCGATTTCCATCACCAGGTTGATTACCGTCCAGAACAGCAGGACGAGCCCGATGCCCAGAAACACTCCGCTTTTGGTCTGCGCCAGATACGACTGCGCGAACGTGAGCACGGCTTCCGCCGCTTCGGGGCTTCCTCCGAAGTTGTTCCTTATCTGCTCTTCCATCACGTTGTCGAAGCCGAAGCCCCTCGCTATGGCGAACAGCACGGCAAGTATCGGCACGATGGCGAGCAGGGTGCTGTAGGTCAGGGCGGAAGCCTTGTTGACGAGGCGGTCTTTCGCGAACCGCGTGATGCACACGCAGACGGTCTTGATGATGTTGTACAGGGCGTATGTGGTTTTCGTCACTTCGCTCTCCGTGATGCGCCAGATGTCGTAGGTGAGGAATTTCCAGATGTCCGTGATTTTCATGCTTTTCATGGATTTGAGATATATGTGTTTCCGCGAAAAAAGAAGAAGCAGACGGCCTGTAAGCCGGGTTCTGTCACCCTGCACGGAGGCAGGGGCGTCTGTCATTTATCTACGTCTGGCGTCGCCGCCAGACTCCAGCGGTCTACCCTCCGACGTGGGGCGAGCAACCCTCGTTGGCGCCGGTTTACATGACCTTACAACTCCTAAGATGCACAGCCCGTACATCGCTGCACGGCTGGTGGGCTCTTGCCCCACCTTCTCACCCTTGCCTCCCGCAGGGGGGAGGCGGTTGTTTTCTTCTGCATTGCTCCGCCCTCGCGGGCGGCTTTCTGTTAGGAAGTAGGATGCTCTGCGTTGCCCGGACTTTCCTCTTCTGCCGAAAGGCATCAGCGACAGACCGGCCGACTGCTTCTTCTGTTCTGCAAAGGTATGGAAATAAACTGAATTGTCGCGGGGGTGCGGCGTGTTTTTTTTCGTCCGCGTCCGGATTTGCCTGAAAAGGGAGGCGGCTGTTTCCAGCCCGCCGTTTCCCGAATCTGCCGTCTCGAAAAATTCTTTGCGGCATTCCGTGTTTTGAGTGTGTTTGCAGTGCGGCCCCGGCTGTTGCTCGACGTCACGGTTCTTTCGTTTAAGATGGTATCGTTCTTTCGATATGTCATTGGCGTTATCGGGCAGACACACAGGTCTGCCCGATAACGCCATGTCAATGTATCTGGGCAGACACGCGGGTCTGCCCCTGCGGATAAATGAAAGAGCCGTGTCTTGCGTCTGTGTGCGGAGGTTGGCGCAAAGCTGCGCCTTGACCCTTCTGCCTTGATGTCGTGCGCGCTCCGCATGGCCCGCCGGCGCCGCCGCAAATGCGGCAAGGGCGCGTCGTCCCGACGTGCCCTTGCCTGAAAGTTAGATTGTTAGTGAAAATATCACTCCGCGCCGCCCGCTTTCGACAGCGGGAAGCGGAAGTTGTTGTCGATAATGTCTTGCAGGAGCAGGTCGCCATACATCACCCCGCTGGCTGCGGGTATCTGGCTTACTCCGGCATAGTCCATCAGCACGATGCCCAACGGGCCTCTTTCGCTGTAGCTCTTGCCGTTGATGTACTCGTGCATGGCGTTGTTGATTACTTTTGCATACGGCGGGATGTCTCCGTGGCGGCCGAAGGCCGTAGAAGTTCCCAAGCTGTTCCATGACTGTCCGGACAATTCGCCGTTTTTTACGATGGCATATCCTCTGAGCGAATTGATAAACGCCGTCTTGTTGTCCGGGTCTTTCAACATCCGCATGGCATCGTCCGCAAATCGGGTCACTCCGTCTATTTTCTCGTCTATCGAATTGTTCCAGTCGGTGTCGCTTCCGCCCAAGTTCACGCGGTCATGGCTGTAGGTGCCGGTTTCCATACACGTGCGTTCCCACTCGTACACGTAGATAGGAGCCGCTGCGGTGCCTGCGGAGCTGATTGCCATATCCCATTTCCAATTGTCCAGGTTATACTCTCCCGTTCCGGGGTCGTTGTTTCCCATCCAGGCATACTGGTTCTTTGCCGCACTCAACACATACCATGTGTCCCGATAAAAATTGACGCCCGCATTCGAGGTGTCGTATCCCCTCCTGTACCAGCGGTCTTTCTCCGTATCCCATTCGTTCACGTAGGAGATGTGGCTCAATATGTCGGTGAACGTCATGTCGCTGTGGTCGCTTGCACTGGTAAATTCTCCCACCAAATCGTCGTAGGTGTTGGCATAGCGCGCCATGAGGACGATTTTGCCGCGCGCTTCGCCCACTGTCAGCGTGGGGTCGAACGGAATGACCTTTGCAATGCCGCTTATCGTTTGGAAACGGTTGATGTAGTAAGAGAGCGTTTGCATCCACGTTGCTACCGATGTCGTGGTTTTTCCTTGGTCGAAGTAGGGGATGACAACGGCAAACTCGCTCGGATTTTCGCTCAGCGCGCTTGACAGGTTGTTCACTACATACATCAAGTCGTATCCTGCCCCGCTGTCGTTTGTTCCGGCTGTGAGCATGAGCTTTTTGTCGTATCCCCAACCGTCAAATCCTCCCGTTTTTGACTCTACGTTAGTGGACACTTCAAACGCGCGCACTCCCAAGCGGAATTGCGAGGGTTCGGTTGCCTCGTTAGGATATGCGCGATACCACTGCGTCACGTCCATTCCGTGTTCGGCGTATAGGCGTAGCTGTACATGATGTCGCGCGTGAACGCGTTCACGCTTCCGGGGAGCGAGAGCTGCGAGAGCGGCACGTTGTCGTCGAGGGCCGCCATCCACGTGTTTGTTCCCGGATTGGTCACGTAGTCGTTGAGGGTGAGGTGGTTCACCGTTCCCGGCCGTATTCCCGCGCCTGTCCATCTGGCCGTCCATGAGCCTCCCGCTCCGAATCCGGCCACCTCGATCGTGAGGTTGTCTATGGTGCGGTCTGCAGGGTCTTCCTTCTCTCCGGGCAGGAGGAACACGGTGAAGTCGGCGGTTTCTCCCGCCCCCAGCTCGAAGAAGGAGCCGTCTGCGTTGCGCATGTTCACGGTGACGGTGGAGAGGTCGACGTACTGCGGGTTTTCCTTGTAGTCGGTTTCTCCGGTGGCGAGGTCGAGCTCGAACTCTCCGCAGAGGGGCTGCTTGTTGCCGCCGTCGGTTTCTGCGGTGATGTAGACTGCCGTGATGCAGGCTTTTCCGTTTTCAAGCCCCGCAGCCGCTCCGGTGAGCTTGTCGGAGGCCCTCAGCGAGATTTGCAGGGCCGTGGTGATCGGGCTGAAGTGGAGCGTCACGGGGTCGCCCAGGCTGTCCGGGCCCACCGTGGCTGCGGCTCGCATGTAGGCGCGGTCCATGTCGGGCGTTCCCGTCCACTTTTTCGTGGTCGGGTCTTGCTTCCATTCGGTAATCGACTGTTCTTTGGGCACTTCCGCCGTGACTTTTCCGTTTGCGGTGTTCCCTTCGGCGGCCGATGCGGGGTAGAATGCGTAGAAGGTGTGCTCCTGTGCGCCGTTCCCCCAGCAGAGGGGCGTTCCGTCGGCGTTCCGGAGGCTTCCGGTTCTTTGCGTGTCGCCTTCCGTGTAGTCGCTCCACACCACTTCGTAGTTGGCTGCCTTCGCCGCCGGTTCCGACGCCTGTTCGCAGTAGACGCGCACCTTGTCGCCGTATTCCCAATAGATGGGGCAGTTCCATTTCCCGTCGGGTGTGGTTGTTCCGTTTCCGAATGCGGTGCGCGATTCGGGGTCTTCTTCGTTGACGTCAAATTCTCCTATCCCCGCCGCAGCGAAGCTGACAGCGTTGGCTTTTGCGGCTGCTCCGCCGTTGTTCTTTTCAACCGGGCTTTCGTCCTGGCATCCTGCGAGGCATATCCCCGCTGCGGCCGCGATGAGAGTGAAGTTTCTTTTCAGCATGTTCGTTTCGTTTTTCATTCCGTTGTTCGAGTGCGTTTAAAATCCGTTGTCAAACCGGTTGTCGAATCCCCCTCTCGACCTTGTTCCGAATCCGTATCCCCCCGATACCGATCCGTTTTCTCCCGGTTCCGTGGGGTCGATCGTCGCCCCTCCTTCAATCTCGCTGCTCATGATGGGCAACGACGCTTCCAGTCTGACTACCGTCAGCGACGGTTTTTCATAGCTTTCCTTTTTCATTTCCATTTTCATGATTGCTTTTTTTTGAGATTTTATCGTTTTTTCTGTATTTCTCGGCAAAAATAATAAAATCAAAAGGCACATTCTTTCATCTCCGGCTGTCTTTTAGCGATGTTTAACGTTCGCGGCCTGCGCCTGACGGGGCGGAGTTTTTTCGCGCATCGGGCGGAGGGGCGCGGAAATCGGCGCGTTTTCTTGCATAATCGGCTGGAAATTAGTATATTTACAGAAAATATTGAAGCAAAAGGAGAGCTTATGAAAACAAGTCAGCAAGACGCGGAGTTCCGTCCGCGCATTTACAGGAAGAGCGAGCTGGCGATGCTTTATTTCCCGTATGCGGGGAAGAAGCAGGCGCTGAGCAACCTGACCCGTTGGATACGCCGCTGCGACGAGCTTCGCGAGGCGCTCGAAGGTTCGCAGTCGATGAAGAACCGCAGGTTTTTCCTGCGTCCGGAGGTGGAGCTTATCGTGAAGCATCTGGGCGAGCCGTAAGGGGGG
>CALUGI010000058.1 GCA_944320135.1 uncultured Phocaeicola sp. | reverse complement strand
GCTTGCCGCCATAATTACACCGGGATTAGTAGCATTTCCTTTATCCTTGCTATATGAGGTCAGTATTCAAATCGTCAAAAGAAGCCTGACGGTAGCATGATTTTAGCGGGAAATTAGCATTAAGGCGCATATTAATCTTGTCTGGAAAGCCTCTCAAGCAATTTTAATGTTTATATACAGGCAAGAACGGAATAAATTTGTATTTTTGCGCCGTATGAGCAGAATTTTAGCGATTGATTACGGCAGAAAACGCACCGGAATAGCGGTGACAGACCCGATGCAGATTATTGCAAACGGGCTGACAACCGTGTCTACGCACGGATTGATGGACTTCTTGCTGGACTACGTGAAGCGAGAAAGGGTGGAGCGCATCATCGTGGGGCATCCCAAGCAGATGAACAACGAGGACTCGGAAAACATGAAATACATCGTTCCGTTCGTGAACCGTCTGAAGAAGGCATTGCCCGACATCCCGGTAGAGATGGTGGACGAACGTTTTACGTCCGTGCTTGCGCATCAAGCTATGCTGGCGGGAGGCTTGAAGAAAAAAGACCGGCAGAACAAGGCGTTAGTGGACGAAATCAGCGCGACAATCATTCTGCAATCTTATCTGGAATCAAAACGAATTTAGAACACAAATAAGTTAAGAAAAAATGATTTTACCTATTTACGTATACGGCCAGCCTGTGTTGCGTCAGGAGGCGGAAGACATTGCTCCGGATTATCCGAATCTGAAGGAGCTGATCGCTAATATGTTTGAGACGATGGAACATGCCGACGGGGTGGGGCTGGCGGCTCCGCAAGTCGGACTGCCCATCCGGGTGGTGGTGATTGACCTTGACGTGCTGTCGGACGAGAAGCCGGAATTCAAGGATTTCAAGCGCGCCTACATCAACCCGCACATTCTGGAAAAAGGGAGCGACATGGTATCGATGGACGAGGGATGCCTGAGCTTGCCCGGCATCCATGAAAGCGTGAAGCGCCCTGACCGCATCCATGTGCAGTATCTTGACGAAGATATGCAGCTGCACGACGAGTGGGTGGAAGGCTATCTGGCCCGCGTGATGCAGCATGAGTTCGACCATCTGGACGGGGTGATGTTTATCGACCATCTGTCGGGACTCCGCAAGCAGATGATTCGCGGAAAGCTCAACAATATGGTGAAAGGAAAAGCGCGTTGTTCATACAAGGTGAAAACGGTGAAATGATCAGACGGCTCCTATACATCCTATATATAGGCATGTTCTTTCCGATGCAGTCCGCAGCGCAAATCAATGCCGACCGGGTGATGACTATCGGAAAGAACGCGCTCTATTTCGAGGATTATGTCCTTTCCATCCAATATTTCAATCAAGTTATCAATGCAAAGCCTTATCTGGCGGAACCTTACTTCTATCGAGGGCTGGCCAAGATGAATCTTGACGATTTTCAGGGAGCCGAAGCCGACTGCGGGGAGGCGCTCGAACGGAATCCGTATGTGGTGAACGCCTATCAGGTGAGGGGAATCTCGCGTATCCGTCAAGGAAACTTCAAAGGTGCCATCGAAGACTACCGGAGGGCGTTGAGACTCGACCCGGAGAATGTCAGCCTGTGGCATAATCTGGCCCTGTGCCGGATGCATGAAGAAGACTATTCCGTGGCGCGCGCCGAACTGGATACGCTGATACGCATCGCGCCGCGTTATACCGACGCTTATTTGATGCGGACGGAGGTTTCGCTCAAGCAGAAAGATACGCTTCAGGCAATGACGGATGCAGACCGGGCTATCGAAATAGACCGTTACAACCCGGATACTTGGACATCGCGGGGAATGCTTTTCCTCCAACGCGGGAAATACGGCGATGCGGAATCGGACCTTACGGAAGCAATCCGTCTGTCTGTCCGCAATGCGGGAGTCTATATCAACCGAGCGTTGGCGCGTTATCATCAGAACAATCTCAGAGGGGCAATGTCCGACTATGACTTGGCATTGGACGTAGACCCGAACAATTTTATCGGACACTATAACCGGGGGTTGCTCCGCGCGCAAGTGGGAGATGACAACCGGGCTATAGAGGACTTCGATTTTGTGCTTGCCGTGGAGCCGGACAACATGATGGCTGCGTTCAACCGGGGTTTGCTCCGCGACCGCATCGGAGACTATCAGGGGGCGATTGAAGACTATACGGTCGTGCTGGAAGAATATCCCAACTTCTTGCTCGGATATCAGTATCGTGCGGTTGCGCGCCGGAAAACAGGCGACCTGAAAGGAGCGGATGCCGACGAATTTAAGGTGTTGAAGGCCCAGCTTGACGCACAGAACGGGAAGAAGCCCCAAACGGCGTCAAACGATGAAAAAACGCGCCGGCAATCGGACAAAAACGTGGAGAACTATCGGAAAATCATGGTGGCCGACAATGAAGACGAGCAGAGCCGGTATAAAACCGACTATCGCGGGCGTGTGCAGGATCGTAATGTGAACATCCTTCCGCAGCCTATGTTTGCACTCACTTACTACGAACGTCAGGAGGAAGTGAAGCGTCAGATGAACTATTATAAAGGCATTGACGATATAAATGCCCGCCGCAAGCTCCCGTATCGCCTGCTGATAACCAACAGCGAGGCTTCGCTGACCGAAGAACAGGTGAAGCAGCACTTTGCCTCTATCGACGAGCAGACGGCAGCCATCGTGAAGGAGCCGGACAACGTGTATCACTATTATGCACGCGCTGTCGACTTCTATTTAGTGCAAGACTTTGACAATGCGCTGAACGACCTTGACGAAGCCGTCCGTTGCGACTCGACATTCATGCCTGCCTACTTCAGCCGTGCGCTGATTCATTACAAGCAGCTGGAATATCGCAAGCGCGACAAGAATTATGAAGTGGAAGTCAATGCGGACAAAGAGTTGCAGGTACGCGCATACGACTACAACAAAATTAAGGAAGACCTGGACGAAGTGATTCGTCTGGCGCCCGACTTCGTGTATGCTTACTACAATCGCGGCAATATTCTGGCCGCGATGAAAGATTACCGTGCAGCTCTTGCCGACTATTCGAAGGCTATCGAGCTTGACTCCCGCTTTGCAGACGCATATTTCAATCGCGGATTGACGAACATTTTCCTCGGAAACAATACGCAGGGTATCCGCGATTTGAGCAAGGCCGGAGAACTGGGCATATTTTCCGCTTACAACATAATCAAGCGGTTTACGACGGTTTCTGAAAAATGAAAAATAAAGGCAGAAGTGGAGACTAAATAAAAAGTTTTATATAATTTTGCGCACAATAACAGATTAACAATATAGACACTATGGTTAAGATTACTTTTCCTGATGGCTCCGTGCGTGAGTATAACGATGGAGTTACCGGTCTGCAAATAGCAGAAAGTATCAGTTCGCG
Source organism: uncultured Phocaeicola sp. (assembly GCA_944320135.1). Lineage (GTDB taxonomy): Bacteria > Bacteroidota > Bacteroidia > Bacteroidales > Bacteroidaceae > Phocaeicola. The sequence continues at coordinate 3,394 of CALUGI010000058.1, read as the reverse complement.
TTTGGCGCAGGAAGTGTTGGCTTGCGGTGTGAACGGCGAAACGATGGATTTGAACCGTCCTATCAACGAAGACGCTGACTTCGTTCTTTATAAATGGGAAGACGAACAAGGGAAACATGCCTTCTGGCATACCAGCGCTCACTTGTTGGCCGAGGCTTTGCAAGAGCTTTATCCGGGCATCCAGTTCGGCATCGGTCCGGCTATTGAAAACGGATTCTATTATGATGTCGATCCGGGAGACGACGTGACTATCAAAGAAAGCGACCTCCCGGCCATCGAACAGAAAATGACGGAACTGGCCGCACGCAAGGAAGAACTGGTGCGCAAAAGCATCGCGAAAGAGGATGCGCTGAAAATGTTCGGCGACAGGGGAGAGACTTACAAGTGCGAATTGATTTCCGAGTTGGAGGACGGCCATATCACTACCTACACGCAAGGCAGTTTCACCGATCTTTGTCGCGGCCCGCACTTGCTGTCGACAGCGCCCATCAAGGCTATCAAACTGCTGTCGGTTGCGGGAGCTTATTGGAGAGGACAGGAAGACCGCAAGCAGATGACCCGTATCTATGGCATCACGTTCCCGAAAAAGAAGATGCTCGACGAGTATCTGACAATGCTGGAAGAAGCCAAGAAGCGCGACCACCGCAAAATCGGCAAGGAAATGGATTTGTTCATGTTTTCCGACATGGTGGGCAAGGGGCTTCCGATGTGGCTTCCTAAAGGAACGGCATTGCGCATTCGCTTGCAGGATTTCTTGCGCCGCATCCAGTCGCGCTATGACTATCAGGAAGTGATGTGTCCTCCTATCGGCAACAAGATGCTGTATGTCACTTCCGGCCACTACGCGAAATACGGCAAAGATTCGTTCCAGCCGATTCATACGCCGGAGGAAGGGGAGGAGTACTTCCTGAAGCCGATGAACTGTCCGCATCATTGTACGATATACAAGAATTCTCCGCGTTCCTACCGCGACCTGCCGTTGCGTATCGCTGAGTTCGGTACGGTGTGCCGTTATGAACAAAGCGGCGAGCTGCACGGACTGACGCGCGTGCGCAGCTTCACTCAGGACGACGCGCACATCTTCTGCCGTCCCGACCAGGTGAAAGACGAGTTCCTCCGCGTGATGGACATCATTTCCATCGTGTTCAAGTCGATGAATTTTGAAAATTTTGAAGCGCAGATTTCTTTGCGGGACAAAGTGAACCGTGAAAAATATATCGGAAGCGACGAGAATTGGGAAAAGGCAGAACAGGCTATTGTGGAAGCCTGTCAGGAGAAAGGCTTGAAAGCGAAAGTGGAATATGGCGAGGCTGCATTCTACGGACCGAAACTTGACTTCATGGTGAAGGATGCCATCGGCCGTCGCTGGCAGCTGGGAACTATTCAGGTGGACTACAATCTGCCGGAACGTTTTGAGTTGGAATACATGGGTGCCGACAACCAGAAACATCGTCCGGTGATGATTCACCGTGCGCCGTTCGGCTCTATGGAACGTTTCGTGGCCGTGCTCATCGAGCATACCGCCGGCAAGTTCCCGTTGTGGCTGACACCGGATCAAGTGGCAGTTCTGCCGATTTCGGAGAAGTTCAATGAATATGCCGACAAAGTCCGCATGGAACTTAAGAAATATGAAATCCGCGCTATCGTAGACGACCGGAACGAAAAAATCGGCCGCAAGATTCGCGACAACGAAATGAAACGTATCCCTTACATGCTGATTGTGGGTGAAAAAGAATCTGAAAATGGCGAAGTCTCAGTCCGCAAACAGGGAGAAGGCGACAAAGGTTCGATGAAAATCGAAGATTTTGCAAAAAATATTTCAGAAGAAATTCATAATATGATAAATAAGTGGTAAATTTGCAACCGTTTTGCGGGGCGTGCAGAAACTTCCCGCAAAACGGTTGCAGAACTTTAGTAATTTATAATTCAAAAACCAAACAGGAAGATAAAGATTTTTAATGAAAAATGACTCTCTAAAAGGGCAACACCGAATCAACGAACAGATTCGCGCCAAAGAAGTACGTATCGTGGGAGATAATATTGAATCGGCAGTATATCCGATAGCGCAGGCTTTAAAGCTGGCGGAAGAACATGAAGCCGACTTAGTGGAGATTTCACCCAACGCTGTTCCTCCGGTTTGTAGAATTATAGATTATTCTAAATTCCTTTATCAGTTGAAAAAACGGGCGAAGGAACAAAAGGCGAAGCAGGTGAAAGTCAATGTGAAGGAAATCCGTTTCGGTCCTCAGACAGATGACCACGACTATAACTTCAAGTTGAAACATGCCATCGGATTCCTTCAGAATGGAGACAAAGTGAAAGCATACGTATTCTTTAAGGGACGTTCTATCCTTTTTAAGGAACAGGGAGAAGTGCTTTTGCTCCGTTTTGCCAACGATTTGGAAGAATATGCAAAAGTAGAACAAATGCCGCTGCTCGAAGGAAAACGAATGACTATCGCTCTTTCGCCCAAAAAGCCGGGAACCAAAAAAACGGCAAAACCTACAGCTGCGGTTGAAGTGAAAACAGAAACAGAGAAAGAGAATGAGTAACGCGCCGGTATAGTGCGTTGCCATTATATTAAGTAATAATTAAACATTAAACAAAATGCCAAAAGTTAAGACTAACTCCGGTGCCAAAAAAAGATTCGCTCTTACCGGAACGGGTAAAATTAAGAGAAAACACGCTTATCACAGTCACATTCTGACAAAGAAGACTAAAAAGCAGAAAAGAAACTTGGTTCACATGGGTTTGGTAGACAGTTCCAACAAAAAAGCCGTGAAAGAACTTTTGTGTCTGCGTTAAATCTTCGAGAAGCGTAAAAGTATCATTAAATTATTAACCGAATGCATTAGCTTTAAGTCCGGTTGCAATATATCGGCGCTATCATTCAAAAATCAATTAAAACTATGCCAAGATCAGTAAACCACGTTGCTTCAAGAGCAAGAAGAAAGAAAATTTTAAAATTGACCAGAGGTTACTTTGGTGCAAGAAAAAATGTCTGGACCGTTGCCAAGAATACTTGGGAAAAAGGTTTGACCTATGCATATCGTGACCGCAAGAATAAGAAACGCAACTTCCGCGCTTTGTGGATTCAGCGTATTAACGCTGCTGCTCGTCTGGAAGGTATGTCTTACTCCAAGTTGATGGGCGCGTTGCATAAGGCAGGCATTGAAATCAACCGCAAAGTGCTGGCTGATTTAGCGATGAATCATCCGGAGGCTTTCAAGGCTGTGGTAGCTAAGGCTAAAGCCGCTTGAAAAATTGCGAGAGCGTCAGTTCTATAAAAGGTATCGTATTGCGATACCTTTTTTTATGACTACCGTCAAGTTAGAAGTGCAACTCCGCGACCTCCTTCCTCCGTCCTTGGAGCGTAGCGGAAAGGGCGGAGGAA
>CALUGI010000057.1 GCA_944320135.1 uncultured Phocaeicola sp. | reverse complement strand
CACTTGCATTCTGGTTCAGCTTCTTTATGCTGACACCATTCTTGGCTTCATGCGACGATGACGACAACGGAGGAAGCGACAAGGACGACAATCGTGACTCCGCACTGCTCGGCACATGGGACGGAGGCGCAGAGGGTATATTGACATTCTACGCAGACGGTTCATTCAATTGGACTGACGACGGTTCCGGAGAATTTGAATATAATGAAGAAAAGAACCTCCTGATTCTGATTTATAATGACAGGGATGTTGAAACATACCATATACATATTACAAATCAGAGCCTTACGCTTATCAGTGCAGAGGACCTTGATGAAAATCCATACGTCTTCACCAGAAAAGATACAGAAACCGACAGTCCCTCATCGACAACATCATCGCTCGTCGGAACTTGGATACATTACTATGATGACGGCGATTATGACATGTACACATTCTATGCAGACGGTACCGGAATGAGCGGAGAATATTATGCAGACGGAACGAAACCAGACATTGGACCAATCAGCTACTATTACAATGAATCAACCAATTCATTGCGCTATCAGGAGGAAGACGGTGACATATTCTTATACACGGCTATTCTGAATGGGGACAGACTTATCCTCACGGATGAGTATGGAAGTGAAATTTATGTCAGGCAATAAGCAAAAAACATCGCCTTTGAAGTTCCGGCCAACGACGTTGTTTTTATAAACGTCGTCGCTGTTCCAAAAAACGGCGTCGTTGCTCATAAAAACAACGTCGCCGTTTACAGATTATGACGGGGCGTTTCCCGTTTTCTCCACAATCTTGCGGATGTTATCCGCAGAACGGCACAACGCACAAATGGTCTCAGTCATGCAATTCGAAGTCTCACAAGAATAAAACGAACATCACCAACCATGAAAATAAAAAGAATTCTATTGTCAATCGCCTTCTTTACGGCTGTTCTTCAATGCTTTGCCATAGAATATTTGAAAGTAGGGCAAGAAAAGACATTGTATTTTCCTTCTGAAATAACCGGCAAGGTATTGGCCGGAGTGCCTGCCTGCGTTTCAACACAACCTATGAATGTCGCGATTGTGTCCACGACACTTTCCGGCGTGACCGTCAGAGCTTTAAAGCCCGTTTCCGGAACCCCCTGTACCATCAATGTCAGATATTACTACCGGGAACTGGATCCGGTAAGCGGACAATACATCTACCAACGAACAGGCTCTTACAATTTCTATGTGTATGTAAAAGCCAACGAGGTTGAAAGCATCTCCGTAGACCCGGAAGAGATGGTTTTCGACGGCTTCTCCAGATGTGAGATATATACTGAAATCACTCCGAAGGATGCCGAGACCACCTACACATGGTCATCGAGCGACAAGAACGTAGCGGTCATCGCAAGCTACGGGGCCACGGGGACAATACTTGCCGTAGGGCCGGGAAGATGCGAAATCACGGTAAGGACAAGCAACGGGAAAACGGCCAGCTGCAAAGTCACCGTTCCGGGCGGACAACCCACCAAAGTGGAACTTCAGCAATCGCTCTCCCTCACAAAAGGCGAATCCTACAAACTGACCCCAACGCTGACTCCATCCGGCACCTCGACCGACTACACATGGAAATCAAGCAATCCGTCAATAGCCTCCGTCTCATCTTCGGGAGAAGTGACCGCACTGAACGAAGGAACAGCAACAATCACCGTCACGACAAGCAACAACTTGACTGACAATTGCCAAGTTACCGTCAATGAATCCCCTGTCGTTCCTGAAAAAGTCTCCATTCCTGAGTCCGTAACCATTGCAGAAGGATATAGTTATGCAATAGTTCCATCGCTATTTCCGCAAAATGCAGAAACTTCTTACACGTGGACATCAAGTGACAATAATGTCGCGACAATAAGTTCGGACGGTAAAATCTTCGGACAAAAGGCGGGAGAAGCAACAATTACGGTAGCAACAGACAACGGGAAGAAAGGCCAATGCAAAGTTTCAATTGTCACCCCTCCCGAAGAAGGCAATGCACGCAACATACAAACCAGAATACAAAAAATAAAAGCCATAGTCCGACGGACAATTGAAAACAGATAATCTCAAAAAAAGCAATCAACATGAAAAAGCATAGTTTCCAATATATAATAATGCTATTTTCGATTCTATTGACCACTGCAATACACAGTTCATGCAGCGATTCGCCTGATATAGCAGAAGAAGAAAGCATTGAAAACAATGAAGATGGGAACGAAAACAACGGCAACTCATCCGACATCGAAGAAAGCATTTCGCAAATCATAACAGAATGGGGAGAATCTGCTGGTTATGTCATAGCGAACATGCAGAATTACGACATGTCTGTCTCGGAAGAAGACTTCCTGCTCTTTAATGGAAAAGGAACAGACCGAAGCGTTTCCTATCAATTCCATGAAGGCGGACTTTGTGCTGCGGCCATCCTTATTCCAACGACCGACGTCCAAACAGACATCCAGTTGGCTCCAGAAGGCTACATTTACTTAGGTAATCAAGAATCAACAGCCGTATACATGAATCAGGACAAGAATACATTCATTACGGCCTATCGGGAAGACGCCTATCAGGTCATAGGCTTTACCCCTATCGTATCTTCCGCATTCGAGAATCTGCCTCCTATAATTGTAACCACAAATGCCGCAGAATCAATCGGCTACACATCCGCAAAAGTTTCCGGAACGGTAACCGGCATAGAAGGGGCAACAAACGCAAAAATATATGTCTATTATGATATGCTCCCTACTTTCCCTGCCGAAACCAACAAAACAGCAGAGCTTGGGAGCAATCTCTCCGTTACATTATCCGGATTGGAAATGGGAACGACTTATTATTATTGCACAACCGTCTGCATAGACAACATTTACTATTATGGGAACACCAATTCATTCACTACGCTCAAGGAAAAGACATACGCCATTGGCGATTTTTACCCCAATGCAACGTCTCCAGAAGGCGTGGTGTTCTATATTGAAGATGGCGGCAAACATGGAAAGATTGTATCATTGGACAATGAAAAACGCATGAAATGGGATACGAACAGCATTGGCTGCCAATACTACGGCAATACAAATTCCGTTGACGGTTCGAGAAACACAATGTCAACGAGTTCATCTTTAGTAGGCGGTTGGTGTTACAATCACGGGGACGGATGGTATTGCCCGGCCAAAGGAGAGCTAATCAAATTAAACAAAGCCATTAAGGAAGTCAACGCCGCATTATCTTCCAAAGGTTACGACACTATTGACGGATTCTTCTGGTCATCAACCGAATATGCCAACAATGAAGCCTACATAGTTTGTGTGTCCGCTTATGGATATATGGGATATACAGGCGGATGGAGCGGAAATAATACTAAGAACCAAAATAATAGTGTCTGTGCTATAAAGAAGTTTTAGGCAACATGCTTTATTAACCCATGCGACATTAACCTTCAAACAAACAGTCTCCAAGCACATATATTGCTATGTAACAAAGAATGAAACTGTTTCTCCGGCAAAACATTTCGCCTTGCCGGAGAAACAGTTTCAGATTAAATATTGCTTTCCTTTACCGCTTCACTTCACCTCCCAAGTGTCATTCGTGTCGAGCAGTTCGGCAAAGGTGTGGTAGTTTTTCTTGGCAGACACTTCTTCTATCTGAGCCTCAACCGCCTCGTCGTAGGTCGGAGCTTCTACGTCGCGAATCACTCCGAGCGCAATCGGGAAGTCGGGACCTTCCATCAACGCCAGCTTCAACTGCAGAGTATGGTCTTCGCAATGTGCGTCATGCACCAGAATGTCTTTTTCGGTTACGCCGTTTTCGCCCAGTTTCACCACTTTCAGGCCGAAACCCTCTTGCGCCAGTCCGAACTCCTTGTTCGGGCCGAACAGCATCGGCTTGCCATGCTCCAGATAGATGGCGTTCCGCTCTCGGTCTTCCTTCTTGGCCACAGCATTGTGCGTGCCGTCGTTGAAGATGACGCAGTTTTGCAACACCTCAACTACCGACGTTCCCTTGTGTTTTGCCGCTGTCTTAAGAACTTCCACCGACGGCCCTCCGTCTACGGCAGCACACCGGGCAAAAAAGCGGCCGCGCGCTCCGAAACAAAGTTCGGCGGGGCGGAACGGGTCTTCCACCGTGCCGTAAGGTGACGACTTGCTCACGAATCCGCGAGCCGAGGTGGGAGAATATTGCCCCTTGGTCAGTCCGTAAATGCGGTTGTTGAGCAATACGATATTGATGTCTACATTGCGTCGGATAGCATGGATGAAATGGTTTCCGCCGATAGCCAGCCCGTCGCCGTCACCCGAAATCTGCCAGATGGCGAGGTGCCGATTGGCTACCTTAGCCCCCGTTGCGATGGCGGCTGCACGCCCGTGGATGGTGTGCATACCGTAGGTGTTCATATAATAAGGCAAACGTGAAGAACAACCGATGCCGGAAATCACCGCAATTTCATGAGGCGGGACTCCGATTTCGGCCAGCGCCTTATGGAATGAATTCAAAAAGGCATGGTCGCCACATCCCGGACACCAGCGCGGCTGTCCGAACTTATAGTCTGCTGCTGTATATTTCGTTTCGTTCATGATTCTTCCTCCTCTTTAAAATAGCTTGGAAAAAGCGTCCACCAACTCTTGCACGACGAAAGGCTGCCCTTTCACTTGATTGAACTGATGCAGGCAGATGCCTTCCACTTTCATTCTCAAATAACCGGCAAGCTGCCCCATGTTCTGCTCGGCCACCACGATGCGCTTGAAGCGACGGAGCACCTCTTCCGTGTTCTTCGGCAACGGATTGATAAAGCGGAAATGAGCCAGTGCCGTTTTCTTGCCCTGGGCGTTTAGCGCGTCCATCGCCGAGTGCAGATGTCCGTAAGTTCCTCCGAAGCCCACGATGAGCAAATCAGCGTCCGGGTCTCCTTCCACTTCAAGCAAAGGAAGGGTATCGGCAATCTTGGCCACCTTCTCAGCGCGCAACTGCGTCATCAGGTGATGGTTTTCCGGGTCGGTAGAGATAGCCCCGTTCTCGTTGCTCTTTTCCAGCCCCCCGATGCGGTGCATGAAGCCTTCCGTCCCCGGTTTCGCCCAGTAGCGGACGCCCGTTTCCGGATTGCGCATGAACGGAGTCCATGAGCCTGCCATGTCAGGAGTTACGTATGGAGGGCAGATGGCAGGATATTCGTTCAAATCGGGAAGCCTCCATGCGGCGGAACCGTTGGCGATGTATGCGTCGGTGAGCAGCACCACCGGAGTCAGATGCTCCAATGCAATCTTGCAGGCCATGTAAGCGGCATCGAAGCAGTCGGTCGGAGAAGAAGCGGCTATCACCGGCATCGGACTTTCTCCGTTGCGTCCGTAGAGCACCTGCAGCAAATCAGTCTGCTCCGACTTGGTTGGCAGTCCTGTGGAAGGGCCTCCGCGTTGCACGTCCACAATCACCAACGGAAGTTCCGTGATGACCGCCAGATTCATGGCTTCGCTCTTCAGGCAGATGCCCGGCCCGGAGGTAGTGGTCACGGCCAACGCGCCTGCAAACGCGGCTCCCACCGCTGAAGCGCATCCCGCAATCTCATCCTCGCACTGCACCGTTTTCACTCCCAACGACTTATGCTTCGCCAGTTCATGCAGGATGTCCGTTGCCGGGGTGATGGGATAAGAACCCAAGTAAAGCTCCAGACCCGCCTTCTCTGCCGCAGCCATCAGCCCGTAAGCCGTAGCCTTGTTGCCGTTGATGTCCATATAGCGTCCCGGACGTTTCTGCTCCTTGCTCGGCACCTTGTAGCTCATCGACACCGAAGCATGGGTGTTTTCGCCGAAGTGGTAGCCGTCGAACAGCACTTTCACGTTCGCCTCGGCGATGGCAGGTTTCTTGGCGAATTTCTCGCGCAAGAGCTTCGCCCCTACGTTGATGTCGCGATGGAAAAGCCAGCACACTAACCCCAACGCAAACATATTCTTCGTGCGGAGGATGGACTTGTTGTCCAGCCCGCTGTCTTTCAGGCTTTCCTTGCACATGGTCGTGATGGCAGCCTCCACCACTTCATTCTTGATGCCCAATTCCGAAAACGGATTCTCCAATTCAAACTTCGCCTTCTCCAGGTCGCGCTTCGTGAACGAATCGGAATCGATGATAATCACCGCCTGCGGCTTGCAGAACTTATATTGCGTTTTCAACGCCGCCGGGTTCATTGCCACCAGCACGTCGCACTTGTCGCCGGGAGTATATACCTTTCCCGACCCGATATGCACCTGAAAGCCCGACACGCCGGTAAGCGAGCCTTGCGGGGCGCGGATGTCTGCCGGATAATCGGGAAACGTGCTGATGTCGTTCCCTTCGGTAGCCGAAATGTTCGAGAACATATTGCCCGCCAACTGCATACCGTCGCCGGAGTCGCCCGAAAAGCGGACTACCACATCATCCAGTTCTTTAATTACATTTTCTTCTGCCATAATATATTTTTCATTTAAAATTCGCAAAAACATTGCCTACAAAATTGGCAAAGTTTGCTCAAAAAACAAAATAAAAAGCAAGTTATTTTAGAAAAATATCCGCATTTTGCCAATTTAAGCCCGCCGCACCGCCACATTTGTATATAGACGCCAATATCCGGAAACGGCTTTCAAAAAGAAACGGAAACCGCTTTTCCCATGACAAGGCCGACAGTTTTTTCCGCATTCCGGAGAGGTTTCCAAGCGGAAGCAAACGCCAGAACCTCTTCAGAAGCCTTGTGGAGGGGGTTAATCGTCGGCATTTTTGCGGAAAAACATGCCGACTTTTGCAGGAAAACGCCCGCACTTTCCGTGGAAAACCTCCCGGCCTTTCCGCAGAACGCACCGGACTTTGCCGGGCAGAACGACGGAAAGCAATGTTCGTCACAGAGAAACAATCATTTTTTTGTCCGGAATCACCATAGGAAACACCCGCAAAAATATTTCAAAAGACACCAACTACACAAAAAAACTGCATTTTGCCGGCCTGTATTCTTCGGTATGTTCCATCACTCCTTTGTTTGTCCTGTTGGATTTCTGCTTTATTAGTCAGCATTTTAACCTATATATTTGGGAATCAACAATAGGTCAACAACAAGGAGAAATTGGCTGTTTTTTGTCAGAATTTCAAGAATCAAGATGAGTGTACTGATAATAAATAAAACCCATAAACCATTGTTTATGAGGCTTTTTTTCAGTGGACCAGCCAGGGCTTGAACCTGGGACCTCCAGATTATGAGTCTTTTTGTAGGGTATTTCATGGAATTACATATT
>CALUGI010000056.1 GCA_944320135.1 uncultured Phocaeicola sp. | reverse complement strand
CAAAAGACCGTGTAATTGACTATATTTCAATAATTTCAAAGAACTATTTATCCACTTTTACGGGACAGTAGTGATTTGCACAAATAAAAAACTAATATTTAAGATACGAAAACGACTGATTCTGACAAAGAAAAGGTCTAACTTGTTGTTTAAAAGCAAACAAAAAAAATCAGGAAAGCTTCACGCCTTCCTGACCATCTGTTCTATAAAATAAGAATGAACCGACGTATCGTCCGTTAGTTCCGGATGGAAAGAAGTGACCAGCATGTTCCGTTCACGAGCTGCTACGATGTGTCCGTCTACAACAGACAGCACCTCCACTCCTTCCCCCGCCCGTTCGATATAAGGAGCCCGGATAAAAGTCATGGGGATACGCTTCCCCGCAAAATCGTCATGAGTGAAAAAACTTCCCAGCTGACGCCCGTAAGCGTTCCTCTTCACGCCGATGTCCATCACCTGCAAAAAACGTCTGGAATCGTTCTCCACCTCCTTCGCCAGCAGAATCATTCCGGCACACGTGCCGAACACAAGCAGTCCGTCCATTATCCGCTCCCGCAGAGATTCCGTCATGTCCAGATCGTTCATCAGCTTCCCGATTGCGGTGCTCTCGCCTCCCGGAACAATCAGCCCGTCCATCGGCACGTCAAGATCACTTTTCTGACGTATCTGAAAGTGCTCCACGCCGATACGGTCAAGCATCGTTTCATGCTCAGCAAACGCGCCCTGCAACGCCAAAACGCCTATTCTCAACATATCACTTTCCTCTCTCGGCCATCAGCAGGGTGATTTCTTCCTCATTGATTCCGACCATCGCCTCACCCAAATCAGCAGAGACTTCGGCAAGCAGGGCCGCATCTGTATAGTTGGTCACAGCCTGCACGATGGCGCGCGCACGCTTCTCCGGATTGCCCGACTTGAAGATGCCGGAACCGACAAACACTCCCTCGGCACCCAACTGCATCATCAGAGCCGCATCCGCAGGAGTGGCCACACCGCCTGCCGCAAAGTTCACGACAGGAAGTTTTCCGTTCTCATGCACGTAGCGCAACAAATCCAACGGCACTTCAAGCTCCTTCGCCTCGTTATAAAGTTCGTCTTCCGCAAGAGCCTGCACCCGGCGGATGTCGCGCATCATGCTCCGCATGTGTGTCACGGCCTGAATCACGTCGCCCGTTCCCGGCTCGCCTTTCGTGCGAATCATGGAAGCTCCCTCCGCAATGCGGCGCAACGCTTCGCCCAGATTCTTCGCCCCGCACACGAACGGCACCTTGAATTTGGTCTTGTCAATATGATAGACTCCGTCGGCCGGAGTGAGCACCTCACTTTCATCAATATAGTCAATCTCAAGCGCCTCCAGAATCTGCGCCTCCACAAAATGTCCGATACGCACCTTGGCCATCACCGGTATGCTCACCGCTTCCTGGATGCCCCGAATCATTTTGGGGTCGCTCATGCGCGCCACGCCTCCGGCCGCACGTATATCCGCCGGAATACGTTCCAAAGCCATGACCGCCACGGCACCTGCCTGTTCTGCAATCTTCGCCTGCTCAGGGGTGGTTACGTCCATAATCACGCCGCCTTTCAACATCTGAGCCAAATTCTTGTTCAGCTCATACCTTTCATTCTTCATCTCAATTCATCTTTTAAATTAATAAAACGGCACAAATATAGGAAATAAAACAACAAGAAAACAAAAATTATTGCCAAGCGATCGATTCGCCGCTCCGTGCGGGAAATTTATCCGGCGGGGTTTTGCAACAAACGGCACGCCGTTTCGATGATAGTGTCCGCGCCTTTTTGAAAATCCTCGGCGGCCATATCTGCCTTGACATCCGGGTCGATGCCGAACTCTATCTGGTTCATTTCGGGGTCGAACATCGGACTGGCCGAAAAACGGACGGACCATCCGTTCGGAAGCTCGGAACTGAAAGGCAGCCCGGAGCCTCCGCCCGTCTTGTCGCCTACAACGGTGACAAGAGGAAACTGCTTCATGGCATTCACAAAGTCGTTCGTGGCGCTATACGAGCGGCGGTTGGTGAGCACGACTGCCTTTTTCTGCCAACGGATGCCGTCCGACGGCTCTATATACACCGCCTGCGGGTCGGAAAAGTCGCTGTGTCCCGGCCCGGTTTTGTGGCAAATGTATCCCACCAGCACCTTCTCGTTGGTAAAACGCGCCGCCAGCTTCTGAGCGGTAGTCAGCGCGCCCCCTCCGTTGTTCCGCACATCCACAATCAGCCCGTCGCAAACGCTCATCTTGTAGAGCATCTGGTCGAGATTCCCGTCACCGATTCCGTCGGAAAAGCTCTCGCAATAGACATAGCCGATATTGTTTTCCAATATCTGCCAGGTCAGGCCGGACGAATTTACATAGTCTTTCTTCAAATAATTGCTCTGGATGCTGTCGCTGAAATTGCGGGGATAGCTGTCGAACCATGCGCGGTATTGCGACGTGCCTATCGAACTGCTCAGGTTCACATGCCCGTCGCGAAGCTCGTCGAGCATCTCCGAGAGAACCTCGAACAAGGCTTCGGAACCCATTGATGCAGTGATGCGCCGGGCATAGCGCGTATGAACCTCGTCCCAGTCCAAACCGTACTCTTGGTTCTTATAATCTAAAAAGCAATATTGCTCGTCGATGATTTTCCAGAGAGCTTCGAAATTGTCTTCCGGCGAGTTCCCGGCGATATCTTCCCTGATGCAGGAAGAAAGCGTTGCGCCGAAAAAGAAAAGCAATAGCATGAGTGACAACTGTTTCATTTCAGCAAATAGAAATGCTTCACGAATCCAATCATGAAGTCGTGTGAATAGATATGGGTTTTCAAGCGGTTGACTTTCGCTTGCTGGAGGTCGCACACGTATCCTACGCGCATCACCACCTTGCGTATCGGGAAATCGAGGGTCAGCATTTGCCGAAGCGAAGGGTTGTTGTGGAGAGAGGTAAACGACACGTGCTTTCCCTCGTTGCCCAATGAAAATATCTCGTAGTAAGACTCTCCATACTCAGGAGAGAACATGGCCCCTATCAGAGGAAGATTCGCCTGATAACGCACGGTCATCGGATAACGGGCTATCCGAAACTTGCAGACAACCATACCTGATGCGCCGACACTCCCGTAAGCCTTCCCCTGTGCCGGATTGTTCGAGTTGCGCACGTTGTAGATAAATCCTCCGTTCAAATCGAGCATCGGGCCGAAAAGCGCTTGCAAGCGGTCGTTGATGCGAAACCGATAGTGGAACGCGCAGTTCCAGCTGACAAGCCCGGTGTACATGCTTCCTGTTTTGGAGGGGTTCTCCGTGTACGAAAAGTTGGCTTGCGTCAGACTTTGAAACGACACTCGTCCGTCCATCAGCCGAGTATCGCGTATGCTTTCATGCAGAAGGCGCACGTCAAACCCTTCATATTCTATGGGAGAAAGATAGGTGTCGAACACATTCGAGAACCCCGCGCCTATCAGCGTGGAGCGCATCACCACACTGCGCGAATCCTCCGGCACGTTTTCTTGAGCCGAAATCAGAAGTGCCGGAAAGAGACAGGCCCACAACACAAATAACAGGATTTTCTTTCTCATGTCCGTAACTTAGAAAAAGTGCATTTGCCCGTCGTTGTCATCTTCCAAGAGATTGTCATCAACAGCCTCGGCGGATTCTTCCGCTTCCGGCTCCGGTATGCGCGTCGGTTCCAGTTCTTCAATACGTTCCACCGCATAAGTAGTAAGACGCTTGCCCTTCGCCTTGAAGCCTTTCACTCCGACAAAATCGCTCGCCTCTACCACCAACGGTTCGCGGAACTGATCGTGCCCTCCGAACACCACCTGTATGCGAGGATATGCCTGTCCGGTAAGCAATAACAGTTGCGAACGCTTGTTCTCGCCCAGATAACTCTGCCGCTTCGACGCGGGCTCAAAGGTGAAGCGCTTCAAATACGGATAGTTCTGCTGGTCGGCATCGTAGAGCACAGCCGTCCACACTTTTTCCGGATCGAACTTCTCCACAAACTGGATGTCCGCATCATAATGGTTGTTCAGGTCAAAGTCTGTGGTATAGAACTCGCCGTTTTTCATAACCACCAGAATGCTGTCGTCGCTTTGGAACTCGCCCAGATACTGTCCGCGCCCGTCGTAGTTGAGACGAAGCACGTCGTGGTCGAACCACACCTTGCGCCCTCCCAACGTAGAGCCTCCGCGCTGTTTCAAACTGACCTTATGCACCTCGAACTTGGTCAGCAGGTTGCCCATCGACTGGCGGCCCTTGATATTGATTTCGCTGAAATCCCGCTCGAACACCAGCTTCTTGATACGCGGATTCGGGCGCAAAGTCACCTTGACCGTCTCCGCCTCCCCGTTCGGGTTGGCTGTGAAGTAGACGATTTTCGAGCCGGGATTGCCCTGCGTCACATCATACTCGCGGTCGCGTATCATCGAAGTGACGTTGAACCGCTTGATGTAATAGTACCCTTCTTTCCCGTCACGGTAAACAACGTTGTATATGGTTCTTTTGTCGTTCTTCTTGAACACGTTGACATACAATATATTTTTTCCTACAAAGAGCTTGTCAGAGATACGCACAATCCTATATTTTCCATCTTTATAGAAGATAATCACGTCATCGATGTCCGAACAGTTGCAGACGAACTCGTCTTTTTTCAGACCGGTCCCGATGAAGCCTTCCTCCCGGTCTATATATAGTTTCTCGTTGGCTTCGGCAACTTTTGTGGCTACAATCGTATCAAAATTGCGGATTTCAGTGCGGCGTGGATAGTGCGCCCCGTATTTCTCTTTCAGGCGCAGGTACCAGTCGATGGTGTATTCGGTGATGTGCGCCAGATGGTTGTCGATTTCCTCGATGTCCGCTTTCAGCTTCGCAATCAGTTCGTCCGCTTTCTCCTTGTTGAATTTCAGGATGCGCGCCATCTTGATTTCCATCAATTTCAGGATGTCCTCCTTGGTCACCTCGCGCACCATCTGCGGATAGAAGGGAGTCAGCCGCTCGTCGATGTGCTCGCACGCCGCGTCCATCGACTCCGCCTGTTCGAACTGTCTGTCCTTGTAGATACGTTCCTCTATGAAGATTCTTTCTAACGAAGCGAAGTGCAATGTATCCAGTGTCTCGTCGCGGCGTATGTTCAGTTCCTTGCGGAGCAGGTCGAGCGTATTGTCCGCCGACCTCCGGAGCACGTCGCTCACCGAAAGGAAATGCGGCTTCTTGCGGTCGATGACACAGCAGTTGGGCGAGATGTTCACCTCACAGTCCGTAAAGGCGTACAGCGCATCGAGCGTTTTGTCGGACGATACGCCCGGAGCCAGATGCACCAGAATCTCCACCTTCCCGGCAGTGTTGTCGTCCACCTTGCGAACCTTTATTTTGCCCTTTTCAATCGCTTTCAATATCGAGTCGATAAGCGAAGATGTGGTTTTCCCGTAAGGAATCTCAGTAATGCAAAGCGTTTTGTTGTCCACTTTCGAAATTTTGGCACGCACGCGAAGCACGCCTCCCCGCTCGCCGTCGTTGTAACGCGACACGTCGATAGCCCCTCCCGTCTGGAAATCGGGATAAAGCTGGAAGTCCTCACCCTTCAGGTATGACACGGCAGCATCGCATATCTCATTGAAGTTGTGGGGAAGTATTTTCGAGGAAAGCCCCACGGCAATGCCTTCCACTCCTTGCGCAAGCAGGAGCGGGAACTTCACCGGAAGCGTGACCGGCTCACGGTTGCGCCCGTCGTAGGATGCTTGCCATTCGGTTGTCTTCGGATTGAACACCACGTCGAGAGCGAACTTCGACAGCCGGGCTTCAATGTAACGGGGAGCTGCGGCACTGTCGCCCGTAAGGATATTCCCCCAGTTTCCCTGGCAATCAATCAACAAGTCCTTTTGCCCCAACTGCACCAGCGCATCGCCGATGGATGCGTCGCCGTGCGGATGAAACTGCATCGTATGACCGACGATATTCGCCACCTTATTGTAGCGTCCGTCGTCAAGCCGCTTCATCGAGTGCAGGATACGACGCTGCACGGGCTTCAGTCCGTCGTTGACATGAGGCACCGCACGCTCCAAGATGACGTATGAGGCATAGTCCAGAAACCAATTCTGATACATGCCCGTCAACTGATGCTTCACATCCCCTTCGGCCGGCGCCGCAGGCACATAATCCGAATGTTCGTCGTTGTTGTCATGGATATTGTCCGCTTCTTTTTTGTCAAAGATATCTTCGCTCATAAGTGTTCAGTCTCTTGCTTGCAAAGATATGAAATAAAAATCAAAATAAAAAGTCCCTCCGCATCACGAAACGAGGATACGCACGGACAAATGCGGCGGCATTGCAAAACCAATGCGGGCGGCTTTTAGAAATGCGCGGGCAGGGTTCACTTCTCCGGCGCTGCGCCTTTTTCCTGCCGCCGCTTGAAGGAATTAAGCACCGGAACGGTCAGCGGCAAAGCCAGCAGGAACGAACAGAGGTCGGCCGCCGCCTGGCTCACCACAACCCCTTCCAGCCCGAAGAAATGGGGAAGAATCAAGATAAAGGGAACAAAGAACAATCCCTGACGGGAAGAGGCCAACGTTACGGCGCGCACCGGGCGGCGGATAGTCTGGAGCAGCATGTTGCAGAGAATCACCCATGCGCCCAACGGAAGCGTGACGAGCTGCCAGCGGAGTGCACGGGCACCTACGGCAATCACTGCCGCGTCGCCCTCACGGAACCACGCCACAACTTCGGGGGCATAGACGTAGCCCACAACCGAACACACCGTCAAGAATACCACTCCCACACGGACGCAAAACCAGAATCCCTGACGGACGCGCGAATAGATTCCGGCGCCGTAATTGTAACCGCAAACCGGCTGGAACCCTTGCCCGAAACCTACCACAAACGAATTGATGAACATACAGACACGAGTCACGATGGACATGCCGGCAATAGCCGCATCGCCATATCTCCCTGCCGCCACATTAAGCAAGATGGTGGCCACGCTCGACAGTCCCTGACGGCAGAGCGAAGGGCTTCCGCCATAGACAATCTCCTTGAAAAAGGCAAGCCTCGGAGTGAAGTTGCAGAAACGGATGCGGATGTTCTCGCCCCGGCTGTCCATATAGAGCAAGATGAGGAAGCTGCATACCTGTCCGCAAAGCGTGGCCCATGCAGCCCCGGCAATTCCCATATCGAACACGAAAATAAAGAGCGGAGCAAGCCCGATATTCAACACCGTGCCCGCCGTGATTCCCACCATCGCATAGAGCGCGTTCCCCTGAAAGCGCATCTGGTTGTTGAGCACCAACGAAGACGCCATGAACGGCGCGCCCAGCAAAATGATTCCGAGATAAGCCTCCGTATAAGGCAGGATGGTCGGAGTCGACCCAAGTTCCCGGCAAATGAACGTAAGGAAAGTTTCGCCCACAGCCGTAATGACGCATCCCATCGCAAACGCACTGAAAAATCCCGTGGCTGCCATTTTCTCCGCACTCCTGTAATCGCGCGCCCCCAGCTTGCGCGAAATATAATTGCCCGAACCATGACCGAAAAAAAAGCCGAAAGCCTGTATGATAGCCATGACGGAAAAAGAAATTCCCACGGCGGCAGTAGCCTGAGTGTTAATCTTTCCAACAAAATAGGTGTCTACCATCACATAGATGGAAGTCACCATCATGCTGATGATGGTAGGCACGGCCAGCGAACCGACAAGCGAGGGAATCGGCGCGGTGGTCATTTGGGTATATTTGTCTTTATGCTCGTGTTTCATAAGGGCTGGAATTTTCCTGCAAAATTAGGGATTTTTTGCCGGATGGTTCCGAATATCCAGCATTTATGTAAAAGTTTTTGCGTATCTTTGCCCTACAGTTACAACTTAAAAACAAACATGAATTCTTTCAGCCATTTTAAAAACTTATTTAACACAGAAAACGCCGCTGCGCTTTCATTCAATACATTCATTCCTGTGCATCTATCCTTGAATACATCCCATAACATCCGCAACAAGAAAGGCGAACCGAATGAAGAGTACTACAAATGGCAGTTTTTTTATGCTTTAGTTTCTTCCGGGCTATATGCAAAAGACTACATAGGCACAGAAGTGCATTTTCCTAAAGGCAATGCCTCATCTGCTCCAATAAAATTCGACGGAGCAATATTTGACGATAAAGATTGGTTTTCATACTATGAAAAATTCCATACAGACAAAGACCAGTCAGCATTGGATTGGCTAAGAAAGCACCTTATTGCTGTCATCGAGTTTAAGAATGAACACAGCAAAAACATAGAGGCTGTTTGGAACCAACAGCTAAAGCCCGCATTGAAAGAGTGCGAAAACGACTTTTGCTTAGGCATA
>CALUGI010000055.1 GCA_944320135.1 uncultured Phocaeicola sp. | reverse complement strand
ACCGACGACGGCACGGTGCTGTTCGACGACGTGAACTTCAACGTGGAGAAAGGCGACAAAATCGTGTTCCTCAGCCGTGACCCGCGCGCCATGACCGCACTGTTCGAAATCATCAACGGAAACCGCAAGGCGCAGGCCGGACATTACAGCTGGGGAGTGACCATCACCACGGCCTATCTGCCTCTTGACAATACAAGTTATTTCAACAGCGACCTGAACTTGGTGGACTGGCTGAGCCAGTACGGTGAAGGCAACGAGGTATACATGAAAGGATTCTTGGGCCGTATGCTTTTCTCCGGCGAAGAAGTGCTGAAGAAAGTGAGCGTGCTCTCCGGAGGCGAAAAGATGCGGTGCATGATTGCGCGTATGCAGCTCCGCAACGCCAACTGCCTGATTCTGGACACTCCGACCAACCATCTGGACTTGGAATCTATCCAGGCGTTCAACAACAACTTGAAGACGTACAAGGGAAACATCCTGTTCGCTTCGCACGACCATGAGTTTATCGAAACGGTGGCGAACCGCGTTATCGAACTGACTCCGAACGGCATCATCGACAAAATGATGGAATACGACGAATACATCGCTTCCGACCACATCAAAGAAATGCGCGCCCGGATGTACGGCGACTGAACCACGAAGCAAAACAGATGGAACGGATTCAAGTGAAAGCCTATCATGCTCCGTGCGGCGGCCTGCTGCTCGGCTCTTTTAACGGCAAACTCTGCCTGTGCGACTGGGCGGCGGAAAAGCGCCACGAATCGGTGCGCCGCCGCTTGCAGCGCATCCTGCAGGCCGGATTCGAGGAAGGCACGTCAGACATCATACGGGAAGCGGAAATCCAGCTGGACGAGTATTTCAACCGCCGACGGACAGTGTTCGACGTTCCTTTGCTCTTTGTCGGCACAGACTTTCAAAAAACAGTGTGGCAAAGTCTGGCAGGCATACCATACGGCAGAACCCTTTCATACAGCGCGCTTGCCCGCCGGATAGGAAGCCCGAAAGCGGTCAGGGCGGTAGCGAACGCCAACGGAGCGAACGCCCTCTCCATTTTCGCGCCTTGCCATCGGGTTGTCGGCAACGACGGTTCGCTTACGGGGTACGGCGGCGGACTTGCGGCAAAGAAATTCTTGCTGGATATGGAACGCGCTTCTTCAAGCATGGCATGAGCAACCGGAAGTCGCCCGCTTGTTCCGGAACCAAGAAGTCTGTTTCAGCCTTTGCAAATTAGCATTCACCACGGCATCAGCCAGACATTCCGCCGAATATCGCAAAATTATGCCCGTTTATCTTCTTGTTCCAATGAATTTGTTTGCTTATGCGGACATCTGCAAGAACGGCTTTGACCGAGAAATGGCAAGAAACACAAAGACATGCAACGGCATATTGGCGTATTCGGCAATTTCCTTTGCGGAGATACACTCATTCTTGCCCGTTGGATTCCCGCAGCCGCTTGATTTCCAGAGAACGAACCAA
Source organism: uncultured Phocaeicola sp. (assembly GCA_944320135.1). Classification (GTDB taxonomy): domain Bacteria; phylum Bacteroidota; class Bacteroidia; order Bacteroidales; family Bacteroidaceae; genus Phocaeicola. The sequence continues at coordinate 6,913 of CALUGI010000055.1, read as the reverse complement.
TGTCGGTATAAATATTATGGAAACCTTTTGCACAGCCAAAGGTATATAGAAGCACCCATTTCCTCTGCATAAGAACAGAATTCGGAATAATGAATCTTGCGGTCTGTAATCTACTCAGGCATATCCTTGCTGCCCGGCTCTGCTTCATCAGTCTGCCATCCCACAATTCTAACCGCCCAAATTCTCCCAGACAAGAGAGTTGCAGTCTGATTCTTTGAGACAACCTCGAATACGCAAACACGCACATACAAGAATAACACATGGCGGAGCGTATGCCATACGCCCCTACAGAAAAAAAAGCGTCCCCTGCACGCACGCGCATAGTTCCATAAATTCACTAATTTCCAGCATATTACGCAAGAAAACGCGCCGATTTCTGCGCCCCTCCGCCCGATGCGCGAAAAAACTCCGCCCCGTCAGACGCAGGCCGCGAACGTTAAACATCGCTAAAAGAAGGCCTGAGATGAAAGGGTGCGCTTTATAATTTATTATTTTTGCCGCGAAATATAGAAAAAACGATAAAATCTCAAAAAAAGCAATCATGAAAATGGAAATGAAAAAGGAAAGCTATGAAAAACCGTCGCTGACGGTAGTCAGACTGGAAGCCTCGATGCCCATCATGAGCAGCGAGATTGAAGGAGGGGTCGTCATCGACCGTCCCGAAGGCGGAATTGATGACAACATAAGCGGCGGATACGGATTCGGAACGCGGTCGAGAGGGGGATTCGACAACCGCCTTGACAACGGATTTTAACTACTTATTCACGAACAAACGAAAAGAAACTATGCAAAAGAAACATTTTGCTCTTATCATGGCGGCGGGAGCCTGCATTGCCGGATGCCAGAACGAAGATGTCATAACGCAGGAAAACGGCGGAAAGAACACGCTGAAAGCCAATGCTGTCAGCTTCATGCCTGCCGGATTTGGAGAATTTGATGACAACCGGGGTGAATCCCCCGAATCACGCACGGCTTTCACGAGCGGCAAAAAGAACGATGAAGGGAAATGGGTCGCTGAACTCAGTTGGGTGCATGGCGACATGGTACGTATCTACTGCGAACAAGCATCGGAACCTGCCGGAAAAGCTGCCGACTACAAGATTGAATGGACGAACGGAACCGACGGACAGGTGCAAGGCACACAGAACAGTGCTTTCCTGACCAATGCCGACGGCAATCCCCTCTGTTGGGGAAACGCCGCCGAGACGCACACGTTCTACTCCTTCTATCCCGCATCTGCTGTAACCGACGATGCAAGCAGAGCGGCAGGAATAGTTACTGCCGAAATACCTAAGCTGCAAGAGCTTAAATGGGAACATGACGAAGACAAGATGAACTGGGAGGGAGAACCGGACATGCAGTACGCCTACATGCGGGCTGTTACCGAAGTGGCTCCCGAACAAGTGGGACAGCCTGTTGAAATACACTTCAAGCCGCTCACTACAGCCGTGCAAATAGAGCTCAAAGCCGCTTCTGCTCTCAACGGCGGAAGCGCTTTCGTGACGCAGGTGCGCCTCACCGCTACTACCGACGAGGGTGAAGCACAAACGCTCTGCGGAAACTTCGAGCTTGACCTCACCACAGGTGACGTAAGACTCACCGACGACAGATATGCCGACATCAACACCGTAACCGTAAGCACCATACGGGACGATGGTTCGCCACTTGAGATAAAGCCAAATGGGACTGTCAAATTCACCGCGTTCCTCCTTCCGGGGAAAAAGGCTGACGGCGACCGCACAATCAACAATTTGAGAATCAGCGTAGACGGATTCGGAGCGGGAGGCGCATGGAGCGCACAGACAACCAAGGCAATCAAAGTGGGCACCGTCAACCACATCACCCTCACCGGATACACCACCGATGCGGGCGCATACGAATGGATGAAGGCTCTTGACGACGACGTGAAGCTGGCACAGCTCTCGCTGCCGGGAAGCACGAACTCATACTCTAATGAAATCATCGGCAATTATACTTATGAAGGTGAAGGAAAGGCGGAAATGAGCCTTACCCAACTTATGGGCGTGTGTCCCAATATGGCAGCAGGCGAGAACCAGTTCAAATCCGGAGTCCGTGTCTTTGAAATCGCTACAGATGAAGACCTTCTTCTCACGGCCGGAGGCACCAACGAAAGCGGCAGTAATTTCAATCTGAACTACACGCTTGAAAACCTCTCTATAGTGATAAGTGCCCACAAGAGCGAATTTGCAGTAGTTATTCCGTGCTATGAACCCGACGCATTCAACTATACAGGAGTACAGCAGGAACAAGAGGACGTATGGGCGCAAAACCTTTACAACTATCTGATTAACCACACCGTCGTTAACGGCATCGAAATAGTGCCTTTCGACGGAAGGATGACCGTAGGGGAAGCGCGAGGGAAAATACTGCTGCTGTCGCGCATTTTCGGCATAGAAGACTCGCTTCATGAAGCCCTACAAAGAACGGGCACCGTATCCGAGATGCTACAGCACACCAGCGTAATCTATAATTTAGACTGCGACCGCGACAAATGGCAACGGCGGGGATACGGAGAAGAGTACGGCGGCGACTGGAGAACGCGCTACTGGAGGCTGCAATGGAAAGGTACCGAACAACCCATAAGAGGCAGCCAAGACTTCCAACTGCAGAAGTGGGAGTTTACGGCCAATATCGGAAAAGACAACTCGTATCCTACTTATCACGTGCATGAATGGCGACGCGTATGCAAGGAAACCGGAGAATACTCGCACGACCGCAACACCAACTATGTAGGCCATTGGTATGCAACTAAATGGTACGAATCGATGGCTGAAAAGAAACAGGATGCAACGGGAATGATAGACAGTGCGATGGAAGAACTGAACACGGACGTGTCAGGCGAAAGTGTCTACATCAACTCGTTGGGAGGCTTCTACATAGTCAGCAAAGACGGTGGAGTGTCTGCAGCTCCGTACCCAGAGGCTGAGACCCAATCGGCAGGTCTTCACGGCGACATTCCTCCTTATGCAAGAGACATCAACAAGTATGTTTTCGAGAAAATCAACGAAAAGACCTATCAAGACAGAGGGCCTTTGGGCATCGTGCTGATGAACTATGCCGGAACGGGCCATCCCAGCGGCACCTCAATGGCACTTCAAAGCGTAGGCGACTTGTACGGCGACAAGCTCCTGCAAGCTATTATCGACAACAACTTCCGCTTCCCGCTGAAAACGGAAAGCGCGGAGTGATATTTTCACTAACAATCTAACTTTCAGGCAAGGGCACGTCGGGACGACGCGCCCTTGCCGCGTTTGCGGCGGTGCCGCCAGCGGCACGCACCTTGCATCATCAAAAGAATCCCCGCAGCGTAGGGGCGTATCGAATACGCCCTGCACCGCCGACGGCTGACACTTTATATAAAAGAGCCGCACAACTTTATTTGTGCAAATCTCGCTTTTCCTGCGGTTTTTCCGGAGATTTGTATTAACTTTGCGCGTCAATCGTGGATTATTAAAACTTTTACAGATATGAATATCTCTTATAATTGGTTGAAAGAGTATGTAGACTTCGACCTGACGCCCGACGAAGTGGCGGCAGCCCTTACCTCCATCGGCTTGGAAACCGGCGGAGTGGAAGAAATCCAATCGGTAAAAGGAGGGTTGGAAGGGCTGGTAATCGGCGAAGTGCTGACGTGCGAACCTCATCCCAATTCCGACCACATGCACATCACGACCGTCAACTTGGGACAAGGAGACCCTGTGCAGATAGTTTGCGGAGCCGCCAATGTAGCTGCGGGACAGAAAGTGGTGGTGGCCACAATCGGAACCAAACTATACAACGGCGACGAATGCTTCACCATCAAGAAGTCGAAACTTCGCGGAGTGGAATCGAACGGCATGATTTGCGCAGAGGACGAAATCGGCGTAGGAACAAGTCATGAAGGCATTATCGTGCTTCCCGACAACGTAACGCCCGGCACACTCGCAAAGGACTATTATCACATCAAGAGCGATTACGTATTGGAAGTGGACATCACGCCCAACCGCGCAGACGCTTGCTCGCACTACGGAGTGGCCCGCGACCTGTATGCGTGGCTTGTGCGCAACGGATACGAAACCAAGCTCCGCCGTCCGTCTGTAGACGCATTCAAGACAGACAACCATGATATGGACATCGACATTGTGGTGGAAAACACGGAAGCCTGTCCGAGATATGCAGGAGTGGCCGTCAAGAACGTAACCGTAAAAGAAAGTCCCGAATGGCTGAAAAGCAAGCTGGAGGCCATCGGACTGCGTTCCATCAACAACATCGTGGACATCACGAACTACATCCTCCACGCCTACGGGCAGCCGATGCACTGCTTCGACGCAGACAAGATCAAAGGCGGAAAGATTGTGGTGAAGACCGTGCCGGAAGGAACCAAGTTCGTAACGCTCGACGAAGCGGAGCGCACCCTGTCCGACCGCGACCTGATGATTTGCAATGCGGAAGAGCCCATGTGCATTGCCGGCGTATTCGGAGGGTTGGACTCAGGCACTACGGAGCAGACCAAAGACGTGTTCCTCGAAAGCGCCTATTTCCACCCCACATGGGTGCGCAAGACGGCCCGCCGTCACGGATTGAGCACCGATTCGTCCTTCCGCTTCGAACGCGGCATCGACCCGAACGTCACCATCTATGCGCTGAAAGAAGCTGCCATGCTGGTAAAAGAACTTGCAGGAGGCGAAATCGCTTCTGAGATAAAAGACAACTATCCCAACCCGATAGCCGATTTCCCGGTTGAACTGTCGTATGATTACGTGAACAGCCTGATAGGAAAAGACATCCCGAAAGAAACCGTCAAAAGCATCGTCAGCAGTTTGGAGATGAAGATTGTGAACGAAACGGAAAAGGGACTGTCACTGCTTGTCCCCCCCTATCGTGTAGACGTGACTCGCCCGTGCGACGTAGTGGAAGACATCCTTCGCATTTACGGCTACAACAACGTGGAAATCCCCGCTATGCTGAAATCGAGCCTGAACGTGAAAGGCGAATGCGATAAGTCGGCCAAATTGCAGAACCTGATAGCCGAACAATTGGTGGGATGCGGATTCAACGAAATATTGAACAACTCGCTCACCGCTTCAGCCTATTACGAGGGACTCGACACATACAAGCCGGAAAATCTGGTGCATATCATGAATCCCTTAAGCAACGACCTGAACGTGTTGAGGGGAACGCTTCTCTTCGGCGGCCTCGAAAGCATCTGCCATAACGCCAACCGCAAAAGCGCAGACCTCCGTTTCTTCGAGTTCGGCAATTGCTATCACTACAACGATGAGAAAAGGAATCCGGAAAAGGCGCTGGCCCCGTATTCGGAAGAATTCCATTTGGGATTGTGGGTGACGGGAAAACGGACAAGCAACTCATGGGCGCATCCTGATGAAGAATCGTCAGTATATGAACTGAAGGCATACGTGCTGAACGTGTTCCGCCGCTTGGGGCTGAATCTCGGAGCGGTCGCCTTCGGCAATCTGGCGGACGACATTTATTCTTCCGCGCTGTCCGTGCATACCCGTGGAGGCAAACTCTTGGCCACGCTGGGCATCGTTCACAAGAAAATCCGGAGGAAGTTTGACATTGACAACGAAGTGTATTACGCAGACCTGAATTGGACGGAACTGATGAAGGCCGTAAGGAACAATGCGGTTGCCTACAAAGAAATATCGAAGTTCCCTGCGGTGAAGCGCGACCTCGCCCTGCTGATAGACAAGAAGGTACAGTTTGCAGAAATCGAGAAGATTGCATACGAGACCGACAAGAAACTGCTTAAGAGCGTGGAACTTTTCGACGTGTACGAAGGCAAGAATCTTGAAGCCGGGAAGAAGAGTTATGCGGTGAGCTTCGTGCTTCAGGACGAGAATGCCACACTGAACGACAAGCAGATAGACAAGTTCATGCAAAAGCTGGTGCAGAACCTTGAAAACAGAATCGATGCAAAATTAAGATAACAACATAAAACTAAAACCAATGGGAAGAGCGTTTGAATATAGAAAAGCAACAAAGCTGAAAAGATGGGGCCACATGGCCAAAACATTTACTCGTCTGGGCAAGCAAATTGCCATTGCCGTGAAAGCGGGCGGACCGGAACCGGAAAACAACCCGGCGCTGCGTTCGGTCATCGCGACCTGCAAGCGTGAAAACATGCCGAAAGACAACATCGAACGTGCCATCAAGAACGCGATGGGCAAAGACCAGAGCGAATACAAGGGCATGACTTACGAAGGATACGGCCCTCACGGAGTAGCCATATTCGTGGATACGCTGACGGACAACACCACACGCACGGTAGCGGACGTGCGCTCCGTTTTCAACAAGTTCGGAGGCAACTTGGGTACGACCGGCTCGCTGGCTTTCTTGTTCGACCACAAATGTGTGTTTACGTTCAAGAAGAAAGACGGAACCGATATGGAAGAGCTGATTCTTGACCTGATAGATTACGATGTGGATGACGAGTATGACGAGGATACGGAAGAAGGCACCATCACCATCTACGGCGATCCGAAAAGCTATGCGGCTATCCAGAAACACTTGGAGGAATGCGGATTTGAAGATGTCGGCGGTGAGTTTACCTACATCCCGAACGATTTGAAAGACGTAACTCCGGAACAGCGCGAAACCATCAACAAAATGGTAGAACGCTTAGAAGAGTTTGACGATGTGCAAACCGTTTATACCAACATGAAGCCGGAAGATTAATTCAGTCCAACCGGTTATTTTCCCCAAACCGAAAGGAGGGCGTCTCAGACCGACCGTCGAGACGCCCTCCTTTTTCATTCCTTCGTTTTCCTGTCCGCTTCGTCCATCCTGTCGAAGTCTCGCTTTTCGTCCTTCAGGTCCGAGACGATGAGGCGCACGAGCAGGACGGCGAACGCGGCAGCCGCCAGAATAGCGGCAATGACTGCAATCTTGT
>CALUGI010000054.1 GCA_944320135.1 uncultured Phocaeicola sp. | reverse complement strand
AAGTCATTACCTCGTTTTTTGAGAAATGCTTATAAGTAGCTTATTTTTAATATATTCCTATTTCAATATCGTTTTTCTCTAAAAAAATCGGTATAGAATCAGATGAGAATAATTGTTATAGGTTCTGTGTACGACAGAAAAAGAAGTTATAGGAGACGGGAGCTATATATCCCAAAATGAATTGACAGCAGACCATCACGGAGGGAAATCTTACCAAGGTTCGGAGGAAAATCAATATCGGACCTAAGGAAAATGAAAGAGCCGTGTTGCTCGTCCGTTAATTGCCTGTTAAAATTTGTTCGCTTCGGAGATTTGCGTTACCTTTGCCCGATTTTGTTTCCGTGCGGCAGCGCAAGCTGCTTGAAGTGCGCGGGCGTTTGGCGGAGAATGCCGAGGCATTCCGTTTCAAATGCGGGGGCGTTTTTCAAGGGACGCGCAGGCGTGCGGAAGTTTTAATGTACATTTAAACAAAGATTGCCTATGGCTGGATATTTGTCGAGTGACACCCGCAAGGTGACCACTCATCGTTTGATTGAAATGAAGCAGCGCGGAGAGAAAATCTCCATGCTGACAGCTTATGACTACACGATGGCGCAGATTGTAGACGGTGCCGGAATGGACGTAATTTTAGTGGGCGATTCGGCCTCGAACGTGATGGCCGGAAACGTGACCACGCTTCCCATTACGGTCGACCAGATGATTTATCACGGCAAGTCGGTGGTGCGCGGCGTGAAGCGTGCGCTGGTAGTGGTGGACATGCCGTTCGGTTCTTATCAGGCCGACTTGTCCGACGGCGTGCGGAATGCCGTCCGCATGATGAAGGAAACCCATGCCGATGCCTTGAAGCTGGAGGGCGGGGAAGAATTCATTGATGTGTTCCGCAAAATCATAGCAGCCGGCGTGCCTATCATGGGACATCTGGGACTCATGCCGCAGTCTATCAACAAATACGGAACCTATGGCGTGCGCGCCAAGGATGACGCCGAGGCCGAAAAGCTGGTGCGCGACGCCCATCTGCTGGAAGAAATCGGATGCTTCTCTGTTGTGCTTGAGAAAGTTCCTGCCGCGCTTGCGGCCCGTGTCGCATCGGAACTGGCGATTCCGGTCATCGGCATCGGCGCCGGGGGCGGAGTGGACGGACAGGTGCTCGTGGTGGCCGACATGCTGGGCATGACCAAGGGCTTCAGCCCGAAGTTCCTGCGCCGTTATGCCGACCTGAACGCGGTGATGACCGACGCAATCGGCCGTTATGTGGCCGACGTGAAGTCGGGCGACTTCCCCAACGAAATGGAACAATATTGACTTGAGTGAAGAGTGCAACGATGATTACTCACGGTTTGTGGAACCGGAACTTCTGCCTGCTCGCGCTGGCCAACGTATGCCTGTATGCTTCGGTCTATATGCTGTTCCCTGTCCTTCATAGGTGGATTCAGGCGGCTTTGGACTGCGACGGCCTGCAGGCGGCTCTGATTACGTCCGTTTTCGGAGTCGCCCCATTCCTTTCCGGCCCTTTCAACGCCTATCTGATAGACCGCTTCAAGCGGAAGCACGTGTGCGTGTACAGCATTCTCGCGCTGGCCGCAATAACGATGTTTTATAGCTATGTGTCTGACGGCAGATGGATGGCATTCTGGCTGATTCTCCAGGGGGCGATGTTCGGAACCGCCCTGATGTCGATGGGAAGCACGCTGGTCATCGATGTCACCCCCAGCCATCATCGCGACCGGGCGAACGCCTGTTTCACGTGGGCCGGAGTCGCGGGGATGCTGGCGGGAATCGTATTGGGGATAAACGGGGGGCTTCCTTTCGTCGTCTCGTCCGAGGGAGAGTTCATGTTCTCGGCATGTCTTGCGCTTGTGTCGGTGCTGCTGGTTTCTGCGGTGCAGGTCTGTTTCCGTGCCCCTTTGGACGTTCCGCTTCTTTCGTTCGACCGCTTCCTGCTGTTCCGCACCTTTCTTCCCGGACTGAACATGATGGCCGTGCCCGTCATGCTGGGTTTCCTGCTCGGAACGGTAGGCTACGGATATAGCCGCTTCTATTTGTACATGGGTGCGGGATTTTTTGTATTTTTGCTGGCAAGCCGTTTCATTGTGCGGAAAGCGGGCGGACGGTTGCTGAACGGTGCGGGACTGCTGCTGATGCTGGCTGCAGTGGGCGTGCTTGGCTTCCCTGATTTGGGCCATCGCGTGTTCGGATGCGCGGGGGCGTTGGCAGGTCTGGGCTTGGGCCTTTCCCTCTGCCAGTTCCTGCGGATGATGATTCTCCTTCCGCTCCATTGCGAACGAGGAACGGGCTATCACACCTTCCAGCTCTTCTGGGGAGCGGGAGTAACGGTCGGCTATTTGCTTTGCCAATGGGAAGTTCGGACGACTGCGGGCAATCCTTTTGCGACAGCCTTTGCCATCGGCGCGGCAGGACTTGCCCTTTATCAGCTCTGCACGCACCGCTATTACATGAAAAAGTTGCAGGAAACGGATATCATATAACCAATAACATCAAAGAATATGGCAGACGACAAGAAAATTATCTTTTCAATGGTTGGAGTGAGCAAGTCATTCCAAAGCAACAAGCAGGTATTGAAAGACATCTACCTATCCTTTTTTTATGGAGCGAAGATTGGCATTATCGGTCTGAACGGCTCAGGAAAGTCTACTCTGATGAAGATTATCGCCGGAATCGAGAAGAGCTATCAGGGCGAAGTGGTGTTTTCTCCGGGCTATTCGGTGGGCTATCTGGCCCAGGAGCCGCAGCTTGACAACGAAAAGACCGTCAAGGAGGTGGTGATGGAAGGCGTGCAGAGCATTGTAGACACGCTGGCCGAATACGAAGACATCAACAACAAGTTCGGACTTCCGGAATATTATGAAGACCCGGAGAAGATGGATGCCCTCTTCGCGCGCCAGGCCGAGTTGCAGGACATCATCGACGCGACCGATGCGTGGAACCTCGACAGCAAGCTGGAGCGTGCGATGGACGCGCTTCGCTGTCCTCCCGAAGACCAGTTGGTGAAGCATCTTTCAGGAGGCGAACGCCGCCGGGTGGCTCTGTGCCGTCTGCTTCTCCAGAAGCCGGACATCCTTCTGCTGGACGAGCCGACCAACCACTTGGATGCCGAGAGCATCGACTGGTTAGAGCAGCATCTTCAGCAGTATGAGGGCACGGTGATTGCCGTGACGCACGACCGTTATTTCCTTGACCACGTGGCGGGATGGATTCTCGAACTCGACCGGGGAGAAGGAATCCCTTGGAAGGGAAACTATTCGAGCTGGCTGGAACAGAAGACCAAGCGCATGGAGATGGAAGAGAAGGTGGCCAGCAAACGCCGCAAGACGCTGGAACGCGAGCTGGAGTGGGTGCGCATGGCTCCGAAGGCGCGTCAGGCGAAAGGAAAGGCCCGTCTGAATTCTTACGACAAGCTGCTTAGCGAAGACGTGAAGGAGAAGGAAGAAAAGCTGGAAATCTTTATACCGAACGGACCGCGCTTAGGCAACAAGGTCATCGAGGCCAAGCATGTGGCCAAGGCGTATGGCGACAAACTGCTGTTCGACGACCTCAACTTCGTGCTTCCGCCCAACGGCATTGTGGGCGTCATCGGCCCGAACGGTGCCGGAAAAACTACGCTGTTCCGCCTGATTATGGGGCTTGAAACGCCGGACAAGGGCGAGTTTGAGGTAGGGGATACGGTGAAGGTGGCATACGTAGACCAGCAGCACAAGGACATCGACCCGAACAAGACCGTCTATCAGGTGATTAGCGGAGGAAACGAGCTGCTCCGGATGGGCAACCGCGACGTGAACGCGCGCGCCTACTTGAGCCGGTTCAACTTCTCCGGCGCCGACCAGGAGAAACTTTGCGGGATGCTCTCAGGCGGCGAGCGTAACCGCCTGCACTTGGCGATGGCCCTGAAGGAGGAAGGCAACGTGCTGCTGCTCGACGAGCCGACCAACGACATCGACGTGAACACGCTGCGCGCCCTTGAAGAAGGCTTGGAGGACTTTGCAGGATGCGCCGTGGTAATCAGCCACGACCGCTGGTTCCTCGACCGTATCTGTACGCATATCCTTGCGTTTGAAGGCAATAGCGAGGTGTTCTATTTCGAGGGTTCTTACACGGAATACGAAGAAAACAAGATGAAGCGCATGGGCAACGTAGAGCCGAAGCGAGTGCGCTATCGCAAGCTGATGGAAGACTAAGGCGAAAAGCCGTCCGGAAAAAAATCTGAGGCGCGCGGGAGATGTCCTGCGCGCCTCGGCTTTTTATGGACATCGCGGGCGGCTTTTCCGGAGGGTTGGCGGATATTTTCGCCGTGCGCCGCAATTTTGCCGGAAGATTCGGGCGCGCTGATGGATTTATGCGTAATTTTGCCGCCGGAAACATTTAAGCGAACACATACGGACATGAGACGAGAATTGGTGGAAAACGGCGGGGTGCCCGCCTCGTTGCTGTGGATGCTGGCCGTCATATCGGGGCTTTCCGTGGCGAACCTTTACTACAACCAGCCCTTGCTGAACCTCATCAGCGCCGACCTTGGCGTGTCGGAATTTGCGGCCAACCTGATTCCGATGACAACCCAGATGGGGTATGCCGTCGGACTGCTGTTCATCATCCCGTTGGGCGACCTCTACAAGCGCCGGACGATAGTGACCGTCAACTTCGCGCTGCTCACCGCAGCCATGTGCAGCATTGCGGTTTCCCCTTCTTTGCACTATATTCTGGCCGCTTCGTTCGTGACCGGCATCTGCTCCGTGACTCCCCAGATATTCATTCCGCTGGTCTCCCAGTTTTCTTTGCCCGAAAACAAGGCCCGCAATGTCGGCCTGATGCTCAGCGGACTGCTCACGGGCATCCTCGGTTCGAGGGTGGTGAGCGGCATTGTGGGCGAATATTTCGGGTGGAGGACGATGTATTTCGTGGCGGCTGCCGTCATGTTTCTGTGCATCTTCGTCACGGTTCGGGCGATGCCCGACATGCCGTCCAATTTCAAGGGCACCTACGGAAGTCTGATGCGCTCGCTCGGAAGGCTTTACGGCAATGCCGCCCTGCGTTTGGTGTCGGTGCGTGCCGGACTGTGCTTCGGAAGTTTCCTTGCACTGTGGGCTTGTCTGGCCTTCAAGCTGGGAGGCGAACCCTTTTATGCCGGAAACAATGTGATAGGAATGCTCGGCCTGTGCGGTATTGCCGGAGCGTTGACGGCTTCGGTGGTAGGGACTTGCGTGCGCCGTCTGGGGGTGCGCTTCTTCAACTGCCTCGGCGCCGTGCTGATGATTCTGGCATGGACGCTCATGTATTTTCTGCAAGACTGTTATGTCGGCTACGTCATAGGCATCATCCTCATCGACATCGGTATGCAGTGTGTCCAGATAAGCAACCAGACCTGCGCCCTTTCGCTCGACCTGCGCGCGTCGAACCGCATCAACACCATTTTCATGACCACTTATTTCGTGGGAGGCGCGACAGGCACCCTGCTTGCAGGCACTTTCTGGCACGCATTCGGATGGGCGGGAGTCGTCATGACGGGCATTTCCCTGACCGGCGTTTCGCTGGCCGTCACCTTATTCTCCAAACGCGGCTCCTTGTAAAGATTGCGTGCGTCCGGCGACAAACGGGAAATAGGCGCTTCTCCAGAGACACGGTCTTTCATTTAACTGTAGAGAGACGTGTCATAATTAAAAGAATTAAGCACAAAGAAACAAAGTCACAGAGAATATCTTGCTATCAGACAGATAAAACTCCGTGTCTTTGCGTCTCTGTGCTCAAAAGACTATTTTTCCTCATTCATCTTTCACCATAAAGCCACCTTGCCGCCTATCCCCAAATCAAGAGAGGCGGAGGCAAATCCCAAAGCCTTAAAGACTTTGCTCATAGTGGGAAGCGTGATTACACACTTGCCGCTTTCAAGTTTGGATATTTGCGACTTCTTTACACCTATCTTAGCTCCTAATTCTTCCTGTGTGAGGTTTTGTTTGAGCCGTTCTGCCTTGATAGCCTCTCCAATGTAATAAGCCTGCAAATCCTCTTTGAGCCGGGTTTCCATAGCGTCCCTTTCGGGAGTGCCCTTTTTTCCCCAAACTTCATCCACTACCACGCTAAGCGGGGTTAAGTTCATCTTTGCCATAGCTATTCGTTTTTATCGTTGAAATATTTATTTCTCAGTGCCTCCGCCTTTTTTATCTCGCTTTTAGGCGTTTTCTGCGTCTTTTTTATTATCCCGTGGGTAGCTACTACCAACGCCTCTATTTCCGTGTCCCAAAAGGCAAACAGGCGGTAACATGTTCCGTTAAAGAGCGTCCGGAACTCCCATATCTCGGAGTTCTCCAATTTCTTGAAGATTTCCTTGTTTACTTCCCCGCCTTCCACTTTAAGGAGGTTATAGGTTATTTTCTTCTGCGCCTTTTCCGGTAAGGAAGATACAAACTCCCTTGCTGCGTCCATAAATGCTATTTTAATCCTTCGTCCGCTCATTGGATTCATGTTGTAACTCTGCAAAGATACTAAATAGTTTCCATATAAGCAAACCTTATTATTTGTGGCGTATGTGATAAATCTTGTTTAACTTTGCATTGTAAACAAATAAAGCAGTTTCTATGGATTTGAAAATAAAGTTAAGTGCTGACAGGCTTGACGCTTCGTGTGTCAAGGCGAGGTTGAGAAAGCCCGGTTATGTTTCATTTGGAAACTAATCGTCATCTTATTTTCCAAACGTTAAACCAAACAAACCACAAATCATGAACAAACCGGACATTTATTTGAACGACTGGCTGGCAATCCATCCGTACACTTCCGTGCAGCCTTCCGACAGCTATTTCGTGAAGCTGGCCGACCGCTTGTATAAAGCCTGCGCCCTCGGACGCCTTCCGAAGCCGTGCAGAAAGAGCGTGTGCCTGTATGCGGCCGCCTATCTCGAAGACGTGATTTCGGGCTTGGGCTTGTGGAACGCTTTCATTGAGGGCCATCGCCGCCTTTACGGACGGCCTTTGCCTTTCTACGACCTTGCTCCCGACTATGAAACCGGATGCGTCAATGCGGAAGACATGCGTTTCATCATCTGGAACGCTTGGCAGAAGATGGCGGACGGGCCTTATATAGATCCGCTTTCGGAGGAAATCCGCGTGCAGGCCGACGCTTTTTACCGGATGCTCGACGAGGTGTATGAAGATGCTCCCGACAATCCTTTGCTGGAAGGCTTCTTTTCCGGATTCGGCACGCTGAAGGAAGCGGACATGAAGCTGACGTGGCTTTTCGGGCATACCTACCTGACGGAGCCTTCGATGCGCCCGTACATCTCGCAAGTCGCTCCGTCCGACCGGATGATTATGCCCACCGGTCCGCTGGCCCTGTTTCTGCATGAATGGACGGACTTGCTGGCGGGTGAGGGAAGCGCGGCGTGGAAGCGGGTAGACGGGCTTTATTGGCAAAAGCCTGAAACGCCTGTGCCGATGCGGGAGAGAAATGCGGAGATGTTCCGCCGCTTCACGGAGGGGACGGGGAGGCGCGTCGTCTATTTGGACGGCTATGCGGAGCTGCGCCGCTTCCTGACCGGGACGCTGGGGTGGCCCGATGACGACGACCACACCTTGCCCCAAATGAAAGCCCATCGCAACTTTGTGCTGATGGCGGACGAAGAGAAAGGCATTCTGCTGGCGAAAGACGTGTGCGGGTGCATCGCCGATCCGGAAAACCCCTTATATAATAAGGTGGAGGCGGAGCGGAACGCTTTCCGCCTGCTGACCGAAGAGACTCTTTGCCCGCCCGACTTGCTGGTTTATTGCATCGCTCATGGCTTTTTGCCGGATGCAGGATTTCCGGGAGCGGGGAGAAGGGAGGTCGTTGCCGCAAACGCTGATTTCATTGCGCGGCATTCATTGCTGTATTACTACAGGGGCGATTGACCTTCCGGTAAAGAAATAAGTATTGGCCGAGCCTCCGATAACTGAGTGCAGTTGTCGGGGGCTTGTTTTTTTGCTGCGGTTTGGATAAAAAACAATCCGTCTCTTACGGAGAGACGGATTCACGTCGCAAAAGTACAACAAAAATCATAAACGGAGAAGGATTCTTCTCACAAAAATCGGCTTCATCAAGAAATTTCTTTTGATGCGAAGCTGCGCTTCTTCCGGCATCCGGCGGGATGCGGGAAGGCGTGTCTCTGAATACAAAGGCGCAGAGACACAGAGATTTCCCGCGCGTTTTTCTTTTCTTCCGCCCGACTTTTCCCAAAAGTCCCCGAATAAAACTATAGTCCGGCAGCCGGACTATACGGACTGCATATACAGACCATACGGTCTGGCTGCCGGACTGTATGGTCTTGCAGTCAGACTATAGTTTTTATCGGGAAGCGGCAAAGTTTTCATGCGGGAAAGACGGATTTTCTGTCATGCCCGTATCATCATCTTTGAGCGTCCGTGCAAATCGCTGGCTTTCATCAGTTTGCAGGGCGTTCCGTCTCTCCGTAAGAGACGGAGCGGAATCCGCCCTCCGGAAAGCGGAAGGCTTCCCCGGAAGTTTGGGAATTTCTCCGGAAACGGGGAGGACGGAAATTCGGACAACATGCTGCAAACGAGCGAGATACGGAAAACGGACGCTCTTTTGCGGGAGTATGAGGTATGCAAAAACCGG
>CALUGI010000053.1 GCA_944320135.1 uncultured Phocaeicola sp. | reverse complement strand
TCAGCTCGACGAACTTCGGGTCGGGCGAAGTCATGATGAACCATTTGCGTCCGTTGTCCATGTCTTTTCCGGTTTTTTGCATACCTCATACTCCCGCAAAAGAGCGTCCGTTTTCCGTATCTCGCTCGTTTGCAGCATGTTGTCCAGATTTCCGTCCTTCCCGTCTCCGGAGAAATTCCCAAACTTCCGGAGAAGCCTTCCGCTTTCCGGAGGGCGGATTCCGCTCCGTCTCTTACGGAGAGACGGAACGCCCCGCAAACGGATGAAAGCCAGCAAGTTGCACGGACGCTCAAAGATGATGATGCGGGCACGACAGAAAATCCGTCTTTCCCGCATGAAAACTTTGCCGCTTCCCGACAAAAACTATAGTCTGACTGCAAGACCGTACAGTCCGGCAGCCAGACCGTATGGTCTATATATGCAGTCCGTATAGTCCGGCTGCCGGACTATAGTTTTATCCGGGAACTTTTGGGAAAAAGTCGGGCGGAAGAAAAGAAAAATGCGTGGGAAAATCTTTGTGTCTCTGCGCCTTTGTATTCAGAAACACGTCTGCCCGCATCCCGCCGGATGCCGGAAGAAGCGCAGCTTCGCTTCAAAAGAAATTTCATGGAAAAGTCGATTTTTATGAGAAGAATCCTTCTCCGTTTATGATTTTTGTTATATTTTTGCGGAGTGAATCCGTCTCTCCGTAAGAGATGAAACAAAATGCCACCGGATATGAGCGGGGAGTAAGTCCGTTCCGTCATATCCGGTGGCATTTTTGTGATTTTAATCTGTTGTTTTTAGTCTGTTATTTTGTCATCGAAGTTCTCGATTCGAGTGACCTTGTTGATGCTTTCTAACTTTTTCAGGTTTGCGCAGATTGTGTTTACGTCGTCCACATCATGTACGAACAGTTGGATTCTTCCTTCGAATATGCCGTCGTTCGACTCGATGTTCAGTTTGTGGATATTTACATTCAACTGCCGTGAGATGATTTGAGTCACCTGGTTCAGCACTCCGATGCCGTCTATACCTTTTATATATACGTTGACGGGGAAGTTCAGTGCCTTTCCGATTTCCCATTGCACGGCCAACAGGCGGTTCCCGAAACTTGTTTTCAATTGGGCCGCTATCGGACATTGGCGTTTGTGGATGATGATGCGGTTGTTGTCGTCGATATATCCCAACACGTCATCGCCCGGTATCGGTTTGCAGCAATCGGCAATGATGTAATTCTTTTGCAGCTCATCGGGAGTGAGTTTGACTATTTTTTTCTTGTCGATGCTCAATGCTTGAGGGGGCTGTTCTGTTTTAGGCTGTTTGGGCTTGTTGTTTCCGAACGCGAACGGAATGTATTTTTTCCAGCTGGTTGCAGTTGGTTTTTCTTTCAGTTCATTGCGCTCAGCATCCCCAAGCACGATGCTTTTCTGTCCGATTTTGTAAGTCAGTTCATCGGCTGATTTCAAATTGTGCAAGGTGCAGAGCTTTTGGATGTTCCGTTCGTTGTATTCAAGCCCTTCTTCTTTGAAGAAAGCATTGAGCAGGTCTTCCCCTTGCATCTGGAATTCTTTCTTCTCCCGTTTCAGAATAGATTGAATTTTCGCTTTGGCTTTGGCTGTAGTGGCGAAGTTGATCCATGAGGGCTGCACCTTTTGCGACTTGGAAGTCAGAATCTCTATCTGGTCGCCGCTTTGCAGTTTATGGCTTAACGGCACTAACTTGTGGTTTACCTTTGCGCCGATGCAATGGCTTCCGAGGAATGTGTGGATGGAAAATGCGAAATCAAGAGCCGTAGCGTTTTGCGGCATCGTCTTGATTTCCCCCTTCGGAGTGAACACAAAGATTTCGGAGGCGAACAGATTCAGTTTGATTGTATCCAGAAAATCCAGCGCGTCCGGTTGAGGGTCGTCAAGAATCTCCTTAATGGTTTTCAGCCATTTGCTAAGTTCCCCTTCGTCTTCGCTTCCTCCGCCCTCTTTGTATTTCCAGTGTGCGGCAAATCCTTGTTCTGCCACATCGTTCATGCGCTCGCTTCGTATCTGCACCTCAATCCATTGCCCTTTGTTGCTCATCAAAGTGACGTGGAGAGCCTGATAGCCGTTGGCTTTCGGATGGCTGACCCAATCGCGGAGCCGGTCGGGATGAGGCTTGTAGATTCTGGAGATTGCCACGTAGATATTGAAGCAATCGTTCAGTTCTTCTTCTTCATTGCGAGGGGTGAATATGATTCTGACTGCGAGAATGTCATAGATTTCTTCAAACGTGATGTGTTTGTTTTGCATCTTGTTCCAGATGGAATAAGGCGACTTGATTCGGGCCAGAATGCGATAGGGGATTCCCATTTTGTCCAATTGAGCGCGGATAGGCGCGGTAAATTCTTCGAAAACCGTTTCGCGTTCTTCTTGGGTAGCCTTGAGTTTGTTTTCGATTTCCTGATAGGCTTCCAGATGTTCGTATTTGAAACTCAAGTCTTCCAATTCGGTTTTAATCTTGTTCAGTCCGAGCCGGTTGGCAAGAGGGGCGTAAATGTAGAGGGTTTCTCCGGCAATTTTGTATTGTTTGCTGGGTAGCATGGAGCCGAGCGTGCGCATGTTATGGAGGCGGTCCGCTATTTTGATGAGAATCACGCGGATGTCGTCGTTCATGGTGAGCAGCAGCTTTTTGAAGTTTTCCGCTTGTGCCGAAGCCCGGTCTCCGAAGATTCCTCCCGATATCTTGGTCAGTCCGTCAACGATTTGTGCGATTTTGGGGCCGAAAAGATTTTCGATGTCTTCCACGGTGTAATCCGTATCTTCCACCACATCGTGGAGCAAAGCCGCGCAGATAGACGTTGAACCTAATCCGATTTCGCAGCATGCAATGCGCGCTACGGCAATCGGGTGCAAGATGTAAGGTTCGCCCGAACGTCTGCGCACGCCTTTATGCGCTTGCCGGGCGAAATTGAACGCTTTGGTGATAATTTCTACTTTCTTCCGATGCCGGCTTTCCAGATATCGGTCGAGCAGTTCTTGAAACGCTTTGTCTATCAATTTTTCATCCGCTTGCTCTTGTGTAAGTTTGTCATCTGTCATAATTCTCTCCCTCTTTTGTATCAGTTTTGCAAAAATAGGAAAAAATATGAATCATGCAAGCGGATACCTTACTTTCTTTATCGTATGCGAAGCGACTTTCCTGCGCGGATGTTGCTTCCTCTGATTCCGTTCAGTCGGCGCAACTGCTTGACGCTTACCCCGTATTTGATGGCAATTCCTCCCAAGGTTTCTCCGTTTCGTATGCGGTGGTACACGGCTTCCCCGCTTCCTTTCGCTGTTTTGGCGGCTACGATTGCCCGACGGGAAAGATAGGTGTCCGCTTTATGCGCATAAATGCTGTCTTCTTTGTCGATAAAAGAACTGACAATGTGGGTCGGCAATCTCAGTGCATACGTTTTTTCGTTGCCCGGAACGATGTCTTTTCTGAATTCCGGATTCAGCGCACGGAGCTCGTCGATGTTGATTTGGCATACTTCGGCCACTTGATTCAGATTCAGAGGACGGGACACATGTACGGTATCCGTGCTTTCAGGCATTCTCATTTCCATCGGACTGATGTAGTGCTCGCAATAATACGTCATGATGTAGTTGGCGGCGATGAATGCCGGCACGTATCCGCGAGTTTCTTGGGGCAGGAAGTTGTAAAGGCTCCAGAAGTCCGTTTCGCCTCCTGCGCGGCGGATGGCCTTGTTGATTGTGCCTGGACCGCAATTGTAAGCGGCAAGCACCAGATTCCAGTCGTGATAGATGTCGTAAAGGTCTTTCAGATAGCGTGCGGCGGCACGGCTCGACTTGATCGGGTCGCGCCGTTCGTCTACCAGCGAGTTGACTTTCAAGCCATACGCCTGCCCTGTCCGGAGCATGAACTGCCAGAGTCCGGCAGCTCCCTGCGGGGAAGTGGCCATCGGGTTCAAGGCCGATTCGATGACAGGGAGATATTTCAGTTCGAGCGGGAGGTCGTACAAATCGAGCGCTTCTTCGAATATCGGCATGTAGAAATTGTTTGCGCTCAGCATGAAGGCCACCTTCTGGCGCAGCCGGACGGTATAGGTGTCGATAAACTTCCGCACGATGTCGTTGTAGGGCATTTCGATGATGGCCGGGATTCGTTGCAGGCGGTCTATATATATGGAATCGCTGACTTGCGGATTTCGGGAGTTCATCGAGCAGTTCTCGTTCGGAATGATATAGTTTTTTGAAATCCAGTCCAAGTACAGGCTGTCGGTAGTTGAAATCATGCCTTGCGGCAAGTCGATGTTTTCCGTTTCCTGTGAGAAAAGCAGGGATACGTTTAGGGCGGTGCCTGTCAGCAGGCAGAACAATAGTTTCTTCATGGTTTAAAAATTGATGCTGCACTGCACTCCGATGCCTTGCGGACGGTTGCGGAATGCGTCGTTAAAAACAGTAGGTTGCCATGTCATGGTCAAGTCTTTGCTGATGTCAAAGTCGGAAAGCTCCGCATCCACGTATGCGTCGATTACCGAAAGCAAATATACTCCGATGAACACGAAAATACTCAGGTCGCGTTGTCGGCGATAAAGGTCTTTCCGTTTCCTGAACAGTTCCTGATAATACTCCAGCCGAGAACTTATGTTTATACCGGGAGGGAGGAAGTCTTCGTAGCTGTTGTTGTTAGGATTGTTGCTCATGATGTCTTGATAAGCCTGCGAGTAGTCCTTGTACATCTGTCCGTTCCAAGTCAGCGCGTATGCGCAGCCCACGAAACCGCCGTAGATGATAGGCAGTTTCCAGTATTTGCGGTTGTATATCTGTCCTGCGCCGGGAATGACCAGTCCCAGCCATACCGTCCTGTTCGAATTGGGCACCCACCGCTTTTTCTTCGTTTCAGGTTCCGCAGCGGCCATCACGGAGTCGTTTGCGCTTGCAAGGGCAGCAGTGTCTACGGGGGCTTCCAGCATTTTCAGCCTTTCCTCCTGTTCCATATAAAGAGAGTCTGCCAGTGCCAGACTGTCTCTCTGGTTCATGATTCGGATGGAATCTGAAGTCAGAATCCTTTCGCGATGCTCTCTTGCGCGTTGGGCACACGCATCCGCACACCCCGCGAGCGAGGCGCACCAGAGCAGCAGGGCGGGCAACAGGTATGTGAATGTATGTCGTTCCAATTTCTTTTCCGTTTATTCCGTTTTCTTTAAAGAGTCCAGAATTTCCATGATGCGTTCCAGGTCTGATTCGTTGTTGAACGGAATGCTGATTTTCCCTTTTCCTTTCGGATTGCACGATAGTTGCACCTTGGTTCCGAAAAAGTTGCACAGATGGTTCTGGAGCGTGGCGTATTCTTCCGACAGCCTTGCCTCTTTGGGGCTGATTTTCTTGCCTCCCGATTCGACGCTTTCGCCTGCGGACAACGCTTTCACCATTTCTTCCACCTTTCTGACGGAGTATCCTTGCGCGATGATTTCGTTGAAGATTCGGATTTGCGTCTTGGGGTCGTCGAGCGCGAGCAAGGCTCTCGCATGTCCCATGTCGATTTCCTTGTTTTTCAGGGCCATCTGGATGGGGGCGGGCAGCTTGAGCAGGCGCAGATAATTGGCGATTGTCGCCCGCTTTTTCCCGACCCGTTCGCTCAGCCGTTCCTGGGTCAGTCCGTATTGTTCGATGAGGTGCTGGTAGGCCAGAGCGATTTCCAATGAGTTCAAGTCCTCGCGCTGGATGTTTTCTATCAGCGCCATCTCCATGATGTTTTCGTCGTCTGCCGTGCGGATATATGCCGGAATCGTTTTCAGGCCCGCCATGACGGAGGCCCTGTAGCGCCGTTCTCCGGCGATAATCTGGTAGGAGTCTTCGCTCAGCTGGCGCAGGGTGATGGGCTGGATGATTCCGATTTCGCCTATCGAGTCGGCCAGCTCCTGCAAGGCGATAGGGTCGAACTCGCGTCGGGGCTGGTTGGGGTTGGCGGAAATCTTGTCGATTTCGATTTCGTTGATGGACGATGACCCGGAGGTCTTCACCTCATCGTTTGAAATCAGCGCGTCGAGCCCTCGCCCCAAAGCATATTTCTTCTGTACTGCCATTTGCTTGTTTACTTGTTTTTGGTTATAATTTCGTTTGCCAAGGCAAGGTGGTTCTTGGCTCCGGTGGAATCCGCGTCATACAGGATGGCGGGTATTCCGTGGCTGGGAGCCTCGCTGAGCTTCACGTTGCGTTGGATAATCGTTTTGAACACCAGTTCCTGAAAATGCCGTTTCACTTCATCGTAAATCTGGTTCGCCAGGCGGAGGCGCGAGTCGAACATGGTCAGCAGGAAGCCTTCTATTTCCAGCGATGGGTTCAGCTTGCTTTTTATTATCTTTATGGTGTTCAGCAGTTTGCTGATTCCTTCAAGGGCAAAGTATTCGCATTGCACGGGGATGATGACGGAGTCGGCCGCTGTCAGCGCGTTGATGGTAATCAGTCCGAGCGAAGGCGAGCAGTCAATCAGTATGTAGTCGTATTCCCCCTTCATCGGCTCTAATGCGGTGCGCATGATTTTCTCTCTCTTTTCAAGATTGAGCATTTCGATTTCCGCGCCTACCAGGTCGATGTGCGAAGGAATGATGTCTAACCCTTCGATGTCTGTCGTATAGATGGCTTCGCGGATGTCCGCCTGATTGATCAGGCATTCGTAAATCGAGCAGTCGATGTCTTTCAAGTCTACCCCCAAGCCGGATGAAGCGTTTGCTTGCGGGTCTGCGTCAATCACCAGCACTTTCTTTTCGAGAGTGGCCAACGATGCTGCCAGGTTGATGGTGGTGGTGGTTTTCCCGACTCCCCCTTTCTGATTGGCTATAGCAATAATTTTTCCCATATAAATCAGTTTTATCTGGCTGCGAAGTAACGAATAATCGGCGACAATCTTCATCGCGAAAGGCTTGCTTTTGGGTGAAATGTTGATAAGTCGCCGCTTTTGTTAATAACTCGGCACGCGCAAAGATACATTATTTTTGCTTAATTCCGGCGTGCCGTTTGGTAAGATTAAGATTTGTTGTAAATCTGTATAAGAAATATACCTGTTTGAAATCAAGAGAGTTAGAAGGATTACCTTGGTTTCGGGTAACTCTTACGGGTGCAAAAGCACAAAAAATATTCAGGCTGAAAGAATCGTTCCAATATTCTTTCAGCCTGTTTTTTGTACCCATCCTTATGCCGCTTTGGACTTGAAGCAATTGACAAGCAGGGAAGCCACGGTAAAAGCAGCTCCTGCCCCTACCACGCCTGCCCATCCGTAATGTTGCCAGAATAGACCTGAAACGAATGTACCGGCTGAACCTCCCAAGAAGTAAATGGTCATATAAACGGTGTTGACCCGGTTGATGGCGGATGCATCAAGGGTGACCACGCTGGTCTGATTTGACAAATGGATACATTGCATTCCGGCATCAATCAAAAGAATGGCAATTATCATCCACAAATAGCTGTCATTCCCCCAAAATGTCAGCAGCCATGCAGCCAAGATAACGCATCCTCCGACAATAGAGAAGAACCTTGCGCCATACTTTTGGATATATCCGCTAATGAATACAACCGTAGATGCACCCGCCAATCCACACAAACCGAGGGCACCGATAGTATCGTCGCTCGCAAAGAAAGGCTCTTGCTTCATCCGGAAAGCAAGGCAACTCCACAAAGCGAAGAACGAGCCATAAGCCAATGCCGCCCTCAACGAGGCGATACGCAAGTATGGATATTGGGAGAGCAGACGCAACAAGGATTTCATCAGCCCTGCATAACTTTCTTGAGAGCGGGCAGACAGCACGGGCAGCATCTTGTAAATCATCAGAAAACATCCGAGCATAAACACGCAAGCCACAAAATAGACGGAACGCCATCCCCATATATCGGCGAGAAAACCACTGAATACCCGTGACCCCAAAATGCCTATGAGCAAGCAGGACTGTATAATCCCCACGTTGCGCACCTTGTGATCCGGAGCTGAATTATACGACACCAACGGAATAAAGAACTGCGGCATGACTGATGATGCTCCGGCAAGCAACGACGCTCCCCACACCCAATAGATGTTCGGGGCGAGTGCTATGGCAAGCAAGGCGCACGAAGAAACGATATAATTGGTCAATATCAGCTCCTTTCGTGAAACCAAGTCGCCAAGCGGAATAACAAATACAAGTCCGATCACATAACCTATTTGGGTCAATGTAGCCACCATGCTGGCAGAAAAGTCGCTTACCCCGAAATCCTTTGCCATACTGCCCAACAAAGGCTGGTTGTAGTAGCAGTTGGCGACGGAAAGCCCGGTAGCGACCGCCATCAGAGCCAGTAGAGGTGCCGGAATGCCTTGGTTCTCCCTTAATTCATACTTCATCTTCCGCCTCCTTTCTTAATATGACACGATTTTCAACCCTATCAAGGAAGCGATAAGCGTGAACAGGAAGAAAAGCCGGATGGGAGTGGCAGGCTCCTTGAATACGAATATACCAATCAAGACCGTGCCGACCGCCCCGATGCCCGTCCAAATGGCGTATGCAGTCCCCAAAGGCAACGTTTGCACCGCTTTGGCAAGCAAAGTCATGCTCAATACGGTGGAAGCCAGAAAGCCGCTACCCCACAGATAAAACGCAAGTCCTGACGCCGCTTTCGTTTTCCCCAAGCAGAATGTAAGGCTCACCTCAAACAATCCTGCCAATAATAAGATTATCCAATTCATACCTATTGATTTATT
>CALUGI010000052.1 GCA_944320135.1 uncultured Phocaeicola sp. | reverse complement strand
TTAAAATAGTATGCTTTTGATTTAGAAGTCAAAATTTAAAAGTGTTTCTGAAAACTTTTGGGAACTCTGTTCCTCGGTTGAAAAAATGCTTGCGTTGCATATTATTTGGTGAAAAAACGCTATCTTTACAGCCTGAATTTTCCTAAGCGGAGTAACGAAAGAAAAAGACCGATGACCATTACAATCAAGAAAGTAACGACAAAAAAGGAGCTTAAGAAATTTATCCGTTTCAATTATGAGCTTTATAAAGACAATCCTTATTCTGTTCCTGATTTGTTGGATGACATGCTGAATACTTTCTCTCCGGAGAAAAATGCAGCATTCGAGTTTTGCGAGGCTGACTATTTTCTGGCTTTCCGAGGCGATGAGATAGTGGGGCGGGTGGCGGCTATCATTAACCATCGCGCTAATGAAACGTGGAACAAGAAAGAAGTGCGTTTCGGATGGATAGACTTCATTGATGAAGAGGAAGTGTCGGAAGCGTTGCTCAGGACAGTGGAGGAATGGGGCAGGGCCAGAGGTATGGAGGCAATGGTGGGTCCGTTGGGCTTTACTGACATGGATGCCGAAGGGATGCTGGTGGAAGGCTTTGATCAGCTCAGTACGATGTCTACCATATACAATTATTCCTATTATCCTCAACATCTGGAGGGGTTGGGGTTTGAGAAGGAGGCAGATTGGGTGGAGTATAAGTTGACTGTCCCCGACAAACTGCCTGAAAAGTTTGTCCGCATCTCCGAACTTATTCTTCAGAAGTATAAGCTGAAAATCAAGAAACTTAAACGGAGCGAAATAAAGAAGTACAACTATGGGCAGAAGATATTCGATCTTATCAACGAAGCATACGCGCCTTTGTACGGATACTCCAAGATGACTCAGGGGCAGATTGACCAATATATAAAGATGTATCTTCCGCTTATCGATCTCCGTATGGTGTCTCTTGTGGAAAACGAGGAAGGTGAACTTGTTGCCGTGGGCATTTCGATGCCTTCGCTTTCCGAAGCATTGCAAAAGGCGAAAGGGAAGATGCTTCCGTTCGGATGGTATCATCTGTTGAAAGCCTTGTTTGTCAAGCGTCCGAAGATTCTTGATTTGCTGCTGGTAGGGGTGAAGCCTGAATATCAGAGCAAAGGGGTTAACGCGCTGCTGTTTTACGACTTGGTGCCCATCTATCAGAAAATGGGATTCCAATATGGCGAAAGCAATCCCGAATTGGAATTGAACAAGAAGGTGCAGGCGCAATGGAGTGCGTTTGATTCAGTGCAGCATAAACGCCGCAGAGCTTATAAGAAAGTATTTAAGAAATGATTATGGAAGACAATCGTATCCAGGAGGAAAATCCGGTTTCATATACAGAAGAGAACATTCGCCATTTGAGCGACATGGAGCATGTACGTACCCGTCCGGGTATGTACATCGGTCGCTTGGGTGACGGCTCCCAGGCAGAGGACGGTATCTATGTCCTTCTTAAGGAAGTGATAGACAACAGCATCGATGAGTTCAAAATGGGAGCGGGCAAACGTATTGACATCACGATGGAGGACAATCTCCGGGTGTCTGTCCGTGATTATGGGCGCGGCATCCCGTTGGGGAGCCTGGTAGACGCTGTTTCCATGTTGAATACGGGAGGAAAGTATGATACGAAAGCGTTCAAGAAGAGCGTCGGTTTGAACGGAGTGGGGGCGAAGGCGGTCAATGCGCTGAGCTCCCGTTTTGTGGCACGGAGTATGCGTGACGGGCAGATGCGCGAAGCCGTTTTTGAACGAGGGGAGCTGGTAAGCGATACTACAAGCACAACCGATGAGGATAACGGCACTTATATTTTTTTTGAGCCGGACAACACGCTTTTCGCGGGCTATCATTTCCGCATTGAATATATCGAGACGATGCTCCGCAACTATACTTATCTGAACACGGGGCTTTCCATTTATTATAACGGCCGCCGGATTGTAAGCCGTAACGGACTGGAGGACTTGCTCAATGACAACATGACCGCTCCGGGCCTTTACCCCATTATTCATCTGACGGGCGAGGATATAGAAATCGCCTTCACCCACAGTTCGCAGTATGGCGAAGAATATTATTCTTTCGTCAACGGGCAGCATACCACTCAGGGCGGTACGCATCAGAGTGCGTTTAAGGAGCATATAGCTCGTACCATCAAAGAATTTTACGGCAAGAATCTGGAATATCAGGATATCCGTAACGGGTTGGTGGCGGCTATAGCCGTCAACGTGATTGAGCCGACTTTCGAGAGTCAGACTAAAATCAAGTTGGGCTCGTTGGTGATGGCTCCGGAAAAGGATTCCGAGGGTAATCCATACCCTCTTTCAGGAGTGAGCGTGAACAAGTTTGTGGGAGACTTCGTGAAGGAGAATGTCGACAACTATCTGCACAAGCATCCCGATGTGGCGGATGTGATGCTCAAGAAAATCCAAGAGTCGGAGAAAGAGCGCAAGGCGATAGCCGGAGTCACGAAGATTGCCCGTGAACGGGCAAAGAAAGCGAACTTGCATAACCGCAAGCTCCGCGACTGCCGCGTCCATCTGAACGACTTGAAAGGGCCGAAGGAAGGTGAGGACGACCCCCGTCTGGAAAGTTCTATTTTCATCACCGAGGGCGATTCTGCCAGCGGTTCCATCACCAAGAGCCGGGATGTGAACACGCAGGCCGTTTTCAGTTTGCGGGGAAAGCCGCTCAATTCGTTCGGGCTTACCAAGAAGGTGGTGTATGAGAACGAGGAATTCAATTTGCTTCAGGCGGCGTTGAACATTGAGGACGGTCTTGACGGGCTTAGATATAACAAGGTGATAGTGGCGACCGATGCCGACGTGGACGGTATGCACATCCGCTTGCTGATGATAACCTTTTTCCTCCAGTTCTTCCCCGACCTGATTAAGAAAGGACATGTGTATATTCTTCAAACTCCCCTGTTCCGTGTGCGCAACAGGAAGAAAGGGGTGTATGAAACTGTCTACTGTTATTCAGAGGAAGAACGTTTGGCAGCTATCGAGAAGCTGGGCCCGAATCCGGAAATAACCCGCTTCAAAGGATTGGGGGAAATTTCTCCCGACGAGTTCCGGGGCTTTATCGGAAAGGACATGCGTCTGGAGCAGGTGACGCTTCGCAAGACGGATGCGGTGAAGGAACTTCTTGAGTTCTATATGGGAAAGAACACGATGGAACGCCAGAATTTCATTATCAACAATCTGGTGGTGGAAGAAGACTTGATTAGTTGATAATGAACAGTTAACAATTAATAGGTGTCAATTCTCCGTTGTTCATTATTTATTCTTAATTATTAATCGATGAAAAAAGCGATATTTCCGGGCACGTTCGACCCGTTTACAATCGGACATTATTCGGTGGTGCGCCGTGCGCTCACTTTTATGGATGAGATAACGATAGGTATCGGAATCAACGAAAGCAAACGCACGTGGTTCCCTACGGAGAAGCGTGTGGAGATGATACGCAAGCTCTATGTCGGCGAGCCTCGCATTAAGGTGGAGGCTTACAACGGGCTGACAGTAGACTTTGCCCGGTTGCGGGGGGCGCAGTTCATTATTCGCGGCATTCGCACGGTGCATGATTTTGAATATGAAGAAACGATTGCTGACATCAACCGCAAATTGGCGGGGGTGGAAACGATTCTGCTTTTCACCGAACCGGAACTGACTTCAGTCAGTTCTACCATCGTGCGCGAACTGCTCCAGTTCGGCAAGGACGTGAGCGATTTCCTTCCGGAAGGTTTGGAGATATAAAGCCGCCCGCATGTTCTTCTGAGGGCCTCCGTTTGTGCGGAAAGGGCGGCGGCCTGTTCCGGTTCATCCCGCCGGGCATGTGTCCGACATTGCCGGCGGCTCAGACAGAGATAATCTTCGGCCAATTATTTTTCGCTGCATAGTTATGTTTTTCGCTCATTTAGTCGCGTGAAGCTGTCTGATAGTATTCTTTGTTGCTATTGCCGTTTTTGTATATTTTATACTGTTTTTATCTTTGTCTGGTGATATAATTAAATAACATGACAAGAAAAAGACTATTGAAGATGCGGATGGCTCTGTTGGCTGTCTGCTTGTGTCCTGCCATGCTTTGGGGCCAATCCGGCAGCGGGCAGGAGAAGCCCCGTTGGTACATAGGACTGATGGGCGGGTATCGCTTTGGAAGCGCTTCTATTTCAGAGTTGGATTCTGATTTTTTCCCGGATCCGAGCGGGAAGAACAGCGGCCTGTTCTCCGTGTTCGGCCAGTATGAATGGGGGAAGGAGCGGCAGTTTGCCGTGCGTCCGGAACTGACGTTTTTGTCAAGAGGGTTGAAGATTGAAGGAATCGGCAAAGATTTCGTGACGGATGACGTCACTTATTCGCTGAAGTCGAGGTATGTAGACATCCGCGTGCCGGTTATCTACAATTTTGGGGAGTATTCATGGAGGTGGCGTCCCTATGTATATGCGGCCCCTGTGTTGGGATTTTCTACGGGAGGCGACATCAACCTGAACTACAGTGACGGCACGGGGTATTATGAAGGATACTCTATGGACTTGACGGACGCAAACATGGCTTCTGTGTATTTTGCGGCTTCTGTCGGCGCAGGCGTCAAGTATGGTTTGGACGTGCGCGGCTCCAAATGCTATGTGGGACTGGAGGCGAACTACGAGTTCGGACTGACCAACACTTACAGCAAAAAGGAGAGAGACGGAGAAGTGATAATCAATTCCGGCGCCCTGTATCCGGCTTACAGCATCGACGGAAGCAGAAAGTTCAGAGGACTTGAACTGAGACTTTCCGTGGGCGTTCCGTTCAGTGTGTTCAAGAAAAAGAAACAGCCTGCCCCCGCTCCCGCAGTAGTGGAGAAGCCTGTAGAGAAAAAGCCGGTTGCCGTCGTGGAAGAAAAAACGTGCTATTCGCTCGACGAGATTCTTTCGCTCATATCATTGGGCGGGCGCGTGGAAGGGAAAACCATTTGTGCTGTAGACATGATTCATTTCGACTTCGGAAAGAGCACCATCAAGCCAAGCTCTTACGGGTATTTGGACAAAATTGCTTCGCTGATTATCCGCACGAACGTGAAGATGGAAATCAAAGGCCATACGGACAACGTGGGCAATCCTGATTTCAACATGAATCTGTCGAAGGAACGCGCGAAAGCTGTCTATGATTATTTAGTGAAGCACGGCGTAAGCGAATCGCGCTTGTCGTACACTTATTACGGCATGACACGTCCTCTTGGAAGCAACGACACCGATGAAGGGCGCACCATGAACCGCCGTGTAGAGTTTGAAATAAAATAAGGAGGGTTTGTTATGAAGAAACTATTTTCGATGGGTTCTTCCATTGTCGGAGGAATCGCAGTATGCTTTTTCGCGTTGATGACTTCATGCCTGAAGAACGGCGATGAAACGATTTCGCTGGAAGCGGGCGAGGCTGAAGAACTGATTTTGGGCGAATGGACAGTGAGCGGATGCACTTTCACGTACACGAACGCTGAAGGGGAAAGAGTGGAAAGGAATGTCCCGAACGACAGTTGGGTAGGCACATTGCTGGATTTCGACTTTTCAGGCGATTGCTATGTGGATGACGGGGCGCAGACTTATACTTGGGACATCGACTCGAACAATTGGACGTTCCAACTGAACGGGGTGACATACGGTCTGGTGTCAATCGGCAAGGGGCTGTTGGTGATTGAAATAACCGGAACCGTTGACGGAGAGACGGGAACTCTCCGCTATCTTCTGGAACGTGTCGGCGGAGAAGCGGAAGACACGGGCATTCCGAGCGACGACCTTGCCACACCCAACCCTGACATCGACAATCCGAATACAAACATCCCGAACATCCAGCTTTCGGCCGACGGAAAAATCATCTCCATCGACATGACGGGCGTGCAGAATCCTAACGGAGGATGGATGGAGCTGTTCGGCACGGGGTCGCCCGACCAGAACATCTGGGTGACGGTGGATGACAAGCCTAAAGGCATTCTGGTAATCAACAACGGCGGAAACGCTTCCAAAGCGGTGGCTGTAGACTTGGTGTTCCTGGTGGACAACTCCGGAAGCATGGGCCAAGAAGCGGATGCCATAGCGCGCGACATCGTGGCATGGGCGAACGAACTGGCAAGTTCCGGTTTGGATATCCGTTTCGGTTGCGTAGGCTATGAGTCTGGAGTGAACGGAGCCTTGAACCTTACAGGAGTGAATGAAATCAGCGCTTACCTGAACAGATACACGGGGACGAGCCGCACTACGGGATATTCCGGAAGCGATGCGTCTGCCTTGTCCTCGGCGGCAGGCAGTTACCAGCGAGGGTCGGACGAATGCGGAGCAGAAGCCCTTCACTTTGCAGACGAGCAATTCTCCTTCCGTTCGGGAGCGAACAGAATCTATGTGAACTTTACGGACGAGCCGAACCAGCCGGGAGGCTATACGAGAAACTCTGTCGAGTTCTTCAAGGACCAAGCGAACTGGAATACGGCCCAAGGCACAGTGCATACGGTATATAGCGGCAGCCATAACTACACGAACGAAGCTCCTTGGCTCTTGTCGGAATATACCGGCGGAACGACGCTGTATGCAAGTTCAACGTTCACGGGAGTGTCTTTGAGCGACTTGCCCGTAACCGGGGCCATGACCAATTCGTACATCATCAAGTTCTTGGATACTTCAGACTTGACTGACGGTACGCACACCGTTGTTGTAACAATCCTGTCGAAAGACGGCAGCGTGCGTGCGGAAAAGATTTTCGTGAACGTGAAGTTCTACAACTGATTGGCGTAGCCGTAGCCTGATTCTGAACGGAAGTTGCAATCAAGGACGTTTTTTTAGGTTCTTGGTTGCAACTTTTTCTTTGTCTTTTTGCCCGATATGGGGAGAAGCAGTGAATAATGTTGTAATTTTGCGCCGTCGAACACTTAATATTTGGAATATGAAGAAACTCATCGCGGCGCTTTTCTGCTGCTTTTTTATAGGAGGGGCGTTTGCCCAGAACAGCAAGTTCAATTCGCCTTCGCGCAAGTTGCAGCTGGCGGAGTTCGCCATTGCTAATCTGTATGTCGACAAAGTGGACGAAGGCAAGCTGGTGGAAGCGGCCATTGTCAAGATGCTGGAGGAGCTCGATCCGCATTCCACTTATTCCAATCCGGAAGAAGTGAAACGTCTGAACGAGCCTCTGCAAGGGAACTTCGACGGAATCGGCATTCAGTTCAACATGGTCACCGACACGTTGTTCGTTATCCAGCCCGTATCGGGAGGCCCTTCCGAGAAGGCGGGGATTCTGGCGGGCGACCGCATCATTGAAGTGAACGACACGGCAATTGCCGGGGTGAAGATGGGCACCGACGAGGTGATGCGCCGGTTGAGGGGGCCGAAAGGTTCGAAGGTCAACGTAAAGGTGCTTCGCGCCGGAGTGCCGGAGCTGCTTCCGTTCACCATCAAGCGCGACAAGATTCCCGTGTACAGCCTCGATGCAGCCTATATGACGGACGAACGCATCGGCTATATCCGAATCAACCGCTTTGCCGCTACTACCGGCAAGGAATTCTCCGATGCGCTCCGCAAGCTCCGCAAGCAGGGGATGAAGGATTTGATTCTCGACCTGCAGGGCAACGGGGGAGGGTATCTGAACGCGGCCATCGACATTTGCGACCAAGTGCTCGATGCCAAAGAACTGATTGTCTATACTGAAGGAAGGCGCAATCCGCGTTCCGAGTTCAAGGCCAAAGGCGACGGGGACTTCCGCAATGGGAGGCTCGTAGTGCTGGTGGACGAGTTTTCGGCTTCGGCCAGCGAAATCGTGACCGGGGCCATTCAGGATTGGGACAGAGGAGTCGTAATAGGTCGGCGCACGTTCGGCAAGGGATTGGTGCAGCGTCCCATCGACTTGCCCGACGGCTCGATGATACGCCTCACCGTGGCCCGATACTACACTCCCTCCGGGCGTTGCATCCAGAAGCCGTATGAGAGCGTAGAGCAATACAACCGCGACCTTATCGACCGTTACAACCGGGGAGAAATGATGAGCGCCGACAGCATCCATTTCCCGGATTCGCTGAAAGCGCGAACCTTGAAGCTGGGACGCACCGTGTATGGCGGGGGAGGCATCATGCCCGATTATTTCGTGCCCATAGACACCGCAATGTACACCAGCTACTATCTGAAGTTGCGCGACAAAGGGGCTATCGTGCAATTCAACATCAAGCTGATCGACCGGCATCGCAAGGAGTGGGTGAAGACATACAAGACGTTTGCTCGCTTCAACCGCGATTTTGAGGTGGACGATGCCATGCTGCAAGAGCTTGTGGCCATAGGGGAAACGATGGGGGCGGCATACGATGAAAAGCAGTACCGGACAGCCCTTCCGCTCATCAAGACTCAGGTGAAAGCGCTTCTGGCCCGCGACCTTTGGAGTATGAGCGAGTATTTTCAGGTGGTCAACACGCTGAATCCCAGCATGAGGAAAGCAATCGAGTTGCTTTCAGAACCGGGACTGAACTTTCCGAGAAGGTAGAAGCCTGCGGGGGAAGCGTTTGCAAGGGAGAGCAGTCTTTTTCGGACGGATGCGGAACAGTCAGGGAAGCGTCCGTCCGTTTTCCTTTTGAATTTCCCGAAGAATTTTATAGTCCGGCTCGCAGACCGTACAGTCCGGCTCGCAGACTGTACGGTCTATATATGCGGTCTGTACGGTCTGCAGGCCGGACTATAGGTTTATCCGGGGAATAATGCAATCTTTTTCCCGTCCGCGCAATCGGTTTCCCGCTTCGGATTTGAAGACATTTGTCCGTGCGGACAGCCTTTCGAGGCATTTTATTAAAGAATAATTTCCTTAATTGTTTGGGTTATTTCAATAAAACTTCTAATTTTGCAACATGTTATGAATCATGTGGGAGGATATTTTATTTCTAACAATTAAATAATTTAAATTCAATCATTTATGTGGTTAAGTAATTCATCTATTGGAAGGAAAGTGGTGATG
>CALUGI010000051.1 GCA_944320135.1 uncultured Phocaeicola sp. | reverse complement strand
GTCGCCGCCGTCTTCTTCCCTTCCCCCTTTTCCGTCCCCTTCACAAGAAGGGGGACGGGGAGGGGGAAGGGTTTTTTTGTGGCCGTACCGTTCCTGTTCCTTCCCGCAGAGGGGAATAGTTTGGACGCAGCGACGGACGGGTTCGGTCTCACGCCCTTTCCCAATTCCTTTCCCTTCTATCGTTGCACGGCCCTTTTTCCGTTTCGGACCGTGCTTGGTTTCCGTGGCTGCGCTTTCTGCTCCAGAAGCGGTCATTCCGTATCGGTGGCGGGATACACCGTTCCGTACACTTCCTTGTAGATGTCGTTTCGGATTTTCTCGAATGCGCCGTCTATGCTGTCGGTTCCGTAAAACATAAGTTTGAGGGAGAGGCTTTTTCCGCCTTTGCGGTATGGAGGCTGGATGTAAGGCTTGTCGCAAAGGGAGAGGCCGCAGCGTTGGTAGAATCCGATTCTGCGGATGCTTGTTTCGTCAAGCGGTTCCTCTACTTCGAGAACCAGCATGTCTGTTATCATCTCTTTTATTTTTTCCATTATCAGCTTGCCGTAGCCTCGGTTGCGCACTTCCGGTGCTGTGGCGAGATGTTCTGCATAATGGAATCCGTCGAGTTTCCATATCGTGAACAGCCCGATAGGAGTGTTGCCGTCTGTTATCAAGTAGCAGGAAAACTTCGGGTTGTTGTCTGTATTCTCTCGTTGAGCTCCATCGTCTCTGCGTTCCGTTTCGGGAAAGGACGAGTGGAGCAGGTTTTCAACGAAAGGATAGTTCTTGTCTGTCGTATGAATCTTTGTAAATGCAATCATAGCGGTTGTTTTATTTGTTTGTATAGAAATAAATCAGTTTTTTCAGTGCTTGCTGGCAGACCGGACAGAAAGCCGGGGCCTCGTTGATTTTCATCCGGCATTCCGTAGCAGGACGATAGATGCCTTTTAGTGTATATCCGGCTCCTTCATACACGCCTACTTTCGTGTAAACGAGGGTAGAGTCTGTTTGGACGGGAGTCGGTATGGGGGTGTCCGCTTCAACCATGTCTTCCCATTTCAGACTGAAATCAGCCAACGTGGTGATATTGGGCTCCCAAGGCTCTATGCTGTAGGGGTATTGAGGACTCGGAGCGTCGTCGTAGGCATATTCGTCGGCCAGCCCTCCGAAACTGTGTCCGAATTCGTGTACCACCACCGGCTTGAACATAGGGTGGTGGGCGGCGGTCAGGGTGTATGAGTTGTAGATTCCTCCGCCTCCGTATGTGCCGGTGTTCGCCAAAATGATGACGTGTTCGTAGGGGATGCCTGCTAACCAGTTGTGGACAGCCTTTACGTTGCGTGTCGTGAGGTATCGTTCGGAATAGAACGTGTCGAAGTGCGAGCCGACTGCCGTGCTTTTCCATTGGCCCTGTCGGGGGACGCTTACCCCGCTGTCTTTTGATTCGCTGAAAACCGCCGCCACGTTGAAGCGTGATTTCAGCGTGCGGAACGGTTCGTGGGCGAAAAGCGCTTCGCAGGCCGTCTGTGCATCGCGGCAGAACATGTCCATTTCTTCTTTCGTATAGCCTTCTGCCATGATGACTATGTCTATGCAGTCTTCGTCGCTTCCGTTTTGCAGAAGATAGCGGTGGGGGGCGATGTCTTCGCTGCTGCGCTGGCGGATAAGGATGTCGTCCGGGTTGATTTCATGAGTTATCGAAGCAGTTTCCTTGTGATATACGTCTTTCAGTCTGACGGTGACGGTTGCCGGACGCTTGGGGTACGGGAGCAGGAATACGTTTTCAAAGCTGCGTTTTGTCCGTTTCGCTTCTTTCTCGCAAATCCATTCTTGGAAAAGGCTCGAAAACGATGTGCGGTAGATAACGGCTCCGCTGGCTGCATCTTTCATCTCGATTTCTCCGTTGCCGGCCAGCGGAAGTTCGTCAAGCCGGACCCGTCTTCCCGCCCATTGCGGAAGCGCCGACAGTTCATCAAGACTGATGTCTTGTTTTTCTGCGTTTCCGCTGAATATATAGTCGGCTCTTATCGTTTTGTCAATAAAATGCTCGTTGAAGTCCTGCGCCGGAGCGATGCAGCACCAAAGGCAGGCGGCGAGTGCAGGAAGAGTCTTTTTCATGTTCTTTTCGTTTGGTTTATCTGCAAATTTAAGGATTACGATTTGAAAAGCCAATTTTTGCTTGCATATATCCGCATGGGCTTGAAAAAACAGGGCGCGTTTCGGTTGGAGCGCGCGCTTGTTTTGATTGGAACGTCCCGGCGTTTTTTCTTGTCTCGGCCTCTTTTTCCTGCTGTGTTGTCTGCGGAGCGGTTGCTGATTTCGGGCGGGAAATGCGGATTCCGATGTGCAGTACATGTATCCAACTGCTAAATTAATGTATAATGGCAGGCAAAAGTGACAATTGCAGAGTTTTTATAAAGAAAAAATGCGTATCTTTGCATAAATTGTAAAAATAGAAAAGATGGGACATCATCAGTTGGATAGTTTGGATGAACAGATTTTAAGATTGATTGCGGACAATGCGCGCATTCCGTTTCTGGAAGTGGCCCGTGCCTGTAACGTGTCGGGAGCGGCCATACACCAGCGTATTCAAAAGTTGACCAACTTGGGAATCCTTAAAGGTTCTGAGTTCGTAATCGATCCGGAGAAAATCGGGTATGAGACGTGCGCCTATATCGGCTTGTATCTGAAAGACCCGGAGCAATTTGATACGGTGACCGAAGCGTTGAAGCTCATTCCCGAAGTGGTGGAATGCCACTTTACGACAGGGCAGTATGACATGTTTATCAAGATTTACGCGAAAAACAATCATCATTTGCTGGAAATCATTCACGACAAGTTGCAGCCTTTGGGACTGTCGCGCTCGGAAACGATCATTTCGTTCCGTGAAGCCATCAAACGCCAGATGCCGATTTTGGACCTGGCGAATGACGATTGAAATCCGTTCCGGGTCAGCGGTTGCGTTCGTAATTGACAAAGCTATAAGAGCAGAGGTGCTTCTCGTCCGCAGGGTGGCATTCTCTGCTTTTTTCTTGCCATTCCGCCGCATTGATTTCAGGGAAGAAAACGTCGGCCTGCGCCTTGTCGTCGTCCACCTCGGTCAGATAGAGCTTGTCGGCCAGCGGCATCGCTTCTTTGTAAAGGCTCGCTCCCCCTATGATGAAGGTTTCTTCTTCTTCCCGGCAGGCATTGATCGCTTCGTGAAGGTTAGAGAAGCGTTCGGCCCCCTCGAATGTTTTGTCTTGCGACGTCAGTACGATGTTTCTGCGGTTAGGAAGCGCGCCTTTCGGGAGCGACTCGAAAGTTTTTCTCCCCATAATGATGGTGTGCCCGGTGGTCAGAGCCTTGAAACGCTTCAAGTCGTTTGGGAGCCAGTACAGGAGTTTGTTCTGATAGCCCAGCCCGCGTGTCTTGTTGATTGCAGCGATGATAGATAGTGTCATGGTTGTGTTTTATACGGATACTTTCCCGGCGATATGAGGCCAAGGGTCATAATTTTCAAGTTGGAAGTCTTCGTATCTGAAAGCGAACAGGTCTTTCACGTCCGGGTTCAGCTTCATCACGGGCAGGGGGCGGGGCGTGCGGGTCAGTTGCAGGTCTACCTGTTCCAGATGGTTGAGATAGATGTGCGCGTCGCCCAGCGTATGGATGAAGTCGCCCGCTCTCAGTCCCGTCACCTGCGCCATCATCTGGAGCAGCAGGGCATACGATGCGATGTTGAACGGCACGCCCAGAAAAGTGTCGGCGCTTCGCTGGTACATCTGCAGGCTGAGCCGTCCGTCTGCCACGTAGAACTGGAAGAAGGCATGGCAAGGGGGGAGGTTCATGTTCCGCAGGTCTGCCACGTTCCATGCGCTCACGATGATGCGGCGCGAATCCGGGTTCCGTTTGATTGTCTCTACAGCTTCCGAAATCTGGTCGATGAACTCGCCGTCGTATCCCGGCCACGAACGCCACTGGTAGCCGTAGATGTGCCCCAGGTCGCCGTTCTCGTCGGCCCATTCGTTCCATATTCTCACCCCGTGTTCTTGCAGGTATTTCACGTTGGTGTCTCCTTGCAGGAACCAAAGCAGTTCGTAGATGATGGATTTCAGATGAAGTTTCTTGGTCGTTACCAGCGGAAACCCTTCTTCCATGTTGAAGCGCATCTGATGCCCGAACACGCTGAGCGTGCCCGTTCCGGTGCGGTCGTCTTTTCTCGTTCCTTCTGTGCGGATACGCCGCAGGAGGTCTAAATATTGTTTCATGCGTGCGGTTCGTTAGTTTCCGCAAAGGTAGGCAAATTTTTCTTGAATGCCTGCATCCGGCGCTTTTTCGTTTCAAGAAGAACGGTCGGCTTTCCGGAAAAGGCGGTCATCTTTTCCTTGCAAAGCGGCCGGAGTTTCAGCGGAATGCGCCCGCATTTCAGACGGAGCGGACTGGCATTGATTTTTTTTTTTTGTATTTTTGTTTCCGGAAACATAATGTGAGAGAAATGAATCTGCCTGCTGAATTTATAGAGCGGACCCGGCAGTTGCTGGGAGACGGCGAATGGGAACGGCTTTCCGAGGCTTTGCGCCGGGAAGCTCCCGCAAGTGTGCGTATGAACGTCCGGAAGTGCAGTTCCGTGCCTGACGGGGCATTGCCCGTGCCTTGGTGCAAGGCCGGGTTTTATCTGTCTGTCCGCCCTGCCTTTACTTTCGACCCCTTGTTTCATGCCGGATGCTATTACGTGCAGGAGGCTTCATCGATGTTTCTCGACAGAGTAATGAGCCGGTATGTCGCTTCTCCGTCGGTGATGCTCGACTTGTGTGCCGCTCCGGGAGGGAAGTCCACTTTGGCCCGCGCCGCTCTTCCGGAAGGAAGCCTGCTGGTTGCCAACGAAGTGATGCCCAACCGTTCGCAGGTGCTGGCGGAGAACATGGTGAAGTGGGGGCATCCCGACGTAATAGTCACCAACAACGATCCGGCGGATTTTGCGGAGGCGGGCATGGAGTTCGACGTGATTCTGGCCGATGTGCCCTGTTCGGGGGAAGGTATGTTCCGCAAAGACGCGACGGCCGTGTCGGAATGGAGCGTAGACAACGTGTCTCTTTGCCGGCAACGCCAGCGGCGCATTCTGGGAGACATCTGGCCGTGCTTGAAGCCGGGCGGAATTTTAATCTACAGCACTTGCACCTACAATCGAGAGGAAAATGAAGACAATGTAGCATGGATTGCCGAAACGCTCGGAGCGGAAGCGCTGCCCGTGGACGTAGAGCCCGGATGGGCGGTTACGGGCAATCTGGGCGGCGGCACGTTTCCCGTGTATCGCTTCTTGCCGCACCGGACGGAGGGAGAGGGTTTGTTTATGGCCGTGCTGAGGAAAACGTCCGATGACGGCGGGGAAGGAGAATTGGGCGCTCGGAAGCGCGGCAAGCGGCATAAGGACAAGGCAAAAAAAGCGGGGCGGAATCCGCTGAAAATCCCGCGCGAGATGGAAGGCTGGCTTTTGCATTCCGGGCGTTATTCGTTGTCGATAGAAAAAGA
Organism: uncultured Phocaeicola sp.; assembly: GCA_944320135.1. Lineage (GTDB taxonomy): Bacteria > Bacteroidota > Bacteroidia > Bacteroidales > Bacteroidaceae > Phocaeicola. Next base: position 3,550 of record CALUGI010000051.1, on the reverse strand, counting down.
GAGCATAGCCGTGGCTTTCCCTGCAACCTTCAAGAGCATGTATGAGCAAGCCATGTCCGGATTGAAGGTGGTTCATGCCGGAGTGGTTCTGGGGGAATGGAAAGGAAAAGACTGGCAGCCGAATCATTCGCTCGCCATGAGCGCCGATTGCAATGCAGCCATATTCCCTCAAGCGGAAGTGACATACAAGCAGGCTGTGGCTTATCTGCGCAAGGAAGCTCTTTCTCTTCCCGGCGATATGCCTCGCGGATACGTGTTGGTCGCCTTCCACGGCCATCCGCTCGGTTTCGTGAAAAACGTAGGCAACCGCGCCAACAACCTCTATCCCCAAGAGTGGCGCATCCGCAGCGGCTATCTGCCGGAAGAAGAAGTCCGTGTGATAGAATGAAGCCGTTTCTTTGAGGCGGTGCGTCCCTTGCTGCGGTCTGTTTTTGATTGCCTTCCGGTTCGTGAGAGAGGGCGTCAATGGAGAAGGGATGCGTGTGCCTGCATTGCTCCGGCGAGGCTCGGATTCGTTTTTGCGAAAGAACTGAAGGGAAATTTGGCGGATTGGAAAAGAAGCCTTATATTTGCACCCGCGAAAGGGAACAGCTTTTTCCGCCCGCGCCTGTGGCGTAATTGGTAGCCGCGCCAGACTTAGGATCTGGTGTCGTGAGACGTGTAGGTTCGAGTCCTATCAGGCGCACTTCTTTTATCTCCGTTTTTATTTTTCATCCTCTGCTTTCAGCGCAATGCCGAACGGGATTTCCTTTTTTCTTATTCGCTTTCATTGGTAAGCATCCGCTCAAGTTCTTCAGCCGACAGCTTCAGATGGAATAGGCCTTTGTAGGCAATGGAAATGCCTCCGGTTTCTTCAGACACGATAACGGCCATTGCATCCGTTTCTTGCGACACGCCCAATGCGGCGCGATGGCGCAAGCCAAGCTCTTTCGGGATGTCCAAGTTGTGTGATACGGGAAGGATACAACCGGCTGCTTTGATGCGCTTGCGGCTGATGACCATTGCTCCGTCATGCAAAGGGCTGTTTTTGAAAAAGATGTTCTCTATCAAACGTTGGTTGACGTTGGCGTCGATAACGTCTCCCGTGCGCACGATGTCGTCGAGGGGGAAATCTTTTTCAATCACGATGAGCGCGCCTACTTTCCCTTTGCTCATGTTCAGACAGGCCATGACGATAGGCATGATGTCTTCCTTCTGGGTTTCGTCTTTCTTGTTGCCTTTCAAGAAACGGAACAGGCTGTTGCTGCGGTGCCGGGACCCTAACGAAAGCAGGAAATGCCGGATTTCGTCTTGAAAGAGCACAATCAGGGCAATTACCCCTACGCTGACCAATTTGTCGAAGATGGAGCCGAGCAAGCGCATCTGAAGCACCTGGGAAACGATGACCCAGATGACGATGAAAACGAGAATGCCGATGAAGAGGTTGATGGAACCGGAAGATTTCATCAGCTTGTAGGTTTTGTAGAGCAGAAAGGCCACCAGCAGGATGTCCAGGATGTCTTTCAGTGTGAGGATGTGGATGTCAAAAGGCATGGCTAAACGTTATCAAAAGGTCGTGTTGTCATTCATTGCTGAAACTATTTTTACCGCTTCCACGGCGGGTTTCACGTCGTGTACGCGCAAGATGTCGGCCCCCTTCGTCAAGGCGAGGGCGTTCACCACGGAAGTGCCGTTGAGCGCGTCGTCGGGCGTGCATTCCAGCAGGTTGTATATCATTGATTTGCGGGAAACTCCCACGAGTACGGGCAGCTCGAATACGGCCAGTTCTTCCATCCCGGCCAGAAGCTCGTAGTTGTGGGCCAGCGTCTTGCCGAATCCGAATCCAGGGTCGAGAATCAAGTCTTTCGCGCCCAAGTCGCGCAGCCGCTGCACCTTCTCCGAGAAGTAGCGGAGCACTTCGCCGAGCAAATGCGTGTAATGAGGGTTCCGCTGCATGTCTTGCGGGGTGCCTTGCATGTGCATCATGACGTATGGCACTCCCAACCGCGCCACGACGGGGAACATGTCTTTGTCCATTTCTCCGGCGGATATGTCGTTGACGATGGCCGCGCCGAATTCTTCCACGCACATCTTCGCCACGTCTGCCCGAAACGTGTCGACCGACACTACGGCATCCGGCACTTCCCTGAAGACTATCGCCAGTCCGCGCCGCAGCCTTTCCATCTCTTCTTCTGCGGGAACGTCGTCCGCGTTCGGGCGTGAGGAATAAGCGCCCACGTCGATGATGCTGCCCCCTTCCGACACGATTTGTACGGCGCGGGCGGCTATTTCCTGTTCGGTGCGCTTCCGGCTTTCGGCATAGAACGAGTCGGGGGTGAGGTTCAAGATGCCCATCACTTGCGGATGCGACAAGTCCATCAGCCGGCCGTTGACGTTGATAAATTTCGCGGTTTTCTGCTTCATAAGATACCTTTGCTTTCGTGGCGCAAAGGTACGCACAATAATCCGAAAATTGCGCGGCTTCCCGGCAAGATTTATCACATTTTTACGCCCGGCTTTCCGGTCTTGGCGGTAAAGCCGGGCGGTTTGTGCCGGAAACGCCGCCGGGTTTGCCGCACAAGCCGGGCGGTTTTTGCGGAAAGGTCAGCGGCTTTCCGAGGGGATGACGGCCAGCAGCGTGCGGCTGCACTTCAGGCGTTTCCCTTTCTTGTCCGTCACTTCTTCCTTCACTAATCCCACTCCCTCGGCATACCATTGGGTGAGGCATTGCGTTTCGGGCAGATACAGGATGCTTTTCTTCTGCCTGTACGACACTTTCAGGCAGTCGAACGTCCCCGCCGGGACGGTCACTTTTTCCGTCCCCTCGTATTTTCCTTTGCTTATCTCCATCCCGACTTTCATGAATCCTGCCCTGAGCGAGTATTTGGCGGAGGGGAATGTCTCGCCTTTGGCGGCGTCCCGCTTCAGAGGGATGGCAATCATGCCCTTTTCGCGCTCGGCCAGTGCGTCAAGCTCCTTCTCGAACTCCGTTTCGTCCGGCAGGATGCCCCCTTGAGCCGCCAGCTCTTTCCGGAGAGTTTTCATCGTTTCCGTCCCCCATTCCTCGTCGATGACGATGCGTTCCGTGGTTCCGTCCGCCTTGTATGCGAACTTTATCGCGTCTTGTCCGTCGAAGATGGAGTCTTTCGCCTTGGCTTTCCGGTTGCAGAAGGATTGCTTCACGATAGTTTGCCCGCCGTTGGAAGCGATGTCCGAGACGAACGCCGTATCGAGGCGCACCTCGTTCGTCTCCCGGTCGGAAACGACATACACCAAGGCCGTGCCTTTGTGCAGGTTGCAGAGCTGGGCCTGTGCCGCCAATGCGCACAAGGCGGACAGCAATGTCAGGAATGTCTTTTTCATAACTTTGGGATTTGTTGGTTTATATGCACAAAAATACCGTTTCACGTCCGTATTTCCAAAAAAAAACGGACGAAAAGTTTGCAGGTTTCAAATAAAGCTGTACCTTTGCAACCGCAATTGGAACAAGAATCCGGGCGTTTAGCTCAGCTGGTTCAGAGCGTCTGCCTTACAAGCAGAGGGTCGGCGGTTCGAATCCGTCAACGCCCAC
>CALUGI010000050.1 GCA_944320135.1 uncultured Phocaeicola sp. | reverse complement strand
GTACATATGCAATACAAAAGTAGTTAATCTTCGGGAGACGGCGGTCTCCCTTTTTTATTTTGTATTGCCGGTTGACCTGTTGCCGGGCTGCCACCATGCGCCGCCGTTCCTCCCCCGCGCGGCGGCCCGTAAAAAAAATCATATAAAATCCATCTTCTGCGGGAGCCTTCCCCGTCGGCCTCCCTTCCTCTGACAATGCAAAGATAGGAAACGCCTCCCGCACGGAGTTTGCAAAGTGGAAGAAACGTGCAAAAAACGTAGTTAGTATATGCAACGCATTGATAATAAAGATGATACGCAAACCGTCCGCCAGGGCGTTTTCGTGCCGTCTTTCGGAGAGGGGCGCCCCGCCCTGCGTGTCCGGATTCCGCTGCCCGCGCCTTGCCGTTTCCGACAGCCGCAGAGAAGGGGAGCTCCCGCACGCACCTGCTGATATGCGCAAATCGTCCGCTTTGGATAGCAAAACGCTGACTGTCAGCTGCAAACATCTTGAAGGGCGTATTCTTACGTCCTTACAGTTCTTACAAATGACAATTAGGTTCGGACATTCTTCGCCTCGAAAAATATGTTATATTATATATATAGTATAATTGTACTATGCCTTTATCGGTATTCGTTTTGACTAAAACTAATTGTCATTTGTAAGGATTGTAAGGGGCATTGTCTTTTCCTGAAATCAGCAGACACATTTGGCGGTTAAACTTGAATATATAGACACGTGTTTTCCGGGAACCGTAGACACAAGTCCTGAATACATAGACACCCGCACTGAAAAGGTAGTCATTTCCCAGAAGAAGTAGGCATACCATGAAAAACACTGTGTCTACTTTTTTAGGGTAAGACACTGCATCGGCAAAAGCCGCATTCAAAAAAATCAGGCACGGCTCTTGCTGTTCTTTTCCAATCCCCCGTCGGCCCGATATATGGCATGACGCCGTCGGGCAGACACACGGCCAGCCGTAAAAATCCGCCGCCGTGAAAACCAAGCAAAAAAACATAAAAAAAATTTGCAGGCGTCAAAAGTTTTCCGTAGATTTGCAATTGAAACGAAAGCCGACATTAAACAGCCGTGAAAAAAAATCCGTCTCTCTGACATAGCCCCTGACAACGATTCCCCGCACCCTCTGACAGGGTTCCATGAAATGTTTTGCATCTTAATCTGAAATTTGCGCGCCTGCTACAAGCGTGCGTTTTTGCGCGGCCCTTTCAGACGAAAAAAGCACGGAAACCCCCGATTTCCGTTCCGGAAGCTCCCGTGCCTTAAATTCTCCTTGCAATGTCAGTTCGCCATCTCAGAAATGAACTTGATACGCACCAGACGAATCTCGTCTTCGGTATAGTCATCGCCAAGTTCATCCATCGCGTCTTCAATCCTGTCGGTCGTCGATTCCTTGAAATAGTCATAGATGTCCTGCAAATGGTCTTCATCCATAATCTCGTCCAAGAAATAATCGATGTTCAGCTTCGTGCCCGAATAGACGATTGCCTCAATTTCATCCAGCAGTTCGCCGAACTCTATGCCTTTCGCTACAGCGATGTCGTCAAGCGCCACTTTCCTGTCGATGCTTTGGATAATGGACACTTTCAGTTTCGACTTGTTCGCCACTGTGCGCACTCGCAAGTCTTCCGGACGGTCAATCTCGTTTTCCTCGCAATGCTTCTTTATCAAGTCGCAAAACTCCTGACCGTAACGTTTCGCCTTGCCGGCGCCCACTCCCGGAATATTCTGCAATTCTTCAAGCGTCACCGGATAAATGGTAGCCATCGCTTCCAGCGAAGGGTCTTGAAATATCACGTAAGGCGGGACGTCCAGCTTTTTCGACATTTTTTTGCGCAAATCTTTCAGCATCGAATACAAAACGGGGTCGACAGCGCATGAAGCTCCGCTCCTCATCGGAGTTTCGTCAACCACTTCCTCGTCGAAATCCGCATCTTCAACGATTTTGAACGATTTGGGCTTTTTCAAGAACTTATGTCCTTCGGGAGTTACTTTCAGCAAGCCGTAATTTTCCACGTCCTTGCTCAAGTAGCCGGCAATCAACGCCTGGCGAATTACCGCATTCCACAAACGGTCTTCCTCCCCCATTCCGGCTCCGAACACTTCCAAATCTTCATGCTGGTGCGCAAGCACTTCGGAAGTTTCCTTGCCGAGCAGTATATCAAGAATATATTCTTGTTTGAAATTTTCCTTTACAGCGATGATCGTTTCAATCACCGTACACAATGCATCCTGAGCCTCCACTTGTTTCTTAGGATTTAAACAGTTATCACAATTACCACAATTGTCTTCGGTGTATTCTTCGCCGAAATAATGCAACAATAACTTTCTACGGCACAGCGATGACTCTGCATAGGCGGCTGTTTCCTGCAAAAGCTGCCGTCCGATTTCCTGTTCCGAAACCGGCTTGCCCTGCATGAACTTTTCCAGCTTCTGCAAATCCTTGTTCGAATAGAACGTGATGCACAGCCCTTCCCCTCCGTCACGTCCGGCCCGTCCGGTTTCCTGATAATATCCTTCCAGGCTCTTAGGCACGTCATAGTGTATAACGAAACGCACGTCAGGCTTGTCTATTCCCATGCCGAAAGCGATGGTGGCCACAATCACTTCAATGTCTTCCTTCAAGAAAGCGTCCTGGTTGGCATTTCTCGTGGCGGAGTCCATACCTGCGTGATACGGACGCGCCTTGATTCCGTTAGCCTGAAGGATTTCGGCCAGTTCTTCCACTTTTTTCCGGCTCAGACAATAAATGATGCCCGACTTGCCTTCATTATGCTTGATAAACCTGACGATGTCCGAATCCACGTTGTTGGTTTTGGCCCTTACTTCATAATACAAGTTAGGGCGGTTGAACGAAGATTTGAACTCTACGGCATCCGTCATTCCCAAGTTCTTCTGGATATCCATCTTCACCTTAGGGGTTGCCGTAGCGGTCAAGGCTATAACAGGAGCTTTTCCTATTTCATCGATAATCGGACGTATGCGCCGATATTCCGGGCGGAAGTCATGTCCCCATTCCGAGATGCAATGAGCCTCGTCGACCGCATAGAAAGATATTTTCACCTGCTTCAAAAACTCTACGTTGTCTTCTTTGGTCAATGATTCGGGAGCCACGTAAAGCAGCTTGGTCTTGCCGGCAAGTATATCCGACTTCACCTGGTCAATGGCCGACTTGGTAAGCGAAGAATTGATAAAATGCGCCACGCCGTCTTCCTCGCTGAAATTGCGCATCGCATCCACCTGATTCTTCATCAAGGCAATGAGCGGAGATATGACAATCGCAGTGCCTTCCATCAACAGGGAAGGAAGCTGGTAGCAGAGCGACTTGCCGCCACCTGTGGGCATCAATACAAACGAATCTTTTCCGGATAACAAGTTCCGGATTATGGCTTCTTGATTTCCTTTAAAGGTATCGAACCCAAAATATTTCTTCAACTGCTCTGTCAAATTGATATTTTCCGTCATTGTCCTTAGATTTAAATATTGTTGTGTAGAAATTTTCTCTGCATAAAGTTATAAACAACTTTCTATATTATGCAAAAATTTCGCCGAATATTTTCCCCAAAGATTTCTTTTTCACAAAAAATCAACCCTTATGCCATTTGCAGGCGCGACAGATTGGCCTTGCCTATCTGCGCTTTCGCGTAGTCCAACGTCACGACAAAATGCTTGACATCCTGCGAGGGAATCTCGAACATCGTGTCCGTAATGATTGTTTCCACTATTGAGCGCAGGCCTCTGGCGCCCAGCTTGTACTCTATCGCCTTGTCGACAATGTAGTCGAACACCTCCGGCTGGAACTCCAGTTTCACTCCGTCCATCTCGAACAGCTTGACGTATTGCTTGATGATAGAGTTCTTGGGTTCCGTCAGGATACTGCGCAAAGCGTTGCGGTCCAGCGGGTTCAAGTAAGTGAGCACCGGCAGACGGCCGATAATCTCCGGTATCAGTCCGAAGGCTTTCAGGTCTTGAGGCGCGATATACTGCATCAGGTTGCTCCTGTCAATCTTCACCTGTTCCTTAGCGGCGTTATAGCCTACAACGTTCGTATTCAGCCGTTGCGCAATCTTGCGCTCGATGCCGTCGAACGCGCCTCCGCAGATGAAAAGGATGTTCTTCGTGTCTACCGGAATCATCTTCTGGTCGGGGTGCTTGCGCCCTCCCTGAGGCGGCACGTTGACGACCGAACCTTCCAGCAGCTTCAACAAGCCCTGCTGCACTCCTTCGCCGCTCACGTCGCGCGTAATGGAGGGGTTGTCTCCCTTACGGGCAATCTTGTCGATTTCGTCGATGAACACGATGCCCCGTTCCGCTTCCGCCACGTTATAGTCGGCCACCTGAAGCAGGCGGGTCAGAATGCTTTCGATATCCTCGCCCACATAACCGGCCTCCGTGAGCACCGTAGCGTCAACGATGGTGAAAGGCACGTGGAGCAGCTTGGCTATCGTGCGGGCCAGCAAAGTCTTGCCCGTGCCCGTGCTCCCCACCATAATGATGTTCGACTTCTCGATTTCCACGTCCGACTCGCCTTTCGGCTGGAGCAAACGTTTGTAATGGTTGTACACGGCCACCGACAGATAGCGCTTGGCGTCGTCCTGCCCGATTACATACTGGTCCAGAAACGACTTTATCTCTTTCGGCTTCGGAAGTTCGTTCAGGTTCAGTTCGCCGGCAGCCTTCTTCTTCTGGTTGAGCGCTTCCTGAACGATTTCGTGAGCCTGCTCCGCACAGCTGTCGCAAATACATCCGTTGATGCCCGTGATGAGAAATCCCACCTCGCTCTCCGAACGTCCGCAAAAGCTGCATCTCCTTTTAGTTCTTGAACTTTTATTGTTTTCTTCCAATGTATTGCGTTTTTAGTCTGTTATATTCTGTTGAGCAGGCTTGCGGGAAAGCACTTCGTCAATCATCCCGTAATCCTTGGCTTCCTGAGCGGTCATCCAATAGTCGCGGTCTGAATCGGCCCACACTTTGTCGAAATCCGTATGCGAGTGGTCGGCGATAATCGTGTACAGCTCTTTCTTCAGCTTCTGGATTTCGCGAGCCGTAATTTCAATGTCCGAAGCCTGTCCCTGCGCGCCTCCCATCGGCTGGTGAATCATCACGCGCGAGTGGGTCAGCGCCGAACGCTTGCCTTCTTTCCCGGCCACGAGCAGCACGGCCGCCATAGAAGCCGCCATGCCTGTGCAGATGGTGGCCACATCGCTGCTGATAAACTGCATCGTGTCATAAATGCCTAACCCGGCATATACGGAACCGCCCGGCGAGTTGATGTAAATGGATATGTCTTTTCCCGAATCTACGGAATCCAGATACAGAAGCTGGGCCTGCAGCGTGTTGGCCGTATAGTCGTCAATCGGAGTGCCCAGAAAGATGATGCGGTCCATCATCAGACGGGAGAACACGTCGAGCTGGGTCACGTTCAGCTGGCGTTCTTCCAGAATATACGGGTTCAGGTAGCCTGCCTGCGACTTGATAACGTCGTCAAGAGCCATGCCGTTCATTCCCAGATGCTTGGTAGCATATTTTCTAAAATCGTCCATCATATACAAAACAATTAATTTATACACACAATGAAAAGGAGGCCTTCAATCCTCATCTCCGTAACAAACAAAAGTACAAAACACTTGTGTCTTGTGGAAGAAGTCCGATTAAAAGCCCCCCTTTTTAGCAAGTTTTAGCAATTAGCCCCGCTTGCAAGGTCAATTATTGAAACATCTTGTTGAATTCTTCAGCAGATACGGCCTTGCGGTTCAGCGTAACCTGCTCTTTCAAAGCGCTGGAGAGTTTCGCCTCGATGACGCGGTTCACCAACGCTTCCACGCTTTCGCGCTTCTTCAGCATCTCCTTAGAGTAGTTTTCAAGCAACTCGTCGGGAACGTTGATCATGCCGTACTGGGCAAACTGGGCGCGAGTGGCTTCCTTGGCCATGTCGTTGATGTCAGCCTGCTCCACCTTTATATTGTTGGCAGCCACCAACTTTTCTTTAATCAGATGCCATGTCAGTTCTTCGATGCTCTTGTCGTAGTTCTGGGCCACAAATTCTTCGCCCTTGTCCTTGTTGTTGTCGAGCATGATGCGCTTCATCAGTTCGTCTGCAAATTCCAGCTTTCCGATTTTGTTCATCGCATACGCGCGCACGTCAACCAGGAACTTATAGTCGCTGTCGGCTACATACTGGGCTGCAATCGCGCTCTTTATCTGCGCGCGGAATTCTTCTTCCGTGTGAGCCTTGCCTTCTCCCAACACCTGGTCGAACAGTTCCTGATTCAATTCGCCCGGAACCATGCGGGTGATTTCTTCTATCTGGAAGCTGAAGTTGCCTTTGCAGTTGGCCGCTTCTTCTTTCTTCACCTTCAGCAAAGAAGCCAGTTCAGCCTCGTTGTTATCGAAAGCCACGGAAGGATTGAACACCAATACGGTGTTTACTTTCGCTCCGTTGAAAATTGCTTTCTGTTCGTCGTTCTTCATGTAAGAAGGCATCATCACCGCGCCTTCCACCTGAACGCCGCCTTCCTTCGTGTTTCCGTTCTCGTCGAGTTCGGCCAACAGGCCTTTCAGCATGTCCTTGTCCTGATATTCTTCTGCCTTTTCATATTTGGCGGTACGCTGGGCGTACATCTTCACCTGCTGTTCCACCATGTCGTCGGTCACGTCGATGTCGTAATAGTCAATCGAATCGTCTTTTGAAAGCGCCAGTTCAAATTCCGGAGCCAGAGCGATGTCGAAAGCGAACTCAAAGTTTTCGTCTGTGGCGAAGTTCGCGTTGCTTTCTTTGGGCAGGGGCGCGCCCAGCATGTTCACCTTATTGTCGCGGATATATTCGCCCACTTTCGCCTGCAGCAGCTTGTCTACTTCTTCTACCAACACAGACGTTCCGTACTGTCTTTTGATAAGTCCCATCGGAACCATGCCTTTGCGGAATCCGGGCATATTCACTCTCTGGCGCAGAGTTTTCAACGATTTTTCAACTTGAGCCTCATAGTCGGCCTTTTCAATCTGAACGGTAAGCACCGCGCTTACCTTGTCAACATTTTGCAATGAAATATTCATTTCCGAGTTGTGTTTAATTATTTTTAGTCTCTTTTTCTTATCATCCAAAGCGGCTGCAAAAATAATGCTTAATCTCTCAATAACCAAAAAGTCAGGCTAAAAAAAGAAAAAACGCGCGCGTCCGCTTCTTTCCGCACAAGCGCGGAAAGACGGGCGTTCGCCTTGCGCAAGACGTGCGCTCGTCCGGAAAAGGCCGACGCTTTATCGCCCTTTGTTTTCCTCCTGCTTCACTTTCCGGAGCAGGTCGGAAGCGAAGATGAAGTTGTTCAGACGCTCGTTGGTCGCGCCGAACACGTCGTCCTTCGTCCCCTCCCATTCCTTGTGTCCTTGATAAATGTAGAGGATGCTGTCTCCGATTCCCATCACCGAGTTCATGTCGTGCGTGTTGATGATGGTCGTCATGTCGTATTCCGTGGTGATGCTGTGAATCAGGTCGTCAATCACCAACGAAGTCTTCGGGTCGAGTCCGGAATTGGGCTCGTCGCAAAAAAGATACTTGGGCTGCAGAGCGATGGCGCGGGCTATCGCCACGCGCTTCTGCATCCCCCCGCTGATTTCGCCCGGATATTTGTCTTGCGCGTCGAGCAGGTTCACGCGGTCCAGACAGAACTGCGCGCGCTTCACGCGCTCCCGGTAGGTGTCGTTCGAAAACATGTCTAAGGGGAACATCACGTTTTCAAGCACCGAGAGCGAGTCGAACAGCGCCGCGCTCTGGAAAATCATCCCCATCTCGCGGCGCAGCGCCTGCTTCTCCTTCTTGCCCATGTGAATCAGGTCGCGCCCGTCGTAAAGCACCTCCCCTTTTTCCGGAGTGAGCAGCCCCACGATGCACTTCATCAGCACCGTCTTTCCCGACCCGCTCTGTCCGATAATCAAATTGGTTTTCCCTCCGTCGAAAGAGAAATTGATGTCGTCGAGCACCATGCGGCCCTCGAATGACTTGGATATAGATTTCAGCTGTATCATCCCATCAACAATTGAGTAAGTATCAAATCAGAGAACAGAATCAGCACGCTGCTCGACACCACCGAGTCGGTGCTGGCCTTTCCCACCGCAATGGAGCCTCCCTCCACCGTATAGCCGAAATAGGCCGACACGCTGGCAATGATGAAGGCGAAGAAAAGCGACTTGATGAACCCGCACCATATATACCACTCCACGAAGCAGTACTGCAAGCCGTATTCAAGGTCGGTCGCGTTCATAATCCCCGCAAACCACGCCGTGCAGAAGGCTCCCACCACTCCGGCAAAGATACTGAAAGTCACCAACAACGGTATGATGGTCATCAGTCCGAGTATCTTGGGAAGAATCAGATAGGAAGCGGAATTGATTCCCATAATCTCAAGCGCGTCAATCTGCTGGGTGACGCGCATCGTGCCGATTTCGGAAGCGATGTTCGACCCCACCTTGCCCGCAAGAATCAAGCACATGATGGAAGACGAGAACTCCAGCAGCAGAATCTCACGGGTAGTGTACCCCACCACGAAACGGGGCATCCAAGGGCTTTCGATGTTCAGCTTGATCTGGATGCAGATGACGGCCCCGATAAAGAACGAAATCAACAGGACGATGCCGATAGAGTTGATGCCGAGCTGCACCATCTCGTTGACATACTGCTTAAAATACATCCGGAAACGCTCAGGCCGCGAGAACACGCGGCTCATCAGCACAAGATAGTTTCCGAACTTCGTAACAGGCTTTACCATAAAGTTTCAATAATGATTCGGTGCAAAAGTACGGTTTTTTAGCTAATTATGATAAAAGATGGAGCGAATTTCGACAGAAGTACCATATAACCCAATTATTTTACTACTTTTGCAGCACTCAACGATTCAATCTATGGCAGAACAGGAAAACCAATCGCATACAGCCGAAGCGTTCGAGCTTCCCTCCGACGGACGGATGGTGCTGCGGACAGAGAACCTCGTGAAGAAGTACGGGAAACGTACCGTGGTGAGCCACGTCTCCATCAACGTGAAGCAGGGAGAAATCGTCGGTTTGCTTGGCCCGAACGGAGCGGGAAAAACAACGTCATTCTACATGACCACGGGTTTGATTGTGCCCAACGAAGGACACATCTACCTGAACGACCAGGACATCACCTCCTATCCGGTGTACAAGCGCGCCCAAATCGGCATCGGCTATCTGGCTCAAGAGGCTTCCGTGTTCCGCAAAATGAGCGTGGAAGACAACATCGCCTCCGTGCTCGAACTGACCAACAAGAGCCCGGAATATCAGAAAGAAAAGCTGGAAAGCCTGATAGCGGAGTTCCGCCTGCAAAAGGTGAGGAAGAATTTGGGCGACCAGCTTTCGGGAGGGGAACGCCGGCGCACCGAAATCGCGCGCTGCCTTGCCATCGACCCCAAGTTCATCATGCTTGACGAACCTTTCGCCGGAGTCGACCCGATTGCCGTCGAAGACATCCAGCACATCGTATGGCGCTTGAAGGACAAGAACATCGGAATCCTCATCACCGACCACAACGTACAGGAAACGTTGAGCATCACCGACCGCGCCTACCTGCTGTTCGAAGGGAAAATTCTGTTCCAAGGCACTCCGGAAGAACTTGCGGAAAACAAGATTGTGCGCGAAAAATATCTGAGCAACAGCTTCGTGCTGAGAAGGAAGGACTTTCAAGAAAAAGAAATCCGGGAATAAGAACATTCCCGGATTCACCATTTTATGCTTGTCAGGAATACTTCTCCCCGAAACGCATCTCCACATCGTTCACGAACTTGCGGATGGCATTCTGGTCGTCCTTCTTGCAAATAAGCAAGGCATTGTCTTTCTCCACCACCAGATACCCCTCCAAATCCTGAATCACGGCCAGCTTGTCTTTCGGCATCATAATCAGATTGTCCTTGCACCCGTAGAGCATCGTGTTGCTGTCAATCACCACGTTCCGGTTCTCGTCTTTCGGAAGCATGTCATGCAAAGCCCCCCAAGTGCCGATGTCCGCCCATCCGAAATCGCACAACTGCACGTACACATTATCCGCCTTTTCCATGATGCTCGTATCAAAAGAACTGTTCGGACACGAACTGAAATCGGGTCTGTCGCATTCCACGCGCGGACACACGTCGGACATCATTTCATGAAAAGCCTTCAGAATCGTGTCTATATGCCAGATAAATATCCCTGAGTTCCAGAAGAACTCGTTGCCCTGAACAAAAACCTCAGCAAACTCCCTGGCAGGCTTCTCGATAAAAGTCTTGATTTTGCAGAACTTCCCGTCATGTTCTTCCGACACCTGGATATATCCGTATCCCGTCTCCGGATAAGTCGGCTTTATCCCCATCACGAGCAACTTTCCCGAACGCGAGGCAAACTCCATCCCTTCCGCCACCGCACGCCTGAAATCGTCTTCCTTGAGTATCATATTGTCAGAAGGAGCCACTATGACGGTAGCGTTCGGATTCACTTTCTGAATCACATGCGAGGCGTATGCAATCGCCGGGGCAGTGTTCCGATGTTCTTCTTCAACAATCAGCCGACTTTCTTCCATCTCAGGAAGCAGGTTCAACACTATGTCCTTATAGTCTCTATAAGTAGAGATATAAATATTCTCCGGAAGAACGATTTGCCTGTATCTTTCATACGTCTGCTCTAAAAGAGTCTTTCCGCTTCCGAAAAAATCCAGAAACTGCTTGGGCAACGCTTTTCGGCTATACGGCCAGAACCGTCGTCCGGTTCCGCCAGCCATGATGACACAATAAAAATTATTATTACTCATGGTTAATAATGGATAGCATTAAAGTTTATGCTAAGATAGCCTTTTTTCAATAAAAGACCTTCCCAACGCCTCTTAAATAGTGTTAGACAAGTTTTTTTGACCATTTCTTCAGAAAAGGGTTGCAGATTTAAAAAAAAGGCGTACCTTTGCAGCGCATTTCGAAAGGATGCCCAGATGGCGGAATCGGTAGACGCGCTGGTCTCAAACACCAGTGGAGTAAAATCCATCCCGGTTCGACCCCG
>CALUGI010000049.1 GCA_944320135.1 uncultured Phocaeicola sp. | reverse complement strand
ATTATCTTTGTTTATCGCGTTGATATTCAATTATTTAACCTATCTGTAGGCTATTAATATTCTTCCTCGTTGAAGAAAAAATCCTCTTTACTCGGATAGTCTGGCCAGATATCCTCTATACTCTCATAGATTTCGCCTTCATCTTCCATCTCCTGCAAATTCTCAATCACTTCCAACGGAGCACCCGAACGCATGGCATAATCAATCAATTCGTCTTTCGTTGCCGGCCAAGGAGCATCTTCAAGTTTAGAGGCCAATTCCAATGTCCAATACATGATATCTTAGTTTTTAAAGTTTTACATTCTGCCTTTTCGAGCCACAAAAGTATAACAAATTATCTCATTTACAACTTTTATCCCAATAAATTTCATCCGTATCTGTTAAATAGTTTAACCTTCTTGCCAGAACGAACAAATAATCGGACAAGCGATTGACAAAACGTTTCACAGCACCGTCTAACTTGCATGATCCATGTTCCTCCAAAGCCAACATTTTCCGTTCAGCCCTGCGGCAAACAGTCCTGCAAACATGGCACAATGATGAAGCCCGGCAGCCTCCCGGCAGAACGAACCCTTTCAAAGGAGGCAAAGCAGCATCCATCGAATCAATCGCCCGTTCAAGAAAGCAAACGCTCTCGGCTGACAAGCCATAAACCGTTTGAGACATGTTTTGAGGCTGGTCAGTAGCCAAATATGCCCCCAACGAGAACAGTTTGTGCTGTACGTATTGAAGCTGTTTTTTTGTTTCAGCATCGTCCACCCAAACTGCAAGCATTCCCAATTGCGCGTTCAGCTCGTCCACCGTCCCGTATGCCTCCAAGCGGGCATGGCTTTTCGGCACTCTGGCACCGCCCACCAACGATGTGACGCCTTCATCGCCTGTCTTTGTATAAATCTTGCTCTTTTCCATAAACCATATTACAACAAAAACTACAAAAAGTTCACCACACGATGTTCTTTCACACGGTTCTTGTCGAAAAAGACAACGCCCACGTCATACAAATCAAAAGTCACTCCCGTTCGCGAATCGTCAATGACACTTTTCCACCAACGCTTCTTTTCACCTGTCAGATAAGGTTTTCCAATTACAAAACAAGTGTGCGGCCCCGCAAAAGGGAGCAAGGCTTCAAACACTTTCTCATAATCCGGAGTATGAGCGATATGCACCAAATCGGGGACAATCCCTTTATCTGTCAACTTTCTGATTTCTTCCAAAACCTCGCCCTCCACACATACGACTGAAGGTTTCGATGCAAGAATACGCTTCACGGCATCCTGCAAGCTGCCAGCAAACGTATAAACCGACATCTCGCTGCGCGCCTCCATCATATAACGCACACTTATCCCGCTGCCTGTCCCTACTTCAAACAAGACAGACGGCTGGAGAAAATTCACCAGGCGAAAAAGAAATTTATCCACTTTCTCCCGATAGTGAGGCAAAAAAGCCACTACCCTCCGCAAATGATGCAAAGACTTGTACGCATAAAAAGGCTGTTGTTCGTAAACAACGTTGGTTATAAAGAAGAAATCGGATGGAGAATGTACCCCGTACCCGCGACGATGCCGGATGCGCTTACACCAATTCCACCCGCGCAATATAATGCCCCCCATTTCAAATAAAGATATTAAAGTTACAATTCGGGGGCAAAGTTAGAACTTTATGACAAACCAACAGGCTTTCAACACAAAAAAAATCATCCAGCCAAGAGCATGGCAGGATGATTTTCGCTTGTTTATACAATATATCAAACATTTATCTGGATTTTCCCAACTGATCGTCCAGATAAAGCACGCCTGCACCGTCTCCGCACTTTCTCAACTTCTCGACGATTCCCTGAGCGGTAGCTTCTTCTTCCACCTGTTCGCGGACATATCCCCACAAGAAATCCTGTGAAGCCTTGTCCTTCTCGGCAGAAGCCACATTGACCAACTCGTCAATCAGTTCGGAAACGTGGCATTCATGTTTGTAAACATGCTCACACACCTCCAACACGCTCCCCCAACCTTGCGGAACAACATCTACCTTGTCTACCTTAGCGGCTCCCCCACGCTTAGCCACATAATCGGCCAAGTCGTATGCATGCTGCAATTCTTCCTGCGACTGTTTCCTCATCCATGAAGCGAACCCGTCGAAACCTTCCTTCTGAAGATAGAAGGACATTGACAGATACAGGTTTGAAGACCACATTTCGGCATTGATTTGCTCGTTAATCGCATTCTGTAATTTTTCTGAAATCATAATCGTATGCTTTTAGTTGTTAATTCAAAATCTATTTTCTAATCTGCAAACAAAGTGCCAACTGCCTTGCAGACTGACAATCTGTCGCAGAGCCTTTATCCAAACGGCTGGAGCATCCGTTCCTTCCCCCAGAAAAATGCCGAAACATGCAACTTGTCCATCACCCACGCTATGGCAAAACAGCCGCTGACCGTCAGACATAAAGCTGCCAGCAAAAAAGCCATACCTGAAGAATCGAACGAAAATACGGACACGAGCGGCTTGACCAGCATAGTGAAAATCGGAGAAAAAACCAAAATGACAAACGTATTGCTCCCCACAAAACCGGCAAAGCGCACCGCACAGGCCGGCAAAATCCGGAACAAAGCCAATGACAAACTGACAGCCAAATAAGTCAAAGCCGCCCCGGAAAGGAGAGACCTGTCAAGATTGGAAGCATCGGAAGCCAGCCAAACGAACGGAACAACCGCCCACCACGAAGGACGAAAGAATGAACGGAAATCCGTAGAAGTCTGACTCAATGCTGCTCCGGCAAGAAAGTAAAGCGCATTGAAGAAAGACACAAGTCCGCCCCACTCGGCCTCAACCGCATACAGCAGACCGAGAACTATCAGAAACGAAAGCGGACTGTTCTGCTCCAAAAACGGCAAACGGCGCACGGCATAATAAGTCAGCCCGCAAACCATCAGCGTATGCAAGTACCAGTACGGACCCACTGGATGCAGGAAAAGTTTGTCCATCCACACTCCCCATCCAAGATTTTCCACTCCCCCGCGCACGGGCAACATTGACGACATCACCACATATCCGCTTTCCATCACTGCATACGGCACAAAAATCCAGAACATCGTCCGCAAAAACGCACGCACGCTTTTTTCCACATTCATCAAGTATCCGGAAATGACAAGGAAACCCGGCATGTGGAACGTGTATACCAAACTCTTGGCATAAGGATATTTGTCTCCTATATACACTAAATGAAATGCAACCATCAACAAAATGAATACGCATTTCAAGAAATCCAGCTCAGGAATACGACTTTTCATTACCGCAAACTATGCTCTACAAAGAAGTCTCCCCTTCGATATATTGCTCAAGAAACATGTTTTCCCCATCAAACACAGCATACGAGAAGTCGTTAATCCAATCGCCCGGAATCATCAGACGGGTTGAACGGGACAGCATCAGGTCGAGCATAATATGCCGGTGTCCGAAGATGAAATAGTTGATGTCCGGATGAGTTTTCAGATAAGCTTTCGCAAACAACACCAACGGTTCCTTGTCCTCGCCCATGTAATCAGGTTCGCGTCCGCCCTCACGCTTCAAACGGCTGTGTTTCGCCCATTCCAATCCCAGTTCGACACTCCAGCGCGGATGCAAGGCAGAAAAGAGACGCTGCAACGTATGGCTGTGAAAAATTGTGCGCAGAAACCTGAATCTCCGGTCGTCATCGCCCAACCCGTCGCCATGCGCAAGGAAAAACTCCTTTCCATAAATCTCGCAGGTGAGCGGCTCGCGATGCAGAATCACCCCGCATTCCTTCTCCAGATAGTCGCCGCACCAGATGTCATGGTTGCCTATGAAGAAATGCACCTCCACTCCCCAGTCGGTCAACTCGGAGATTTTCCCCAGAAAGCGCGTATAGCCTTTCGGCACGACCAGCTTGAACTCATACCAGAAGTCGAACATGTCGCCCAACAGATAGACGGCAGAAGCCTTGTGCTTGATGCCGTCCAAAAAATTCACCAGTCTGCGCTCCTGTGTCCGTCCGTGGGGAATCGCCCGCGAGCCGAGATGCGCATCCGAAAGGAAATATACGTTTTTCATGGCAATATCGTTTTGCGGAATCAGAGGAATCCCAATTCCAGTTTCGCTTCTTCCGTCATCATGTCCTTGTCCCACTCAGGTTCGAACACGAGGTTCACCTGTGCGGAAGCCACTCCCTCCACCGACTCCACCTTCTGGCGGATGTCCTCCATAATGAAATCAGCGGCAGGACAATTGGGAGCGGTCAGCGTCATGTCAAGCGTCAGGTTTCCGTCATCCTGAAGGTCAATCTTGTATATCAGCCCCAAGTCATAGACGTTTACAGGGATTTCAGGATCGTACACCGTCTTCAGCATCTCGACAATCCGTTCTTCTATCTTCAGTTTCGTTTCATTGTCCATACACTCTCCGTTTCGTTTGGTATCGTCTGCAAATGTAGCAAAAAATATGAATCGTCACAACCTTCCTTGATCAACATAGCTGTAATATGCCCCGTCAGTCACAATCAGATGGTCGAGCAAACGGATGTTCATGGTTTTTGAGGCTTGGTCTAAAGCCTGCGTGAGGCGGTCGTCATCTGCACTGGGAGTTACGCTCCCGGAGGGGTGATTATGGCAAAGCACGATAGAAGTGGCGCGCTTCAGCAGAGCTTCGCGAAGCACACAGCGCACATCCACCTGCGTAGAGGCCAGTCCGCCTTGGCTGATCCTCAGCATATCAATCACCTTGGCAGCCTGGTTGAGCAGCATCACCCAACATTCCTCCACGGGAAGGTCGCGCATCAGCGGATGGAAACAGTCAAAGATGTCGGTCGAACAGCGTATCTGTTTCCTTTCCTTCGGTTCTTCCTCCTTCCTGCGCCTGCCCAATTCGGAAGCCGCAAGAATAGTAACGGCCTTGGCCGGGCCGATTCCCTTGTAACGGCACAAGTCTTCGACAGAGCATTTGCCCAGTTCGCCCAATTTGTTATGGCACCCGTCGAGCACCTTGCGCATCAGTTCCACCGCCGTATCTTCGGTGCTCCCCGACCCTATCAAGATAGCCAGCAGCTCCGCGTTGGTCAAAGCCGAAGCACCGTGGGCCATCATCTTCTCGCGCGGGCGGTCTTCTTCCGCCCATTGGCTGATATTCATTTTTTCACTCATACAGATTCAAGCCTAACAACATACCGCAAAAATAAGAAAAACATCCGGATAAACAAGACCGGAAGCGGCGCATTTTCTTTCCATTCACGGAAAAATGCAAAAAATACAGCGGTCAAGCCCCAGGACTTTTCCGCACAAGCGCCCCGGTTTATGCGGTCAAACCTTGCGGGAATACCCGACAAACTTCGTATCTTTGCAGATATGGACAAAACAATCGTCAGAATATATCCAAGCACCTTTAAAAGCCTCCTCGTGTTAGGAGGCTGCATCCTGTTCACGCTCGGAGGATGGTTCATGAGGCACGATGTCCGGCCGGACCGGGTCTTTATGGCATATTCAGCCATTGCATTCTTCGGATTAGGCATTGTTGTGTCGCTATTGTCCATCATGTTACGTCCGCTCCGCCTGCCTTGGGCCGTTATCCGTGAAGACAGGCTCGAAGTGCTTGTCCCTTTCAGATTCAGATACCAGACGTTCCGGTTTGACGACATCGGACAATTCTACAATGCGGGAAACCAAATCTATGCAATTTATCCTCAAGAAAAAAACGACAGGCCCACGGGTTTGCTCAGCAACATGCTCAATGACCTCCCGGAGATATGCAACCGGCTGAACGAACGCCTCAAACTGTATCAGCAAAGCCACGAATAGCAAAGAAAGGCATCTCCCGCTTTTCCGCCACCGCCGGTCTCAATGCAACAGCTCTCAACTTTCAGTCCTTGTCTATCTTGACTACGCATCCCGTAGTGGGATTGAACACGACGCGCGTATTCACTTTCTTGTCGAACAGTCCGTCCACAAGCACCTCCGTATAGCCGAATTGGGCAAACTGCAGTTCGCCTTTCCATTTCGTCTTTCCCCGGAAAGACACGTCCACCTGCCCTTTCCCCGGAATGTTGTAAATCACCCCATCGCTTTTCTTTTTCTTCTTTCCGTCTTCAACGGGAAGGGGAAGAGAAGAAGAATTGCTGACGCTTATATAAACCGGCTCTCCTGCCAGATTGTCGGCAGAGAGCACGCCCAAGCGGTCTGAGAAACGGGCAATCACTTTGCCGGAAAGGTTGGCTTCAGGTGTCACGAAGAAAGTGAACACTTTGTCCGTGCGGTCGGAAACTCCCGTGAAGCATTCCGCCAACGCACGTTCCTGCTTGTCCAGCTGGCTGATTATCAGTTTCAGCGAAGCCCCGTCTTTCGGCATCGTTTCCGCCTGTCCCCTCAGAATCAGGTTCTTGCTGTCCCGGATATTGTAGATTTCATGAGCCGTCAGTTCCGCCATCTTTGCCGTAGAGCCAGCTATCAGGATGTCTTCCGTCATGTATTTTCTGGCATTCTCGTGCTTTTCCGGCTTTTCCAAGACGTATGCCGGAAGTTCTTCTTCATAATCGGACACGGTGTTGATGGCTTTCACGATTCCCTGTCCGGTCAGTTCGATGTTCGACGCCAGACTTTTATCCTTCAGCTTCATGATATAGGCTTTCGTCGAGTCGGGCACGCCGACCGTGCGCACTTTGATGTCTTTAATTTCCCAATGCGTTTCAGGCTGGGTGCGGACGTTGTTCAGGCGCAAATAGCGGTTGGCGTAAAGTCCGAACTCGCCCGGCTTGAAATCGACTCGCGTGGCTATAATGTCCACCGCTATCTGCGTTTTCGGAAGGAAGTACACGATGCCTTCCCCTTCTCCGGGCGTGTAATAATCCTGTGCGTGTATGCCGGCTGATGCCAGCAATGCAAGTGCGACAATAGCTTTCTTCATATCCTTCAATCGTTTATGCGTTTTTGTTTTCAAGCAGTTCTTTCCACGCTTCGGGCAATGCCTCCACGATATCCCCTGCCGTCATGCTGATTTCCCCCATACGCCGGCGGGCAATGTCACCGGCAAGTCCGTGGACATAGACTCCCAACCGGCAAGCGTCGCCCGCACTGTATCCTTGAGCAAGCAGCGCAAGCAAGATTCCCGTCAACACGTCGCCGCTTCCTCCCGTGGCCATTCCCGGATTTCCGGTAGGGTTGAAGCTGACTTTTCCTTCCGGAGTGATGACGGCCGTCCACGCCCCTTTCAACACGATATGGCATTGGCGGTAAACGGCCAAATCTTTGGCCTTCATCAGGCGTTCGTAAGAGTTCGAGCAACGTCCGACGATACGCTCCAGTTCCTTCACATGAGGGGTAAGGATTGTATTCGACGGAAAGTTAGGCTGGACATTGCTGTATCTGGCCAGCAGATTCAGCGCGTCCGCATCCAGCACCAAAGGGATGTAGCAGTTCTTGATTTGCGAGAAGAACGCCTGAGCCGTCACGTCGTCTTGCCCCAATCCGGGGCCTATGGCTACGGCCTGATACGGGTCGAGGTCCGTATCGTCGGCAAAGAAATGCTCATGCACGTCATCTTGCACAAGAGCTTCCGGGACGGACATCTGCAGGAGCGAATGGTTGCACACCGGGGTATGTGCGGTCAGCAAGCCGATGCCGGAACGCAAACAGGCGCGCGCCGACAAGACGGCAGCCCCGCCCATGCCGTATGAGCCGGCTATCAGCAGCCCGTGGCCGAACATGCCTTTATGGGCAAACTTGTTGCGCGGACGGACAAGCGACCGTATTTCCTCTTCTTCCGCAATCGTGTACGGAGTGTCCGCCTTGTCTATATATTCTTTGCTGATTCCTATGTCCACCAGCATCCATTCGCCCACCAAATCGGCATTCTCGGCAAACAGGAACGCCAGTTTGGGAAGCTGCACGCTGAGAGTGAGGTCGGCATGGATAATGTTGGGGCGGTTAAGGTTCGAATTGTTTTCTCCCATCATGCCTGAAGGTATGTCGACAGACACGATTTGCGCGGGCGAGCTGTTAAGCAGCTGCACCACTTGGGCGAACCCCTTTTCCAAAGGCCGCTTCAGCCCGGAGCCGAACAGCCCGTCGATGATGACATCGGTAGCCTTCAGCGCAGGAAACACCATTCTCCCCCCCTTTGCCACTTCGGTAAACTTCTCCAAAGGACAGTCTTTCAGCCTCTGGACGTTGGCAAGGCATTCTTCGGAGAGTTTGTCTGTCACGTTAAACAAAAGCACCTCTACCCGATAGCCTCTTTCAGCAAGCATCCGGGCAATGGCGAGGGCGTCCCCTCCGTTGTTTCCCGGTCCGGCCACAACCACCATCCGATGCGACGTGTCCCACCGCGAACTGATTATTCCGGTCATGGCCGCAGCCGCTTTTTCCATCAAGTCGATAGAGGATATAGATTCATTGGCGACGGTATACGCATCCGCCTCCTTCTGTTGCGCGCAAGTTAAGATTTTCATGTCTTTGTATTGTTTTATCGTCGGTAAAAGTACGAAAAAAGCATAAGATGTCACGCATGTTCTGTGGAAAATATCTTTAAAACCGCCGGACTTAGCGCGGAAATTTGGCGGGAAATGAGTAAATTTGCGCCCGTAAAAAAACGAAACATGACGACGATATGCAGCAGACCATCCATATAAAGGACAAGCGTTTCAGGACATTCATTCCGGAAGCGGACATATTGAGGGAAGTGAGGCGGGTGGCGGAAGAAATAAACCGCGATATGGCAGGGAAAAATCCATTGTTTCTAAGCGTGCTGAACGGGTCTTTCATGTTCACATCCGATTTGATGAAATGCCTCGACATCCCGTGCGAAGTGTCGTTCGTGAAGCTCGCCTCGTATGAAGGCACATCCTCGACAGGAAAAGTGAAAGAACTTGTCGGCCTGAACGAAGACATATCCGGGCGGACGGTGGTAATCGTGGAAGACATTGTAGATACGGGACTGACCATGAAGCGGCTCATCGAAACGCTGGAAGCGAAAAGCCCGAAGGAAGTCCGCATCGCCACCTTGCTGGTGAAACCTGAAAAACTTCAGGTAAAGCTCCACATCGACTATGCGGCAATGGAGATTCCGAACGATTTCATCGTGGGATACGGACTTGATTACGACGGATTGGGACGCAACTATCGCGACATATATGCGGTTACAGACTAAACTTAATCAAAACTATAAGGTAAAAAGATGTTGAACATTGTAATTTTTGGCGCTCCCGGCTCCGGAAAAGGAACCCAGAGCGCACGTATCGTAGAGAAGTATGGCTTGAACCATATCTCTACCGGCGACGTATTGCGCGCAGAAATCAAAAACGGAACAGAACTTGGCAAAACGGCCAAAAGCTATATTGACAACGGCCAACTGATACCCGATGCGCTGATGATTGATATCCTGGCAAGCGTATTCGACGGATTCAAAGGCGGAAAGGGAGTGATATTCGACGGATTCCCCCGCACCATCGCTCAGGCGGACGCCTTGAAAGAGATGTTGAAGGAACGCGGACAGGAAGTGTCTGTCATGCTCGATTTGGAAGTGCCCGAAGAAGAACTGATGACCCGCCTTATCAAACGCGGACAGGAATCGGGACGCGCTGACGACAACGAGGAAACTATCAAGAAACGTCTGGCTGTGTATCACTCGCAAACCGCTCCGCTAATCGACTGGTACAAGAACGACGGCACTTATTGCCACATCAACGGGCTGGGCACGATGGACGGCATCTTTGCTGACATCTGCGCGGCTATCGACAAACTTTAAACACCCTATGGGGAATTGAAAGCCGGAAACGGGAAGCAGACAGCTTTCCGCCCGGATTCTCAATTCCCCTTTTCAATCTACAGGCTATGGCAGAATCGAATTTCGTTGATTATGTAAAAATCTATTGCCGCTCCGGAAAAGGGGGACGCGGCTCGGCACACTTGCGGCGCGAAAAGTATATGCCCAACGGAGGCCCCGACGGAGGCGACGGGGGCAGAGGGGGACATGTGATTTTGCGAGGGAACCGCAATTATTGGACTTTGCTCCACTTGAAATACGAACGCCACATCTTTGCCGGACATGGAGGAAACGGCTCCCAAAGCAGAAGCACCGGGAAAGACGGGGACGACAAGGTGATAGAAGTGCCTTGCGGCACGGTAGTCTATAACGCCGAAACCGGAGCCTACGTATGCGACATCACTGAACACGGCCAAGAAATCATCCTCCTGCGGGGAGGAAGAGGCGGATTGGGGAACTGGCATTTCCGGACGGCTACACGCCAAACTCCGCGTTTCGCGCAACCGGGCGAACCGATGCAGGAGATGACAGTGATTCTGGAATTGAAACTGCTGGCCGACGTAGGTCTCGTAGGATTCCCCAACGCCGGAAAATCCACGCTGCTGTCTTCTGTGTCTGCCGCACGCCCCAAAATCGCCAACTATCCGTTCACAACGCTCGAACCGAATCTGGGCATCGTGTCATACCATGAAGGGAAATCGTTCGTAATGGCCGACATCCCCGGCATTATTGAAGGGGCAAGCGAAGGAAAAGGATTGGGATTAAGGTTCTTGCGCCACATCGAACGCAATTCTTTGCTGCTGTTCATGGTGCCGGGAGACACGGACGACATCCGTAAGGAATACGAAATTCTGCTTAACGAACTGGCTACGTTCAATCCGGAAATGCTCGACAAGCAGCGCGTGCTGGCTGTAACGAAATGCGACCTGCTTGATGAAGAACTGATCAGTATGCTGGAACCGACTTTGCCTGAAGGAATCCCTCACGTGTTCATCTCGGCTGTAACAGGAACAGGAATCGCTCAATTGAAAGATTTGCTGTGGTCAGAACTGAACAAAGAAAGCAACCAGCTTGAGCGCATACGCAAAGAAGCTATCGTACACCGCCCGAAAGACATCGCCAAACTCCGCGAAGAACTCCCTGAATTGGACGATGAAGAAAACTTCGACTATGAATATGAGGACGATGAAGATGATTTCGACTACGAATATGAAGAAGAAGACTGGGACAACAGCCAATCGGAAAAATAATGCACACGCGGAATCTCCGGTTTCCTTAAGCTAAAGCAGCTGCGCATAACGGATATTCATCGAGTAGGAGGAAAACGAAGTAGTTTTCTTCCTACTTTCGTTTTCCGACCTCTCACACCACCGTACGTGCCGTT
>CALUGI010000048.1 GCA_944320135.1 uncultured Phocaeicola sp. | reverse complement strand
TCTAAATGATCCCCTGATTCCGGGGCTTTTTGATTAATTGTTTAACTCGTCCCATTTTAACGGGACACTAATGATATGAGATTTCAAAAAATCGTAAATAAAATGGCTAACAAATGTTGCTGGGTTTATTGTCAATTAGATTGGCGTAAACCAGTTTACGTGCATTCCTATATCCGTGTTAGATACGGAAAGTGGGAATTTGTACGTGAACATCGTAGGGCTGCATGGGGTACTAAAAAGTATTCATTTGCACTATAATATCGTTTTGACCTTTCGACCATTTCCTATTTTGTTTAATCAATTATACCCATCTATTCCCTCCAAAACACGAAGTTCTTCCCATTATCCCACTCAAACCTCACAAGAAACTCATTTACTACACATGTCTCGTAAATTATCACCTTTCCCATACCCGCCTCCATTTCCTTAACTAATTTGCAAGTATCAAGATAAGACAGAACTTCACCCCATATCTCATCATCGAAATCCACAGTATAGGAAATCTCGTTGTTTCCGTAGTATTCTTTGAGTACATCACAGAGTTCGGAATTTCCTATGTTGTCGGCAGCGCACGAGCCTATGGGGTGAAGTTCTACAGATTCGGTTTGAGGTTTCATATCTCATATAGTTTAGTATAGAATATGTATAATTGATTGTAAGGTAACAAGTGCTCCGACTACCGGAATAGCCAAAGCACGGAATTTACAATCATTGTCAATTCAATAAATAGCGTTATGAAATAATAACACTAACTTCTCGATTAAATGGAGGATTCGGTAAATACGAATTAGAATCTTCATTGTGATAATGAGTATTCTAATAGACTGGTTTACAAATTTGTTCATATTTATATCGGATGCCAATTAGATGACATCGCATATATGTATTCTGCTGAATCCTTCAATTCGGGAACGGATTGATGTAATTGTAGATTTTTAACCTTTCAGGAGGATGGACAACGTCTGTCCTCTTTTCATGTACATAAGCAAGAAAAATGCACGTTCCGATGAAAATTTAACATTTGAAATGCAATTTCCGTGATGTCGCGAGTATAATTCTCAAAAACAAATAAATCGAGAATTATTCTATGGCAACATTTCACTCATTACTCCAGATGATTGATACGCTGCATACCGAAGAGGATTGCAGGGTATATCTGGAGAATGTGCGGTGGAATGGAGAGCCGGTTTGCCCGCATTGCGGTTCAATTTCTGCGGAACACTACAAACTCACGCAAAACGGAGAGTTCAAAGGACTGTACAAATGCAAGGATTGTAGGAAACGCTTCACTGTACGGCAAGGAACGATGTTTGAAGGGTCAAATCTTCCTTTGAAAAAGTGGTTTTATGCGATTTATCTGTTCCTTTCGCACAAGAAGGGCATCAGCAGCTGCCAGCTTGCACGTGATATTGATGTCACACAGAAAACCGCCTGGTTCATGCTACACAGAATCCGCCACAACGTGAAAGATGACGATGCGCACTTTGATGATATGACACAGATGGACGAAACCTACATGGGCGGCAAGACACGTCACCACGGAAAAGGAACGCAAGGACGTTCCTTAAAGGACAAGACACCGATATTCGGAATGGTATCTGACGGTCTTGTATATGCACAAGCGGTTCCGAACGTCCAAAGAAAGACGTTGTTCCCTATCATAGAGGAGAAAGTACGCAAAGGTTCAACCGTCATTACGGACGAACTGAACGTGTATGACGCTCTTGACGGCAGTTACGACCATAAGAAGGATTCCCTACGGCAGGCGCGTCTATGCGCTGGACGGGTACCACACCAACTCGATAGAGGGCTTCTGGAGCCAGATAAAACGGGGTATAAAAGGCATCTACCATCTTGCGAGCCCGAAGCACCTACAGAAATACTGCAAGGAATTCGTATTCCGCTACAACACGAGAACGCAAACGGACACTGACAGGTTTAACGGATTCTTAAAAAGTTTTACGGAACGCCTGTATTACGGTGAACTTCTTCAAAAGCCCGGATGGATGCCGATATAAATATATTGAAAGGTATATCCAAACAATAAGTCAATGTTCAACATTAAAAAGAAAACGTATGGAAAATGTTCTGAAGCCGCATTCTCCGGAAAGGAGGCGGCATGGGTAAAATTGCGACGCGCGAGTACTGCAACACGCTCAAGGCGGGCGTGTTCGGCTCCGACTTGAAGAGATGTCCGACAAAGGGCGAGATTGTCTCTGCCGGACTGATAGTCGGCGGCACTTACGGCGACAGCCAGCTTGTGATGGAAAGCGACATCCGCGCCCCCATCGAGGTTATCGTATGCGGAAGCGGCGGGTACATCGAGAAGCTGACAATCTGACTTTTATTGTTTTTTAACCATGCTTTGTAAACGGTTGAAAATAAATATATATATTTACAAGCTGTTAAAATATGTATTTGCAACAATAAAAGCGAATGACTATGAAAGCGAATCTGTTTTGTATGCTGTTCTGTGCAGGAATGCTGTGTTCATGCGAACCTGACGAGACGGTTGGTGATTCTCCCGCTAATCCGCCCGTTGAACAGCCTGGCGACACGGAAAGTGGAAGCGGAACTGACGAGTCGTCCGAACAACCCGCAGGACCGTTTAAGGGAGAAGAAATTGGAATTTATAACATTAAAATAGACAATGAAGTTATGGCAATAGTAGGAAGCAACAATTGGAATGATATATGCTATGGAAATGGGAAATGCGTTGCTGTCGGTGACGACAACAATATAGCATATTCACATGATAATGGGAATTCATGGAATACCGCTAAAACATCAGCTACAGGAATTAAATGGAATGCAATAATGTATGATGAAATCAATAACAATTTCGTAGGTTGCGGGGAGCAAAACCGAATATTGCATACCGTTAGCGGAGACATAACAAGTTGGGTTGTTCAAAATCATCTATATGGAGGGAATTGGACAGATGTTATCTATGACAATTTGGGAAACAATTATGTAGGAATAATCATATCCTCAAGCAATTCTACAAAAATTGTATATAAAGGCACTACTTATGGCTGCTATTATAAGAATGACCGTGCATTTATTGGAACAAAAATAATCAAAGGGCATGATGATAAAGTTTATGGGATTGTTGCCTTTTATCCGGACTGGCCAAAATCTGAGTTAAAAATTATGAATGGAGATCCGGGAACTGCCAGTTTACTAAAATATTTCAATTTCGACAGCTATATACTTAATGATATTGCTTATGGCAATAATGTGTATGTCGCGGTTGGCAATTCCGGCATTATCGTTTCAGTGTATAAAGATACTTATGAAATAATACATGAAAAAAATGTTGGAACAAACAATTGGAACGCAATAGTTTTTGAAAAGGGCGTTTTCATCGCGGTTGGCGATTCAGGACATTTGGCAACATCCGTTGACGGTATCAATTGGCATGTAATTCAACATGGCTCAGGAAATTTGAAGAGTGTCTGTGTTATACCATAACGTCATTTTTATAGATTGGGGTCGCGGCAAAAGCTGCTGCAACCCTATTTTATCCATAAAAAGATAAACCCTAATTATACACAATGATTGGTACAATAAAGTATATAGTTGCGTATTTTATTGCAGATTGCCGTTCGGGGAGGAGAAAAACCGAGGTTAAGGACATAAAAAAAGTCTGTAGGCTGAGCTTACAGACTTTCAATTCTCTCTTTGTTGTCCGAGATTATTCAGCAACGGCTGCTGAATCAGCTGCTGTAGAGTCAGCTGCAACTGCTGTAGAGTCAACTGCCGGAGCTGCTTCTTCTACTGTTTCTACAGTTGTAGAATCTGCTGCTGCTTCATTGTTAGCTGCTTTGTTTCCGCAAGAAGCGAAAGATACAGCAGCGAAAGCTACGAACAAAAATACCAATTTTTTCATTTTCTTTTGCTTTTAAATCTGTAATACTTATGTTGTTTTCTTAAAACGCTGCAAATATAGAGACTTTTTGAATACGTTGTTCTTTTCTTTGCCGTTTTTTTTCGGAAAAATATGTTGTAAAATATAGTTTGTTGTAAATCAATGCGTTTGAAATGTCTTTTTCGGATGGGAAACCATGCTTGGAAATGCGCCGGGCTTCTGGTTCCGTTTTGCCCGCGTTCGGATTGGAACGCCGCCGATTTTTTGCCGGGACGCAGGCATTATATTTTTCGGCAAGGGGGAAGATTCGCGGATTTATGTATAACTTTGTGGCCCTATACAATAAGGAAGGCTTTTATGATTGATACGACTGTTTTTCAAGACAAGGTAGCCGTTTATTATACGCTGGGCTGCAAGTTGAATTTCGCGGAAACTTCTTCCATCGGAAAGACGCTGAAGGAGGCCGGCGTGCGCACGGCCCGCAAAGGGGAGAGGGCTGACATTTGTGTGGTCAATACGTGTTCGGTGACGGAGGTGGCCGACAAAAAGTGCCGTCAGGCCATTCATAGGTTAGTGAAACAGCACCCCGGCGCATTTGTCGTGGTGACGGGATGCTATGCACAGTTGAAGCCGGAGCAGGTGGCGGGCATCGAAGGTGTCGATCTGGTGCTGGGAGCCGAGCAGAAAGGAAACATCATGGATTATCTTGACAGCCTGGAGAAGAAGCCTTGCGGCGAGGCTGTCACTACGGATGCGAAGGATATCCGCACTTTTTCCCCGTCGTGTTCGCGCGGCGACCGCACGCGGTATTTTCTGAAGGTGCAAGACGGGTGCGACTATTTCTGCTCTTATTGCACGATTCCGTTCGCGCGCGGACGCAGCCGCAACGGGAAGATTGATGATTTGGTGGCGCAGGCCCGTCAAGCGGCCGAAGAAGGCGGAAAGGAGATTGTGCTGACCGGAGTGAACATCGGCGACTTCGGCAAATCGACGGGAGAGACTTTCTTCGATTTGGTCAGGGCGCTTGACGAAGTGGACGGAATCGAACGCTATCGCATTTCCTCCATCGAGCCAAACTTGCTGACGGACGAAATCATCCGCTTCGTCTCGCAATCCCGACGCTTTATGCCTCATTTCCATATCCCTTTGCAGTCGGGGTGCGACGAGGTGCTGAAGCTGATGCGCCGCCGCTACGACACGGCTTTGTTCGCCTCGAAAATCCGCACCGTGAAGGCGCTGATGCCGGATGCCTTCATCGGTGTCGATGTGATTGTGGGCACGCGCGGAGAAACCTCCGAGTTCTTCGAGCGAGCCTGCCGTTTTATAGAAGATTTGGACGTGACGCAGCTCCACGTGTTCAGCTATTCCGAGCGTCCGGGCACCCAGGCTCTGAAGATTGACCATGCGGTTTCCGCCGATGAGAAGCACCGCCGCAGCCAGCGGCTGCTGGCTTTGTCCGACCGGAAGCTGCACGACTTTTACGCCCGTCATATCGGGCAGGAGGCGGAAGTGCTGATGGAGAAGGCGAAGCCGGGTGCGCCGATGCACGGCTTTACCCGAAACTATATCCGGGTGGAGATGGAGCATGACGATGCGCTCGACAACCGCTTGCTGAAAGTGCGTTTGGGAGACTTCAACGAAGACGGCACGGCATTGCGGGGGGCGGTCTTATGAAGCGGGTCTCTGTCGTCATACTGAATTGGAACGGTGCGGAGATGCTTCGCAAGTTTCTGCCTTCTGCAGTGAAGTTCTCGACGGGAGAGGGAGTGGAGGTCTGCGTGGCGGACAACGCTTCGACAGACAATTCGTGCGAAGTGGTGAAAAAAGAGTTCCCTTCCGTCCGCTTGATATGCCTTGACCGGAACTATGGCTTTGCGGAAGGCTACAACAAGGCGCTGGAGAAAGTGGAAGCTCGATATGCCGTGTTGCTGAACAGTGATGTGGAGGTGACGGAAGGCTGGCTCGATGCGCTGACCGGCTATATGGACGCTCATCCCGAAGCGGCGGCCTGCCAGCCTAAGTTGCTGAGCTATCGCCATAAAGACCGTTTCGAGTATGCAGGAGCGTCCGGAGGCTTTATCGACCGTTACGGTTACCCTTTCTGTCGGGGGCGCATCTTTGAAATGGTAGAGGCGGACAGGGGGCAGTATGATACGGTTGTTCCTGTGTTGTGGGCAACGGGCGCGGCATTGGCAATCCGTGCGGAAGTGTATCGGGCTTCGGGCGGGTTAGACGGCCGTTTCTTCGCCCACATGGAGGAAATAGATTTGTGCTGGCGGTTGCGCAGCAGGGGGTACGGAGTGGTTTGCGTGCCGTCTTCCAAGGTGTATCACGTGGGAGGTGCGACATTGAAGAAGGAAAATCCCCGCAAAACATACCTCAATTTCCGGAACAACCTGCTGATGCTTTACAAGAATCTTCCCGAATCGGAGATTCGTCATGTGATGTTCGTCCGAAAGTTCTTGGACACGTTGGCAGCATTGTCCTTTCTCGTCAAAGGAAACTTCGGCGCATTCAAGGCTGTGCTTCGTGCGCGGCGGGACTTTTGCCGCATGTTGCCTTCTTTCAAAGCGGACCGTGAGAGCAATCTTGCTGCAACCGTTGTGGAAAATATACCGGAACGGTTCCGATTCAGTATCTTGTGGCAAAGCAAGGTTAGGAGGAAACGGACTTTCGATGAGGTGGTGTTTAAGGCAAAGGCTTAAGCGCAAGAGCGCAAAGTCGCAGGGGTTTAGAAAATACCTCTGCGCTTTTGCGCTCTTAAGCCGCCGTGTTTTTTTAGAGAGCCGTTAGAACGTCATCTGATAGGCTTTGGTTGCTCCTGCATGGATGCCTGTATTCGTGAAGTCAGCAACGATTGTCTGCTCTTTCTTGCCGTTTTTCAGCGTGACTTTGATTGGAGTCTGAGTCTGTCCCGGATCGGCGATGTGGAGGGTCGCCGATTTTGAGGTTACTCCCTTCACCATCAATACGCAAGGCTTGTCGGCGGTGACGGTCAGTTCCTTGTGCTTTAGGGTTCCTGCCTCAAAGAAAGTGACCATCCATATACCGTCTTCCGTGTTTCTTACGGCTTGGATTTTATCCGTGTTCGACAGGATTTCAACAGGGTTCTTCTTGTAGTATTCGGCCATCGCCTTGTCTGATTCCTGGTTCGGCACTACGATGTATGCGTAACTGCCGTTTTGCGGAGTGGCGCCGTGGTCGATTCCTATAGTGAACACGTTTTTGCTTTCTTCCTTCTTGCTTTTGCTGGTGTTGATGTCAGACCATTTTCCGGTTTGCGCCTGTGCAGTGACAAACACTTTCTCGTTTTGCGGGAAGATGTATCCGATGCGGTCGTGCAGCACCCATTGAGGAGAGTCTAATGTTTGGGATTCCATGCTGAGGGCTTCCGGCTTGTTTCCTGTCCGGCTTGCCTTGATGTCTTCGCTCAGGAAGCATTGGTTTACAGTCGTATGCACCGGCACTGCGGTGGAGGAGGCGATTCCTGCACCCAAGCATACCACTTCGTCGTTGAAGAAGTACCAGCTCTTTTTGGCCGTCATGTCTGCTCCTTCTTTCGTGTCGGTATAGGAGAATGCGGTTGCACCGACGATGCTGTCGGACACTCCCCCTGCGAAAGTGGAAGTGCCGTTGGTTCCCCATGCCTTGGCGTCCATCGGGATAGTTTCCACTTGCGGAGCCGTCGTGCCCGGTATGTGCGTCCAGTTCCATACGGGGAAGATGTTGTAATATTCGTCACCTGTCTGCGTGATGCAGGTGCATCCGTATGACAGGAAGTAGGTCTTCAGGTTTTCTTTGTTGCCGTATTCGCATTTCTTCGTGCGGTTGGAAGCCAGACGCACGTCGAAGGCGTATGCCGGGCGGGTATGGAGCGAGTAGTCGCCTATATAATAATGTGTGTGCGTGGAGGCAATCTTGTAGTCTGCCGGTTGCTTGCGGTTCAGCCTTGCAACGATAGCCTTGTATTCGTCGGCATGTTCGGGGTCGATGTCAATCATGCGTTTGGCGTATACGGCGGTGTTTCGTTTGTTGGTTGCGTTCGGTCGGCTCATGCTTCGTCCGATGATATCCCACATCATGTTTTGTCCGCGCACGGAGCGGTAGTACGTTTCTCTCATGAACTTGCTGAGCAAGGCCACTTTCTCCTTGTCGAGTTCGTAGCTCGTGCCGAGGGCATACGAAGCCACTTGGGTGACTCCTTTCAGAATCTCGTCGCCGTAGCCTCCGATGTACAGTTGTTCGCCGTGCTGGAAGTAGCTGTTGTCGTATTGGAAGCCTTCGCCTGTGGTATAGGTTACGGGGCTGAACACGTTGTCGATGGCGCGTTTCAAGTCGGTGGCGTTTTCCGTCAGGCACGAGCGGTAAATCCAGTGCAGGGCGATGTCCGTGCGGTTTGCTCCCGTCCACTTTTCAGGTTCGCCTCCGTCTTTCAGTATCCGGTCGAGCGTTTTGGTTTCGATGTCTTTCGGCACCTGCTTCTTGCCGGCGCGCATCTGAATCAGCAAGACGCCGATTTTCTGCGGTTCCGAAATCTGGTTGTGCCACCAGTTGTCGCTTTCCGGGTCTTGCGCGTACCAGTATTCCAGTCCTTTCACGATTTTGCCGTACACTTCGTCGTTCTGGTAATATTTGTTTTTCGGATTGGTGTAGGCGTATGCGAAGTTCTGCAAGCGTTCGATATGTTTGATAGGCGTCCAGTTGGTCATTGCCGTGTTGGTGTAGTCCACGTCGGAGAATGAGCCGTCTTCTTGGAATTTGGCGAGATCGTTGTCGATGGAAGGGTTCTTTTTTACGCTTTCGCGCACTTTTTCCATAAACATTTCGAATTCGTTTTGGGCAGGAGCGGATGCGTATGACGTCCCCCATGTCAGGCCGCACGAAGCGACCGCCGTCAGTACAAGTGCTTTTAAGGTAGTATTCATAAATCTTTTGGTTATGTTTCGGGCGTAAATATAATTATTCTTCTAAATATGAGCAACGAATACATTTATTTTGTGTTTTCGCCAAGGATTTTTATATGTCTTTACATTCTTCGGAGCCGTTCGGAAGCGGCAGGAAAGCCGGGCGTTCGTTTCATGAAAGATGTGCGCTCGTGTGGACAAAGCCGGGCGCACATCTCTCGCAAGACGGCCGCTTTTCTTTGAGGGGGCTTGTGCAGCGGTTCAAAACCGATACTTTTTGCCAAAAAACGATAATCCGTTTGGCCGTTCGCCCGTTATTGATTATTTTTACATTAATATTTAATGAATGGATTTATGACGGCAATAGAACGATTTTTGAAGTATGTGACTTTCGACACCCAGTCTGACGAAACGACGGGGACAACTCCGAGCACGGAAAAGCAAATGGAGTTTGCGAAATACCTGAAGACGGAACTTGAGGATTTGGGGATGAAAGACATCACGCTCGACGACAACGGGTATCTGTTTGCAACGCTCCCCTCCAACGTCGACCGCCCGATTCCCGTGGTTGGATTCATTGCGCATTTGGATACAAGCCCCGACATGAGCGGGGCGGGCGTGAAGCCGCGCATCGTGGAGAAGTATGACGGGAGCGACATCGTGCTGTGCGCGGAAGACAACATCGTGCTTTCTCCGAGAAACTTTCCGGAACTGCTCGACCATGTGGGCGAGGATTTGATTGTAGCCGACGGGCATACGCTTTTGGGAGCGGACGACAAGGCGGGCATAGCCGAAATCGTCGGGGCGATGGCTTATTTGATCGAACACCCCGAAATCAAGCACGGCGACATCCGCATCGGCTTCAATCCGGATGAGGAAATCGGGTTGGGAGCGCACAAGTTCGATGTAGAGAAGTTCGGCGCGAAATGGGCCTATACGATGGACGGAGGCGAAGTGGGCGAGCTTGAGTTTGAAAACTTCAATGCGGCTTCGGCCGTAGTGCAGGTGAAAGGGCTGAACGTGCATCCGGGCTATGCGAAAAACAAGATGGTCAACTCCCTGCTTGTGGCCAACGAGTTCGTCGCTATGCTTCCGGCAGACGAGGTGCCTGCCGCTACGGAAGGCTACGAGGGCTTTTTCCATCTTGTCGGCATGGAAGGGGAGGTGGAGCATACGTCGCTCACCTATATCATCCGCGACCATGACCGCGAAAAGTTTGAAGCGCGCAAGAGCCTGATGCTGGAATGCGCCGGAAAGCTGAACGGGAAATACGGGGAAGGCACGGTGGAAGTCGTCTTGAAAGACCAGTATTACAACATGCGGCAACAGGTGGAACCGCTGATGCACATCATCGACCTTGCGTTTGCCGCCATGCAGGAGTCCGGCGTAGAGCCGAAAGTGAAGGCCATTCGCGGAGGAACGGACGGAGCGCAGCTTTCGTTCAAGGGTCTTCCGTGTCCGAACATCTTTGCCGGCGGGCTGAACTTCCACGGGCGTTACGAGTTTGTGCCTGTACAGTCAATCGAAAAGGCCATGAAAGTAGTGGCAAAGATTGCGGAACTGACGGCAAAAAGATACTGACAAGCCGGAAATGCCGGCAGGCAAGGTGCGGAGACCGCATGGCGGCCCTGCACCTTCTTTGAAACAACCTTAAATATTTCTTGTATGAAAACGACTCCATTTGCCGAGACCCATCTGCGTCTCGGTGCGAAGATGCACGAATTTGCCGGTTACAACATGCCGATAGAGTATCCTTCAGGTATTCTCGAAGAACATCTCGCCGTATGCGGCGGAGTGGGCGTGTTTGACGTTTCACACATGGGCGAGTTTTGGGTGAAAGGCCCCCGCGCTCTTGATTTTTTGCAGGCGGTAACTTCCAACAATGCGGCGGCCCTTGTGCCGGGCAAGGTGCAATACACTTGTATGCCCAATGAGAGCGGGGGAATCGTAGACGATCTTGTGGTGTATGACTATGGGGGTGACAAGTATATGATGGTCGTAAATGCAGCGAACATTGAGAAGGACTGGAATTGGTGCATGGCCCATAACTGCGCAGGAGCGGAACTGGAAAATGCGTCCGACCGCATCGGGCAATTGGCTGTGCAAGGGCCAAAGGCTCTGCCGACCCTCCAGAAGCTGACGTCTGTCGACCTTTCCGGCATTGCTTACTACACGTTCAAAACAGGCTGCCTGGCGGGTGTCTCTAACGTCGTCATCTCCAATACCGGATACACGGGAGCCGGAGGCTTTGAACTGTACTTCTCTCCTGAAGATGCAATGACGATTTGGAATGCAATCTTCGAGGCCGGAGCAGAATATGGCGTCAAACCGATAGGGTTGGGCGCGCGCGATACCCTGCGTCTGGAAATGGGCTTTTGCCTTTACGGAAACGATATAGACGATACGACTTCTCCCATTGAGGCAGGCTTGGGATGGATAACGAAATTTGCGGACGGAAAGAACTTCATCGGCCGCGAGATACTTGCAAGGCAGAAGGCGGAAGGCGTTTCCCGCAAGCTGGTGGGTTTTGAGATGGTCGACCGCGGTATCCCTCGTCAGGAATACAAGTTGCTGGATAAAGACGGGGATGAAATCGGACATGTGACCTCCGGAACAATGTCTCCCACCCGGAAAATCGGTATCGGACTGGGGTATGTGAAAACGGAGCACTCCAAACCCGGCACGGAAATCTGGCTTGACAACCGGGGACGCAGGTTGAGGATGAAAGTGGCAAAGCCGCCGTTCAGGAAATGAGGCCGGCATAAAAAAAGAGATTACCCCATGAGGCAATCTCTTTCTGCACAGAGCGGAAGACGGGACTCAAACCCGCGACCCTCAGCTTGGAAGGCTAATGCTCTATCGACTGAGCTACTTCCGC
>CALUGI010000047.1 GCA_944320135.1 uncultured Phocaeicola sp. | reverse complement strand
CGGCACGTACGGTGGTGTGAGAGGTCGGAAAACGAAAGTAGGAAGAAAACTACTTCGTTTTCCTCCTACTCGATTGTGCCGTTTGCGCAGGAAAGCTATTCGCGTTCGTAGCAGCATGTGTCCTTGTCGCAGCACGGGCATCCGGAGAACTCGAACTCTATGGTGGAGTGCGTGATGCCTTTTTCCGCCAGCGCATGTTTCAGCGCGTGTTTCACGCCGTTCATTTCCGAAACGTCTTTGATGACTGCGTGTATCGTGGCGGCATTTTCGGTGGTGCTCACCGCCCAAACATGCAGGTGGTGCCAGCTTTCGATGCCTGGAATGCGGGAAACCGCTTTTTCTATTTCGCCAAGGTCGACGGATTCAGGCACTGCGTCCAGCGAAAGGCAGAGGCTTTCTTTCAGCAGGTTCCAGGTAGAGATTAGGATGATGCAGGCGATGGCGAGGCTGACGAGCGTGTCGATAATCGTGAATCCCGTATAAATGATGATGATTCCGGAAACGACCACTCCGAGCGATACGAGCGTGTCCATAGCCATGTGGAGGAAAGCTCCTTTCACGTTCAGGTCGTGCCCTTGGTTTTTCATGAGCAGGAAGGCGGTGAGCCCGTTGATGACGATTCCGGCTCCGGCTGTCCACGAGACGGCTTCTCCTGACACGGGCTCCGGATGGCGCAGCTTGTAGACGCTTTCTATCAAGATGCCTCCCACGGCGATGAGCAGGATGATGGAGTTGGCCAGCGAAGCGAGCACCGTGCTTTTTTTGTATCCGTAGGTGAAGCGTTTGTTTCCCCGGCGCTTGGCCATCTGGATGGCGAAGAGGGAGAGCAGCAGGCTGAACACGTCGCTCAGGTTGTGTCCTGCGTCAGAGAGCAGGCCGAGCGAGCCGTAGGCGAAACCCACTCCGGCTTCGATGGCGACAAACAGAAGGTTCAATGCGATGCAGAGGATGAAGACCGCGCTGAGAGAAGCGGGAGCGTGGTGGTGCTCATGGAGGTGATGATGTTCGTGTGGCATGTTTTTGCAATTGTTTTGTTCGGAACAAAGGTAAGCGATTTTCGCTTGACTTGTTTCCCGTTGCGTGCAATAACAACCGGGTTGCAAATCGAAGCGGAAAAATCCGCCGGCTTTCAAAGGGAGGCGGGCGGCTTTTCCAAACCTTTCCGGGCGTCTTTGGGGATAGTTCCGAGCGTCTTTTTATGCGGATAAATGAAAAAAAATCCAGAAATGAGGAAAAAAAGAAAGCAATATTGGGAAATTACCGGATGACATGCTGCGGATTTTTCGTATCTTTGTATGAAATTTATGGTTAAAAAAGTAATGTTGTATGGAGAAAGTTGTCGTTAACTCGTATGAGGAGTTTGAGAAATTGTTGGGCAAACAGATAGGAGTGTCCGAGTGGCTGGAGATTCCTCAGGAACGCATCAACCAGTTTGCCGACGCTACGCTGGACCATCAGTGGATTCATGTGGACGTGGAACGCGCAAAAGTGGAAAGCCCTTACAAGAGCACTATCGTTCACGGGTATCTCACCTTGTCGCTGCTTCCTTATCTCTGGAACCAGATTATAGAGGTGAACAACCTGAAAATGATGGTCAACTACGGAATGGACAAGATGAAGTTCGGGCAGGCGGTTCTGTCGGGGCAGAGCGTGCGCCTTGTGGCCGACCTGCATTCGTTGGTCAACCTGCGCGGGGTGGCTAAAGCGGAGATAAAGTTTTCTATCGAAATCAAAGACCAGAAAAAGAAGGCGCTGGAAGGCATCGCCACGTTCCTCTATTATTTCAATTGACGTGGACGGTGACATAAAGGAAAGGCTTCGGGAGTGGGCGCGGCAGTATCACAAGGCCGCGTTCATCGTTTCCGACCCCGTTCAGTTCCCCCGCCGCTATTCCCGGAAGGAGGACATTGAAATCAGCGGGCTGCTGACCGCCATGCTGAGCTTCGGCAGCCGGAAGCAGATATTGAAGAAAGCGGACGAGCTGGACGCGATGATGGGGCACGAGCCTTTGCAGTATGTCTTGTCCCGCTCTTGGGCGGACGATTTCAAAGCCTTCGATTCGCGCAGCTTCTATCGGATGCTTTCTTATGCGGAGTTCGGGAGCTGCTTTGAGAAGCTGTTCGGGGTGTATGCGTCTGCGTCCGGACGGACGTTGGAAGATGCGTTGTCGGGTTTCGGCGGAAGTCCGATGCAGAAGTTGTGCGCTTTCTTGGGAGTTTCCGACCGAAGCCCCCAAAAGAAGCTCAACATGTTTCTCCGATGGATGGTGAGGCGGAACTCGGAAGTGGACTTCGGAATCTGGACCACCCAGTCTCCTTCCGACCTGCTCATTCCGCTTGACACCCATGTGTGCCGTATGGCTTTCCGGCTGGGCCTTACTGACAAGCCTTCGTTCTCGCTTGCCAATGCGCGGAAGATTACCGACGCTTTGGGCGAGGTTTTTCCCGGCGATCCGTGCTTGGGCGATTTCGCCCTTTTCGGATACGGGGTGTCCCATCCCGGCGTTTAAAACTTCATGGAAGCATAGAACCCGCAGTGTCCGCCGCCTGCCACGGGGCTTATGGTGAGTTCGTGTTTCCGGGCGAACGGGCGGGTGAAGATGTACGAGCTTCCTATTCCGATTGCAGCTCCGGCGGCCACATCCCACCAGTCGTGTTTCTTTCCGTACACGCGGCTCCATCCTACGTATGTCGAGAGCACATAGGCGGGCGCTCCCCATTTCCATCCGTACCGGCGTTGGATGAATCCGGCGGCGGTGAAGGATACGGACGTGTGCATGGACGGGAACGAGTGGTTGTCGCTCCGGTCGGGGCGTTCTTTCTTGACGGCATATTTCAATGCGTAGGTCACTCCCAATGTGGTCACCCCGGCAAGTGCCCCTTGTTTCAGCCCTTCCCAATCCTTGTTGGCGATGATGGCGGCAAGTCCCGCCACGGGGAGAAGCACGGCGCCGATGTCGCCCGACGTGCGCACGGCCTTG
The DNA here is from genome assembly GCA_944320135.1 of uncultured Phocaeicola sp. GTDB lineage: Bacteria > Bacteroidota > Bacteroidia > Bacteroidales > Bacteroidaceae > Phocaeicola. The sequence continues at coordinate 8,829 of CALUGI010000047.1, read as the reverse complement.
CGGCTTCCGGTCACTTCGATTTCTTGGGCGCGTGCGGCGGAAAACGCGATGCAGAGCGCGAGCATAAGCAATAGATGTCTCATTTTCAGAACAGTTTGGGTATAAAGATAATCAGTCCGACCGTAGCTGCGGCAATGGCCAGAATCAATACGGCTCCTGCCGCCAGGTCTTTGGTGCGCTTGACGGCCTCGTTATAGCCGGGCGACACCAAGTCGGCGAGAGCTTCGACGGACGAATTGAAGGCTTCCGCAGCCAGCACCATGCCGATGGCGAATGCAACCGCTATCCATTCTGCGGCCGACAAGCCCGTCGCGCATCCTGCAATGATGACGCACGCGGCGATGAAGCAATGAATCCATGCGTTGTGTTCGCGTGTGACGAGCAGGCGGATGCCGTTGAACGCGAACCGGAAACTTCTCAGCCGCTTCCGGAGCGTGAAACCGTCGTTCTTCATGCCGTTTCAGATGTTGAGTGTGACTTCTACCGGGCAGTGGTCGGAACCGAAAATCTCGGTGTGTATCTTCGCTCCGTCCAGCCTGTCGGCCAGCCGTGCCGAGGCGAGGAAGTAGTCGATACGCCAGCCGGCGTTCTTCTCGCGCGCCTTGAACCGGTATGACCACCACGAATAGATGCCTTCCTGTTCGGGATAGAAATGGCGGAAGGTGTCGATGAATCCGGCATTCAGCAGCGTCTGGAACTTCTCGCGCTCCTGGTCGGTGAACCCGGCGTTCATGCGGTTGGTCTTCGGGTTCTTCAGGTCAATCTCTTTGTGGGCAACGTTCAAGTCGCCGCATACGAGCACCGGCTTTTGCGCGTCGAGCCGTTTCAAGTAGTCTCTGAACTCGTCTTCCCACGTCATGCGGTAGTCTAAGCGTTTCAGTCCGTCCTGAGAGTTTGGCGTGTACACCGTAACAAGATAGAAATCTTTCATTTCTAAGGTGATGACCCGCCCCTCCCTGTCATGCTCGTCAATTCCCAATCCGTATGTTACGTCTACAGGCTGGTGCCGGGTGAAAATAGCAGTGCCCGAATACCCTTTCTTTTCCGCATAGTTCCAGTAAGAGGCATATCCGTCGAAGGAAAGGTCGAGCTGGCCCTCCTGCATCTTTGTTTCCTGAAGGCAGAAAAAGTCTGCGTCAAGCTGTTTGAACACGTCCCGAAACCCTTTCTCGCAGCAAGCGCGCAGGCCGTTCACGTTCCATGAAATCAGTTTTATCATAATTGTTTTTCGTTTTCTTGAGAGCGGTTGTCATTTTTTCAAATCGAACAGGTAAGTGAGCCTTGCTCCGATATAGGAGTGCCCCGAACGTCCGAAGTAATCTTTCTTTGAATTGTTGTAGAAGTCGCTCAGACCGTAGTAGTAGCGCGCTTCGAGGATGAAGTGTCCGATTCCTGTCCGCGCTTCCAGACCTCCGCCTCCGATGATTCCGTAGTCGAACTTCCGGTCGGCCATCTTGCCGTATTGCTCGTTGGTGCCTTGCGGACGGCGCGAAGGGTCCCAAGGGTCGCTCATAAATTCTTTTTCGCCGATGAGGAATCCCACTTGCGGGCCCAAGTTCAGCACGAAGCGCACGCCGTTCCCTTTGTCTTTTCCGAAAGCCAGATGAGCCAGCAACGGTATTTCGATATAGTTCATCTTGCGGTGGTACGTGTCGCCGGAACCGTCTTCGATGACTTCCTTCCATCCCCGTTGCGAGAAGTTCAGTTCGGCTTGGATGCCGCAAATCATCTTGAAGTATTTCTCGGAGATGTAACGCGCGGTGAAGCCGAACTCCGGGCCGATAAGGTTGGACTGCTTGATGCTGGGCTGGAAGCTGACGGAGCTTATGTTGACGCCTCCGTTGACTCCTATGGCGAAGTTGTGGCGTTCGTCCTGCAATTGGGCGTTGGCGGGGAGATGCCAGGCGCATCCTGCTGCAGTCAGGACGGCAAGGATGATGACATGTCTTTTCATTGCGTTCATTCAAAGTCGAGTTTTATCAGTTCGAAATCTTTCGTGATATGCACGAAGAACACCTTCCGGTTGATGAAGCCTCCCCAGTTGTTTACGCGCTCGAACTTGAAGCCTGTTTGTATGGGAGTTGCTTTCACTTTGTCCAGGTTCTTCTCCAGCGCGCCGCCTTCTTGCGCCAGCCCTTTCAGGAAGAAATAGCCTGTGTCGAAGCCCAGCATACCGTATTTGGGATAGCTGTTCGCCATATCCTTGCTGTACCATCGGCGGTAGCTGTGGGTGAAAGCCACGGCTTCGGGGAAAAGGTTGTTGGTGTAGAACGAGGTGTAGAAATAGGTGTCAAGCTCGTAGAACGAAGCCAGATGCTCTTGCGTATAGGTTTGCCATTCGGGGTAGCCGAACAGGTGCATGTCGAAGTCGGGATGTTCGCGGCGCACCAACGTGAGGTGGGGGAGAAGGCGGGTCAGCGCCGAGCTTCTTCCGGATGTGGGGATGAAGATGTTGGTGCGCGCCGTGTCCATCGCGGAGATGACTTTTCCCGCTTCCACGACGCTTCCTAACTGGATTTGCTTGAAGGAGATGCGTTTGTCGCGCAGCTCGTTTTTGAGTCCGGAAATGAAGTCGGCCTTTTCCTTGTCGCCGTTGGCCGGGTCGAGGAAGACCACGTTGCATTGGCCGAACTTGCGGATGAAATGTTCGTACACTTCCGGGTAGAGATACGACTGGGGAGTGTTGATCTGGTAGATTTCCGGAGTGTTGAACACCTGGTCCACCTTCGGCTCGAAGGGGATGACTAAACGGATGTCGTTTTTCCGGGCGAACTCCGCCACTTGCGGAATGTTTTCCGGAGCTACGGGGCCGAATATGACGTTCATGCTTTTCATTTCCGGCTTCTTGAGGATGGAGGCCGTGACCGGCTTGCTTCCCTGGGTGTCGTAGGCATACAGGTCGAGCGATACCCCTTGGCGTTTGAGGCTGTCTGCCGCAAGCAGGAATCCTTCGTAATATTCCGCCATGCGGGGATTGTCTTTCAGGATCCCGTTGTCGTTGAGGGTGAAAGGAAGAAGCACGGCGGCCTTCACCACGCCCATCCTCTTGGCTATGGGGGCGCTTTGGCTGAACAGTTCTTCGTTGGTGGGAGTCCGCTGCACTTCTGCGGGACGGACTGTTTCCGCCGTCTGCTGCTCTTGTGCGGGGTAGGGGATGAACAGATACGTCCCCCTTTTCAGCTTTCCGCTTTTCAGTTCGGGGTTGGCGGCAACCAGCTCTTCCTGCGTGATGCCGTATTCCTTGCAGATTCCGAAGATGGTTTCTCTGCGCTTCACCTTGTGCATTTCCCGCCATTCCGGACGCTTCGGCTCGGAAACGACCTGGGCCGGTTCGGTCTGCGCGGCGGGCGCGGGCTGCACTTCCTGCGCGGGGATGCACACCACTTGCCCCGCCCGGAAGTTGCTTGCGCTCAGTCCCGGATTGGCTTCGCAGATGGCTTGCGCCGTCACGTTGTATTTCATGGTGAGCTGGTAGAGGGTTTCTCCCGCCTGCACCGTGTGGAACGCCGCTTTCCCCACGTTGGAGCCGTCGCCCGACCGGGGAATCTTCAGCGTTTCTCCGGCGCGTATCTGCTTGTCGCTTCCGGGATTGAGGCGGACGATGTCGTCCGTGCCCACGCCATACGTGTTGGCTATCGAATAGAGGCTTTGCCCTTTGGCCACGGTGTGGAGGAAGTATCCGTCGCCCGACTGGGCTTTCAACGTGCTGCCCGCGCTTCCGACCGCTATGGCGAGCGAGAGGCATACTGCGATATGTGCTAATTTCATTGTCGTTCTTTTCGGTTTTGTTCTTATATGGCTTGCCGGGGAAACGCGGGCGCACGTCTTGGCAAGCGCGGGCGCACGTCCCGGCAGACGTGTCCGCCTTTCTTTCCTCCGCGAGCGGCCCGGCGGAAATGCCTGCGCGCGTCGCGCGGTTTATCGGGACAAAAGTACAAAAAAAGTTCTTTACCCGAAACAAGAAACCCCAAATATCTCTATCTTTGCACGGATAACGAAGATTGGAACAACGAGATATATATGAGTGAAGGAACGGAAACGATAGACGTGCAAGGGGCGCGCGTGCATAATCTGAAGGACATCGACGTGACGATTCCCCGCAACAGCCTGACGGTGATTACGGGATTGAGCGGAAGCGGGAAGTCGTCGCTGGCTTTCGACACGATTTTTGCGGAAGGCCAGCGGAGGTATATCGAGACTTTTTCCGCCTACGCGCGCAATTTTCTGGGGGGGATGGAGCGTCCGGACGTGGACAAGATTACGGGGCTCAGCCCGGTGATTTCCATCGACCAGAAGACGACGAACAGGAATCCCCGCTCGACGGTGGGCACCACCACCGAGATTTACGACTATCTGCGCCTGCTTTTCGCCCGTGCCGGGACAGCCTACTCCTATCTGTCGGGCGAGAAGATGGTGAAATATACCGAAGAGCAAATCCTCGACTTGATTCACCGCGACTACAAGGGGAGGAAAATCCTCATCCTCGCCCCGTTGGTGCGCACCCGCAAAGGGCACTACAAGGAGCTTTTCGAGCAGGTGCGCAAGAAAGGCTATCTCTATGTGCGCGTGGACGGGGAGGTGAAGGAAATCGTGCATGGCATGAAGCTCGACCGCTACAAGAACCACGACATAGAGGTGGTGGTCGACAAGATGGTGGTGAGCGGCGAAGAAGGCTCGCGGCTGAAGCAGAGCGTCGCTACGGCCATGCAGCAGGGCGACGGTCTGCTCATGATTCTCGATGCGCAGACCGAGAGCGTGAGGCATTACAGCAAGCGGCTGATGTGTCCCGTCACGGGGCTTTCGTACCGGGAGCCTGCCCCGCACAACTTCTCGTTCAATTCGCCCCAAGGGGCATGTCCGCGCTGCAAGGGGATGGGCTACGTGAACCTGATTGACGTAGACAAGGTGATTCCCGACCGCTCCCTCTCCATTGCCGACGGAGCCGTGGCTCCGCTTGGGAAGTATAAGAACGTGATGATATTCTGGCAGATAGAGGCCCTCTTGGAGCGTTACGAACTGACGCTGAAGACCCCCGTGAGCGAGTTCCCGGAGGATGTGGTCAACGAAGTGCTCTACGGGTGCGACGAACGTCTGAAAATCAAAAGCTCCCTCATACACGCCTCGTCCGACTATTTCGTGCCATACGAGGGCATCGTCAAGTATATCCGGATGATGCAGGACAAGGACGCTTCGGCCGCCGCCCAGAAGTGGGCCGACCAGTTTGCCAAGACCGCCGAGTGTCCGGAATGCCACGGGGCACGGCTGAACAAGGAAGCCCTCCATTTCCGCATCCACGACAAGAACATCTACGAACTGGCGTCGATGGACGTCAGCGAACTTTATGAGTGGACGTGCGGCGTGGAGGAACACCTCGGCAGCAAGCAGCGCGCCATCGCTTCCGAGATATTGAAGGAAATCCGCACGCGCCTGAAGTTCCTGCTCGACGTGGGGCTGGAATACCTCTCGCTGAACCGCTCGTCGGCAAGCCTTTCGGGAGGCGAGAGCCAGCGCATCCGTCTGGCCACCCAGATAGGCTCGCAGTTGGTGAACGTGCTTTACATTCTCGACGAGCCGAGCATCGGCCTGCACCAGCGCGACAACGTCCGGCTTATCCGTTCGTTGAAGGAGCTGCGCGATTTGGGCAACACCGTCATCGTGGTTGAACACGACAAGGACATGATGCTGGCGGCCGACTACATCGTAGACATGGGGCCTAAGGCCGGAAGGTTGGGCGGCGAGGTGGTTTTCTCCGGCACTCCCGCAGAGATGCTGCGGACGGATACGCTTACCTCGCGCTATCTGAACGGAAAGATGAAGATAGAAGTGCCTTCGCATCGCCGCGCGGGAAACGGGAAGTCGATATGGCTGAAGGGAGCGTCGGGCAACAACCTGAAAGGGGTGGACGTGGAGTTCCCCCTCGGACGGCTGGTGTGCGTGACGGGAGTGTCGGGCAGCGGCAAGTCTACGCTGGTCAACGACACGTTGCAGCCCATTCTTTCCCAGCATTTCTACCGCTCGCTTCAGGAGCCACTGGCATACGGTTCGGTGGAAGGGCTGGAGTTTGTCGACAAGGTGGTCAATGTCGACCAGTCTCCCTTGGGGCGTACCCCGCGTTCCAATCCGGCCACCTACACAGGCGTGTTTTCCGACATCCGAAACTTGTTCGTGGCCCTTCCCGAATCGAAGATACGCGGCTACAAGCCGGGACGCTTCTCGTTCAATGTGTCGGGAGGGCGTTGCGAGGCGTGCGGAGGAAACGGGTACAAAACGATAGAGATGAACTTTCTTCCCGACGTGCTCGTGCCGTGCGAGGTGTGCCACGGCAAACGATACAACCGAGAGACGCTGGAAGTGCGCTACAAGGGGAAGTCGATAGCCGACGTGCTGGACATGACCATCAACCGTGCCGTGGAGTTCTTCGAGAACGTGCCTCAGATACTGAGCAAGATTAAGGTGCTCCAGGAAGTGGGGTTGGGCTATATCAAGCTCGGCCAGCCTTCCACCACCTTGTCAGGAGGCGAAAGCCAGCGCGTGAAGCTGGCTACGGAACTCTCGAAGCGCGACACGGGGAGGACGGTGTATATCCTCGACGAACCTACCACCGGACTTCATTTCGAGGATATCCGCGTGCTGATGGGGGTGCTCGACCGCCTTGTGGACAAAGGCAACACGGTAATCGTCATCGAGCACAATCTGGACGTAATCAAAATGGCCGACTATGTCATCGACATGGGGCCGGAAGGGGGCAAGGGGGGAGGACAGCTTATAGTGTGCGGCACCCCCGAAGAAGTGGCCGCTTCGGGCAAAGGCTATACGGCGAAGTTCTTGAAGGAAGAACTGGAAAGCGGACATTATTGAAAGAAAACAGAAGTATGAAAAAGGAAAAGATAGAAAAGACAAATGCGGCTCGCCTGCTTGACAAGGACAAGATCAGCTACGAGCTGGTGCCGTATGAGGTGGACGAGAACGATTTGAGTTGCGGCCACGTGGCGGCCACGCTGGGCGAAAACGTCGAACAGGTGTTCAAGACTTTGGTGCTTCATGGCGACCGGTCGGGCTATTTCGTATGCGTCGTGCCCGGCGAACACGAAGTAGACCTGAAGCTGGCGGCCAAAATCTCCGGCAACAAGAAGTGCGACCTGATACCGGTGAAGGAGCTGCTCCCCCTGACGGGCTACATTCGCGGAGGGTGTTCGCCGATAGGGATGAAGAAACACTTCCCCACCTATATCCATCATACGTGCAATGATTTCCCGTGCATCTATGTGAGCGCGGGAGTGCGCGGCTTGCAGATAAAGATATCTCCGGCAGACTTGGTTAAGGTCAGCCGGGCGGAGGTATGTACGTTGTTTTAATTTTGAATTTGGTATGAAATACGGAAAGTGGATTGGCGGCATCATGGGCTTCATGACCGGAGGGCCGCTCGGAGCGTTGGCGGGATTTGCCATCGGCTCTTTGTTCGACAAGGCGTCCGATGCCCAGAATGCCCAAGACGAGTATGCCTCTGAAAGCGCGCGCATGGGGCAGCGCAACAGCTTTTTGTTCTCCATGCTGGTCATGTCGTCCTACATCATTCGGGCGGACGGGCGCATCATGCACAGCGAGATGGAATATGTGCGCCGCTTCTTGCGGGCGAATTTCGGCGAAGAGGCCGTAGAGGAAGGCGAGCGCATCTTGCTGAACCTTTTCGAGCAGCGCAAGCGGATGGAACGCACCGACCCGACGGCCTTCAAGGATACGATACGCGAGTGCGGCGCGCAGATAGCCTCCAACCTGACCTACGAGCAGCGCCTACAGCTGTTCGACTTCTTGGTGAAGATAGCCCAGGCGGACGGAAGCGTATGCGCGCAGGAGGCGGATGCGCTGAAGGAAGCGGCGGCTTACATGCAGCTCAACATGCAGGATGTGGAGTCGATGCTTTCTTTGGGCGGCAATTCGTTGGACGAGGCGTACGGAGCGCTCGAAGTGTCTCCGTCGGCTACGGACGACGAGGTGCGTGCCGCCTATCGCCGCTTAGTGCTGAAGCACCATCCCGACAAGGTGGCCGCTTTGGGGGAGGATATCCGCAAGGCGGCCGAAGAAAAGCTCCAAAGCATCAACGACGCGAAAGAGCGCATCTTCAAAGCCAGAGGGATGAGGTGATGCGGCGGGGTTCGGTTCGTTTTTGTCTGAGAGGGCGTGCCGTATAGGTTTTGGCGCGCTCTCTCAGGCGTCGCTTTTTCGAGAGCTGGCGCCTGTTTTTTGAGGTAGCTTCGGCGCAAGGCATGGCTTTTTTCGTTCAAGATGCCGCAGCTTCCGGCATGTTGTCGGCCCCCTCCGGATACATTGGCATAGCGCTGTCGGGCAGACACGCGGGTCTGCGCCTACAGTTGGGGAAAGAGCTGTGGACGCGAGGCCGGTTGCGGAACGTGCCGAGTCTTTTCGCTGAAAGCGCATTTCGCAACGCCTCAAGAGGAAAAGTCAAACTCCGGCCTATCTTCGGCAGATTGCCGTGCGGCAAACGCCGGGCGAAGTCCTTGGACGTGCGGCCGCATACGTGTCTCCGCAGCAGGTATGCAATTCGGTTTCGGATGCAAAACATTTCATGGAACCCTGTCAGAGGGTGCGGGGGGAATCGTTGTCAGGGGCTGTGTCAGAGAGACGGATTTTTTTACGGCTGCTTAAGCCGTCGACTTTCATTTCAATTGCAAATCTACGGAAAACTTTTGACGCCTGCAAATTTTTTTTTCATGTTTTTTGCTTGGCTTTTCACGGGCAGAGTCAACCAGCAAGTGCAACATTACGGAATATTTTTGAAAAAACACTCGGCCGGTGTCAGAAAATTGAGCT
>CALUGI010000046.1 GCA_944320135.1 uncultured Phocaeicola sp. | reverse complement strand
GAGGCGCTGCTGCGCGGAGACGCGCTCATCCCCGACGGGGCGAGCATCGTCATGGCGTGCCGGTGGCTGGACGCCCGGTCGCAGCCCAAGGAGCGCATCGCGGGATGGGACTTGTTTGAAATGGAAATGAGCCGGCTGAACCGCACCGGAGGCAAGTGCTTCTTCATGGGAAGCAGCGAGAAGGTGCTGGAACGCATCCGGGAGCGGGCGAAAATCATCTATCCGAACATCACGGCGGTGACGTACTCGCCGCCCTACAAGCCGGAATTCACCGACGAGGACAACCGAGCCATCATCGACGCGATAAACGAAGCGGACCCCGACCTGCTGTGGATCGGGATGACGGCCCCGAAACAGGAGAAGTGGGCCTACGAGCATTGGGACGAACTCCGCATCCGCTGCCACGCGGGCACCATAGGAGCGGTGTTCGACTTCTTCGCGGGCACGGTGGAACGCGCCCCGGAATGGTGGCAGAAGCACAGCCTGGAGTGGCTCTACCGCCTGCTCAAGGAGCCGAAGCGGATGTGGAGGCGGTACATCATCGGAAACGCGCTGTTCCTCTGGAACGTGGCGAAAGAGAAGTTTCTTTGATTACGTCACATAGTCAAGCTCCTTGCGCATACGCACCAGTTCCTCCCGAATTTCCTTCAGACGGTCCAGAATCTCGCTGTTGCGCGCAACGATTTCCTTGTTCTGGCTCAGACGCTGCTTGGCGCCCGCCAAAGTCATGCCTTTTTCTTTCACCAGATAATACACCAAGCGCACGTTGTCCACGTCTTCTTTCCGATACTGTCGGATGTTCCCTCCCACCTTCCGGGGGGAAATTATCGGAAACTCCTTCTCCCAATAGCGCAACAAGGATTCTTTGACCCCGAACATCTGGGCAACCTCGCTGATGGAGTAATACAGTTTCAAGTCCTTATTCGTATTCAAAGCCATCTTCCATTCCCTTTCTCAATCAAATACTTTGCCGTGATTGGCGGCTATCTCTATCATCCGCTCGTAATCGTCCGCACTCAAATCCATGAAATAGTAGTTCACCGGATTCACCACTTGCCCTTTCACATGCACTTCATAATGAAGATGGGGGCCGGTGCTCTTTCCCGTAGAACCCACTTCGCCGATTACTTCTCCACGCACAACTTTCTGTCCTGCCTTTACCTTGATTTTGCTCAAATGGGCATAGCGGGTCACATAACCGAAACCGTGGTCTACCACGATGCTGTTGCCGAACAAGCCGTCCCATCCGGCCTGCTTCACCTGCCCGTTGCCGGTCACGTACACCGGCGTGCCCACATTGGCCGAAAAGTCCATGCCGGCATGAAACTTCACCGTCTTGTAAATCGGATCGATGCGGGTGCCGTAGCCTGAAGCCGTCTGTTTCAGGTCTTTGTTGGCCACGGGCTGGATGGCGGGGATGGAAGCCAGCATGTCATCGTGCTTCTTGCAAAGTTCCACAACCTCGTCAAACGATTTCGACTGGGCATAAATCTGATGCGCCAGCACGTCCATCTTGCGGGCGGTGCTGACCACAAGTTCGCTGTTCGCCATCTCCATCAGTTCTTCATAGCGGTTGGTGTCGCGCGCAGCGGCGTCGCGCAACTCATCCGGCAACGGGTCGGCCTGCATGATGACGCGATACAGATTGTCGTCGCGCTGCTGCAGGCGCAACATCACCTTTTCCGCCTCGTCAAGCCGGGTAGACAGGATGTTGTACTGGGAAACTAACCGGGAGTTCTCCGTGCGAAGTTTCTTCTCAGACGGAGAACCGAACAGAAGCAACACCGCAATGAAGCTGCCCGCTCCCAACCCCATCCCCACGAACAAGGTTCGCAGATAGCTCAGGATACGCTGCCTGACCGTAGGATAGATGCGGTCGTAAGTGCGGGTCTTCGGATTGTATATATAGTAAACTTTACGCATTCAACGCTTTTTTAGTCTTTCGCACAAAAAGGCCCGCCACCAAAGAAAAAAACGCCTCCGCGCTTCAACGGAAACGTGCGCGTTTCTCGAAAGATTGCGGCCGTTCATTATTTTTAAGGCACGCCGTATCAAGTTTTTGTGCCAAACATACGGGCAAAAATAATAAAACCGATTATCTTTGCAAATCGATTTTGGGAATATTAACTACAAGACAATATAACAAATATGTTGACAGCAAATGAAATCCGTGACTCGTTCGTGAAATTCTTCGAGTCGAAAGGACATCAGATTGTCCCGTCCGCACCGATGGTCATCAAGGACGATCCGACGCTGATGTTCACCAATGCAGGAATGAACCAGTTTAAAGACATCATCCTCGGAAACCACCCTGCAAAATACAAGCGTGTGACCGACTCGCAGAAGTGTCTCCGCGTCAGCGGAAAGCACAACGACCTGGAAGAAGTGGGGCACGACACATACCACCACACCATGTTCGAAATGCTCGGCAACTGGTCGTTCGGCGATTATTTCAAGGAAGAAGTAATCGGCTGGGCGTGGGAGTATCTGGTCGGCGTGCTGAAAATCAATCCCGACATCCTGTATGCCACCGTGTTCGAAGGCAGCAAGGAAGAAGGATTGGAGCGCGACAACGAAGCAGCTTCCTATTGGGCGAAATATCTGCCGGAAGACCACATCATCAACGGAAACAAACACGACAACTTCTGGGAAATGGGCGAAACCGGACCTTGCGGCCCTTGCTCGGAAATCCACATCGACTTGCGCTCGGACGAGGAAAAGGCCAAGATTCCGGGACGCGAGTTGGTGAACAAAGACAACCCGCAGGTTATCGAGATATGGAACTTAGTGTTCATGCAGTACAACCGCAAGGCGGACGGAAGCCTGGAGCCGCTGCCCGCAAAGGTAATCGACACCGGCATGGGATTCGAACGCCTCTGCATGGCATTGCAGGGCAAGAAATCGAACTATGACACCGACGTGTTCCAGCCCATCATCAAGGCTATCGGCAACTTGGCAGGACTTGCTTACGGACAAGACCCGAAAGTGGACGTGGCCATGCGCGTGGTTGCCGACCATATCCGCACCATCGCCTTCTCCATTACCGACGGGCAGCTGCCCTCGAACGCGAAAGCGGGATACGTCATCCGCCGCATCCTGCGCCGTGCCACACGCTATGCTTACACGTTCCTCGGACAGAAGCAGGCGTTCATGTACAAGCTCGTTCCGGTATTGGTGGAAAACATGGGTGGAGCATATCCCGAACTCAAAGCCCAACAGACCTTGATTGAAAAGGTAATGAAGGAAGAAGAAGAGACTTTCCTGCGCACGCTTGAAACAGGAATCCGCCTGCTCGACAAAGTGATGAACGACGCCAAAGCTGCCGGAAAGAAGGAAATCAGCGGCGTGGACGCCTTCACGCTTTACGACACTTTCGGCTTCCCGCTCGACTTGACCGAACTGATTCTCCGCGAGAACGGAATGACAGTGAACGAAGGAGAGTTCAATGCCGAAATGCAGAAGCAGAAACAGCGCGCACGCAATGCTGCCACCGTTGAAACCGGCGACTGGGTAGTGCTGAAAGAAGGCGAAACAAAATTCGTGGGCTACGACTACACTGAATACGAGACCTGTATCTTGCGTTTCCGCGAAATCAAGCAGAAAAACCAGACCTATTATCAGATTGTGCTCAGCGAAACGCCGTTCTATGCGGAAAGCGGCGGACAGATAGGCGACACGGGCGTACTGGTAAGCGAATTCGAAACGATTGACATCATCGATACCAAAAAGGAGAACAATCTGCCTATCCATATCGCCAAGAAGCTGCCGGAACATTTGGACGCACCGATGATGGCATGCGTCGACACCGACCGCCGTGCAGCCTGCGCCGCCAACCACTCTTGCACGCACCTGCTCGACGAGGCTTTGCGCCAGGTATTGGGTACGCATGTGGAGCAAAAGGGTTCGTTAGTCACTCCCGACTCGCTCCGTTTCGACTTCTCTCACTTCCAGAAGGTCACCCCGGAACAGCTCCGCGAGGTGGAACATTTAGTGAACGCAAAGATACGTGAGAACATCCCTCTGAACGAATACCGCAACCTGCCGATTGAAAAGGCAAAGGAACTGGGCGCGATCGCCCTCTTCGGCGAGAAGTACGGCGATGAAGTCAGAGTGGTGCAGTTCGGTTCGTCCATCGAGTTTTGCGGCGGCACCCACGTGTCGGCCACCGGAAAAATCGGCATGGTGAAGATTCTCTCTGAAAGTTCCGTAGCTGCGGGCGTGCGCCGTATCGAAGCCATCACGGGTGCCAAAGTAGAGGAAATGCTTGATTCAATCCAAGATACGTTAAGCGACCTGAAAGCCTTGTTCAACAACGCTCCAGACTTGAACGCAGCCATCAAGAAATACATTGAGGAAAACGCAGGTCTGAAGAAGCAGGTGGAAGAGTTCATGAAGGAAAAGGAAGCCGAAGTGAAGGCCAAACTTCTGAACAATGCGAAAGACATTCACGGAGTGACGGTCATCAAAGCTACACTCCCGATGCCTGCCGACACAATCAAGAACATCGCCTTCCAGCTGAAGGGACAAGTGACTGAGAATCTGTTCGTGGTTATCGGAAGCGTATTCGAAAACAAACCGATGCTGACCGTAATGCTCAGCGACGATCAGGTGAAAAACGGCCTTAACGCAGGCCAGCTGGTACGTGAAGCGGCCAAACTGATTCAGGGAGGCGGGGGCGGACAGCCTCACTTCGCCACGGCCGGCGGAAAGAACCCCGACGGGCTGAGTGCCGCAGTAGACAAGATTGTCGAACTGGCCGGATTCTGACAAACCGCCGCAACGCATTAAAGCCTCAGAATGAATGCTTCTTGTTCATTCTGAGGCTTTTTTATGCCCTAAAGCTGAAAACGAATCAGCCAGCTGAACTGCAATGAGTCAGCTGGCTGATTATATCTTCGGTCGAACAGACAATACACTTGCCTTCCGCAATATATGTACGCCCGTGGGGAGTCGAACCCCAATCGAAGGAACCGGAATCCTTTATTCTATCCATTGAACTACGGGCGCAAAACGCGCATCTTTTCAAACGCGGAACAAAAGTACAACTATTTGCGCTTTTCTCCTAATTTTCCCGCAAAAATATTTTATTCGCGCCCGCATTCCGCACCAAAAACGGACGGCTTCAGAAAAAAAGCCGACGTTTTTACTAAAAAAAGCCGGCAGAGCATTGTCGCTCTGCCGGCCTCCCGGTTTGTATTCAGGGTTGTATAGTCGGTTATACGATGCCTTGAGCCATCATTGCGTTGGCCACTTTCATGAATCCGGCCACGTTTGCTCCCTTCACGTAGTTGATGTAACCGTCGGGTTCCGTACCGTATTTCACGCAAGCCTCGTGGATGTTCTTCATGATGCTCTTCAGTTTTTCGTCCACTTCTTCCTGGCTCCAGCTCAGTTTGATGGAGTTCTGAGTCATTTCCAAGCCGGAAACTGATACACCGCCGGCGTTGGCCGCCTTGCCCGGAGCGTAAAGGATTTTCGCTTCCTGGAACACGCGGATGGCTTCCGGAGTGGAAGGCATGTTGGCTCCTTCGGATACGGCGAACACACCGTTTGCAACCAATGCGCGTGCGTCGTCGCCGTTGATTTCGTTCTGGGTTGCAGAAGGAAGGGCGATGTCTGCCTTTTCGCTCCAAGGACGTGCGCCTGCCACGTATTTGCAGCCGTATTTTTCTGCATATTCACGGATACGTCCGCGATAGAGGTTTTTCAGATCCATGATATAGTCGAGCTTTTCGCGGTCGATGCCGTCCGGATCATAGATGTAGCCGTCGGAGTCGGACATGGTGACAACTTTCGCTCCCAGCTGAATCAGTTTTTCAACCGTGTATTGAGCCACGTTGCCCGAACCTGAAACCAAGCAAGTCTTTCCTTTGATGTCGATGTTGCGGGTTTTCAGCATTTCAAGCAGGAAGTAGATGTTTCCGTATCCGGTTGCTTCCGGACGAATCAGCGAGCCGCCGAATTCGCGTCCCTTTCCGGTCAGTACGCCGCTGAACTCGCGGGTCAGTTTCTTGTACATGCCGAACATATAGCCTACTTCGCGTCCGCCTACGCCGATATCGCCTGCGGGAACGTCGGTTTCAGGACCGATGTGCCGCCACAATTCCAGCATGAAAGCCTGGCAGAAACGCATCACTTCGGCATTCGACTTGCCGCGCGGAGAGAAGTCGGAACCGCCTTTGCCGCCGCCCATCGGAAGGGTAGTCAATGAGTTCTTGAAAGTCTGTTCGAAAGCCAGGAACTTCAGGATGCCGAGGTTCACGGAGCTGTGGAAGCGGATACCGCCTTTGTACGGGCCGATGGCGTTGTTGTGCTGCACGCGGTAGCCCATATTGGTTTGAATGTTGCCTTTGTCGTCCATCCAAGTCACGCGGAACTGGTATACGCGGTCTGGAATACACAGGCGTTCAATCAAGTTCGCTTTGTCAAACTCAGGGTGTTTGTTGTATTCTTCTTCGATTGTGCCCAACACTTCTTCTACTGCCTGGTGGTATTCAGGCTCGTTAGGAAATCTTCTTTTCAGATCTTCCAATACTTTAGCTGCATTCATAATTCAAAAAGATTATCTGTTTTATTTGTTATTGGTTAGTTTTCTCTTTGTTTGATGTGGCAAAAGTATATCTTTTTTTTGATTTGTGCAACAATTGATAAAGAAAAATGAAGTAAAAATATCAATTTAACTTTTTTGCTGTGCTTATTGTGCCTAAGTGTTTATCGTTTTCTGCTTTTGATTGACTTGATGACAGGGATAAACACGAGCGCTCCCGATATGGCTATCATCACGATGAGCGGGCCGTCAATCTTTGGAGCCGACGTGATGACGAGGAAGCAGAGCGCCGCCCACAGGAGGGTCAGCACGACGCATTGGGCATTGTTGAGTGGTTTTCGCATAGGTGGAATGGAATATGGCTATGTTTTTTTGAAATCCGGGCGTTCATCCGGGCAAATCCGGGCGTTCGTCCGGTTGAAGTTCGCCGCATATCTTTTTTCTTTTGGCGCAGAAAAGGCCCGGAGGCGCGTTCTTTCTTTTCGGAAAGAGGCGCACGCCTTCGGGCCTTGTCTCAGTGTTCGTTTTGCGGCTTATTGCTTTTCCTGAAGTTTCTTGGCCACGATGGCGTCGATGCAGGCAATGGCCGTGATGTTCACGATGTCGCGCACGGAACTTTCGATGTCGGTGAAGTGAATCGGCTTGTTCAGTCCGATTTGAATCGGGCCGATGACCTCCGTTTCGCTCATTCCCTGAATCAGCTGGTAAGTGGCGTTGGCCGAAGTCAGGTTCGGGAATACCAGCGTGTTGACCACCTTCCCTTTCAGTCGGGTGAACGGGTATTTCTCGTCGCGGAGCGAGTCGTTGAGCGCGAACTTCACTTGCATTTCTCCGTCGATTGCCAAATCCGGATATTCCTTTTGCAGCTGGGCCACGGCTTCATGCACTTTTGCCGGACTTCCTTCCTGGTCGGAACCGAAGTTGGAGTAGGAGAGCATGGCCATCACCGGCTCCTGATTGAAGAAGCGCACCGCCTTGGCCGAGAGTTTGGCGATGTCAATCAGCGCTTCCGTGTCCGGATGGCGGTTGATGAGCGTGTCGGCGATGAAGAAGGTTCCTTGTTTGGAGTTGAGGATGTGCATCGTGCCGAAGTGCTTGTAGCCCGGCTGGATGCCTATCACTTCCTTCGCCACTTTGATGGTGTTGGTGTATTTGGTGTACAATCCTGTCACGAATGCGTCTGCCTCGCCGGTTTCCACCATCATCATGCCGAAATAGTTGCGTTCGAACATCTTGTCGTTCGCTTCCTGGAAGTTGGCTCCTTCTCTTGCCCGTTTCTCGCAGAGGATGCGCGCATAGCGTTCGCGGCGTTCCGCTTCCCGGTCGTGGCGGAGGTTGACGATTTCGATGCCTTCCAAGCTCAAGTCAAGCTCTTTGGCCAGCTTTTCGATGCGTTCTTCGTTGCCCAAGAGAATCGGCTTGCAGATTCCTTCCGACTTGGCCAGCACTGCGGCCTTCAGCATGTTCGGGTGGATGCCTTCTGCAAACACCACGCGCTGCGGGTTGTGGCGGGCGGTTTCGTACAGCTGGCGGGTCAGCTTGTTTTCCTGTCCCATCAGTTCGCGCAGACGGTTCTTGTATTCTTCCCAGTCGGTAATCTGCTTGCGCGCCACGCCCGACTCCATAGCGGCTTTGGCTACGGCCATCGACACTTCGGTGATGAGGCGCGGGTCGACAGGTTTCGGGATGAAGTATTCCGGACCGAAGGTGAGGTTGTTCACGTGGTATGCGTCGTTCACCACGTCGGGCACGGGCTGCTTGGCCAGTCCTGCGATGGCGCGCACGGCGGCCAGTTTCATTTCTTCGTTGATTGCCGTAGCGCGGGTGTCCAGTGCGCCACGAAAGATATAGGGGAATCCGATTACGTTGTTGATTTGGTTAGGATAGTCGGAACGTCCCGTAGACATCAGCACATCCGGACGCGATGCCATCGCGTCTTCGTAAGAGATTTCCGGAGTGGGGTTGGCAAGGGCGAATACGATGGGGTTCGGCGCCATGCTGCGCACCATGTCTTGGCTCAGCACGTTGCCTCTTGACAATCCCAAGAATACGTCGGCTCCTTTGATGGCCTCGGCCAGCGTGTGGATGTCTGTGCGGTCGGTAGCGAAAAATTTCTTCTGTTCGTTCAGGTCGGTACGCTCTTTAGAGATGACTCCTTTGCTGTCGAGCATCACGATGTTTTCCAGGCGCGCTCCCAATGAGATGTAGAGTTTCGTGCAGGAAACGGCGGAGGCTCCTGCTCCGTTCACTACGATTTTTACGTCTTCAATCTTCTTTCCTGCCACTTCGAGCGCGTTCAGCAAGCCCGCGCTTGAGATGATGGCGGTTCCGTGCTGGTCGTCGTGCATCACCGGAATGTCGAGTTCTTCTTTCAGGCGTTGCTCGATTTTGAAACATTCCGGCGCTTTGATGTCCTCCAAGTTGATGCCTCCGAAAGTGGGTGCAATGGCTTTTACGGCTTCGATGAACTTGTCCGGGTCTTTTTCGTTGACTTCGATGTCAAACACGTCAATCCCGGCATAAATTTTAAACAGCAGCCCTTTGCCTTCCATAACGGGTTTTCCGCTCAATGCGCCGATGTCTCCAAGGCCCAATACAGCGGTGCCGTTCGAAATGACAGCCACTAAGTTCCCTTTATCCGTATAGTCGTATGCGGTTTCTTGATTCTTCTGGATTTCTAAACACGGCTCGGCCACTCCCGGCGAGTAGGCTAATGACAGGTCTGTTTGTGTTTGGTAGGGTTTGGTCGGGACGACTTCGATTTTTCCCGGCTTGCCCTGCGAGTGATAGAGCAGGGCGGCTTCTCTGGTTATCTTTGCCATACTAATATGAATTTGGTGAGTTTTCAATTAAAATGCACGCAAATGTAGAAATAAAATGACAAATGGAGGACTTTTTATATTTAATTTCTGTAAATTGATTGTGATTGTTAACCCGTTGGTCGGTTGAATTTGCCGGTTGGTCTGATAAAATCGCACAAACTTCGTTTTATGGTTATTCTTAGTTAACGCTGAAATTCTCACGCTGATTTTTTCCTATCTTTGCACACGGAAAAGTGGAGCAAAGTAAAAAGGTTCTCATTTGTTAAGACAAAACATTAATTATTTTATATAAGATGAGTAATATGGAAACGAAAAGAAACAAGAGTTTTTCTTTTGGCCGGATAGCCCTCGTAGCATTGGGAATATCGGCGTTGACTGCTTGCAGCAGCCAGGGCGGCAGAATGGGTGATGACGAGTTTACGGTGCAGGAGGTGAAAGCTACTTCCAGCAATCAGACAACTCGGTATCCGGCTACAATCAAAGGTTTGCAGGATATTGAAATTCGTCCGCAGGTGTCGGGCTTTATCGTGAAACTTTGCGTGGATGAGGGCGCTACCGTGCATAAAGGCCAGGCTTTGTTCCAGATTGACCCTACCCAATATCAGGCCGCTTTCGACCAGGCTGCGGCAGGAGTGGAATCAGCGAAGGCTAACCTGAAGACGCTGACTGAAACGGAAGCCAACAAGAAGATGCTGCACGAGCAGAAAATCATCAGTGACTTTGAGTATCAGACGGCAGTCAACAACCTGCTGACTGCAAAGGCCAACCTTGCACAGGCCGAGGCTTCCTATACGGCTGCCAAACAGAATCTGGGCTTCTGCACGGTGACAAGTCCTTCTGACGGTGTAATCGGTACATTCCCGTACCGTATCGGCGCGTTGGTAAGCGCATCAATTGCAGAGCCGCTGACCACAGTGTCTCAAATCGGTGACATGTACGTATATTTCTCATTGACAGAGAAAGAATTGCTGAACTTGACCAGAGCGGGAGGCACTCTGAAAGAACAGTTGGAGAAGATGCCTGCCGTACAGCTGGAACTTGCTGATGGAAGCATCTATGGTGAAAAGGGAAAGATTGACGCGGTGAGCGGTGTCATCGACCAGGCTACAGGTTCTGTAAGTATGCGTGCCATTTTCCCGAACAAGCAGAATATTCTGCGAAGCGGAGGTATGGCGAACGTAATTTTCCCTTATACGATGGAAAACGTGCTGCTGGTTCCCCAATCGGCAACAGTGGATATTCAGGACAAGAAGTTCGTGTATGTCCTGCAGCCGGACAGCACCGTGAAATACACGGAAATCCAGATTTCGAATCTGAACGACGGCAAGAACTACATCGTGCTTGACGGTCTGAAGTCGGGCGACAAGATTGCCGTTGAGGGCGTAACCCGTTTGAGCGACGGCATGAAGATTACTCCGATTACTCCGGCACAGAAGGAAGCCAAATACCAGCAGGCGTTGAAAGACCAGAGAGAAGGAAATCTGGCTACCGCTTTCAACTGATTCGGTTATGTCAAATATATAATATAGGTATATATTAATAAGGAATAGAATGAAACTAGATAGATTTATTAACCGTCCGGTGTTATCAACCGTTATCTCCATTTTGTTGGTAATTCTGGGATTCATCGGTTTGGCTACGCTGCCGATTACCCAATATCCGGACATTGCACCTCCTACCGTTTCGGTGAGTGCGACTTATACGGGTGCCAATGCGCAGGCCGTATTGAATTCTGTGATTTCTCCGCTGGAGGACCAGATAAACGGTGTGGAAAACATGATGTACATGCAGTCTACCGCCACCAACAACGGTTCGGCACGTATTACGGTGTACTTCAATCAGGGAACTGACCCGGATATGGCGCAGGTCAACGTACAGAACCGTGTGACTCAGGCACAAGGTCTGTTGCCTGCCGAAGTAACCAAAGTCGGTGTGACTACGATGAAACGTCAGACTTCCATGCTGATGATTTTCTCCGTATATGATAAGGAAGACAAATACAACATCGAGTTCCTCGAAAACTACGCAAGCATCAACTTGATTCCGGAAATCAAGCGTGTAAGTGGTGTGGGTGATGCCAATGTGATGGGTACTGACTATTCTATGCGTATTTGGTTGAAGCCGGACGTGATGGCACAATATAAGTTGGTGCCGAGCGACATTACGGGAGTATTGGCAGAACAGAACGTGGAAGCCGCTCCGGGACAATTTGGTGAACGCGGTAACCAGTCGTTCCAGTACACCATCCGTTACAAGGGACGTTTGTCGAGCGAAACCGAATTTGGTGACATCGTTATCAAATCGTTGCCGAACGGTGAATTGCTTCGCCTGAAAGATGTAGCCGAAATGGAGCTGGGGCGTTTGACTTATAACTTCAACAATACGGTGAACGGTCACAAGGCAGTGTCCTGTATCATCTATCAGATGGCGGGGACCAATGCGACGGAAACCATCGCCAATTTGGAAAAGGTGCTTGCCGAATATGAAAAGAACCTCCCCGAAGGTTTGGGTATCAGTATCGCGCAGAATGCCAACGACTTCTTGTTCGCTTCTATCCATGAGGTAGTCAAGACCTTGATTGAAGCGTTTATCTTGGTGTTCATCGTGGTGTATATCTTCCTGCAGGATATGCGTTCTACGTTGATTCCGGCGATTGCTATCCCGGTAGCGTTGATTGCTACATTCTTTGCTTTGAAGTTAATCGGCTTCAGTATCAACTTGCTGACCTTGTCCGCGATGGTGCTTGCGATTGCCATAGTCGTCGACGATGCCATAGTCGTCGTCGAGGGTGTCCATGCCAAGCTGGACCAGGGATATAAGTCGACCCGTGAGGCTTCTATCGATGCCATGAGCGAATTGGGCGGTGCCATCGTTTCCATTACCTTGGTGATGATGTCCGTGTTTATTCCGGTAAGTTTCATGAGCGGTACGGCAGGTACGTTCTATCAGCAGTTTGGTTTGACAATGGCTATCGCTATCGGCTTCTCAGCTCTGAACGCTTTGACGCTTTCTCCGGCATTGTGCGCCCTGTTCCTGAAACCGCACAATTCAGAGGCTTCGTTGAAAGAACGTATGGGTACAGCCTATAAGGAATCCCGTAAGATTATGGTGGCACGATATACCGACGCGCTTGGCAAATGGATGAGTCCGAAGATTGTCATTCTTTTCACGGTGGTTGCCATCTTGGGTATGATTTTCGGTTTGTTCAGTTTCGAAGAACATCCGGTAATTTGTGTGCTGATGATTATCATCGCTATCTTGGCTTTCGCCGGCATGACAACCGACAAGTTCAAGGCTTCGTTCAACAAGTCATACAACTCTTTGCTGGGCAAATACAAGAAACGTGTCGTGTTCTTCATCCACAAGCGTTGGCTGTCTATGGGATTGGTCGGCGGTACGATTGCATTGCTGATAGTCTTTATGAGCATTACGCCGACCGGTATGATTCCGAACGAAGATACAGGTACGATTATGGGGTCGGTGACTTTGCCTCCCGGTACTTCTCAAGAACGTGCGCGTGAAGTGTTGGCGCAGGTAGACAGCCTGATTGCAGCCGAGCCTGCCGTTCGGTCACGTACCGTGATTTCCGGTTTTAGCTTTATCGGTAGCGGTCAGGGACCTTCCTACGGTTCTATCATTATCAAGTTGAAAGATTGGGAAGAACGAACCACGCAACAAAGCTCCGATATTGTGGTCGCCACATTGTTCATGCGTTCACAGAAACTCTTCAAGGATGCGCAGGTGTTGTTCTTCGCGCCTCCGATGATTCCGGGTTACTCCATTTCAACCGATATCGAGTTGAACATGCAGGATAAGACGGGCGGTAGTCTGGATCACTTCTTCCAAGTGGTGAACGATTACATTGCCGCTCTACAGGAACGTCCGGAAATCAATTCGGCTTCTACCAACTTCAACCCGAGCTTCCCGCAATATCAGTTGGATATCGATG
>CALUGI010000045.1 GCA_944320135.1 uncultured Phocaeicola sp. | reverse complement strand
CAGAACGCTGCAACAATCCGGTGGAGCAATAGCGGGAGATTACGCTACTTGCAGAAAGATAAATCAAAGATATTCAGTCACTTGAGTCAATAGTTCGATTCCTGGTGGCACCACTTGAAAACTCAGAGAGTTACAGCGATGTAGCTCTTTTTTTATGAGCCTCTGACAGGCTCAAAAGCCCTCAAACGTAGCGCACGGAGGCTTGCAGTTAAACTGAGCAAACCGCATGAATGCTACAAAGAAGAAGTACAAGAGTTTGGACGTTTCAGTCAATCCGAAGTTTTGAGACTTTGATGCTTTAGAACGCTATCCAACGAAAAATCCAAAACGATTCTATTGCAAAACAAATTTATGATTTGTATATTTGCATGAGAAGATTACCCGAAAACGTTATTCTTCTAAAGATTTCAACAACTAAAACAATAGCTTATGGATGTACAAAGTATCGGAGAAAGCGCAGGTGTCATCTGGAGGCTGCTTCAAGGCGAACACCGGAAATGGGACTACAACGAAATCAAGAAAGCGACCGGCTTGCCGGACAGACAAATCAATGCAGCTATCGGCTGGCTTGCCAGAGAAGGCAAACTCAGCATCGATGACACTACTATCGGCAAAAAACATGTGCTGTATATCGAATTGAACTATTATATCGGCTAAGCACATGGAGACAATCATCTGAAAGCAGTCCTCTTTTCCGAACATTTTCAAAAGAGGATTGCTTTTTCATTTTCTTTTTGCCGCACTCCCGTTTCCGAATATCCGCTTCTTTGCAAAACAATCCTCTCCAAAGTCCGAATTCCCCCGAACTGCAACATTAACGTTTGGTAATTTCACACATACAGCCTCACATTTCCCCGAAATTATGTAATTTTGCAATTAATATCATCCGTATGAATATGCAAACCAACAAGACCAACGACATGCAACTGCCCGATTTGTCCCACTCTATGGGGGAACACTTGGGCATACGCTTCACGGAAATGAAAGAAGGATACGTCAAAGCAGTCATGCCGATAGACGAACGGACATGCCAGCCTTTCGGCATTCTGAACGGAGGCGCTTCGCTGGCTTTGGCAGAAACGGTGGCCGGACACGGCTCTGTCCCGCTTTGCGCCGAAAACCAAATGCCATGCGGCATACAAGTAAGCGCCAATCATGTAAGCATGGTACCTGCCGGAAGCCAAGTAGAAGCCACCGGAACCCTTATCCACCGAGGCAGGACTACCCATATCTGGAACATCGACATCACTACCCCGGAAGGAAAGCTGGTTTCAACAGCCCGCATAATCAACCAAATCGTAAAGAAACGCTCATGAACATACCGGAAACATCTACTCACCATCTGATAGACAACTTGACACGCACCGACCGGAGCTTTGCCCTGTACAGGCTGCCGTGGACTGACGAGCCGATTCTTGTCATGCAAAAAGAAGGTTTCCCGGAAACAGTCGGCACATTGGCCGAACTGAACGGGAAGGAAGGATTCATCATGGCTCCCTTCCAAACATCAGAAATGCATCCGATAGTAATTATCCGCCCGGACAAAGTGGCACACAATTGGAGCGAAATAGCCGAAGCGCTTGCCGACGTGCATATTGCTGACAAGCAACCAGACATCGCTTCTGAAGCAGTCGAACGCATAGTTCCGGACGAAAAAAAAGAATACACCGAGACATTCAATCTGTTCATCAGACCCCTGCAAAAAAAGGAGCTGCGAAAGCTCGTGCTCTCACGCCACAGCCAGCAGCCGCTCCCTCCCGGCTTCTCCCCGCTGGGCGCATTCGTCAAAGCCTGCAACAGCTATCCGAGAATGATGGTTTCGCTCAACCACACTCCCGTGAGCGGCACCTGGATAGGAAGCACCCCGGAAATCATCCTCAGCGGAAGCGGAACCGAATGGCATACCGTGGCTTTGGCCGGAACGATGCAAATGAACGGAGAAATCATGCCCACCGAATGGGACAAGAAGAATCAAGAAGAACAAAATTTCGTAAGCGAATACATCCGCAAGGCTGTCAAGAAATTCAGCTCGAAGCTGACGGAAAAAGGCCCGTACACAGCCCGTGCCGGACAATTGGTACATCTGAAAACCGATTTCCGCTTCTCCTTGAAAGATTCGCTCCGCCTCGGAAACGTTCTTCAGGAGCTACACCCTACACCTGCGGTGTGCGGCCTTCCCAAAGAAGATGCTTACCGGTTCATTCTCGATACGGAGGGATACGACCGAAGCTATTACTCCGGAATCATCGGACGGCTCGACCCGAAAGGAGAAACCGAACTGTACGTCAACCTGCGCTGTATGCGGATCGGGCTCCATAAAGCCACTTTATATGCAGGCGGAGGCATTCTGCCTGTTTCCGAGGCTGAATCGGAATGGGAAGAGACCCAGCATAAAATGGATACCATGCGGAATATCCTGTAAACCGAAACTTTTTACATACCATGTATACCGACAAAAGAAACATTCTGCAATTGGCCGCTTTGCTGAAAGCGCACGGAGTGAGAAAGTTCGTGCTTTGTCCGGGAAGCAGGGACGTCCCCATCGTGCAAACGCTGGCCAACATCCCGGACTTCACGTGCTATCCGGTAACTGACGAGCGGAGCGCGGGATTCTTCGCGCTGGGACTGTCCTTGAGCGGAAACGAGCCGGCTGCCGTATGCTGCACCTCCGGATCGGCATTGCTCAACCTCCATCCGGCCGTGGCCGAAGCATACTACCAGCAAGTGCCTTTGGTTGTGATTTCAGCCGACCGGCCCGAAGCATGGATCGGACAAATGGACGGACAAACCTTGCCCCAGCCCGGCGTATTCGGGAGCCTTGTGAAGAAATCGGCAAACCTCCCGGAAATTAAAAGCGAAGAAGACGAATGGTACTGCAACCGCCTCGTCAACGAGGCGTTGCTCGAACTCGACCACCACGGCGCAGGACCGGTACACATCAACGTCCCGGTCAGCCAGCCGTTCTTCGACTTTCCTGTAAAAGAGCTTCCCCAAGTGCGCGTCATCAGACGCTGCAGCGGCAAAGAGGCTTTGTCGGCTTTTTCGGAAAGGCTTCGCCGCTATCGCCGAAGAATGGCCGTGGCAGGGCAAAGCGTCCCGTCCCGATCTCTCAGCCCTGCGACCGTCCGCCGAATCGAACCCTGCTTCGCATGGATCGCTGAGAACATCAGCAACCAAGCCGCAGGCATCCGCCGAATCGAGCCGCTGCTCGCTTCAACGGACAAGGAGACGCTGGAGACTTTGCGTCCGGAGCTGCTCGTCACATACGGCGGACACATCATTTCGGGCAGGCTGAAAAAGTTTCTGCGCAGCTACCCGCCCGCAGAACATTGGCACATTACATCCGACGGGCAAGTGGCCGACGTATTCCAGTCGCTCACAACTGTGGTGGAGATGGAGCCTCGCGAGTTTATGGAACGGCTCGTTTTGCCTGCGGAAGCGGAGAAATCCGACTACCCGAACTTATGGAAGAACCGGATACCGCCCGAACCCGCCTTCCCGTTCTCGGAAATGAGCGCCGTGGGGAGCGTCATCCATCGGCTGCCCGCCTGCACCCTTCATTTAGCCAACAGTTCCGCAGTGCGCTACGCACAGCTGTTCGATCTTCCAATGGGCGTGGAAGTATTCTCCAACCGTGGAACAAACGGCATAGAAGGCTCGCTGTCTACAGCTGTCGGCTACGCATCCGCTTCCGACAGGCTGAACTTCGTGTTCATAGGCGACCTGAGTTTCTTTTACGACATGAACGCGCTCTGGAACCCCAACTGCGGCAGCAACCTCCGCATCCTGCTTCTGAACAACGGCGGAGGCGAGATATTCCATGCCTTGCCCGGCTTGGAAGTCCGCCCTGTCACCTCCAAATTCGTCATTGCCGCTCATGAAACGTCGGCACGGGCATGGGCGGAAGACAGAGGCTTCCGCTACCTGCCGGCACACGACGGAAAAGAACTGGAGGAAGCGGCAGCCATCTTCACGAATCCCCTTCCCCTGCCGCACCCTCTCCTGCTCGAAGTGTTCACCGACAAGGAGAACGACGTGAAACTGCTGAAAGACTATTATCATAACCTCAAAAAATAAACGATATGCCACAAGCAAGAGAATGGAAAACAATCAAGAACTATCAGGACATCCTGTTCGACCTTTATAACGGGATTGCCAGAATCACCATCAACCGCCCGCGCTACCGCAACGCCTTCACCCCAGATACCACCAAGGAGCTCAGCGATGCGCTCCTTTATTGCCGGGAATGCCGGGACATCAAAGTGGTCGTGCTGACGGGAGCAGGCGACAAGGCTTTCTGTTCGGGAGGCGACATGCACGTGAAAGGGCACGGCGGATACGTGGGCGCCGACGGAGTGCCGCGTCTGAACATACTCGACGTGCAAAAACAAATACGTTCGCTTCCCAAACCTGTCATTGCGATGGTCAACGGATATGCCATCGGCGGAGGGCACGTGCTCCACGTGGTCTGCGACTTGAGCATCGCTTCCGAAAATGCGATATTCGGGCAAACCGGCCCTCGCGTGGGAAGTTTCGACGCCGGATTCGGGTCGTCCTATCTGGCGCGTGTGGTGGGTCAGAAGAAGGCGCGCGAAATATGGTTCCTCTGCCGCCAGTATTCCGCTCAGGAAGCACTCGAAATGGGACTTGTCAACAAGGTCGTGCCCTTCGAACGCCTGGAAGACGAAACGGTGGAATGGGCGGAAACCATGATGCAGCACAGCCCGCTCGCGCTCCGCATGATCAAAGCCGGACTGAACGCCGAACTTGACGGGCAGGCCGGAATCCAAGAACTGGCCGGAGACGCGACCATGCTCTATTACATGACGGAAGAGGCCCAGGAGGGAGGGCGCGCGTTTCTTGAAAAACGCAAGCCCGATTGGTCAAAAATCCCGCCGCTTCCTTGACAAAACTCCCCGACGTTTTCAAAAAGATGGAACGCGAAACGTATACAGCCATTGCATGTGTTTGCCTGCTGGCGACGGGCGGCCTGTCCGCCCAAAAGCCGCAGGCGAAAGACTCCGTCGCGTTCCATATTCCCGACACGCTGCTTTTGGACGAAGTGACCGTGACCGCACCCGCGCTCCCCATAGAACAAAGGGGAGACACCGTCATTTTCAATCCCGGCGCATTCAAAGTGCCCGAAGGGGCTTATTTGGAGGCTTTGGTGCGCCGCATACCGGGACTGAACTACGACCCAAAGACGCATTCCCTGTCATACAACGGCTGCCCCATCCAAGAGATTACGGTAAACGGGAAAGAGTTTTTCAAAGGAAACAAGAGAATCGCCCTCGAAAACGTTCCCGCCTCCTTCGTCAGCCGACTGAAAGTGTACGACAAAGAAACCGAGGAAGAAAAAGACACCGGAATAAAGGATGCGGAAAAGAACTATGTGCTCGACCTTCAGACCAAGAAAAAGCTGAACGGCACGCTGGCAGCTTCCGTCGAAGCGGGATACGGCAACCGCCGGAAAAGGGACATCGACGGCCAGATGTTCCGCTTCGAAGACGGAGGCGACAACCTCAGCATAACAGGCAGGTCGGGAAACCGCGACTTCACCGCACCGGACGAACGGAACATCGCACGCTCCATAGCGGCAAACGCAAGCCGGCACATCAACGAAAAGCTGGAAATGTCGGGAAGCATAAGCTATTCATACGACCGAAACGGTTCGACAGCATCGGGATACAACGAAAACTATCTGACAGAAACCACCCAATATGGAGTGAACACGAACAATTCATTGACAAAGAATCAGAACATAGGAGGAAACCTGCATATAGGATGGGACATTGACGGCATGACCCGTCTTTCTGTAACGGGCAATGCCAGACGCCTCCCCTCATCCAGCTGGAACGGCACGCACAGCGCAACGTTCAGCGCCAACCCGCAGGCTGACCTGAAAGACCCTTTTGCACGGCTCGAAACGACAAGCGAAGAAACGCGCATCAACGACCAGCTCCGCCAAACGCAAGACAAAAACGTCTTATGGGGCTACGACATCAACGCCAGGCTCACAAGGAAGTTAAGCCCAAAGGGGCACAACCTTTCGCTGAGCTATTCGGCAAGCCGGAACGCCGCCGACAACGAATCGTCCATATCCGCCGAAGCTGTCTACTTCCGCCTGAAAGACGCATGGGGAAACGATTCCGTGAGCCGCCAGCGGCAATACCGGAAATCGCCCAACGGCACCCTCAGCCATGAAGCGGAGCTGGCATACACGCACGCATTCAACGAAAAGTTGCGCCTGCAGCTGGCCTACGCATTCAAGCGCGAGCATGAAGAAAACAGCCAGGACACCTACGATATTCCTCCCGCCTCGGAAGGCTTTCCGGCATCCGGCCTCCCGCACGACGGCAAGCCGTCACGCATCGACAGCCTGAGCAACCGGAGCGAAAGCTCCACTGTGAGCCACAGGATTTCGCTGACTTGCAACTACCGGGGAAAAGTATGGAACCTGCAAGCCCGTCTGTCCGTGACTCCCCAGCGCCGCTCCCTGCGACAGGAAGAAACCGGCTCCCGCATCGACACGTCTTCCTCCTGCATCGAGTGGTATCCGTCGGTTGCCGTTACCCGGCAGAAAAACAACTGGTATGCCATGCTCAGCTATTCGGGCTATACGAGCCAACCCTCGCTGGCCAATCTGCTCGCCCCTGCAAAATACATATCCCCCCTGCTTGTCATCCGAAGCAATCCGGGACTGAGGCCATCGTACAGCCATTCGGTGCATCTCAGCGTCAACAACTTTTCCAAAGGCGTAAACGCGGCAATCGCATTCAGCCAGGATTTCAACAACGTTACGCAAGCCTCAACTTACGACTCCGAAACGGGAAGGCAGGAAACCCGCCCTATCAACGTCAACGGCAATTGGAGCACGAGCGGCAATGCGGGATACAACAAAAGCATAGGCTTGTTCAGACTGTTCGCCAACGCGTCAACTTATTATGCGCGCCGCACAGGTCTGCTTAACGACGGAAGCGCAACAAAACGAAGCCTGACACGGGCATTGGCGCTTTCGTCCGATATCCGCATTTCATACCTCCCCTCCTGGGGGAACATCGACATTGACGGAAAATGGGACTACCGGCAATCGAAAAATTCCCTTCAAGGAAACAACGCTTATACGCGCAACTACATAATAGGCGTAACGGCAAACGTGCAACTCCCGCTCAGCCTGACGTTCGATACGGACGCCGCATACAGCATCCGCAGCGGAACTGCCATGCAAGGAGACGGCAACAACGAAATGCTCTGGAACATCCGTCTCGGATGGAAGTTCCTGAAAGAGAAACGCGCCGAACTCTCATTCCGCTGGACGGACATACTCAGCCAAAGGAAAAGCTACAGCCGATACGCTTCGCCCGTGCGTTTCAGCGAAATCTACTCCGAACAGTTAAGAGGATACTTCATGGTTTCATTAAAATATCAATTCAACAAAATCAATTAGCCTCATGTATAAGATTCAAATCATCCCGCGCGTCCTGCACTTCAAGCAGCCGGCGGGAACCTCGCGCGGCGTTTATACGACCCGCAAGCTATGGTATATACGCATAACGGACCCCGCCACCGGACACTGCGGCGTAGGGGAATGCGCCCCCCTTCCGGCACTCAGCTGCGACGACCTGCCCGATTACGAGACGATTCTCGCCGGACATTGCCGCAAGGTCGAAGAGACGGGAGCCGTCGACTGCGACGCGCTCCGCCCTTATCCTTCCATACTTTTCGGATTAGAGACAGCCCTGCAGCATCTTCACGCAGGAAGCATACGGCTTTGGCGGACGCCTTTCTCCGAAGGGGAACGGGGGATTCCCATCAACGGCCTGATATGGATGGGAAACTTCGACGAGATGCGCCTGCGCATCGAGGACAAGATGCGTTCGGGGTTCCGATGCATCAAAGTGAAGATAGGAGCCATCGACTTCGACAAGGAGCTGGAACTGCTCGCGCATATCCGGAAGCATTTCTCTCCCGAACAGATCGAACTGCGGGTGGACGCCAACGGAGCGTTCTCGCCGTCTGACGCGCCTGAAAAGCTGAGGGCCCTCAGCAAATACCAACTGCACTCCATCGAGCAGCCCGTCCGCGCCGGACAATGGGACGTGATGGCGCGGCTCTGCAGCCGGCCTCCCTTCCCTATCGCCCTCGACGAGGAACTGATTGGCGTGAACGCTCCCGCACGGAAAATCGAACTGCTCGAAACCGTCCGGCCGCAATACATCATCCTGAAGCCTTCCCTACACGGAGGGTTCAAGGGAGCTGCGGAATGGATTGCTTTGGCTTCGCAGCGCGGCATCGGATACTGGATTACTTCCGCGCTTGAGTCGAACGTCGGACTGAACGCCATCGCGCAATGGTGCGCCACGCTCAACCCTGCGCTTCCTCAAGGCCTGGGAACCGGACTGCTCTTTACGGACAACATCGGCTATCCGCTCCGCATCAAAAAAGACTGCCTCTGGTTTGACCCTGAAATGCCGCAGCCTGACTTCGACCGTTACTTGTCCGAACAAACCGCCAGGCCATGACGTACATAACCGATATCTCCCGACAGACCGTCACCATAGACGGAACGGCTTACACGTCTGACGAAGCAACCGCCCACGGCGCTCCGAGCCGGCTGCAGACTCTGTTCCGCCGGAAGTACGGCGAAGGCAGCTTCCACGCCTCCCTTGCCGACTTCCTGACCGAATGGTTCGACGGTTCCGACACGCTGACGGTGCATACCTCCGGCTCCACCGGCACGCCCAAAGAACTGCGCGCAGAGAAGCGCCGCATGATGAACAGCGCCGTGATGACCCTCTCCTTCCTCCGCCTGAAGCCGGGCGACACCGCCCTGCTCTGTATGCCTCTGCAATACATCGCGGGGAAGATGGTGGCGGTGCGGGCACTTGTGGGCGGACTGAACCTCATCCCGAAAACGCCCGGCGGACATCCGCTCAAGGGCATGGCCGAAGCCCCGGACTTTGCAGCCATGATTCCCATGCAGGTGTTCAATTCGCTCGCCGTGGCAGAAGAAAAGAAACTTCTGCAGGCCGTCGGCCATCTGATTGTCGGCGGAGGGGCCATCGACGCTTCGATGGAAAAGGAGCTGCGCGGATTCCCCTGCGCCGTATGGAGCACTTACGGCATGACGGAAACGCTTTCACACATCGCCCTGCGCCGCATCAGCGGAGACGGGACGTCGCTCTGGTACACCCCCTTCGAAGGCGTCGGCCTGCGCCTCTCGGAAGCCGGGACGCTGGCCGTCCGCGCCCCGCAAGTCTGCGAGGGCGAGCTGGTGACGAACGACATTGCCGAACTGAATGCCGACGGGCGATTCCGCATCATCGGGCGAAGGGACAACACCGTCAACACCGGAGGCGTAAAAGTGCAGATAGAGGAAGTGGAGGCGGCCCTTGCCCCGCACATTTCCCGGCCTTTTGCAATCACCTCCGTGCCCGACCCCAAGTTCGGCGAGCGCATCGTCATGCTTGTTCAGGGCAGTATTGCGGAAGAGGAAGCGCGTCGCGCGTTCAGCGCACTTCCTCCCTACTGGAGGCCGAAACAGACGTTCTGCGTAGAAAAACTTCCGCAAACCGGCACGGGAAAACCCGACCGCGCCGCAGCACGCGAAACGGCACGCAGATTGGCCGACGGAGAACAGCAATAAACGCCTCGGCCCTCCATTGGAAACTTCGTTGGTTTCTTATGGAGGGCCGAGGCGTTTTTTATTCCGGCCGTTAAAACCCTTCAGTCGCAAGGACAAGCGCCGTCCTTAATTTCTTGACGCGCGGAAGTGCCGTACTCGGCATTGTCCTCAGCCGCGCAAAGCCCATCTTCCGCTTCCGGAAGCCCGTAAACCTTCGCCCCGAAATTAAGCAACGTCATTTTGTTGAGCGTATAAGCCAACCCTTCGAGAGTGCGCCGGCGGACTTTGGGCTTCAGCTGGCATTCCCAGAGCTGGATGACGTGCCACCCCATATCGCGCAGCCTGACACGTTCTTCCAAATCGCGCTCCCGGTTGCGTTCTATCTTCTTCCGCCAATATTCCACATTCGATTTGGGAAGCACAAAATATTTGCACCCCTCATGCCCGTGCCAGAAGCAGCCGTTGACAAAAATAACGGTACGATATTTGCGAAGCACGATATCCGGGGTTCCCGGCAATGTCTTCACGTTGACGCGATAACGGAACCCGCAAGAAAAAAGATATTTCCTCACGATTATCTCCGGCTTCGTGTTCTTGCTCCGCACATGTGACATGCAGCGGTGCCGCTGTTCAGGGGTCAACTTGTCTGCCATAGCGTCTGCCCAATTATGCTTCTCCACACAAAGTTATGCAAAAAGCGCAAATTCCCCAAATGCGCCCCCTTCGGAAAAAAACGCCCGCGCTTCAAGCCGAACGCCCTCCCGTTTCAAGAAAACGCCGACAGATTTTCCCGAAAATTCCCTATCTTTGCCCCAAGACTGTTGAAAAAACAGAAAAACAGTCGCACAAGAAGATGAAAATAGAACTGGTTTCCAAAAACAAAAAACGCTTTCTGCCTCTTCTTTTGCTGGCCGACGAGCAAGAATCCATGATCGACCGCTATTTGGAACGAGGCGATATGTTCGTCATGTATACGGAAACGGAGCGTCCCGTCTCCGTAGCCGTCGTCACCAGCGAAGGCTTGCCGGGAGTTTATGAACTGAAAAACTTGGCCGTCTCTCCGGACTTCCAGCACAAGGGATACGGAAGCCGGATGATAAGCCACATCTGCCAGCATTACAGCAGGGTATGTCATACATTAACTGTAGGAACGGGAGAAAATCCACAGACCATCCGTTTTTACCGGAAGCAGGGCTTCGCTTACTCGCATACGGTTCCGAACTTCTTTACCGAGCACTACGACCATCCGATTGTAGAAAACGGGAAAAGGTTGAAAGATATGATTTATTTCAGCAAACCGGTATCCGACATCATTGTCATACCGTCCGTACACAGAAACGTTTCGCTGTTAAACTCTTTAACCGACGTATGGGAAGCGTCTGTACGGCACACCCACAACTTCTTGACGGAAAAGGACATTCAAGACCTTGTTCCGGAAGTAAAAGAAGCGTTGCTTTCAATAGAAACATTGTGGGCGGTTTACGGGAATCGTGTGCCTGTCGGTTTTATGGGCGTGCAGAACCAAAAAATCGAAATGCTCTTTCTTGCTCCCGAACACATCGGGAAAGGGCTGGGGAAACGGCTGGTGGAGCTTGCCTTCCGGGAACACGATGCCGTATATGTCGATGTAAACGAACAAAACATCAAGGCTGCAGACTTTTATCGCCACATGGGATTCCGGACATTCAAGCGCAACGAATGCGACGGATACGGCAATCCGTTCCCTATTCTGGAGATGAAAAAGGAAAACAAAAGAGACGGCCAACCGTCTTGAACCTGCCGACTGTATCATGACAAAAGAGTTATGAGACTTCCCTGAAACGCCCCCACAAGAATCTTCGGGATTTGTCGGTTTTTCCGACAAATTACGCTATATTTGCCATACTGAAACTCAAACTTTTTGCCATGAAACAAGAAAACAGCGAACAACTGCTGAAGCAGATTCACTCGTTCATAGAGAATCTGCCCTATATGCGCGAGCCGAAAGGCTTGTACGAACCGATAGAATATGTGCTCGGATTAGGCGGGAAGCGCCTCCGTCCGGTGCTGATGCTGCTGGCCTACAACCTGTACAGGGAAGACGTGGAGCGCATCTTCCCGCAAGCGGCAGGAATAGAAACCTACCACAACTTCACGCTTCTGCACGACGACTTGATGGACAACGCCGACATGCGGAGAAACAAGCCTGCCGTGCATAAGAAATGGGACGAAAACACGGCCATCCTCTCCGGCGACGCAATGCTGATTCTCGCCTATCAGTTCATGATGCAGGATTGCCCCGCAGAGCGCATGAAAGACGTAATGGACGTGTTCAGCCGCACGGCCTTGGAAGTGTGCGAAGGACAGCAATGGGATATGGAGTTTGAAACCCGCCAAGACGTGACAGTTGACGAATATATCGAAATGATTCGCCTGAAAACGTCTGTCTTGCTGGCAGGCGCGCTGAAAATCGGCGCAATATTGGGAGGCGCCCCGGAGAAAGACGCACAACTGCTTTACGACTTCGGGATCAGCATGGGACTGGCTTTCCAGCTGCAAGACGATTATCTGGACGTTTACGGCAATCCGGCGGTGTTCGGCAAGAAAATAGGAGGCGACATACTCTGCAACAAAAAGACATTCATGCTGATAACGGCATTCGCCCATGCCAATGAAGCGGACAGGAAAGAACTGCAGGCATGGACGGAAGCGACAGATTTCGTCCCGGAAGAAAAAATCAAAGCGGTCACTTCCATATACGACAGGACAGGCATCGCCGACTTGTGCCGCAAAAAAATCAATGCGTACTACGAAGAAGGGCTGCAGCTGCTCGAAAAGGTGGGAGTAGAAGCAAGCCTGAAAGCAAACCTGCACAACTTTGTATGCAGTTTGATGAACCGCAAACTGTAATGCCATGATTGCCTTTATCGATACGCATACGCACCTCTACACCGAAGAGTTTGACGGCGACAGAGACTTGGCCGTGCTTCGCGCAAAAGAAGCCGGAGTGACGCGCATGTTCATGCCCAACATCGACGACACAACGGTAGACGACATGCTGTCACTCTGCGCCTCGCACGAGGGATGCTATCCGATAATCGGATTCCACCCGACATCGGTAGACGCAAACTGGAAGCAACGACTGTCAACAGTAAAGAGCCGCCTCGATTCGCCGCAGAAGTTTTACGGAATAGGAGAAACAGGTTTGGATTTGTATTGGGACAAGACATATCGAAACGAACAGATGGAAGCGTTCGACGAACAAATACATTGGGCGCTTGAGAAAGACTTGCCGCTGATAGTGCATTGCCGCGAAGCCTATCCGGAACTGTTCGAAGTGCTCGCCCCATATCGGGAAACAAACCTCCGAGGCATCTTCCACAGTTTCACCGGCACGAAAGACGAAGCGGAACGCTTGTTGGAATATTCCGGCTTTATGTTGGGAATCAATGGCGTGGCAACGTTCAAAAAAAGCACGCTTCCCGATGTATTGCCCGACGTGCCTGTCGACCGCATCGTATTGGAAACGGATTCCCCCTACCTGGCTCCCGTTCCTTTCCGAGGCAAACGCAACGAAAGCGCTTATTTGCTGAAAACAGCAGAGAAACTGTCTGACATTTACGGAATTCCATTAGAAACCATAGCAAGAACAACCACGGAGAACGCACTAAGAGTGTTTAAAGTATATTAATTTTAAGTTCGCGTGCGCTATATAACGAAAAAAAAGCATACTTTTGCACTGCCGAATCAGGAGAGGTGCTCGAGTGGTTGAAGAGGCACGCCTGGAAAGCGTGTATACGCCAAAAGCGTATCACGGGTTCGAAT
>CALUGI010000044.1 GCA_944320135.1 uncultured Phocaeicola sp. | reverse complement strand
GACCCGGGATTGAACCGGGGACCTCATGATTATGAATCATGCGCTCTAACCAGCTGAGCTATCCCGCCATCATTTCTTGATTGCGGGTGCAAAGGTAAACCAAGTTTTTGAATTACGCAAGCATTCGGCCAACTTTTTATTTGCAGCCCACGAATCTTTCATTTAGCCTGCTATTCTTTTCAATACGCCATTGCCCCGTAGGGGGGCGAACCCGCGTGTCCGCCCGGATATATTGGCGTGATGCCGTCGGGCAGACACGCGGGTCTGCCCCTACGATTAAATGAAAGAGCCGTGTTTGCAGCCGTTCTCCGTCCCTCGCAACGCCCGCCTTGCAATGCCGGCGGAAAAGCAAGCGGAAAACCCGGCCGGGTTATGCGGAAACCCGGACAGATTGTGAAGAAAACCCGCCCGCGCTATGCGGAAAACCTGCGCGGAAATGTCCGGCATCTTCCCGGCCGCCTGCACCGCCTCCAAATATGCAGGAAAAGATTTCTTGAAAAAATAGGCGGATTCGCTATGCGGTACGGGAAAAATTACTTTATTTTGCTGCCGTTACAATAGAACATAAAGAAAAACACCATGAAACGAAAAATACATATCGAATATCCGCTGAACCCCTCGTCGGGAACGATTATATGGAACGCCATCAGCACGCCGGCAGGACTGGAACGCTGGTTTGCCGACAAAGTGGCAAGACACGACAAAAAGTTCGTCTTCAAATGGGGGAAAACGGAAACCAGAGAAGCCGAAATCGTCAACAGCCGGACAGAATTCTTCATCCGCTTCCATTGGACAGACGATGAAGAAAGCAAAACTTATTTCGAACTGAAAATACAATACAACGAACTGACCACCGACCACGTGCTCGAAGTGACCGACTTTGCCGAACCGGGAGAGGAAGAAGACACCCGCGAATTGTGGAATTCACAAGTGGAAACGCTAAGAAGGGTATTCGGACTATAAATCTAAAATTTCACTAAACATTATTTCCGTGTCCGTTTTTATGCTACCTTTGCATCTTGATAATACACGAAACAAAGAATGCCACGCATAAAAAAACTCGACATATTCGTCCTGAAGAGCTTTTTGCTGCTGTTTTCAGGCACATTCTTCATCTGCCTTTTCATCTTCATGATGCAGTTCTTGTGGAGATACGTGGACGAACTGGTGGGAAAAGGATTGGAAATCAACATACTTGCCCAGTTTTTCTTTTTGTCGGCGCTGACACTGATTCCCCTGTCGCTGCCTTTGGCCATCCTTCTGGCCGCGCTGATGACCTTCGGAAACTTCGGCGAACGTTACGAACTGCTCTCCATGAAGGCGGCGGGCATCCCTTTGCTCCGCATCATGCGCCCGGTGGTGCTGTTCTGCGTCTTTCTGGGCGTACTGTCATTCTTCTTCCAAAACGTGATAGGGCCTAAAGCCCAAAAGGAACTGTGGACGCTGCTCGTATCCATGAAGCAGAAGTCGCCCGAAGTGGACATACCGGAAGGAGTGTTCTACAGCGACATCGAGGGATACAACATCTACGTAAAGCACAAGGACAGAGAAACGGGCATGCTGAGCGACGTGCTCATCTACAACTTTTCAGACGGTTTTGAGAACGCCCATATCATCTGGGCGGAAG
Organism: uncultured Phocaeicola sp.; assembly: GCA_944320135.1. Classification (GTDB taxonomy): domain Bacteria; phylum Bacteroidota; class Bacteroidia; order Bacteroidales; family Bacteroidaceae; genus Phocaeicola. Next base: position 12,758 of record CALUGI010000044.1, on the reverse strand, counting down.
AAGGGAAACTGGAACTTACCGCCGACAAGAAACACCTCTTCCTGCACCTCTACAACGGAGAGCAGTTCGAAAACCTGCGGTCGCAATCGGTCATCTCGCGAAACGTCCCCTACCGCCGGGAAACGTTCAGAGAAAAACATACGCTCATCGCTTTCGACAGCAATTTCGAGATGGTGGACGGAAATTTCCTGAACCAGCGTTCGGACATCAAGAACATGCGCGAGATATCTCTCGCCATCGACTCGCTCAACATGTACGCCGACAGTGTAGGGCGTTCGCTCTACAACGAAGCGATGACCCGCACATACAAGCAGACAACGCTTACGCGAAGAGACTCGGTCAAGCTGGCGGAACAGCGCATCACACGCATCAACACCGACAGCATCTTCAACGGATATACATCGGCGCAAAAGCTCAAGACGCTGAACACCGCCAAAAACCGGCTTTCGTCGCTCGCTTCCGAATGGTCGATGAAGAGCTTCACCACCAAAGACGTAGACGGAAGAATCCGAGGGCACCGCTCCGACTGGCACAAGAAAATCACCTTGTCGCTCGCGTGCATCATCTTCTTCTTTATCGGCGCGCCGCTGGGAGCAATCATCCGGAAAGGCGGATTGGGTATGCCGGTAGTGATTTCCGTACTGATATTCGTGCTCTACTACATCATCGACTCCGGAGCTACGCGCGTAGCGAAAAGCGGGGAGATGAACATCGTGCTGGGCACATGGATGAGCACCGCCATACTTGCCCCGTTGGGAGGATTCCTTACCTACAAGTCGAACAAAGACTCCGTAGTGTTCAACATCGACGTATATACGGCATTCTTCCGAAAGATATTCGGAATCAGAGTGTCGCGACACATATTCAAGAAAGAGGTCATCATCCATACACCTGACTATCCGGCCGACGTTGACAGGCTGGAAGCAATTTGCGCGGAATGCACCGCCTACGCAGAACGCCACAAGCTGCTGGGCCCGCCCAACTACTACCGGATATTCACCAACAACACCCCCGACGATGTCATTGCAGACATCAGCCGGAATATGGAAGAGGTGATAGACGAGCTTTCAAACTCCACCGACAACGTATTGCTCAACATGATGAACAGCTATCCGTTCCTGTCCATCAAGGCGCACAAGAGCCTGTTCGACAACCGATGGCTCAACATCCTGTGCGGACTGGCAGTGCCTGTCGGTCTGCTTCTGTGGCTGAACATCTGGCGATACAGAGTGCGCCTGGACAAAGACCTGAAAGCAATCGTCAAGACCAGCAGAGACATTCAAGCAAGAATAAAGCAGAACTTATTGTAAACAGATATTAGCGACTCATGGAAAAAGTGAAACTTAATACGATTGAAGAGGCGATAGAAGACTTCCGGAAAGGCGAATTTGTCATTATCGTAGACGACGAAGACCGTGAAAACGAAGGCGATCTGGTAATCGCCGCCGAAAAAATCACGCCGGAAAAAGTGAACTTCATGCTGAAACATGCCAGAGGGGTGTTGTGCGCCCCGATAACCATATCGCGCTGCAAAGAGCTGGATTTGCCCCATCAAGTGGCGAACAACACTTCCGTGTTGGGCACTCCTTTCACCGTAACTATCGATAAGCTGGAAGGATGCACCACCGGCGTATCGGCCGCTGACCGGGCCGCCACCATACGCGCACTGGCCGACCCGGCCTCCACGCCGGAAACGTTCGGACGGCCGGGACACGTAAACCCGCTTTACGCGCAAGAAAAAGGAGTGCTCCGACGTGCAGGACACACCGAAGCCTGCATCGACATGGCGCGCCTGGCAGGACTTTATCCGGCCGCAGCCCTCATGGAGGTAATGAATGACGACGGCACGATGGCACGGCTTCCCGAACTGAAACGGATGGCCGACGAATACGGCCTCAAGCTGATATCCATTGCCGACCTTATCGCCTACCGGCTGAAACAAGAATCGCTGGTGGAAAAGGGAGTGGAAGTAGACATGCCTACAGCATACGGCCACTTCCGGCTGATTCCGTTCAAGCAGAAAAGCAACGGACTGGAGCACGTGGCGCTCATCAAGGGAACATTCGAAGCAGACGAACCGGTATTGGTGCGCGTACATTCCTCATGCGCCACAGGCGACATCTTCGGTTCCATGCGGTGCGACTGTGGAGAACAGCTTCATAGAGCCATGCAGCAGATTGAAAAAGAAGGAAAAGGAGCCGTCATCTACCTGAACCAGGAAGGAAGAGGCATCGGACTGATGGAAAAGATGAAAGCCTACAAGCTCCAGGAAGAAGGCATGGACACGGTAGACGCCAACATCTGTCTGGGACATCAGGCAGACGAACGCGACTACGGAGTAGGCGCACAGATTCTGCGCGAAATCGGCATCCACAAAATGCGCCTGCTGACCAACAACCCTGTAAAGCGCGTAGGACTGGAAGCATACGGACTGGAAATCGTAGAGAACGTGCCGATTGAAGTCACTCCCAACCCCTACAACGAGCGTTACCTGCACACCAAAAAAGACCGCATGGGACATACGTTGCACTTCAACAAATAACGGAAAACATAACAAACTAAAACGACACATCAAATGGAAACAAACAATTTAGTGAAAAGCATTGCGGACAAATCGGCCCAAGCGGCCTTGTTCCGCAGCGTTTATGTCTGGATGACACTGGCTTTGGCCATCACCGGATTCGTGGCTTTGTACGTAGCCAAATCATATACCCTTCTCAACGCAATGGCCGAAAACAGCTTCCTGTTCTGGGGGTTGCTCATTGCTGAAGTAGGGCTCGTGATGTATCTCTCGGCACGCATCCATCGCATCAGCTTCTCTACGGCTACAATCTTGTTCATCGTCTATTCAGTCCTCAACGGCGTCACGATGTCTATCCTCTTTATGGTATATACCATGAGTTCGATTGCTACCACATTCTTCGTGACCGCAGGAACTTTCGGAGCTACCGCTCTCTACGGATACGTGACAAAGAAAGACTTGACCCGAATCGGCAATCTCTGCATCATGGGAGTTATCGGACTGATTATTGCCTCTTTGGTCAACTTCTTCTTGCAAAACTCCATGATGGACCTCATTATCTCCTATATCGGAGTGCTGCTTTTCGTTGGTCTGACCGCATACGATTCCCAGAAAATCAAACAGCTGTTGTCGGATGACAGCATAGAAATCAACGAAACGACGCAAAAGATAGCGCTGATGGGATCGCTGACCTTGTATTTGGACTTCATCAACCTGTTCATCTACCTGCTGAGAATACTCGGAGACAGAAAATAAGCCTTTTTACAAGCTAATTTCTTTTATATATCCAAGAAATTGGTTTATTTTGCAGAGAAATTCAATTTTAAATTACATAAAGAAAATGAACCAACTTTCAGACCGTCTGAACAGCCTGTCGCCTTCGGCCACATTGGCTATGTCACAGAAAAGTAATGAATTGAAAGCTCAGGGCATTGACATAATCAATCTGAGCGTAGGAGAACCGGACTTCAACACGCCGGAACACATTAAAGAAGCTGCAAAAAAAGCAATCGATGAGAATTACTCGCGCTATTCCCCTGTTGCCGGATATCCGGCATTGCGGAATGCGATTGTCGAAAAACTGAAAAAAGAGAACGGTCTGGAATATACCGCCGCACAAATCAGTTGTGCCAATGGTGCAAAGCAGTCTGTCTGCAATACCATCATGTCATTGGTTAACAAAGGTGATGAAGTGATTGTGCCTGCCCCCTATTGGGTAAGCTATCCGGAAATGGTAAAACTGGCAGAAGGCACTCCTGTAATTATTGCCGCAGGAATCGAACAAGACTTCAAGATTACCCCTTCCCAATTGGAAGCAGCCATCACCCCCAAGACGCGCGCGCTGATTCTCTGCTCTCCGTCAAACCCTACCGGTTCTGTATATAGCAAACAAGAGTTGGCAGGACTGGCTGAAGTTCTGGCCAAACACGAACGAGTGATTGTCATTGCCGATGAAATCTATGAACATATCAACTACGTCGGCAAGCATGAGAGCATCGCCCAATTCGCGTCTGTCAAAGACCGGGTTGTTATCGTGAACGGCGTATCCAAAGCATACGCAATGACAGGATGGCGCATCGGATTCATTGCTGCTGCGGAATGGATTGTCAAAGGAGTAAACAAGCTGCAGGGACAATACACCTCCGGTCCGTGCTCCGTATCGCAAAAAGCGGCAGAAGCTGCTTACACAGGCACCCAAGAGCCCGTAGAGGAAATGCGCAAAGCGTTTGAACGCCGCCGTGACTTGATAGTGAAGTTAGCGAAAGACATTCCGGGCTTTGAAGTGAATGTGCCTCAAGGGGCTTTCTATCTGTTCCCGAAGTGCGATTCTTTCTTCGGAAAGAAAGATGGAGACCGCGCTATCAACAATGCGGAAGACTTGGCCATGTATCTGCTTGAAGTAGGACATGTCGCTTGTGTGGGAGGAACATCTTTCGGTGCGCCCGAATGCATCCGCATGAGCTACGCCACTTCAGATGAAAACATCGTGGAAGCGATGCGCCGCATCAAGACGACATTGGCTCGCTTGAAATAAGCCATTTCACCAGAAAATCCTCCCTCCGGCAGTTTTTTGCCGGAGGGAGGATTTTTTAACCCCCACACAATCTGACAACGCACCAATCCGACAAAAAGAAAGGGACATCCCTATGGACATCCCTCCATGTTGTTTGTTTGTCGTTTGACGATTCGATTATCCCAAGTGGATAGCTTCAGAAGGGCAAACGTCAGCGCAAGTACCGCATTCAGTACAAGCGTCCGGATTGATAGAATATTTGTCACCTTCAGAAATTGCACCAACCGGGCATTCATCGATACAAGTACCGCAAGCGATACAATCGTCACTAATTACGTAAGCCATTGTAGTAAAAAGTTAAATTAATTATTAGTTCTAATTGATGCTACAAAGGTAGCGTTTTTATCATAAGTTGTAACATCAACATTGCAAAATCTATACAATTTGTACCCTTTCTAAATAGATGCCGCAGAAAGACTGCGGCAGAGCTTCTTCCTTAAAAATATCCTGCAAGCCAATCGTTCTCATTCTATCAGAGACTGGTACATAACCTGCTGCATTCTGGGACGGATATTCAGTTCCATCAATTTTTTCCGATCGTACGGACGAGGATAAGTGCGATTGCTTAAAAACACGAATATCAGCCTGTTGTCCGGATCAGCCCAAGCTGCGGTTCCCGTGAATCCCGTATGTCCGAATGCAGACGGCGGGGTTTCTGCCGAACACGGGCTTTCTTCGATTTTTTCCGCAGGCTTGTCAAAGCCAAGCCCGCGACGACTTTCTTTCGCCTTCAAGGAAGTAAACAGCTCGCATGTGGCGCGCGTCAGATAACGGCGATTGCCACACACCCCTTTGTCGAGCAGCATCTGATAAATGCACCCCACATCGCGCGCCGTGGAAAACAGCCCTGCATTGCCCGACACGCCGCCCATAAAAGCGGCAGCCTCGTCTTGCACGAATCCCTGCAACACGCCTCCACGAAGGAAGTCGCTTCCTGCGGAAGGCACAATCCGGTCTTTGCCGAACTTCTCCAAAGGCAAAAACGAAGTGTGAAGCAATCCCATCGGCCTGTAGAACACGCTGTCGAGATACTCATCCATCGGCTTCCCCGCCAAAGTCTCCACAAGTTCCTTCAGCAACATGAAATTCAGACAACTATACCGATATGAACGGCCTTTCAACGGCGCATCCGCAATTTGGCGCACAATCTCGTCCGGAAACGCTCCGCTTACAAACAAACTGTCTGCAACCTGCAACGGATAGGCTGCCGAACGCTTGAAAGAAACCCACTCCGGCTTATAGGAAAAACTCGTGCAAGCATACAAGTTCTCACCTATTTTCATCTGATGGCTCGAATCGCGCTTTCTACGAAACAAGCCTCCTTTGCAAGATTTAAGATTTATCGCTTCCATATAGAACGGCAAATATGCCGGAAGGCCCGACTCATGGAAAAGCAAGTCCTGAACAGTGATACGCGACTTGTCCGTTTTCCTCAAATACGGGAGGTAGTCCGACACCCGGTCGGTCAGCCCGAAACGCCCTTCGTCATACAGTTTCATAACGGCAAGCAAAGTTGCGGTAGTTTTCGTCAAGGATGCAAGATCATAGATGTCGTTTTCGGCCGTAAGCCGGTTGCCTTCATACGTATGTTTGCCGAAGCACTTGTTGTAAACGGGCATCCCTTCGCGCAAAATCAGCACATGGCATCCCGGAAACGCTCCCTCACGGATTCCTTCTTCAGCTATCGTATCTATCTGCGCAAGCACCGACGAATCCATTCCCAAATCTTCCGGACAATATGCGCGAGGATGTTCGGGATCGACGACGCATCCTTCTCCTGCACTGAAGATTCCTGCCAAGGGAATGGACAAACGTCCGTCAACACGGGCTTTTCCCAAAAACATGTCGGCCACATGTTGCTGCACTTTTTCGCCGTCGCTATGCGCAAGCACCACAGCCGAAGTCTTCTTCAATGCTTTCGGAATCTTTTCCAAGGCTTTCATATTAGAAAATAAAACAAGTGCCAACGGTTTGTCCGCAGCTAACCGGGCCAGCCACGAATCATAATGCCGAATATTGTCTGTATGAAGGGCTACAATGACCCGCTGTGCCGGACGGATGCGCTCGCTGACAGCCGCTATCGAATCCTTGCGGACATGAATCCAACGTATGGGCATCGTTTCCCGAAGCCGTTTGTAAAAAGGATAGTCCTCTGTCAATGTGGAAGAAACGCTCAACAAAACAGTTCCCGACACCGCCAAATCCAACGGAACCAATCCGTCTGAACCGCGAGCCACCGTTACTGCCGCACAGGAAAGTTCATCTTTCAATCTGCCTGCGGCATCGGCATCCAACGCCTTTGAGATGCCTTCCACCGAAACCGGCTTGTAGCGGGACAATCCGAGCGCATATTTGAAGGCAAGCACTTTCCGGCATTTCTCGTCTATTTCTTTTTCCGACAAATGTCCTCTTCCAATGGCATCCATCACCCCATTCAGCTCCCGCTTCAGGTTGCGCGGAGCCAGCACCATATCGTTTCCGGCAATCAGCGCCTGCGCGCAAACGTCCTTGTTGCCGGAAATGCCTTTCATCTCCAACGCATCGGTAAACACCAACCCGCTGAAATGCAGTTCGTCCCTCAACACGCCGATAATGTCCTGAGATATAGAGGCCGGCTTCCTCCCCAAAGCAGGCACTTGCAGATGGCCCGCCATTATGCCTCCCACGCCTGCCTCTATCGCCTTGCGGAAAGGATAAAGCTCCACGCTGTCTAACCGGGCACGGTCGAACGGGAGGACGGGCAACGACTTGTGCGAATCGACATCCGTATCGCCATGACCGGGAAAGTGCTTGCATACGGCCAGCACTCCGCCGTCTTCCAGTCCGCGAGAGTATGCCGCCACTTTTTCCGCTACCCGATGAGGGTCGCTTCCGAACGAACGGTAACCTATCACCGGATTGTTCGGATTATTGTCAACATCGGCCACCGGCGCGAAGTTCACATGCACGCCTATCGCACGGCATTGGCGGGCCACTTCCCTCCCGTACTCGTAAATCAAGGAATCGCTCCGGATGCACCCCAACACCCTGTTGTAAGGAAATTTGGGAGCGTCTTTCAAGCGCATCGCAAGCCCCCATTCCCCGTCGAACGCAATCAGCAGGGGAATTTCAGACACCTGCTGGACATAATTTGTCAGCTGAACCTGCTTGTCTGTCTCGCCCGACGAGAAAAGCATGCCCCCGATTCCGTAATTTTCAATGATTTTCCGCAATATATTCTTGTTATATTGGGTGTATTCCGGAGGGGCGGTATGGATAAAAAGCTGCCCCACCTTCTGTTTCAGCGTCATCTTCTCCATCCGTTCCTCCACCCACTTCCTGCACTCCGCCGTATCGCGGACGCTCTCCAGTATCGCAGGCCGCTGAGCCAAAGAAGCAAAGGCTGCCGACAAAAAGATTCCTGCACACAACAATATACGTTTTCTCATAACTCCGTCATAAAACTATTTGTCCATCGTTACAATTATCTTTCCTACAAAAGCCGCATGTTTGCCCATCTGCTGGACAGGGACTTCCATCCCGTCCAGATTTTTGTAACGCTTCGGCTTCTCGAAATACGAATGCGAATGGCCTCCCAGCACAAGGTCTATGTTTCGGGTACACTCTATCAGCTTCACGTCCGAATAAGGCGTTCCGTCCCATCCCAAATGCGAAAGGCAAACCACCAGGTCGCACCGCTCGCGGTTGCGCAGCAGGTCGGCTATGCGCTGAGCCTCCGCCACCGGGTCTTCAAACTTCACTCCTTCGCAGTTCGCCCGTGACACAAGCCCTTCCAAAGGCGCTCCCAAGCCGAACACCCCGATGCGGATTCCGTCACGTTCGATAACCGTATATTCCTTCACAAGCCCTTCAAGCGCCGTTCCCTCCACCGCATAATTCGCGCAAACGATGGGAAACTCTGCCATCCGGAACAGACGCGCCATGTTGTCGAGTCCGAAATCGAACTCATGGTTCCCGATGGTTCCGGCATCGTAGCCCATTTCGTTCATCAGCTTGATTTCCACTTCGCCTTTAAAGAGGTTGTAATAGGGGCTTCCTTGCGAAAAATCGCCCGAATCGAAAAGCAGCAAGTTCTTGTGCCGTTCCCTTTCTCCACGGATGAAAGCAGCCCGACGCACCATGCCGGCCTTGTCTGCCAACACCGAGTCCGGGAAATAAGCCGGAAACGGCTCGACGCGGCTGTGCATGTCGTTGGTATGGTAAATATACAACTCCTTCGCATTGCGGGCCGACAGCATTCCCGAAACCAGGCACGCCAAAAACAGCCCTAATATTCTGTTAAGCATAATCATTTGTTTTTAAACTAATTAATCGCACGACATATTCTTTGCCAAAAGATGGCGGCTCATCCGAATAAAGATGGCGGCCCATCCGGATAAAGGCGGCGGCTCATCCGGGAAAAGACGGAGGCTCATCCGGGAAAAGACGGAGGCTCACCTCCGAGCTTCTATCCGCACCCTTCCGTCCGTCTGCGCGTCGACTGTCCGGCCCGTCCGCTCGCATTCCTTCACATAGTCCAGGAACACCGTCCTCAGAAGCAGGGTCCGGGGAGGGAACACCTTCGACTTAGCCTTGCGGAAAGCAGACATTTTGTCGTTTCCTTCCGCCAGATAATCGATGGTAGCCACCGTGTATTCCCGGCTTTCCGCTATCAGCTTTCCGCCCACTTTTGCGTCCAGCAATTCCCCTTCGGGAGAAATGACCAGACTGGCCCCGCTCAGACCTTCCCCGCCCAACCGGGCTATCTGGCCGAACAGCTCCAGCAACGTTTTCCCGTCGAAGGTCAGCACACACAAGGCATTCTCGAAGGGAGTGATTTCATACACCATGCCGAAAGTAATCTCCCCTTCGGGCAACGAATTGCGGATACCTCCCATATTCATTACGCCCACGTCTGCCGCTTTCCCCGTTATCGCCCTGCCCTCTTGACGGATGATGTCGGCCAGCAGGTTGGAAAGCGGAGATTCCGGACGGAAAGCGTCCAGCGTCTTCGCCGCATGTCCGATGACGGGCGACATGATGCTGTCCACCGTTTCCTTGTAGGGCCGGAGGATAGCAGCCGCAACACTGTCGGAACTTGTATCGTATTCGGCGGTCATAGCCACCCTCCCTCCTTCTATACTTTTCACCGAATAGCCGGAAGCGCATCCGCCAAGCAGCATTCCGACCAGCAAAGCAGCTCCCGCGCAACCTTTCACATTCTTGCAATCCATAGTTTTGTTGTTTTTTCAGTCCAAAAATAACCAAAATCGGATACGGAACAAAGCCTTTTCCCGTCATTCCCCGAAAAATTCTGCCGCACAAAGCAAAATATGTGCCGAACCTTTGGCCGTATCACGAAAAATCACTTACTTTGCACCGCTTTCGCGCAATCGCTGTCAAGAAGAGTTACTTGATATGTTGCGTTGTAACGATCTAACAATATAATTAAAAGAAAAATGGATTTAATTAAAATTGCAGAAGAAGCATTCGCTACTGGCAAAAAGCATCCGTCATTCAAAGCAGGTGACACGGTGACAGTAGCATACCGTATCGTTGAGGGTAACAAAGAGCGCGTACAGATGTATCGCGGAGTCGTTATCAAAATCTGCGGACACGGTGAGAAGAAACGCTTTACCGTGCGTAAGATGTCAGGAACTGTAGGTGTTGAACGTATTTTCCCGCTGGAATCACCGGCTATCGACAGCATCACGGTCAACAAAATCGGTAAGGTTCGTCGCGCCAAATTGTATTATTTGCGCAAACTTACCGGTAAGAAAGCCAGAATTCAGGAGAAGCGTGTTGTCAACGCATAATCTGAATATCAAACATTCCTTACATAAAATCCCCGGTTCGCCCGTTGAACCGGGGATTTTGCGTTTCTACCACACCGGAAACGCAAGCAGCTGGTACATCAGCGTCCGCGCCATGCGCTCCTGCCCGGCAGTGCTGGGATGAAGCAAGTCCGTTTCCGGATTGACGAAATACATCTTTTGTTCCTCCACCGTCGGGTTCATGCCGCTCACCGCATTGAGGTCGATTACAGGCACGGACCATACGTTGCCCGCTTCCTTTATCGCTTGCACATAAGCGTCGATGTATTCGCCGCACCCGTTTCGGAAACTTTCGTCCGGCTGTACGTTGGTCGGCCCGAACATGGCAAAAGCACGATGCAAAGGAGTAAGGAGCACAATCTGCTTGTCGGGAAAATTCGATTTCAAGGCGGACAGCCCCTTGTTGATACGCCCGCAGAAAGTGGAATCGTTCATCAGCAAACGACGTTGCTTGCGCGCCACTTCCGCCATCGGCTTCCCCTCGGCAAACTTCGCTTTCCCCATGCTTTCTTCATACCATTCTCCCACAGGCAAGCCATGATGGTAGTCGTTCGTGCCTATCAGCACCACAATGGCATCTACCTCGCCGCCATGTTCCCGCTTCAACGCTTCCGCCTGACGGGGAATGTCGTTCCATTGCCGCCCGCCTACGGCATAGACATAAGGAGTGATGCCTAACCATTCTTTCAGAAAATCCCAATACTTTCTGGTTTCAGGGTTTGATTTCGGATCGGTGATGGAGTCGCCCAAATATCCTACCTTCTTGCCTTGCCAAGGATGCGCAAAACAGTTTTCCGGACAAGACGGCGCGTCGGTTTCCGGACGCGAAAATTCTTCTGCGGACAAGGCGGAAAACAGCCCGACCGCCAAAGAGAAACATAAAATTCTACAAGTCATATTGTTCAATTAAAGGTTAGTCTGATATCTGCAAAGGGAAGCCTTCGCACACAAACGTCGTCAGAACTGGAACAGAGCTGTAAACACGATGCGGTTGTTCTTCACCAAATGGGCGTTCACTACCTTCCCTTTCGAGTCGTTGTCGCCGTACCAGGCTCCTGTCCACGTGTATTCCATGCCGAACTTCCAGTTCGGACGATTGTAAGTCAGTTCTGCTCCCAACGTGTTCAGCTGGTCAAGGTCGGTACCCGTGCCGATTAAATTGGCAACTTCTTCCGATGCGCCGAGATTCTTCAGATAGCCGACGAAAACGCCCCCACGGAACGTTTTCCCGTACACCATGTTCACCCATGTATGCGACATGCGCAAAGGCGCATATTCCTGCTCTCCGGTACGGGCATCGGCAGAGGCCACTCCGTAACCGCCCACCGTACTTGTCTGCGTCAGGTTAGTGCTCAGCACGCTCTTGGCCGCAATCATCAGGCGGTTGCGCGTATACTTCAGATGGGCTTCGCCGGAAACTCCGGTCACACGCTCGCTTACCTTATATACACCGCTTCCCGTTTCCGACTGGACACGGGGAGTGACGGACGACACATGCACGCCCGCCCCGACCAGCAGGTTCGGGTTCTTGTAGTCCATGCCCAGATAAAACTCCGGCACGCAGCTGTTCTTGATGAAAGCCTGGCTCTTGGAAGTTTCCGTCTCTCCCGGTTTATTCGACTTGGGGCCTACCGACAGATACTGCATCTGCCAGACCGCAGCCGCAGTCAGCACAAAGTTTTTTGAAGTATAGCGGTAGCGCACCTGCGGAGCGCGGCTGAAAGGCTGGTACGGCGCGCCCATGTTCAGGTTCAGTATCTCCGGAGCCACGTCGCCGTAGAGGGGATGCCAGTACTGCCCCACGCGGAGAGCCGACTTCCCCCAGTCGAAGTTGAAGTAGGCATGACGGATGCGGACAAGCGAATAGGTCGTACCCGAACCGCGAAAGTCGACTTCTAACTTGGCGGACGTCTTCGCTTTTCCCAACATCGGTCCTGCCACGTCCACCCCCAGACGGGAATAAAGCGTATAGAAGTTGCCGTCCGGCTTGGCGTTCAAGTCTCTCCCGTCAGCATCGGGAGCCGCATCTTTCGGATACATATAGAAAAGTCCGTCAACGGTTTCCGAATTGGAACGGCTGTTATAAAACAAGTCGGTGCGCACCTGCCCGTAAAACTTATAGCTGAAATCCTTTTTCTGCGCCTGCACTCCGGCCGCCGCAGCAGCAGCCAAGACTGCACATAAGAGAAGTTTCTTTTTCATCTTCAATGTCTTTAACTAAACGGTAACAAATGTATAAATTATCTGACGATTCACAAAACGAAGACGGAACAATAATCGAGTAGGAGGAAAACGAAGTAGTTTTCTTCCTACTTTCGTTTTCCGACCTCTCACACCACCGTACGTGCCG
>CALUGI010000043.1 GCA_944320135.1 uncultured Phocaeicola sp. | reverse complement strand
TTCCTCCGCCCTTTCCGCTACGCTCCAAGGACGGAGGAAGGAGGTCGCGGAGTTGCACTTCTAACTTGACGGTAGTCCCTTTCAAGAACACTTCCTGCCGGACCGTCCGCTTCTGCTTCATGTCATAACACCGCATAATCCCCGTGTCATACACCATCCAGCACCGCTTGCCGTCCGACTCCAAGCCCAGCAATGTTCCGTAAATGTCCGGAGAAGAATCTATCGTCTGAACAACGCCCAAGTCATCATCACAGAAGAAGACATGCTTGCCGTCCGTCATCCAGATGCGGCGTCCGGAATCGACAAAGAAATCATTTATATCCACATCCGGCAGCATTCCTTTCAGGTCAAGGAACTTCTCGGTTGCCAGATCAAACGCTTCCAGCATTCCTTTTTCCTTTATCCACACCCGTTCCCTCGCATCCACATACAATACGGGCATCATCGAACGATAGCCGATGGCATGTCCGGGAACTTTCCAAAGAGGATGGTTCACGAAGTTCTGCCCGTCATACAGGCTGAGAAGAACGGAAGTGCGTACAGCGATACGACCGTCAGGCAATACCAGCACATTTTTCACATAGTTGTCGGGGAGTCCGTCCGAGACCCCGATATGGCGGAAGCCGAAAGGAACGGACTGTTCCGCATGAATTCCAACTCCCGAACAGACAAGAAGCAAAAGCAGAATATAGACCTTTATAGCATTCATAACCTTGCAATATCTGTATTCAATACGAAAAGGGAGACGCATCTGCACGTTAAATTATATAAAATACGCACGATTACGCCCCGTTTCCGGCAAAAATAAGGAATAATAGAAAATATCTTCTTAGTTTTGCCAACAATTTTCAACGACATGCTGAGCAAGAACAAAATAAAATACATCCGTTCGTTAGAACAAAAGAAACATAGGAAAGAAGAAAACGCTTTTCTGGCAGAAGGCCCCAAGCTGGCAGGCGACTTGCTGGGACATTTCAAATGCAAGCTGATAGCAGGCACTGCGGAATGGTTCGAAGCAAACCCGGACATCCGTGCGCAAGAAACGATAGAAGTCACCCGTGAGGAACTGGCCAAAGCCAGTCTGCTCAAAACTCCGCAAGACGTATTGGCCGTATTCGAGATGCCGGACAACGGCATTGACCTCTCGGTTATCAGCAATTCCCTATGCTTGGCATTGGACGGCGTGCAGAATCCCGGAAACTTGGGCACCATTATCCGCATAGCCGACTGGTTCGGCATCGGACATATCTTCTGCTCCAACGATACGGCGGACGCTTTCAATCCGAAAGCAGTGCAGGCCACGATGGGAGCCCTCGCACGGGTTCAGCTCCACTATTGCAACTTGGAAGATATCATCCTCGCCGCATCTGAAAAAAACGTCCCCGTGTTCGGCACCTTCCTCGACGGGGAAAACATCTATACGCACCCGCTTTCTTCACACGGAATCATCGTCATGGGAAACGAAGGGAAAGGCATCAGCAATGAAATAGGAAGATTAGTCAACCGGAAACTGCTCATCCCCAACTATCCGCAAGGAAGAGCCACCAGCGAATCGCTCAACGTAGCCGCAGCTACGGCCATCGTCTGTGCGGAGTTCCGGCGCAGGATGTCATAAACGGACAATCCGCGCAGAAGGATGGAACTCCATCGAGGACACATCGAAAGAAGAAAAATGATAAGCATATAGAGGGGAAGAATCGGCCTCAACGGAACTCCACTCCGACAAGGCACGCGCTTTATAGCGGGCAAAAGGCTCGCCCTCAAAACGCGGCGGACATCCGGGAGCAACCGCTATCAGTCCGCCAAGCCATTCCGTCCGCTCAACTTCTCCATCGAACGGCTCTACCGACTTCACGCAACGAGTTTCGTCATCCACTCCTACCCGGCATATACCGAGCATTTCGTTGCGGTTCCATATCCATACGCGATGGGCGGCAAAATATCTCATAGGCTTCACTTACGACGAGGCAACGGTTGGAGTTCTCTTCTCCGGACAGAATCCCGCAACACAACCGGTTCTGCAAGCAATCCGCCTTTCCGATGGGTACGAATCAAACGAATATCGTTCAGCAGCAGATTGCCTTTCTTTTCCGCCTCCCCCATATAATAGACAAAACCGCTTATGTTCTTATACTCAAAGGCGGAGTCAGGACTCAGCAACAGGCACTGCCTGCCGGAAGCGTCCACCATGCGGGTCATCCCCTGCACGCTGTCGTTCTCAAACGTCACCTTGATGCCCATCACCGCCTTGCCTTCCTGAGGGGGAAGGAAAGACATATCGGCCTCAAATGCCAGCATGTCTTTCGGTTTGAACGAGGTGTCAGCCTTCAGTTCAAACTGCACTTTATTGGTATATGGGGAAGAAGTGAGCCAATAAAACGAACGGTCTTGCCAGATATCCACGGTATCGCCCGACATGGACACGGAAATCTCTCCGTTATGACGCGACGCAAGCTGCTTCATCCGCTCGCTGTCCGTTTCAAAACGTTTCTTCAAATTGTCGTAAATGGCAGACAGCTCTCCGCTATGGCGCGAGTACCACACCATAGACGAGTCGAATTCGGCTTCCGTCACATGGTGCTTCTCGAACACATACGCAAAATAAGCATTTTTCTTGTACCCTTCAGAATAAGGCAAATTCGCCCCCAACGTATTGGCAATATGGTAATCATACAAAAGATTCTCCATCTCTACAGGCTGGATGATGTCGGCCGGAATTTTGTTTCCGCATCCCCAGAAGGATACGGCCGCCGCAAAAGCCCACAGGATGCGCATACTCTTGCCAAAACGCTTATTTCTTTTCATCATTTGAAGAAGATTTCGTTTCCGTATTCAGATAACGGCTGTAGAATATCAGCAAGGCAATAATGCCGCAACTGATTGCAGCATCGGCAAAATTGAAAATCGGGCTGAAGAAAATGAAATGCTCTCCGCCTACAAACGGCATCCATGCGGGCCAATAAGTGTCGATTATGGGAAAATAAAACATATCGACCACTTTTCCATGAAGCCAGTCGGCATATCCCTGTCCCACAGGCACCCACGAAGCAATCTGGGTGTGCGTACTTGCGCTGAACACTTCGCCGTAAAACACGCAATCGATAATGTTGCCCACCGCACCGGCCAGAATCAAAGAAAGACAGACGATATACCCGTTCTTCACCTTTCGGGGCTGCCTCACGATACGCACCAGATACCACGTAATCAAAACAACAGCCACGATACGGAAGAGGGTCAGAAATATCTTCGCGAAAATCTCAAGTCCGAAAGCCATTCCGTTGTTTTCCGTGAAATAAATATAGAACCAGTCGGTCACACGGATATGTTCGTGAAGAAACATGCTCGTTTTCACCGCAATCTTTATCAACTGATCTATCACCAACACCGCCACTACAATGAATGCGGCCAACCGTCCTTGGGTCAGGAATTTATTCATTTTCTATCAAGCCTACTTTTATTATTGGAGAGCAGGAACCAGCCGCTTCCGCTTTCCTGATTCCCAATCTCCAATTTTGCACGTTCTTATCTCTTTCCTTGCTGCTTGGCCTCGATGCTCAATGTGGCATGAGGCACTGCGCGGAGACGCTCGGCCGGAATCAGTTTTCCGGTTTCACGGCAGATGCCGTAAGTCTTGTTCTCGATGCGTACCAGCGCGGCCCGCAAGTTCTGAATAAACTTCAATTGACGGGCGGCCAAGCGAGTGGTTTCCTCTTTCGACAGCGTATTCGCCCCTTCTTCCAAGACCTTGTAAGTGGGGGAAGTGTCGTCTGTATCATTGCCGTCCGTATTCATAATACTACTCTTCAGTTTCTCATAGTCGCGCTCAGCGAGCTGAAGTTTTTCCATGATAATGGCACGGAACTCTTCAAGTTCAGCGTCAGAATACCTTGTTTTTTCAGCCATAGTGTTTTAAGTTTTGAAGTTAATAATAGTATCCTTCCGGACTTGCCGGAAGGATGGGTTCATATTACATTTTTATTACGCTCACAAACAGTTTGCAGACGTCCATATCCAACTCAACGCCCTCTGCCGCTTCATCGGCCAACTCAAGCGAAGTTGCCAAGACCTGGTTACAAATATACGTATTATATTCGTTGACCGCATCATCCGTCAACGGATTTTTCGATAACGTAACTTTTATCTTGTCGGTAATCTCGAATCCGCTGCTCTTGCGGATATTCTGGATGCGGTTCACCAGCTCGCGGGCAATGCCTTCGCGACGCAAGGCTTCAGTCACGGTCACTTCCAACGCTACGGTCAGCTTGCCTTCATTGGCCACTAACCAGCCCGGAATGTCTTCGCTATAGATTTCCACATCGCCGGCTTCCACTACAGCGGACAAACCGTCGATGTTGAACGTATAGCTTCCGTTCTTTTCCAGCTCAGCTATCTCATCTTGAGCCATTCCGTTTACTGCGGCCGCTACCGCCTTCATCTGTTTCCCGAATTTCGGGCCAAGTTTCTTGAAGTCGCACTTCACCTTCTTCACCAATACGCCGGAGGCTCCGTCTACGAACTTCAGTTCTTTCACGTTCACCTCGTTCAATATCAAGTCTTTCACCGCTTCGATGTGACGCTTCTGGTCTTCGTCCGCCACCGGAACCATAATGCACTGAAGGGGCTGGCGCACCTTGATGTTCACCTTGCGGCGCAATGCCAGCACCATCGAAGTGACATCCTGAGCCATCTGCATACGGGCCTCAAGTTCGCTGTCTATCAGACTATTGTCAGCTTCGGGGAACTTGGCCAGATGCACGGACACCGTTGTGTCGCGTCCCGTCACGCTCACCAAATCCATATACAGGCGGTCGGCATAGAACGGAGCGATAGGAGCCATCAGCTTGGCCACCGTTTCGAGGCATACATACAGCGTTTGGTAAGCGGACAACTTGTCGGCCGACATGGAGCTTCCCCAGAAACGCTTGCGGTTCAGACGCACGTACCAGTTGCTCAGATTGTCGTTCACGAAATCCGTTATCAGACGGCCTGCCTTGGTCGGTTCATAATCGTTCAGGCAATCGTCTACCTGCTTGATGAGGGAGTTCAGCAACGACAGAATCCAGCGGTCGATTTCCGGACGCTCTGCCACCGGCACGTCTTCTTCGGCATACGTGAATCCGTCCACATTGGCATAAAGGGCGAAGAACGAATACGTATTATATAATGTGCCGAAGAACTTGCGGCGCACCTCGTCCACCCCGTCGGCATCGAACTTCAGGTTGTCCCACGGAGCCGAGTTGGTAATCATGTACCAGCGGAGCGGGTCGGAACCGAACTTCTCGATGGCACTGAACGGATCGACCGCATTGCCGAGGCGTTTCGACATCTTGTTGCCGTTCTTGTCGAGCACCAGACCGTTCGACACTACGTTCTTGAACGCCACGCTGTCGAACACCATCGAGGCGATGGCATGAAGCGTGAAGAACCATCCGCGCGTCTGGTCTACGCCTTCCGCGATGAAGTCGGCCGGATAATAGCTGCGCGAATCAACCAGTTCCTTGTTTTCAAACGGATAGTGGAGCTGCGCATACGGCATAGAGCCGGAGTCGAACCATACGTCAATCAAGTCTGTTTCGCGCTTCATCGGCTTGCCGCTTGCAGAAACGAGAATGATGTCGTCTACATACGGACGGTGAAGGTCGATTTTGTCGTAGTTCTCTTTCGTATATTCGCCCGGCACGAAGCCCAATTTCTTGTACGGGTTTTCAGCCATGAAACCGGCCGCAACCGACTTCTCTATTTCGTTGTAAAGTTCTTCCACCGAGCCGATGCAGACTTCTTCGCCTTCCTCGCTGCGCCAGATAGGAAGCGGAGTCCCCCAATAGCGCGAACGGCTCAGGTTCCAGTCGTTCAGATTTTCGAGCCACTTGCCGAAGCGTCCCGTTCCCGTCGACTCCGGTTTCCAGTTGATGGTCTTGTTCAGCTCAATCATCCGGTCTTTGCAGGCGGTGGAGCGGATAAACCAGCTGTCGAGCGGATAGTAGAGCACCGGCTTGTCCGTGCGCCAGCAATGCGGATAGTTGTGTACGTGCTTCTCCATCTTGAAGGCCAGATTGCTCTGCTTCATCTTCATGCAGATATACACATCGAGCGATTCGGCGGCTTGGGCCGCTTTCTCGTCATACTTCCCGTCTACGGTGAACTGCGGGTCGTAAGCGTTCTTCACCCACCGGCCCTGATATTCCTTGTACTTGTCTGTGTCCACACACTCCTTCACGAACGCCTCGTCAAGCTCGTCAAGCATATAGAACTTGCCCGTCAAATCGACCATCGGGCGCGTCTCTCCCTTCTTGTTGATCATGAACAAAGAGGGGATGCCCGCAGCTTTCGCCACGAAAGCGTCGTCCGCACCGAACGTCGGAGCGATATGCACGATGCCCGTACCGTCTTCGGTGGTCACGTAATCGCCCGGAATCACCCGGAACGCTTTTGACGAAGCGTCGCGCCAATTGCCGTTTTCATCAAGCTCTACGGGCTTCACCCACGGGAGCAGCTGCTCGTATTCCATGCCCACCAGGTCGGGGCCTTTGTATTCGCCCGCCACCTTGAACGGCACCAACTTGTCGCCCGGCTTGTAGTCTTCGAGCGCGATGCCCTCAGCCTTCTTGTTGAAATGCGTATAGAGCAAATCCTTGGCCAGCACCACGGTTATTTTCTCGCCCGTATATCCGTTGTACGTCTGCACGGCCACATAGTCGATTTTCGGGCCTACGCACAACGCCGTGTTCGAGGGCAGCGTCCAGGGAGTGGTCGTCCATGCGAGGAAATAAGGAGCGCCCCACTCCGCCATTTCCGGTTTCGGATTCTTTATTCTGAACTGGGCCACTACGGTCAGGTCTTTCACGTCGCGGTAGCATCCCGGCTGGTTCAGCTCGTGCGAGCTCAGCCCCGTCCCCGCAGCCGGAGAATACGGCTGGATGGTGTATCCCTTATACAGCAGCCCCTTCTTGTAGAATTGCTGGAGCAGCCACCAGAGGGTTTCGATATAGCGGTTGTCGTATGTGATGTACGGATTGTCGAGGTCTACCCAATAGCCCATCTTGTGGGTCAGGTCAGTCCATTCTTTGGTAAACTTCATCACGTCCGTGCGGCAATGCCTGTTGTATTCGGCCACGGAAATCGTCTTTCCGATGTCCTCCTTCGTGATGCCGAGGGCCTTCTCCACGCCCAGTTCCACGGGAAGCCCGTGCGTGTCCCATCCCGCCTTGCGCTTCACCTGATAGCCTTTCATGGTCTTGTAGCGGCAGAACGTGTCCTTGATGGTGCGCGCCATCACGTGGTGGATGCCCGGCATGCCGTTTGCCGAAGGAGGCCCCTCATAGAACACGAACGAGGGACAGCCCTCACGCTCCGTCATACTCTTGGAGAAAACGTCGTTTTCATCCCATTTCTTCAGCACTTCCTTGTTGACTTCGGAAAGGCTGAGCTGGGAATATTCAGTAAATTTCTTACCCATAATCTATGCGATTTTTATTCGTTTCAAAAAGACCGGCGGAGATGCCCTCCGCAATTTAGGCTGCAAATTTATATGAAAAAAAAGTTATATGAAAGCAATTGTAAATGAAATCTTTGTTTTCGCGACGGAAAGGAAAGAGAGAATAAAATGCCAGAACATGAACGTTATTTCAGACCTTATTGCAACGCTTATTCCTAATCAATATCCTAAAATAAGGACATTTCCCATTTACTGATAAATCTCTGCCGTCATTTCCTTTCCTGAATTTGACAATCTCAAACTGGTCGGGATTAAACTTGTGCAAGAATGTAATCGGCACACCCATATATCCGGCGTAATCGCAAGGGATGTCTTGCGTCTTGTTCACATTGATACCATCGTAGTTATCATACTAGGGATATTCGGTTTCATTTCCTGCATATCTCTTTGTAAGAACAATGTCTTCATGACGTCGGGAAGTTTCCAAATTAGTCAGCCATAGGCAATTGTTGGGCGAGATTATCCGGTTTCCGGCATCGTCAATCCTTGTTTCCGTGCCGTAAAGTTCATAATGGTCGGGAACAATGAAGCCAGAAATTCCCCTTCCGAGGTTGATGCCTAACCATATCTTGTTTTCTTGGATGAGCTTGAAAATCTCCTTATATGTTATCGCATTGATATTGCCTATTATCAGGAATTTTTTGCCGTATTCCATCAATTGGGCCACATATTCTCTGAACAAAGAGAACGGAGGATTTGTAACAACGATATCGGCTTGTTTCAATAGCTCGATGCTTTCCGGGCTGCGGAAATCGCCGTCTCCTTTGAAATAGACAAAATCCGCCTTATTCAAAATTCCGCTTTCCGTACCTGAATATTCGTAAAAGAAAGCGTTCTCGTTCTCTTTTATGTCGAACAAATCGTTTGTTTGTTCCTTATAGCAGGCCGTTATCAGTTTCTTAAGGCCCAGTTCTTTAAAATTCTGAACGAAGTAATTGAAGAAATTGCTGTTACGGGGGTCATCGCAATTGCAATAGACCACTTTGCCCTTAAAATGTTCCTTATAATGCTGCAATTCGCTGGCTATGTCGGAAAGTTGCGTGTAGAACTCGTCGCTTTTCAGTTTCTTAGCCTTTTGCAGTAATTTGTTTGTCGCGTTTCTTGCCATCCCGATCGGTTCTTTTTAGCGGTTCGTCTTCGTAAGTTGCTTGAACAGGTCGCTTCCTAATATTTGCAAAGAGGTTTTTGAAATCTCAAGCATTATATTTAACATATCTTGGACATTCCACCTCGCTCCATTCCCTTGCGTGTAGATGGAAGCGGCTTGAAGCATAATCATTTTATCTCCATGCTTGACGAATTTGTTCTTGCACAAATTCGTATTGATTGGCATTCTATAATTTGCAGCAGTCAATCTATCCAACCGGTTCAACGTTCCGGAATTATATTCCAACGTTACCGCTCTGCCGTCCGGCCTTGTTATCGAAACGGTTTCAGTCAGGAAGTTTGAACCTTCCAAGAACAGCACGTATGGGAAATGAGATTCAGCCAGCATGAAATTGGCAATTTCACAAATATTCTTATGCGACCTTTCTACTGCGTTGCCTGCCGCCATTAAATCTCGGTCGTTGTTTTTACCGACCAGCTTCCCTTTCTTGATGTTTTCTATGTCTTTTCCTTAATGCTTGGCCTCTGACACCAGAACAACCCTCCAATTGCCATTATCGTCTTCCACTTCAATAATTCCCCCATCAGGAATAATGCTTGAGTTTGGCACAAAAAGCGTTTGCCCCAACTCAGAATCTACTTTCTTCAATGCCTCGTTAATTTCCTCTTTCTTAATGCTTGTCCTGCAACGAAAAGATAATCGGGGATATTCTTTCTTCAAGTGTTCAATTACGAAATGTGAAATTTCTCCAACTTCCATATCGTGCAGCTTGGCTTCTTCGCCAAAGATGCCAACTGCGCCTTGTGATTCTTTTTGCTGTTCTGTCAATCTATTTGATTGGATATTTTTAGCCATATTCCTTTTTTTAAATATATTCATTTGCAAAAGTACGAAAATATACAGGAATAATCTGTTTAAAATTAGGTAGATTTTATATGATTCCCATCTGAGCGGTCGGCGGAAAAACGGAAAGCAAAGCCTTGAAACGCCAAGGGCTTTCCGCTCAAGCGCGACGGCTTTTCCCGTCAAATTCCGGCACGTTTGCGCCCGAATCCGCCCGCCTTTCTTTCCCTTGCTGAAAAGGCGGATTGCGCCGGCATTCCGCTTTTTTTCGTATCTTTGCCCCGCCAAACGAAAGAACGTCATGAAGCGAAAGAAAACCATACTCCTGTCGGGCATAGCCTTGTGCGCGCTGGCCTTGTGCGCAGCCGCCCCTCTCTGCCTGCTCCTGAACCGTCCGCTCGGAACGCCGCACGCCGGATGGCTCTACATCGACGGAGACGACACGGCTGATTCCGTCTGCGCCAAGCTGGAAAAGCAGTTCCATGCGAAAAGGACGGAGGGATTCAAGCTGCTTGCGGCTGCAAAGGATTACGAAGGGCACATCCACACGGGCGCCTACAGGCTTTCGCCTGACGAAACCACGCTCCAGATTTTCCGGAAGCTGAACCACGGCCGCCAGACCCCGGTGAAGTTAGTCGTGCCCGGCACGCGGAGCCTCGCACGGATGGCTTCCGCCGTAGGGAGGCAAATCATGGCGGACTCCGCGCAACTGGCCGCCGCACTCAACGACAGCGCCCGGTGCGCTTCGCTCGGATTCCGCAGGGAAACGCTCCCGGCGCTCTTTCTTCCGAACACGTATGAGGTGTATTGGAACATGGACGCAGCAGGCTTCATGAAACGGATGAAGAAAGAATACGACCGCTTCTGGAACGCGCAACGCCTGAACAAGGCGAAAGCGGCAGGACTGACCCCCGTAGAGGTGAGCACATTGGCTTCAATCGTGGAAGAGGAAACCGCCGACAAGGACGAAATGCCCGTCGTGGCAGGACTTTATCTGAACCGGCTCCGCATCGGTATGCCCCTGCAGGCCGACCCCACCGTGAAGTTCGCGCTGCAAGACTTCGGCCTGCGACGCATCCTCTACAAGCATCTGGAGACGGACAGCCCCTACAACACCTACAAATGCCAAGGGCTTCCGCCCGGCCCCATCCGCATCCCTTCCATCCATGCCATTGAGAGCGTGCTGAACTATTCGCGCCACCGCTACCTGTATATGTGCGCCAAAGAAGACCTCTCCGGCACCCACAACTTCGCGCGCACGCTCTCGGAGCACCAGGCCAACGCGCGGCGCTACCAGCAGGCCCTCAACCGGAGGAACATCCGCTAAAGCCGCCCTACCGCACGGACTTCCAGAACTGCATGAAGCGCTCGTAAGGCCCGTAGCACACCAGCATGTCGTCGCCGCTCAGCTCATAGTCTTCCGGAAACTCGTTGGCCACGTTGTGCTCAAGCACGGAAATGCCCAAGCAGTTGCACGTGCGGTTTCCCCGGACCAGCGAGATGACCTTCAGCCCGAACTCCCGCTCCAATTCCAGATCGTTGGCATGATACCCGACCAGTTTCTTGGGCAGGCGGAATTTGAACACGCTGTTGTTCTCGTCCACTTGAAACGACTCCACCTCCGCATCCGCCTCCAACGAGCGGGCCAGCATACGCGCGGCATCCTGCTCAGGGGTAAGTATCCGGTCGATGGAGAACGCGTCGAGCACCGCCTTATGCACATCGTCCACCGCACGGGCGCAGATGCGTTTCGCCTTGCCCTTCTTCAGCAACGACACGATGCGCACGGAAGCGCCGAAATTGTCGCCTATGGCCACAATCACCAAGTCTACGTTCTTGACGGGAAGCACCGAAAGGGCCGCCTCGTCCGTAGCGTCAAGCACGAACGACGTAGCCATCTTGTCCTTCACCCTGTCCACGTGCAGCTCGTCCTTGTCCACTCCCACCACTTCGTGTCCCAGCGCGGTCAGCTCTTCGGCAAGGATTCCCCCGTAATGGCCCAAGCCAATAATCAGATATTTCATACCAGTCAGTTGATAATTATGTTGTCACTCGGATATTTATAGTTCCGTTTCTTTTCCTGTCTGACGAGCCCCGTCATCAGCGTGAAGGCCCCTACGCGGCCGACGAACATCATTGCGACAATCAGCGCCTTGCCTCCGTCGCTCAGCTTGGGAGTCAGGTCGAGGCTCGACCCCACGGTGCTCAGAGCGGAGACGCACTCGAACACCACGGCAAGCAGAGATGCCTCCGGCTCAAGGACGCTCAACGCGAACATTCCCGCAAAGGCTATTATCAGATACAGCATGATTACGGCGTTCGACCGGCGGATGGAGTCGTGGGAGAGCTCGCGCTTCAGGATGGTGACGTGCTCAGAGCCTCGTATCACCGCCCAAAGATTGAGCATCGCCACCGCAAACACGTTGATTTTCACGCCGCCTGCCGTAGACTGCGTGCCGCCCCCGATGACCATCAGCACCAACATGAACAAAAGGGTCTGCACGGAAAACGAAAGCAAAGGCACGCTTACGAAACCGGCGGTGCGCGGACACGACGAGTTGAAGAAGGAATGCACCAACTTGTCAGCCACGGGCATACCCGCCAACGCCTGGTTCCACTCGACAACCGCGATAACGGCCGTTCCGAACGCCAGCAGGAAAGCGGTAGACACGAGCACGATTTTCGTGTTCAGGTTATACAGATGCACCCGCTTCACGAAGCGGTGCGAACGGCCGAACGCCTTCCATTTCCAATAGCTCAGGTAATAAATCACCGTCTCATACAGGTTCACGAGAATAGGGAAGCCGATTCCTCCGAGAGCCACGAGCAGTCCGAGGGTCACGTACAGCAGGTTGTGGCCTTGCATCACCGCCGGATT
The DNA here is from genome assembly GCA_944320135.1 of uncultured Phocaeicola sp. Classification (GTDB taxonomy): domain Bacteria; phylum Bacteroidota; class Bacteroidia; order Bacteroidales; family Bacteroidaceae; genus Phocaeicola. The sequence goes on along the minus strand of CALUGI010000043.1, from coordinate 3,011 downwards.
GCTCATGCCGTTCGGCAGGATGGAAAACCCGGCGTTGCAGAAGGCGGATATGGCATGGAAGGCGGAAAAGAACAGTTCTTCGTCCAAAGTCATCCCCAACGTGCCGTGGATGCTGTACCACACCACGACCATGCCCGCCCCCTCGATAGCCAGAGTGAATCCCAATATATATAATAAGGTAGAGAGCAAAGAGTTCAGCGAATTGGAACTGATCATGTCGCCCACCGCCAGCTGGTTGTAGATAGACGTGTTTCCCATAAAGAACATGGCGAAGAAGCTCGTCAACGTCATCACCCCCAATCCGCCTATCTGTATCAGCAGAATGATGATGACCTGCCCCTCTAACGTGAAAGTGGACGGCACGTCCACCGACACCAGCCCCGTGACGCACGTCGCGCTCGTGGCCGTAAAAAGCGCGTCTATCCAATCTATCCCGCTGTAAGTAGCGCGCGGGAGCATCAGCAGCCCCGTCCCCAACACGATGATAAACAGGAAGCTCCCCGCCAGAATGAGAGGGGGGTTGGTGCGCTTGCCCAGCAGACGGACCAGACTGCCCGAAAGCTGGTAGAAGGAATACAGCAGAAGGATGGCTCCCCGGTAATAGGGGCTGCGGAAGAAAGCCCAAATCCAATATACCTCCGTACCCTCTTCCGGCCGGTCGAACACCACCGGAAGCAATGTAAGATAAAGCAACGCGCTGAGCACCCACGTCCACGGAGTGAACTTGTAGGGCGAATCGTCCTGACGGAAAACTATCTGCAAGGCCGTGCTCGCCAGGAATACAATCCACACCGTCCGATACACCGCATGGACGACCTCCGTCTCTCCGGCCGACAGGCTGAAGCCGTATTCATACACGATGGCGGCCAGAAAAGCCAGAGCGCACAAGTAGGTGACGCCGAGCGTCCAGTTTACGAACTGGTTGATTCGGGGCAGAAGCAGTTTCTTCCGATATAAAAAAAGTCGTTCCCAATAATCCATACATACTTTTGTCTAACGAATCCGCAACGCCGGGCCTCCTTTCCGGAAAACGCCGCCGCTTCCAAGGCGGAATGCCGCCGCGCTCTGCCGAAGCGGAGAAGCGCAAACGGACGCGGACTCTTTGCCGGAGCAAAAATACGCATAACTGCCAAAAAACATATTTTCCGCCCTCCAATCCTCTTGCGCGTATAGATTTTTTAACATACAGAGCTTTTTTTCATCGGAGAACAAAGAAAAAGGCAAAATATGTTGTCTGTTATCATTTATTTCCATATTTTTGGAGAAAACTATAAAATTGAAAGCAATTATGAGTAATAAGCAGAAAAGATTTATCCTGCCGGAGGACGAAATACCCAGATACTGGTACAATATCCAGGCGGACATGAAAAACAAGCCCATGCCGCCGCTGAATCCGGCCACCAAACAGCCGCTCAAACCGGAAGACCTCTACCCCATCTTCGCCAAGGAACTCTGCCATCAGGAGCTGAACCAGACCGACGCGTGGATCGAGATACCGGAAACGGTGCGCGAGATGTACAAATATTACCGCAGCACCCCGTTGGTGCGCGCATACGGGTTGGAAAAAGCGCTCGGCACCCCGGCGCACATCTACTTCAAGAACGAAAGCGTGAGCCCCATCGGTTCGCACAAGCTGAACTCCGCGCTGGCGCAAGCCTACTACTGCAAGCAGGAAGGCGTGACGAACATCACCACCGAAACGGGTGCCGGACAGTGGGGAGCGGCATTGGCATACGCCGCAAAGGTGTTCGGACTGGAAGCGGCCGTCTACCAAGTGAAAATCAGCTACGAGCAGAAACCTTACCGCCGCAGCATCATGCAGACCTTCGGAGCGCAAGTCACTCCCTCGCCGTCCATGTCCACCCGCGCCGGAAAAGACATCCTGACCAAATACCCCAACCACCAAGGCTCGCTGGGGACGGCCATATCCGAAGCCATCGAGCTGGCGCGCACCACCCCCAACTGCAAGTACACGCTCGGCTCCGTGCTGAGCCACGTCAGCCTGCACCAGACGATTATCGGACTGGAAGCCGAAAAGCAGATGGAGATGGCGGGCGAATACCCCGACGTCATCATCGGATGCTTCGGAGGCGGCTCGAACTTCGGCGGAATCGCCTTCCCCTTCATGCGGCATACCATCACGGAAGGAAAGAAAACCCGCTACGTGGCTGCCGAACCCGCTTCCTGCCCGAAGCTGACCAGAGGAAAGTTTGAATACGACTACGGCGACGAAGCCGGTTATACGCCCCTGCTCCCGATGTTCACGCTGGGCCACAACTTCACCCCGGCCAACATCCACGCAGGAGGCTTGCGCTACCACGGAGCGGGAGTCATCGTCTCTCAGCTGCTCAAAGACGGCCTCATGGAAGCGGTGGACATCCAACAGCTCGAAAGTTTCGAAAGCGGATGCCTGTTCGCGCGCGCCGAAGGAATCATCCCCGCGCCGGAATCGTGCCATGCTATCACGGCAGCCGTGCAGGAAGCCCGCAAATGCAAGGAAACGGGCGAAGAAAAGGTGATTCTGTTCAACCTCTCCGGCCACGGCCTCATCGACATGAGCGCTTACGACCAATACCTCTCAGGCAACCTGACCAACTATTCGCTTCCTGAGGAAGAAATCGAAAAAAGCCTGAAAGACGTGCCGCAGGTGTAACCGTCTAAAAACAAACTCTCTAAAAGGCATCTCTATCCGCAACCGGCCCTACAGAAGCGGATAAAGATGCCTTTTTTCCGCTTTTTCCTCCCGAAACGCTTGCAAATTCGAAAATAATCCGTACCTTTGCACCCGTGATTGAAAAACGCTTCATCACAACTCAAGTCGGCCCGTTCGTCTATCGGTTAGGACGCAAGATTTTCATTCTTGAAAGGGGAGTTCGATTCTCCCACGGGCTACCGACACAAAGCGGCAGTTGGCCGTAAATCCGGCAACTCCAACAGGCCGGCCCGTTCGTCTATCGGTTAGGACGCAAGATTTTCATTCTTGAAAGGGGAGTTCGATTCTCCCACGGGCT
>CALUGI010000042.1 GCA_944320135.1 uncultured Phocaeicola sp. | reverse complement strand
CGTGCCTATACTTCGGTGGACGGGAAGGAAATTACTTTTTGGGTAGGCAAGGAGGGAGCGACCCTTGTTTCCATGAAGGGTTACGTGAATGACGAGCCGGGGTATGAGACGATGGAACTGATGGAAGATTCGGTCTTGTATGTGTTGGAGAGGAAAAAGCTGAAAGAACTGTTTGCGGAAGACCTGCACATCGCCAATTGGGGGCGGCGTTATGCGGAGATGGAGCTGCTTGCCACTGAGGAACGACTGATTTCCATGTTGTCCGCCATCGCCTCTGAACGATATAAGGAGCTATTGGAGAAAGAACCTGATTTGTTACAGCGGTTGCCGTTGGGAAGCATCGCCACCTATTTGGGCGTCACGCAGACAAGTCTGAGCAGGATTAGGGCAAAAATGAAATGACGTTTCGGCCGACGGGAGGATTACGAGAGGTTCTGGACTGCCCAAAGGACGATTCAATTCCCCGTTTATATTGCGTTAATGTGATGAAACTCGGCGGTTATTCCATATATATTCTGTAACTTTACCCCGCAGAAGGAAAAGCGGGCGTCTGCCTTGTCCCGCACCGGCGGAGGAGCCGGAAGGAAATCGCCTCCGCGTTTCGGCGTGGCGCGCGGGCGTTTCGGAAGGAATGCCGCCGCGTTTTGCCGAATGTCCGCCAGATTGAAAATGAGTGATTTTATGAGTGAAAGACCATTGCTGCTGTTGTCGAACGACGACGGCTTTGATTCTAAGGGAATAAAGGAACTGATAAAGGCATTGCGCCCGTTGGCCGACTTGGTTGTGGTGGCGCCTTCCGGACCTCGTTCGGGGGCGTCGGGGGCCATCACGTCGCAAGTGCCGCTGAGATGCGCGCTTGTGTCGAAAGAGCCGGGAGTTGAAATCTATAAATGCACGGGGACTCCGGTGGATTGCGTGAAGCTGGCCCTGCATTCGGTGGTGCCCCGTATGCCGGACATGGTGATAGGCGGCATCAACCACGGGGACAATTCTTCCGTGAACGTTCATTATTCCGGCACGATGGGCGTAGTGATAGAAGGATGCCTGAAGGGAATCCCTTCCGTGGGCTTCTCTTTATGCAACCATGCTCCCGATGCCGACTTTTCCGCCACGCTGCCCTACGTGCGGCGGATTGTAGAGAACGTGCTGGCTGAAGGGCTTCCTGTGGGAGTTTGCCTGAACGTCAACTTCCCCGACGTGAAGGTTTTGAAAGGAGTGCGCGTGTGCAGGCAGACCGACGGGGCGTGGACGAGCGAGTTCGTGGAGAGGAAGCACCCTCATGGGGAGCCTTACTTCTGGATGACAGGGGTGTTTGTCAACAACGAGCCCGAAGCGGAAGACACCGACCATTGGGCTTTGGAGCACGGTTACGTGGCCGTCACTCCCACGCAAATAGACATGACGGCATACGCCCAGATAGGAAGGCTGAAAAACTGGAACTGGAACGGAAACCTATGAAATATTATCTGATAGCAGGAGAGGCTTCGGGCGACTTGCACGCTTCGAACCTGATGAAGGCGCTCCGCAAGCGGGACGCTTCTGCGGAATTCCGCTTTTTCGGAGGCGACTTGATGGCCGCTGTGGGCGGCACTTGCGTAAAGCACTACAGGGAACTTGCCTATATGGGCTTCGTCCCCGTGCTGCTTCATCTGCGGACTATCTTCCGCAATATGGACTTCTGCAAGCGGGATGTGGCGGCATGGAATCCCGACGTGCTGATTTTGGTGGACTATCCGGGCTTCAATCTGAAGATAGCCGAGTATGTCAGGGCGCACACGCGGATACCTGTCTTCTATTACATCTCTCCTAAAATCTGGGCCTGGAAGGAATATCGCATCAAGAACATCAGGCGCGACGTAAGCGAGCTGTATTCTATTCTGCCTTTTGAGGTAGAGTTCTTCCGCCACCACGACTATCCGGTGCATTACGTGGGCAATCCGTGCGTAGACGCTGTGGATGCGTTCATCGCCTCCGCGCAGCACGATACGCCGGAGCAGTTCCTTTCCGACAACCGCCTCTCCCGCAAGCCGATTGTGGCTTTGCTGGCAGGAAGCCGCAAGCAGGAAATCAAAGACAATCTGCCGCGTATGCTTGAGGCTGCGCGCAGCTTTCCGGACTTTCAGTTTGTGGTGGCAGGGGCTCCCGGCATCGACGCTTCTTTTTATCGCAAGTTTCTGAAGGATGATACGGAAATCGTGTACGGCCAGACCTACCGTTTGCTCCGTTATGCCTCGGCTGCGCTCGTGACCAGCGGGACGGCTACTCTTGAAACAGCTCTTTTCCGTGTGCCTCAAGTGGTGTGCTATTATACGGCTGCCGGAAAGTTCGTCTCGTTCCTGCGCCGCCACATCCTGAAGGTGAAGTACATTTCTTTGGTTAATCTGGTGGCCGGAAGGGAAGTGGTGACGGAGTTGGTGGCTGACGGGATGACCGTGGCAAACGTCCGCCGCGAACTGGCCCGGATTCTTCCGGGCGGAGACGGCCGCGAAACGATGCTGTCCGGTTACGACGAGATGGCCCGTATCTTGGGAGCTCCCGGCGCATCGGAGCGTGCGGCCGGGATGATGGTCAATCGCCTAAAGAATAGAGATGAGGTACAGGTAAACCACGGAAGCGGGAACGGCCATTAAGGTGCTGTCGAAGCGGTCGAGCATACCTCCGTGCCCAGGAAGTATGTTGCCGGAGTCCTTGATGCCCAACGTGCGCTTCAGCAACGACTCGGTCAGGTCGCCCCATGTGCCGAACACGACGATGGTCAGTCCCAATCCAATCCACACTCCCAACGGCATGAACGGAAAGAAATGCGCCAGCACAGCGGCTGCAATGACGGAGAACGCTCCGCCGCCTATCGAGCCTTCCCACGATTTCTTGGGAGAAATCCGCTCAAACAGGCGATGCTTGCCGAACAGCACTCCCGTGCAATACGCCCCCGTATCGTTGACCCACGTGAAGATAAAGATAGAAAGCGGGAGTATGGGGTTGTATTCCGAGACGCTCCCCGTAAGGTCCGTATGGAAAGCCAGCACATTCAGCAGGGAGAAGGGCAAGGCGATGTACATCTGGCTCATCATCGTATAGGCAATGTTGTTTAACGGGTTCTTCCTTTTGAGATACAGCTCGCTGACCATCAGATAAATCAGGAGGAACAAGTAGGGGATAAGCACTTCATTGTGCCCCGGAGCAACGCCTATGTAGGCGAATCCGAAGTACAGAAACACTCCCGCCAGTGCGCAGACAGCTCTGTTTATCCGCACTCCGTCCTGCTTCCCGACGATGGTTCCGAACTCATAGACGGTCAAGGCGGTAATCACGGCAAACAGGATGCTGAAAGAAACCGGCCCTCCGATGATACCTCCTACCAGCACCGCCACGAAGACGATGCCGGTGATAGTCCGTTGGATGAAATTGCTTTTCACGATATGTGGGGTCTTTTTATTGTTCGTTCTTGTCCTTGCCCGTTTGCGGCGGCTCTTCGGTCTTTTCTTCGTCGGGTTTGCTTTCTAACGCCGGCGTGTTTTCCGAACTCTCCGCCATGATTTCTTCCGAGCGCGAAGTCCACGGACGTTTGCCGAAGATGCGTTCCACGTCTTCCGCGAAAATCACTTCCCGTTCTATCAGCAGTTGGGCGAGCTGGTTGTGGCCTTCTCCGTGTTCTTTCAGCAGCTGTTTGGCACGGGCGTATTGTTCGCTGATCATGTTTTGCACTTCTTGGTCAATCATCTCAGCCGTGCGTTCGCTGTAGGGCTTCGTGAAACTGTATTCGTCCGTGCTGCTGTAGTAGCAAAGGTTCGGGAGCTTGTCGCTCATGCCGGCGTAGGCAATCATGCCGTATGCCTGTTTGGTCACCCGTTCCAAGTCATTCATTGCACCGGTCGAGATGTGTCCGACAAACAGTTCCTCCGCTGCGCGTCCGCCCAGCGTTGCGCACATCTCGTCAAGCATCTGTTCTTTGGTTGTAAGCTGGCGCTCTTCGGGCAGATACCATGCAGCTCCCAATGCGCGTCCGCGCGGGACAATAGTTACCTTTATCAGCGGATTGGCATGTTCGAGCAGCCAGGAAACGGTGGCATGTCCGGCCTCGTGGAGGGCGATGGCCCGTTTTTCGGCCAAGGTCATCACTTTCGTTTTCTTTTCAAGTCCTCCCACTATGCGGTCGATGGCCGCAAGGAAGTCGTCTTTGCCCACGGACTTTTTCTGGTGGCGGGCGGCTATCAGGGCCGCTTCGTTGCACACGTTGGCGATGTCCGCGCCGCTGAATCCGGGAGTCTGGCGGGCAAGCAGGTCAACATCCACCGTGTCGTCTAACTTCAAGGGGCGCAGATGTACCCCGAACACCTCTTTGCGTTCGTTCAAATCGGGGAGGTCTACATATATCTGGCGGTCGAAACGGCCTGCACGGAGCAAGGCTTTGTCGAGGATGTCTACGCGGTTGGTAGCTGCCAGAATGATGACTCCGCTGTTCGAGCCGAATCCGTCCATTTCTGTAAGCAGCTGGTTGAGCGTGTTTTCGCGTTCGTCATTACCTCCCATGCTCGGATTTTTGCCGCGTGCCCGTCCCACTGCGTCAATTTCGTCGATGAAGATGATACAGGGGGCCTTTTCTTTCGCTTGGCGGAAGAGGTCGCGCACGCGCGATGCGCCCACGCCTACAAACATTTCTACGAAGTCAGAGCCGGAAATGGAGAAGAACGGTACGTCAGCTTCTCCTGCCACGGCCTTGGCCAGCAGGGTTTTTCCTGTTCCCGGAGGGCCCACTAACAGTGCGCCTTTAGGAATTTTCCCTCCTAACTCGGTGTATTTTTGGGGTTGCTTCAAGAAGTCTACGATTTCCTGCACCTCCTGTTTGGCTGCGGCTTGTCCGGCTACGTCCTTGAAGGTGATGCGGTTTGTTCCCTTTTCGAACAGTTGGGCTTTGCTCCGCCCTACGTTGAACACGTTCGACGCGCCTCCCGCACCTGTGCCTCCGCCCATGCGCCGCATGAGGAATATCCACAGTCCGATGAAGAACACAATCGGGAGGAGGTTCCAGAACAGCATTCCGAAGTAGTCGCTTTTCTGTTCGTATTGGATGTTTCCGTTGAATTTTCCTTCGTTCTGTTTTTGTTCGATGAACTTGTCGAACGATTCCATAGAGCCTATCCGGACGTTTACGGCAGGGCTTCGTCCTACTTTTTCCGCGTCTTTTTTGAATACGTCGACAATGTGTTCAGGTTTGACGAACACTTCCAGCGTGTTGTTGTCGTATGCGATGATTTTGTCCGCATACCCTTTGTCTACCATTTCCTTGAACTCGGTGTAGGTGATTTCTTTCGTTGCGCTTCCTTCGTCGCCTGTGAACCACAGCCATGCGAAGAACAGCGCGATAACCACGTACAGCCACGTCAGGTTGGGGCGGGGCACGTTGATTTTCGGCTTGTTGCCGCCGTTGGGGTTATTGTTGGTGTTGTTGGGCTTTTCGTTCATATTTGTTTTCTGTTCTGATTTAGTTATTAGGGAGGCAATCAGTCCAAATCGGGAACTGAAGTCAGTTTCGCGTCCTCCCACAGATGCTCCAAGTCGTAGAAACGGCGCATGTCCGGCAGGAACACATGCACGATGACATCGCTGTAGTCCATTGCAATCCATTGCGCGTTTCTTTGCCCGTCGACGGACAAAGGTCTGACGCCCGTTTCTTTTTTCACTGTCTCTTTGATGGAATCGGCGATTGCCAGAACCTGGTTGGGGGAATTTCCCTCGCAGATGACAAAATAGTTGCAGATTGTATCTTCAATTTCCGTCAAGTCAGCGGTAACAATGTTTTTTCCTTTTTTCTCTTGAATGCCTTCGATTATTTTTTCAATCAGTCGTTTCGTCTCGTCCATTATCGCGTTTTTGTTTTATATGATGTTTTATGCTATGAATAATGTCGGGCAAATATACTTGCTTTTCCGTATATCACGAAAAAAAGTTAACTTATTTCTCTTTTTCTTTTGTATTTTTTCATTGGAGCCTGTCTGCGTCCGACTGGCGGTGCGCGTTCAGGATTATTCGTGCGCCCGTTTTTCCCGAATCGCGCGGACGTTTCTGCCGGAACGGGCGCGGGTTTTCGGAGGCCCTCCGGCGGGCGGATGGGGCCGTGTGGCGCCGGAGGGTCTTGAAAAGCAAGCATTTTGTGGCATTCTTTTCTTTTTTATTCGACTGTTCCGGCAATTTTTTCTATATTTGCCGGAAACTTGAGAAATCTGCACGCCTTTTGCGGCAATTAACAGCTTAAAGAATAACCATTATGGACTACACAAACATTATCGGCGAAAAAATCAAATCGCTGCGCACAACTAAAGAAATAAGTATAGACGAATTGGCGGAAAGTACGGGACTGAGCGTCGAACAGATCAAACGCATCGAAGACAACATCGACATCCCGTCGCTGGCCCCGCTCATCAAGATAGCGCGCGCCCTGGGAGTGCGTCTCGGAACGTTCCTCGACGACCAGACAAACGAAGACGGGCCGGTTGTGTGCCGGAAAGGTGACGCGGACGACACCATCAGTTTCTCGAACAATGCGTCCGACGCACGCCAGCACATGCACTATCACTCTCTGTCGAAAGCCAAGAGCGACCGCCACATGGACCCGTTCATCATCGACATCGACGAAAACGGAGAGACCCAGTTCAGCCTTTCCGCCCACGAAGGAGAGGAATTCATCATGGTGCTGAAAGGAAAGCTCGAAGTGGAGTACGGGAAAAAGAAATATGTGCTCGGAGAAGGCGACACCATTTACTATGACTCCATCGTGCCCCACCACGTACATGCCTACGGAGGCAAGGCCGCACGCATTCTGGCCGTAGTCTACACCCCCATCGAACTCTAAAACCGAACGATTATGCCTCAACTGTATGAAAGGACATTGGGAGACTGGCTGGAGCACTGGGCCGAAACTACTCCCGACAAAGAATATCTGGTGTATTCCGACCGCAACCTGCGGTTCACATGGAAGCAGTTCAACCAGCGTGTGGACAATATGGCGAAAGGTCTGCTGGCCATCGGCGTGAAGAAAGGGACCCATGTGGGAATCTGGGCGGGCAACGTACCCGACTGGCTGACTTTCCTCTATGCCTGCGCCAAAATCGGTGCGGTGGCCGTCACCGTAAACACCAACTACAAGCAGGCGGAACTGGAGTACCTGTGCGAGAACTCCGACATGCACACGCTCTGCATCGTCAACGGTGAGAAGGACAGCAACTATGTGGAAATGACCTACACGATGCTTCCCGAACTGAAGAAATTTGAACGCGGACGGATGAAAAGCAAACGTTTCCCCCACATGCGGAACGTCATCTACATCGGACAAGAAAAATATCGCGGAATGTACAATACGGCCGAAATCCTCCTTCTCGGAAACAATATCGACGATGAGGAACTGACCAAGGCCAAGAAAGAAGTGAACTGCCACGACACGGTCAACATGCAATACACATCCGGAACCACCGGATTCCCGAAAGGGGTGATGCTCACCCACTACAACATCGCGAACAACGGTTTCCTGACCGGCGAACACATGAAGTTCACGGCAGACGACAAGCTCTGCGTATGCGTGCCGCTCTTCCATTGCTTCGGCGTAGTGTTGGCCACGATGAACTGCCTTACCCACGGATGTACGGAAGTGATGGTGGAACGCTTCGACCCGCTGCTGGTGCTGGCTTCCGTCCATAAGGAACGCTGCACGGCCCTCTACGGAGTGCCCACCATGTTCATTGCCGAACTGAACCATCCCATGTTCTCCATGTTCGATCTGAGCTGCCTGCGCACGGGCATCATGGCCGGCTCGCTCTGTCCCGTGGAACTGATGAAACAGGTGGAGGAAAAGATGTTCATGAAAGTGACCAGCGTGTACGGACTGACTGAAACATCGCCGGGAATGACGCACAGCCGCATTGACGATGCGCCGGAAGTGCGCTACAATACCGTAGGCCACGAATTCGAATTCACGGAAGTAAAGGTGATCGACCCTGAAACGGGCGAAGAATGCCCGGTAGGCGTGCAGGGTGAAATGTGCAACCGGGGCTACAACACCATGAAAGGCTACTACAAGAATCCGGAAGCCACGGCGGAAGTAATCGACAAGAACGGATTCCTGCATTCGGGCGATTTGGGCGTGAAAGACGAGAACGGCAATTTCCGCATCACGGGCCGTATCAAGGATATGATTATCCGTGGCGGGGAAAACATCTATCCGCGTGAGATTGAAGAATTTCTCTACCAGATGCCGGGCATAAAGGACGTGCAGGTGGCAGGCGTCCCCTCAAAGAAATACGGAGAGGCGGTAGGCGCGTTCATCATCCTCCACGAAGGCTATGAGATGAACGAATTTGACGTGCGCGAGTTCTGCCAGGGAAAGATTGCCCGCTACAAGATTCCGAAATATATCTTCTTCGTGAAGGAATTTCCGATGACGGGCAGCGGAAAAATCCAGAAATTCAAGCTGAAAGACCTGAGCCTGCAACTTTGCAAGGAGCAGGGTATCGAAATCATTTGATTCGCTTTGAACGCAAAGGCACGCAAGCGCAGAGTTCTTATATGCAATTGCATTTTCTCTGCGCTTGCGTGCTTTTGCGTTCGGTTCCTGTCGGTCTGGCAGGTCGGGCTTTTTTATGTTTTTAGTCTGCTTTTCGTAAAATGTCGCGCAAACTTACGGGCTTCTTTCTTTTTTCTGCCTATCTTTGAAGGCGAAATCAAATTGTTGCAGGATGAAGAAACTCGTTTTTTTTGCGGTGTGGGCAATTTGCCTTTGTGCTGCATTGCCCGTGCAGGCTTGCCGGCCTGTCCCCGCCGCCGGATATATAATAAAGGTGGGCGATGAGGCTCCGGATTTTGAGATGGTTCTGACTGACGGGACGAAAGTGAGGCTTTCTGATTTGCGCGGAAAGGTGGTGATGCTTCAGTTTACGGCCAGCTGGTGCGGAGTGTGCCGCAAGGAAATGCCCTTCATAGAGAAAGACATCTGGCAGAAGCACAAGGGAAACGCTTCGTTTGCGCTTTTCGGTATTGACCGTGACGAACCGTTAGAGCGGGTGGAAGCGTTTGCCGTACAGACGGGGATAACCTATCCGTTGGGGCTTGACCCCGGAGCTGACATATTTGCCAAATACGCGGAGCGGAATGCCGGAATCACCCGCAATGTATTGGTGGGGAAAGACGGCAAGATTGTCATGATGACCCGTCTTTATAACGAAGAAGAATTTGCTTCATTGTGCAAGAAAATAGACGAGCTGCTGAAATGAAAGGAGTGAAGTGCTGGCTGATGCTTCTGCTGTGTTGCCTGATGGCCTTTCCGCTTTCGGCGCAGAAGAAGAAAAAGAATTATGAGCCTTTGTTCGGGAAAAAGTACGCTTCATACGGAAAAGTCTCCAATTCGCTGAAAGGGGCGGTGTTCTATCTGGGAAGCGGTCATGGAGGCCCTGATCCGGGATGTATCGGATGGTATAGAGGCAAGGAACTTCATGAAGACGAGTATGCTTATGACATAGTCCTCCGCCTGGCAAGGGAGCTGATGCGCAGAGGGGCGAAAGTGTATATCATTATTCAAGACGCAAAAGACGGCATCCGTGACCAAGCGGTGTTGAACAACAGCAAGCGCGAGACGTGCATGGGAAAGCCGATTCCGTTGAATCAGGTGGAGCGTTTGCAGCAACGTTGCGATGCGGTGAACCGGCTGTACCGGAAAGACAAAAGCCGTTATAAGCGGGGAGTGTTCATTCATGTAGACAGCCGTGCGAAAGGCGATCAGACTGACGTGTTTTTTTATCATGCGCCGGGCAGCACGTATGGCAGGCGGCTGGCAAAAGAGATACAAAGCACGTTCAGGGCGAAATACAACCGTCATCAGCCTAATCGGGGGTTCGACGGGACGGTGAGCGAGCGCAATCTGTTCGTGCTTCGGAAAACTGCTCCTGTTGCCGTGTTCCTGGAAGTGGGAAACATTCAGAACGCGCGCGATCAGAAGCGTCTGGTGATAGCCGACAACCGTCAGGCGTTGGCAAACTGGATAACGCTGGCCATTGAAAAAGACTATAAGAAGTCGAAAAAATAGTTCGTCCTGTTTCCAGGCGGACGATTGGCCGTTTCTTTTCGTTTGCGGGTTTTTCTCCTATTTCAATATGAAAATTGTAGGTACTTTCGTAAAAAAGTACCATCTTTGCAGTATGAATTGGATTGAACACGTAACCGTATTGGACTTATTGATAAAAGGGTTTATTGTAGGGGTGGTAGTATCTGCTCCGCTGGGCCCTGTGGGGGTGCTTTGTATCCAACGGACGTTGAACAAAGGGCGTTGGTTCGGTTTCGTGACCGGCTTGGGCGCGGCTTTGAGTGACATTTGCTATGCGTTGGTGACGGGATACGGGATGAGCTTTATGGATGAACTTATTGTGAAGCATCAGATATTTCTTCAAGTGGTGGGAAGCGTCATGCTGCTCGCTTTCGGAATATATACGTTCCGCAGCAATCCGGTGAGGGCGCTTCGTCCGTCGTCGGGCAAGCGGGGCACTTACCTGCACAATTTTGTTACCGCCTTTCTGGTCACGTTTTCCAATCCGTTGATCATATTCCTTTTTATCGGACTTTTTGCACGGTTTTCATTTGTGATGCCGGGCAGTCCGATAGGGTTTCAATTGGTGGGTTATTTGGCTATCATCATGGGTGCCGTGAGCTGGTGGTTCGGCATCACTTATTTTGTCAATAAGGTGCGGTCCCGCTTTAATGTGCGCGGCATTTGGGTGTTGAACAGGATTATCGGCGTCTTGGTGGTAGTTGCTGCGCTTGTGGGAATTGCGCTTGCGATGACTGGAAAATCATTTTCATGAGCTTATGTATATTTCTCGACAACTCAAACAAAAGAACATAGCAGAGTATTTGCTCTACATGTGGCAAATAGAAGATTTGATTCGGGCTAACGGATTTGATATGGAGAAAATCCGCAAAATAGTCATCGACCCGTATCCCGTCTCGGATGAAGATAAGAAAGAGTTGACTCAATGGTATGAGGACTTGATTCAGATGATGCACGATGAGGGAGTGATGGAGAAAGGGCATTTGCAGATTAATCGGAATACCATCATTTGGATGACCGACCTGCACCTGCGATTGCTTCGTTCGCCTAAGTTTCCTTATTATAGCGCTGCTTACTATAAGGCTCTGCCTTTTATTGTGGAGCTGCGGGCTAAGGGAGCTGATAAGGACGAGCCGGAACTGGAAACTTGTTTTGAAGCCATGTACGGGGTGCTGATGCTCAGACTTCAGAAAAAGGAGGTGACTGAAGCCACCCAAAAGGCCATTAAGGTGATAGGCGACTTGCTGGCTATGCTGGCCGGTTATTATATAGAGGATAAAAAAGGAGAACTCGATTTTGACTGATATGAAGAATATATTGATAACAGGAGCGAACGGACAGTTGGGGAATGAGATGCGTCTCCAATCTGAAGACAACAAGGCGTTCAAGTACTTTTTTACTGATGTTTCGGAATTGGACATTTGCGATGAAGAGGCGGTTATGCGCTACGTGACGGAGCATGAGATAGATGTCATTGTGAATTGCGCGGCTTATACTGCAGTAGACAAGGCGGAGGACAATGTGGAATTGTGCGATCGCTTGAACCATATTGCTCCGGGATATTTGGCTAAGGCCATTCGGACACGTGGCGGATGTCTGGTACAGATATCTACTGATTATGTGTTCGACGGGACGGCGCATGTGCCCTATCGGGAAGATTGCCCCACGTGTCCGGCTTCAGTTTATGGAGTTACAAAGCTGGCGGGCGAGCAGGAAGCGATGGCTCATTGTCCCAATACGATGATTATCCGCACAGCATGGCTGTACTCTACATTCGGAAACAATTTTGTGAAGACAATGCTTCGTTTGGGGCGCGAGAAAGAAACGTTGGGAGTGATTTTCGATCAGGTTGGCACTCCTACCTGCGCGCGTGATTTGGCGTCTGTTATTTATGTGGCTTTGAATAAAGGAATTGTCCCTGGCATTTATCATTTCAGCAATGAGGGCGTATGCTCTTGGTATGATTTCACTAAAACCATTCACCAATTGGCGGGCATTGCTACGTGTAAGGTGAATCCGTTGCATACGGAAGATTATCCCACACGCGCTGTCCGTCCTCATTATTCTGTGCTTGACAAGACAAAGATTAAGCAGGTCTACGGGGTGGATATACCTTATTGGGCGGATAGTTTGAAAGACTGTATCTCTCAACTTGAGAAATGAAAACGGAAAAAGAAGAATTGCAAATATGGCGAATCAAGAAATAGAAAGAAGAAGGACTTTTGCTATTATCGCGCATCCGGATGCCGGTAAAACCTCATTGACGGAGAAACTGTTGCTTTTCGGCGGGCAGATTCAAGTGGCGGGAGCCGTGAAGTCAAACAAAATCAGAAAGACCGCCACATCGGACTGGATGGATATCGAGAAGCAGCGCGGAATCTCGGTGACTACTTCCGTGATGGAGTTCGATTATCGGGACTATAAGGTGAATATACTTGACACTCCGGGACACCAGGATTTTGCGGAAGACACTTACCGCACGCTGACTGCAGTGGACAGCGTGATTATCGTGGTGGACGGTGCGAAAGGTGTGGAAACGCAGACACGCAAGCTGATGGAGGTGTGCCGTATGCGCAACACCCCGGTTATCATCTTTGTGAACAAGATGGACCGTGAAGCGAAAGACCCGTTCGATTTGCTGGACGAGCTTGAGAATGAACTTGTGATTAACGTGCGCCCGTTGACATGGCCTATCGAAAGCGGTCCCCGTTTTAGAGGCGTGTATAACATTTACGAAAAGAAACTGAACCTTTTCCAGCCTTCCAAACAAGTGGTAACTGAAAAGGTGGAAGTGGATATCCATACGGAAGACCTTGACAACCACATCGGAACGCCGCTTGCCGAGAAGCTCAGAAACGAATTGGAGCTTATCGAAGGGGTATATCCGAAGTTTGATGTGGATGATTATCTGAAAGGAGAGCTCGCTCCCGTGTTCTTCGGCTCGGCATTGAACAACTTTGGTGTGCAGGAGTTGCTGGACTGCTTTGTGGAGATTGCTCCCAGTCCGCGTCCGGTGCAGGCGGAAGAACGTGTCGTGATGCCCGAAGAATCTAAGTTTACGGGATTTATCTTCAAGATAACGGCAAATATAGATCCGAATCACCGTTCATGTGTGGCCTTTTGTAAGGTCTGCTCAGGCAAGTTTGCCCGTAATACTCCCTACCTTCATGTGCGCCATAACAAGACCATGCGCTTTTCTTCGCCCACTCAGTTTATGGCCCAGCGAAAGACTACGGTTGATGAGGCGTGGGCGGGCGACATCATCGGACTTCCGGATAACGGAGTGTTCAAGATTGGAGATACACTGACCGAAGGCGAAGTGTTGCATTTCAAGGGATTGCCCAGCTTCTCTCCGGAGATGTTCAAATATATCGAGAATGCCGACCCGATGAAGACAAAGCAGTTGAACAAGGGAATCGACCAGCTGATGGACGAAGGTGTGGCACAGCTTTTTGTGAACCAGTTCAACGGGCGCAAGATTATCGGTACGGTAGGCCAGTTGCAATTTGAGGTCATTCAGTACCGTCTGGAGAATGAATACAACGCCAAGTGCCGTTGGGAACCCGTCAGCCTTTACAAAGCCTGCTGGATAGAAAGCGATGATTTCGCCGAATTGGAAGCGTTCAAGAAGCGCAAGTTCCAGTATATGGCAAAAGACCGCGAGGGACGTGATGTGTTCCTGGCCGACAGCAACTATGTATTGCAGATGGCCCAGAACGATTTCAAGCACATCAAATTCCATTTCACAAGCGAGTTTTAAATCATTTTGGCGCAAGGGCACGGACATTGAATCTGTTTTCCGTGCCCTTGCGCTGTTCTCTTTTTCGGCTTTTCTTGTCGTTCCGTAAAAAACGCTTTTTTTGTGTGATATTCTGGGAATTGTATAAATTTGTATCGCAAATCAGAATGAAAGGTTCTGAAAAGAGATTACATTACCTTGGCAATTCGGTGTTTCGGGTTCTTTCCGAATACTGAAAGTAATGGGACGGCTCTTCTCTTTTTTATTGTAATAATGTCTGCGTCCCGTCTTGCAGCATAATTAGGATGAGTGCCAATCAGTTTGGTACGGAAAGGTTAGGTTATGTGCAGGACTAAAGACATGATTTTCTTGTCATTTTATTTTTCGTTGCAGGAGCTGGTCGCCTGAGGGCGGTCAGATTGTCGTGTTTTATGCTTTTCTTGCAAGACAATCTTTTGATATATTATTAACTTTAAATGATTTGTTTATGAAACAGAAGAACGTTGTTTGGATGTGGTTCATGCTGATGTGCATGACATTGGGGGTCGTCTCTTGTGACAGTACGGACGATGAGAACGGTATCCCTGGAGGTTCGGAGGCCCTTGTCGGCAAATGGCAGCTGAAGGAGGCTTCCGCCTATGAAATCATAAACGGTGTGAGGGAAGACCTCACCGCCGATGATTTCGACTATGACGGTTATCTTGAATTCAGCAGTGACGGTACGGCCGTGAACTATTCCGGTTCGGAAAACGATTATTTTAACTGGCGTTTGGAAGGAAACCATATTATCTGTACGGGTGCGGAAGATTGGGATTATACGATTGAGTCGTTGACCGACAAGGAACTGATTGTTACGCAGAATACTGTCAGGAGCAACGGAGACAGGTATTATGAAAGACTGGTTATGGAAAGAGTGGGTGAAACGGGCGGCAACGAGAATCTTGACCCGTCAAAATCTCCGCTCTCAAAGGTCTTTACCGGCAAACTCCTGAAAACGCTTGATGACGATGCGTTCGTTTATGAGAACGGATTCCTTACCAAGATTATGGATGCGGACGGTGAAACCACGACTTTCACTTACAATTATCTTTCCGGGAACAACACTTCGGATTATGATGTTACGGTGGTATGTACGAACGGTGACGACTGGACGCTCAATGTGAAGCTGAACAAACAGGGATTTGCGGAAGACATTTATCAGTGGAATGCGGACCGCGATTATGCGGACGGTGGGTTTTCTTCTGAAAAGCACTGTACTTATGATGCCGAAGGACATCTGATTGCGATGAAAGACAGCAAGGAAGAAAGGGACTATACGTTTGATTGGGAGGACGGCAATCTTGTCTATATAAAGACTGTTTGCTATCAAGATGAAGATCCGACTGCTGTAGATTGGACAAGTGAGCATTGTTTCACTTATTCAGAAGCTCTGAACTCCAACAATCTGATGTTCTATTACAGAATATATGATGTGGACATTGACGAAGTGGACTGTCTGTATTGGGCAGGACTGCTGGGAACCGCTCCAAAGAATCTTGTGACTGAGCTAACAGGAAAGGGAAATACGCCATATAAATTTACATGGACGGAAACCGATGTAACCGTCAGTGAAGGATATTCAGACCACATTGCATTCAGTTTTCAGGATTAATTCTAAATTTTAGGTAAAGAGAAAGGCACAAGCCGGTTTTGTCAGAGCCGGGCTTGTGCCTTTCATTGCATTAATCTTCTGTCAGTCGTTTCCTTCGCTGTTCTTCTTTAACCACTGCACTCTGCGCAAATCGGGCAGATGTTTGATTGAGAAGTTTTCGAATTTGGCGTTGAAACCGTTGCCGTCCGGACAGGCTCCCATTACACCCACCATTACAGGATGATTGTCTTGCAGCCAGGCATTGCGCATCATCGTGTATTCCTTGTCGTCGAACGAGTAGAAGATTTCTACGGCATCCAGCCGACGCACCGCCTTTATCCATACGGACGGTACGGGCGTGTCCAAGGGGATAACGCTCCAGTCGCTTGTGTGGTGGGTTACGACCACGCTCAGGTTGTACTTTCCGTCCACAAACTCGATGCCGGCCTTGATATAGTTCTCATGGTCAATACGCAGCATCAGACCCGACTGGTCGAAGCGCGTCTTGTAGTCTCCGGATATTTTTACCTTTACCTCAAATTCTCCGCCGCGCAAAGCATACAGGAACGGAGCGTCGTCCACAGTAAACCCATAATGCGAGATACGCCAGTAATCGGTTTGGGGAGTGACGTTCATCAATAATGAGTTGCCCTTGATTTCCCATTGTTCCGGTTCGTTGAACCATTGCATCCTTTCCATTGATTGTGCCATACAAGTACATGATACGGCGGCCATCAGTCCGCCAGCCAATAATTTCTTCATTTTATGTGTCAATGATTGAATTTCACTTTATCAGATACCGTTTGCTTTCCGCTTCCTGAACCATACGGCAAACCAGACAGCGGCTATTATCGTGCAGGCGATGCCGATAGGATAGGCTATTTGAGATGAAAGGCCAAGTCCTTCGGGAGCAATCACGATATAGGTGCTGCACACGCTTGTCATGAACAGTGCCGGGATGAGCGTAAGCCAATAGTTCTTCTTGGCCTGCACCATCCAGACGGTGATTGCCCACAGGGTGAATACGGCCAGTGTCTGGTTGCACCATGCGAAGTAGCGCCAGATAATTTTGAATCCCTCCACATCGCTGAAACTGTACACTAACAGACCGATGGTTACAAGGAAGATGGGAATACATATCAGCAGGCGTTTGCGGATGCTCCGTTGCTCGATGTGGAAGAAGTCGGCCACAATCAGCCGGGCGGAGCGGAGTGCCGTGTCGCCGCTGGTGATGGGAGCGGCCACAATGCCGAGGATGGCCAATACCCCTCCGAAACTTCCTAACCATTCAATCGAGATGTCGGTAGCCACTTTTGCTCCGGAATAAGCAATTCCGGTGGCCTTGTCCACGATGCCGTTTTTTTGGAAAAACCAGGTAGCTGCCGCCGCCCAGATGAGTGCCACGATGCCTTCCGTTACCATTGCTCCGTAGAATACAGGGCGACAATGCTTCTCGTTGGTGATGCACCGCGCCATGAGCGGCGACTGCGTGGCATGGAAGCCGCTGATGGCTCCGCAGGCAATGGAAATGAACATCATCGGGAAGATGGGGTTCTTTTCGTACTTCGTGCCAAATCCGTTCCACATTTCAGGAAGGTCGGGAGCCTTGACATAGAGCATAACCAGAATGCCGACCGCCATGAAGAGCAGCGCAACGGCGAAAAGCGGATAAATGCGTCCGATAATCTGGTCGATGGGCAGCATGGTGGCGAGCACATAATAGAGGAAGATGATTGCCATCCAGAAATACACGTCGAGATACTCCGGAGTCATCCCTGCCAGCAGCTCGGCCGGTCCGGAAACGAATACCGCTCCCACGAGCACCATCAGAATCATGGTGAACACGCACGCCACCTTTTTGGTGCGTTGTCCCAAGAAGCGGCCTATCTGTTCCGGAAGGCTTTCTCCGTCGTGCCGGAGCGAAAGCGTTCCGGACAAGAAATCATGCACGGCTCCCGCAAAAATCGTTCCTGCCACAATCCAGATGTAGGAGGCCGTGCCGAACTGTGCTCCCATGATGGCGCCGAAAATCGGCCCCAGCCCGGCGATGTTCAGAAACTGAATCATGAATATCTTCCATGTAGGGAGAGGAATGTAGTCCACTCCGTCGGCCTTGGTGACGGCCGGAGTCTTGCGCGCAGGGTCGGGGGCGAAGATGCCGTCGATGAACTTTCCGTAAACCCAATACCCCACTACGAGCAAAATCAATGCGATGCTGAATGTAATCATAGTTCTTATTTTGACGTTAAAACGGTGCAAAAATAATAAATATGTTACATGTTGCAGCGGGAATCTTCTGATTTTGTCAGTTTTTTCGCGGATTGCAGAAAAGAAGTCAGAATCGGGACGCTTGTCTCCGGAATATGTCCCCCAAAAAAGCCGTTGTCTTTGGCGCAAAATGTCGGCTCATTCCAGCTGGAACGCCCCGGCGTTTTGCGTCAAAAGCGGCATCTCAGCTCGATGCCTGCTTGCAAGGGCCGTCCCTGCTGTGCGAATCCCCGGTTCATAGTCTCGAAATAGAATGCCTGGTAATCCTTGTTCAGCGCGTTGTTTATCCAGAAGTCCATCTGCACGTTTCCTTTTTGCAGGCTTGCCCGTCCGTAAAGTGTGCCGTAAAGCGGTTGGCTGGCGTTGTTCTGTTCTGTCCAGTAGATGCGCCCGGCTGCGCGGTAGCTGGCATTGACGGTTACGCGGTCAATCCACGCGCCGTTCCGGAGATTGAATGCATATTGTCCTCCTGCGGTGAAAGTGTGCTTGGGGACGAAGGGCACGTAGTTGCCGTTGTAGTTTTCCGTGTCGCTCAATGCGTAGTCGGTGAAAGTGGCGTATGTGTAGCCGTAGTTCCCGTACAGGCTGAAATTGCGTGTAATCTGCGAGCGGAGGCTTGCTTCCGCGCCCATGCTCCGGCTTTTCCCGGCATTGACGGTGATTCGTCCCAATCCGCTTTCTGCGAAGCGGGAGATTTGCTGGTCGTGAGTGTCCATGTAGAACGCTGCCAGGTCGGCTTGGAACTTTCCGCCGAGAAGTGTCAGGTGGGTGCCGACTTCATAATTCCATGAATATTCCGGTTTGTAGAGCGTCGCGTCTTTGATGGATGCGGAGGCATCCTTGAATCCTTCGAGTATCGAAGCGAAGCTGTTGAACTTCGGGTCGGCTGCAAGTGCGTCGATCATGGAGTTCTTGAGCGAGGCTTGAATCAAGTCGGAAAACATTTGTATATTGTATCCTCCCGACCGGTATCCTTTAGTGACGCTGGCGTAAATGTTGTTTTGCGGATTCCATGCGTATTGCAAAGCGGCTTTCGGCAGGAGTTGCACGTAGTCGTCGGATTCTTCTCCGATAAAAGAACTGATTGCATGGAGGTTTTCACTGGTGACTTGCATCGCCCCCATTCCGAACAGGAAGTCGAAATCCATGTCGGCGCCGGAGTCGTAGTGCATTTTTATTCTCTCATAATCCAAACGAAGTCCGGCTGTCAGTGAAAGCCCTTCTACAAGCAAATCGTTGACGGTCGACTGGTGGTAGACGGCCCCGTTGAGCGTAGGCGTGCCGAACGCTCCCGGAACGGTAAGGGTGGGGTTGTTGACGGTCAGTCGCATCATCGGGCTTCCGCTCGGAAAAATCGAATTCACATTGTCTTCTATCATTGATTTCACTCCGTCGGGTTGGAAGGTAACCGGCGCTTTCGTGTCAAGCCACTGGTAGAATCCGCTCGCTCCGGTAGTCCATTGCCAGCGGCTTCCCGGCTTCGATTTCATCACAACTTCCTCGCTCAGCGTTTTTGAGTTCTGCTTTTGCATCATCGTATAGATGTTTCTTTCCGTAAAGTCCTGGTCCAGGTCCATCCGGTCGTAAAGATACTGGAATCCGGTGACGCTGTTTAGCGTAAAGTTCCTCCCTTGATATGCCAGATTCAGTCCGGAGTTGAGCAGGTTTCGTTTGTATCCGCAAGGGTTGTCATAGGCGATTTTCCCGATATATCCGTTGCGGTCTTCCGCTTGTCCGTCCGTTCTGCCCGTATATTCGTAGGGGTATCCTCCTTGGTTGGCGTATTCGTAGTTGACGGAAAGGTCGAGTTTTAAGTTTTCTGTCGGAAACCAGATGGCACGTATGCGTCCGCCGAACTCATCGTTCATGTCTATTCTCCGGTCGTTGAGGCTGTTTTTGAAGAAACCTCCTTGGTGGCTGTAGAAAGCGCCGGCCGAAAATGCGAACTGCGTGCTGATGCGGTGGTAGTGCGTCACCGAGGCGCGATAGTCGTTGTAGGTGGCGGCGCTTAGCCGCAGGTCGGTTCCTTGATAGTTGAACGGCGATTTGGTGAAGATACGTATCAATCCTCCCATAGTGTTGCGGCCGTAGAGTGTGCCTTGCGGCCCGCGCATCACGTCGATCCGTTCTATGTCGGAATAGTTGAAGTCGAAAGCCGATTTGTCGATGAAGGGGATATTGTCCACGTAAAGCCCTATGGCAGGCGTGTTGATTCGCGAACCGATGCCTCGGATATAGACAGAGGTAGTCAGTTTGGAGCCATAGTCGGGGATGAAAAGGTTGGGTACGGTAGAAGACAGTGATTTGACGGATGTTACGGCATTGTTGCGCATATCTTCTTGTGAGAACGAAGTTGATGAAGAAGGCTGTTGCCGCAGGCGGCTGTTCTCTTTCGGTGTAGCAATAATCACTACCTCTTCAATGTCTATTACTTTTGTCGTGTCGTTCGGGAGGATGCCGTTCGTGCGTTCGTTGGCTGCTGTTGCCGTACATGCGGCAGCTATCATAAGTCCGGCCAGTGTTTTGTGCTTTCTCATTCTGTTGTTTTGCATTTGTTTTCCGGATGCAAAGTAACCGCTTATTTCCCGGTTGTACAATCCTAATTTATGAGGATGCGCATTTCGGCCGTTTTGAAATGAAACTCATGAAATGTTTTGAATGTTGATGCTGTTTGGATGGCATATCCGCTGATATATATAATAAAAAGAGGAAATCCATTGCCGGAAATCCTCTTTAGCTTGCGGGTGACTAGTGGGACTCGAACCCACGACATTCAGAACCACAATCTGACGCTCTAACCAACTGAACTATAGTCACCATGTTGGTAAAATATAATTGTTGCTTTTAGAAGAAGGGTGACTAGTGGGACTCGAACCCACGACATTCAGAACCACAATCTGACGCTCTAACCAACTGAACTATAGT
>CALUGI010000041.1 GCA_944320135.1 uncultured Phocaeicola sp. | reverse complement strand
GGGACTCGAACCCACGACATTCAGAACCACAATCTGACGCTCTAACCAACTGAACTATAGTCACCATGTTGGTAAAAAAAGAAACTTCGAAAAGAGGGGGTGACTAGTGGGACTCGAACCCACGACATTCAGAACCACAATCTGACGCTCTAACCAACTGAACTATAGTCACCATGTTGATTATCTTCCCAAAAAGCGAGTGCAAAGGTAAAGATTTATTTTGAACCTGCAAACTTTTCGCTTGTTTTCTTTTCAAAAAAGTATTCTTTTATTCCGAATTTTATTCCGATTGCGTGTTGTCGGAAAAGACGGCGTGCGTTGCTCAGAAACATTTCCATGCGATTTTTTTCTGCGGCATTGAGTTTGTCGGGATTCACGTTGGAAGGATAAACGGCATAATTGCGCTTGCCGCTTAATGCCGGGCGGGAAGTCCAGACAAAGGAATAGCCGCAATCGGCGAGCCGCGTTATTCCGTTTGATTTCCGCAAAAGCAGTTTTACGGCCAGACCTCCGTCGGTATGGATGAGGCTCATGTTTGAAATAAAATTCCCCAGAGAATAGGCAACAACGTGGGGGCGTTTGTCCGGTAACGTGTCGACGATTTCTACAGGTTGCACCACATGAGGATGAGAGCTGATTATGTGGTCTACTCCAAGCTCCAGCATCCAGCGGGCCAGATTGCGCTCTGATTCTTTGGGAAGGGATTCGTATTCGATGCCCCAATGCATACATGCGATTATCGCATCCGGTTTCATTCGACGGGCGGCAAGCACATCTTGTCGGATTTGTTTTTTGTCAATCATATTGACTACGTTGGGAGGCGGCACCGGTATTCCGTTTGTGCCATACGTATAATTGAGAAAGACGATACGGAAACCCTTTTTTTCGAGCAAAAGCGGATATCGTTTTGTCCGTTCCAGCGTGTCGCGATAGATTCCCGCATATTTTATATCTAATGAGTCGAACATCGCAACAGTTCGTTCCAGTCCGTTCCGCCCTCGGTCGAGGCAATGATTGTTGGCCGCAAGAAACACATCGAATCCTGCGTCGCGTAAAGCGTACAGCCATTCGTCCGGAGCGCTGAATGCCGGATATCCCGTATATGGCTTTCCGCCCAGAGGCACTTCCAGGTTCCCTACAGCTATGTCTGCTTTTCCCATTTCGGGAGCAAGTTCAGAGAAGCATCCGGAATAATCGTAGCTTCCGTCAGAACGGCGGGCCGCATCGATTTGTGCTTTGTGCTGCATCAAATCTCCAACGAAAAGCAGCGACAAAGTGTCGCATGGCTCCGCCATACAAGCTATTAGCGGCATTCCGAAGAAAAATGCCGCCAATATAGCTTTGCGTGTAAACACTCGGATATGTTTCATTGATATACTGCTTTCTTTCCGGCAAGCAAAGTGTTTTTCATTAAAGACACGATGGTCATCGGGCCGACGCCGCCCGGTACGGGGGTGATGTAGGAACATTTGGATGCCACCTCATCGAACTTCACGTCTCCCGTGAGTTTAAATCCTGACTTTCTGCTGGCGTCCGGTACACGTGTAGTGCCGACGTCGATTACTACGGCGCCTTCTTTCACCATATCCGCTTTTACGAAGTTGGGCTGTCCCATCGCTGCGATAATGATGTCGGCTTCCCGGCATTCTTTCACCAAATCTTTGCTTCGGCTGTGGCAAACCGTTACTGTGGCATCGCCCGGACAAGCCTTTTGCATCATCAGCATCGCCATCGGCTTGCCCACGATGTTGCTTCGTCCTAAGATGACGCACTTCTTGCCGCGTGTGTCAATCTCGTAGCGGCGAAGCAGTTCCATAATTCCGTTGGGAGTGGCCGATATATAACAAGGCAGGCCGATAGAGAGGCGGCCCACGTTGATTGGATGGAATCCGTCGACGTCTTTCCGATAGTCGATGGTCTCTATCACCTTTTGTTCGGAAATATGGGGAGGAAGGGGAAGTTGGACGATGAACCCGTCTATGTCCGGGTCTTCATTCAATTCGCGCACTTTGGCCAACAGTTCTTCTTCCGTTACGTCTGATTCGTAACGAATCAATGAAGACTTGAAACCGCAAACTTCACATGCTTTCACTTTCGCGGCCACGTATGTTTCGCTTCCGCCGTCATGTCCCACCAGCACAGCCGCCAGATGGGGACGCTTTCCGCCTTTAGCTACAATGTCGGCTACTTCAGCGGCTATCTCCTGCTTCACTTGTTCGGAAACAGTTTTTCCGTCAATCAATACCATAAATATTCTTCTGTTTTAAATGAATCTGCACAAAAGTAGCAATTTAAAACTAAAAGACATGTCTGTTTATCGGTTTTTGTAGCATTTCATGCAGGCGAAACGAAGAATTATTGGAAAGACGGCCCGTCTAAAAACAAAAAAAGATTAACTTTGTCCCGAAATATCAGTTATGCAAGCTATCAGATTCAACATATTGTCTGTCGTGCTGTTTGCCTTGTCGCTTCTTTCCGTGCAGGGAGAGGCGTTTGCTGCGCCGGGAAGGGCTTTCGTTGTGGTAATCGATGCCGGACACGGAGGGAACGACCCTGGAGCGGTCGGGAAACGCGGGAGGGAGAAGAACATCAACTTGAATGTCGCTTTGAAACTCGGCAGATTGATACAGGCGAACTGCAGCGACACGAAAGTGGTCTACACGCGCAAGAGGGACATTTTCGTTCCGTTGCATCGGCGCGCGGAAATAGCCAACGATGCAAAGGCTGATCTCTTTATTTCTATCCATACCAATTCGTTAGCCTCGCGCAACAGCCGCGTTTGCGGAACAGAGACGTACACGCTCGGCCTTCACCGCACGGAAGACAATCTGGAAGTGGCGAAAAAAGAAAACTCCGTTATTCTAATAGAGGATGACTACAGGCAGCGTTATGCGGGGTTCAATCCCAACTCTTCTGAAAGCTATATCATTTTTGAATTTATGCAAGACAAAAACATGTCGCAGAGCGTAGACTTCGCGAAAATGGTGCAACGCCAGTTCCGCCAAGGAAAGCGGATAGACAAAGGGGTTCATCAGGCCGGATTCTTGGTGCTTCGCGCAACGTCGATGCCAAGTGTGCTGATAGAATTAGGATACATTACGAATCCTTCTGAAGAAGCCTATCTTTTGTCTGAAAACGGAAGCGATAATCTGGCAAAATGCATTTACAAGGCATTCCTTGCTTATAAAGACGGGTACGAACCGGACAACGCGAGCGTGGAGGGCACGGCACCGGCCAAGGCTGCTTCGTCTTCATCGTCGCGTCCGGTGTTCAAGATTCAAATCCTCACTTCCGGGAAGTTGCTTCCTTCGGGCAGCAAGGCATTCAGAGGTTTGTCGCCTGTAGACCATTATAAGGAGAACGGGCTGGTGAAATACACTTACGGAGCGGATACGGACTATAACAAGATTTTGAAGTTGAAGCGCAGCAAAGTTGACGGTAAATTCAAGGATGCTTTCATTATAGCCTTCAAGAACGGGGAAAAAATCAACGTAAACCAAGCTGTTAAGGAATTCAAGAAAAACAAATAAACCAAGAATATGAGGAAAGAATTTAAAATCGGACTGGCCGGAATCGGTGCGTTGCTGATTCTGTTTTTCGGCATCAATTACCTGAAAGGTATCAGCATGTTCAAGCCGGAAAGCTATTACAATGTAGAGTTTGAAAACATCAACGGACTGTCATTGTCGAGTCCGGTGTTTGCCAACGGTTACCAGATAGGTATCGTGCGTGACATCAGTTACAATTACGACAATCCGGGGCATGTGGTCGTAGGCATTGAGGTGGAAGAGAGCCTTCGGATTCCGGAAGGAAGCCAGGCGGAGCTGGTTACCGAAATGCTGGGAACCGTGAAGATGAATATGAAACTCAATCATGAAGCCGCTGCTTACGTCAATCCCGGAGACACGTTGAAGGGTGTGGCCAACGGCGGCATCATGGGTGCGGCAGAAGAAAGCCTGTTGCCGCAAATCGAGAAAATGTTGCCGAAACTCGATTCGATACTGAGTTCGGTGAACGCACTGTTGGGCGATCCGGCTCTGAAAAAGACGCTTCACAACGCAGAGCAGCTGACAGCCTCGCTCAATGCTGCCAGCAGCGAACTGCATGTTTTGATGAGCGAAGACTTGCCGAAACTGACGGACAACGTAACCGTCATTACGGAGAATCTGAAGGGAATCAGTGAGAATCTGAAAGGGGTGGATTACGCTTCTACGTTTGTGAAGGTTGATTCTACTCTTCAGAATGTGCGTATGCTGACCGACAAGTTGAACCGTAAGGACAATAGTCTCGGACTTTTGTTGAACGACGAATCGCTCTACAACAACCTGAATGCTACTACGGCCAATGCCGCCAGCCTTTTGAAGGATTTGCAGGAACACCCCAAGCGTTACGTGCATTTCTCGCTTTTCGGAAGCAAAGAAAAATAAATCGGCGAAGAAATTTGTCTGAACGGCCCTCTCTCCGGCATCGAGCGGATATTTATTTATCCGGTGCGGAGGGAGGGCCGTTTGTTTTAGGCAGGCGGGTTTTCTGGTTGCACAAAAAAAATCAGAGAAGACTCCTGCGCGCCGGACGGCGCTTGAGGGAGTCTTCTCCGTGTTGGCAAAATGATGGTAAAATCTCATTCTGACATCCCTGTGCTATTCCCGTACCTTCAGGCTTCACAGTCGGGAGGACGAAAGCGAGGGAAACTCATGTTGCCTCAAGACGCGCCTCACGGAGAATCTCCGGGCAAACATGGCGTGATATACAAGCAATATAAATGAAAATGTATTGTAAATTGTTTTTCTAAAATCGTATGCCTTTCAAGTTTGTTCAATCTATTTTTTTGCCCCATAACTCGCGATCCGTCGGGGCACGGTGCATTGCGCGGATGACGAAATACCACGTGGCCACGGAAAATGCTGCGAATCCGATGATGAGATATGTCATAATCATTATTTTTGCGGTTGTTATATGTTTCTGCTTTGCCGGACGGATGCGGAATGTTTCCTGCATTTCCGGAAGGTTATCGCAAATATATTCAAAAACCGTTTACTCCAATAAAGAATCTATCGAAATTAACATTAAAAAGCACTTCGCTCTTTCATTGTGTTGCCGTGCGGTTCGGTTGGCAGACTGGCGTTTTGAGGCGGATACGCATCTTTTTCGGGCCGGTTGTCCGTTTGAATTTCCGTGTCCGTTTCCTTGCCCTGCCATTCGCGCTTGGTCGGTGCATGGCGAAGCTCTTGTCCGATGAAGCACCACACAACGGCGGTAAACACTAAATATCCGATTGTCATCCCAATCATGCTCGTTCTTTATTTTAGGGCCATGCGCCGTTATGAATATTGTTCTTTTTCATAATCTCATTGTGTTTTCAATTTCTGGCATCTTATGGGGCATTGTTGAATATATGTTTTCCCGTATGTTTTAAATCATTTGCAGATATATTAAATAATTCCGCGATTCAATAAAGAATCTATCGAAATTAACATTAAAAAGCATTTCAGGTGGTTTGCGTGCGCTTTTTGAAATACGAATGAAACATGCGCGCGTTTTGTCGGGAACGCCTGCACGTTTCATTCAGGGCGTGCGCGCATTTTCTCGGAGACGGGCGCGCGTTTTTTCTGCCCGGACACGTGCGGATTGTGAAAGGCGTGCGGGGTTGCAGCCGTGAGCGGAAGAAACGTGACGTTTGTCCGCGAAAGCGTTCGGAGAGCGGGCGGAGACAAAGGCAAAAAGACAGGATTTTCTTATTATATAGAAACGGTCTAAATAATAATTTAGAAGCCGGGAATCTTTTCCGGCAAACAAACTGCTGAAATTCAATTGGTACAAGCGACGGTGTCTGCCGTTTCGAGAATTTGAGAAAGACCGTACAATTGTTTGAGGTTCAAATGCTTGTAATTCTACAAGCCGCAGAGCGGGCACGCTTTTCTTAACACTTTTGTAATATCCTACTATTCAAGGCATTAAAACAGCGCGAAAAAAAGCAAGAAAAAAACGATTTGTTTTTTCAGAATTTGATTGCGAAATTTGCGAACGTAGAAATTTCGCATCATTAATAACATGCACGTATGATTGAACAGAACCAAGCCGAAACGCTGTGGAACCGTTGTCTTGTGTTCATTAGAGACAACATCAACAACGCGAAGGCATTCAAAACATGGTTTGAGCCTACGGTGGGGTTGAAATATGAGAACAAGGCCCTGACTATCGGCATCCCAAGTCCGTTCTTCTATGAGTTCTTGGAAGAACACTATGTGGGATTGCTCCGTGCCGCCATTTATAAAGAGATAGGCGAAGGCACGGAACTGATGTATTCCATCCTTACCGACAAGACCAACCATATCACCGTTGATTTGAGAGGGGGAGACCGTTCGCCTGCCCTTCCCAAGCAAAAGCCTATACTTGACGGAAACAAAGCTCCGAGCGTCATGCAGGAGCCGAGGCCGCAAGATTTGGACCCGCACCTGAACCCCAATTATAATTTTGAAAACTTTATCAAAGGAAACAGCAACGAGTTTTCGAGAGCGGTGGCCGAAACGGTGGCGCAGAACCCTGCGCGCACCTTCAATCCGCTGTTCCTTTACGGGCCTTCCGGGGTGGGAAAGACGCATCTTATTAATGCAATCGGTACGCGCATCAAGGAACTTTATCCGGAAAAGCGCGTGTTGTACGTGTCGGCCCATTTGTTCCAGGTGCAATATACCGACTCCGTGCGTACCAATCGTTTCAACGATTTCATCGGTTTCTACCAGACTATTGACGTGCTGATTATTGATGATATACAGGAGTTTGCCGGCGTGACGAAAACTCAAAACACTTTTTTCCATATCTTCAACCACTTGCATCAGAACGGCAAGCAGCTCATACTGACTTCCGACCGTGCGCCTGTCATGCTTCAGGGCATGGAAGAGCGCCTGTTGACCCGGTTCAAGTGGGGGCTGGTGGCCGAATTGGAGAAGCCGGACGTCGAACTTCGGAAGAACATTCTGCGCAACAAAATCAAGCACGACGGGCTGAGCATTCCGGAAACCGTGATTTGCTACATTGCGGAAAACGTCAACGAAAGCGTGCGCGAATTGGAAGGCATCGTCAACTCGCTGCTTGCTTACTCTATCCATCTGAAGCGGGAAATCGATTTGGATTTAGCTCAACGCATCGTCCGGAAGGCTGTGCGCTGCGCCGAAAGCAAACCGATTACGGTAGACAATATTGTGGAGAAGGTATGCGAGTTCTACAAGGTTGACCAGTCGGCCATCTTTACCAAGACCCGCAAGCGCGAAGTGGTGCAAGTGCGTCAGGTAGCCATGTATCTGGCAAAGAAATATACGGAAACGTCTTCCTCGAAAATCGGACAGATGATAGGCAACAAAGACCATGCGACGGTGCTTCATGCCTTCAAGATAGTGAAAGGGCAAGTGGACGTGGACAAGGCGTTTAAGGCGGAAGTGGAAGAAATCGAGTCGAGTTTGCGGATGAGATAACGCACGAGGGCAATAATGCGGAAGCCCGCAAAGACTTGCCAGCGGAATGTTCGTTGTCCTGTCTTTGCGGGCTTTTCAGCGTCAGAAGCCTTGCTTGCGCAGCACTTTCAGCAGATTTTCCGACATAGCCTCGTTGTCTGACTTTTTGTAGCGGATGTCCGTGAAGATTTGTGCAAGCGTTTCGGTATGGTTGATTTCTACGAAGTGCCGGTTCTCCGGAAGCGATTCTTTGTAGGCGTAGATGTCGTCAATCATCGCCGGAGTATAGTTTTTGTAGGTTTCTTCATGCACGATTGCCCTTAGCGGCAGGCGGTCGGGCTGTTCGGGCTGTTCGTCCGGGTAGCCGACGGTAATGGTGGCGACCGGCATCACGAGTTTCGGAAGGTTCAGGATGCGGATAATCTGTTCCGGATCGTATATGGTAGTGCCCAGGTAGCAAATGCCCAAGCCTGCATCTTCTGCCAGAGTGCAGAAGTTCTGGGTGACCAGCAGCGCATCGCTCGCTGCATTCAAGAAAGAAATGAAATTGCTGTATCCGGGTTCCGCTTTACGGTTCCGGCACCAAATGCTGGCGCGGTTGAAGTCTGCGCAAAATGTCAGTACGACCGGTGCTGAAGTAACCATTGGCTGGTTGAAATGCGCTGGCGCCAACTTGCTTTTCATTGCCGCATCGCGGGTGACGACCACGCTGTAAAGCTGCATGTTTCCCATCGTGGAAGCGCGGAATGACTCTTCTAATAAAGCGTTCAGCAAATCGGCAGGAATATCCTGGCTGGTGTATTTGCGGATAGTGCGTCTGTTCTTGATTGAATCCATAATTCTGTTCTTTTTTTGTTTAGCGTACCGCAAAGATACAAAAAGATATGCAATGCCGGATGCGTTGGCCCGTTTTTCCTTTTCTGTAATTGCTCTTTGCTTTAAATTGCCTGTTTTGGATAACTTTTAGGAAACTTGTAAAATTTATAATTCTGTATATCAGTGTATTGGGTGTAAGTTTGAGAAAACTTTATGTTTTGTTGAGAACTTGTTTGTCTTTTATTTTGCCAATTCAAAAAACATGTTTAGCTTTGCAATCACATATCGCAGGCATTGATGGAGTGAAATTTCTACGCTAACTTTATTAATGTATAACTATTACCTATTTACCAACCAATAACCGTGGAAAAAAAGACGTACAACTACGATGAAGCGTATAACGCGACATTGGAGTATTTCAAAGGAGACGAGTTGGCTTCACGCGTGTGGGTCAACAAATATGCAATGAAAGACTCTTTTGGAAACATTTATGAGAGAACGCCGGCCGACATGCACTGGCGTATCGCCAATGAGGTGGCAAGGATTGAAGCCAAGTATCCGAACGCGCTCAGTGCGCAGGAGTTGTTCGACTTGATGAATCATTTCAAATACATTATCCCTCAAGGAAGTCCGATGACCGGTATCGGGAACGATTTTCAGATTGCTTCCCTTTCGAATTGTTTCGTAATCGGTCTGGACGGGTCGGCTGATTCTTACGGGGCAATCATTCGCATCGATGAGGAGCAGGTGCAGCTGATGAAGCGTCGCGGAGGGGTGGGGCACGACCTTTCGCACATTCGTCCGAAAGGTTCGCCCGTAAAGAATTCCGCTTTGACTTCCACGGGGTTGGTTCCGTTTATGGAACGTTATTCAAATTCCACTCGCGAGGTGGCGCAAGACGGACGTCGCGGTGCGTTGATGCTGACTGTATCTATCAAACACCCCGATTCGGAAGCGTTTATCGATGCCAAGATGACGGAAGGAAAAGTGACGGGAGCGAACGTTTCGGTCAGACTGGATGACGAGTTTATGCAGGCTGCCATCGAAGATCGTCCGTATATGCAGCAGTATCCCATTGATTCCGACCGCCCGATGGTGTCAAAAGAAATTAACGCCAATGCGCTGTGGAAGAAGATTGTGCATAACGCATGGAAATCGGCGGAGCCGGGAGTGCTTTTCTGGGATACGATTATCCGTGAGTCTGTACCCGACTGTTATGCGGACCTCGGTTTCCGCACTATCTCGACCAACCCGTGCGGGGAAATCCCTTTGTGCCCGTATGATTCATGCCGCTTGCTGGCCATTAATCTGTATTCATACGTGGTTAATCCGTTTACTCCGGAAGCTCGTTTCGACTTTGAACTGTTCAAGAAGCATGTCGCCCTCGCCCAGCGCATAATGGACGATATCATCGACCTCGAACTTGAAAAGATAGAACGCATTCTTGAAAAAATAGACGCCGATCCGGAAAGCGAAGAAATCAAAGGTACAGAACGCCATCTTTGGGAAAAGATTTATCGGAAATCAGGATTGGGCCGTCGTACCGGTGTCGGAATCACGGCTGAAGGCGATATGCTGGCGGCTATGGGATTGCGCTACGGAACGGAAGAAGCTACCGAGTTTTCCGAGCAAGTGCATAAAACTGTGGCAATCGAAGCCTACCGCTCTTCTGTCAATATGGCTAAAGAACGTGGAGCTTTCAAGATATACGATGCAGAGCGTGAAAAGAATAATCCATTCGTAAACCGTATCAAGGAGACCGATCCGGAACTTTACGAGGAAATGGTTAAGCACGGGAGGCGCAATATCGCTTGTCTGACTATCGCGCCGACAGGGACAACCAGCCTGATGACGCAAACCACATCAGGCATTGAGCCGGTGTTTATGCCCGTTTACAAGCGTCGCCGAAAGGTTAATCCAAACGATGAAAACGTACATATTGATTTTGTAGACGAGACAGGCGATGCCTTTGAAGAATATATTGTATTCCATCATAAGTTCTTGACATGGATGGAAGTGAACGGGTATGATCCGAATAAGCGTTATACTCAAGAGGAAATCGACGAGTTGGTCACTAAATCACCTTATTATAAAGCGACATCCAATGATGTGGACTGGTTGATGAAAGTGAGGATGCAAGGGCGTATCCAGAAGTGGGTAGACCATTCTATCAGCGTTACTATCAATTTGCCGAATAACGTTGATGAAGAACTTGTGAACCGCTTGTATGTGGAAGCATGGAAGTCAGGTTGCAAAGGTTGTACGGTTTATCGTGACGGTTCGCGTGCCGGTGTGTTGATTTCAGCTCAAAAGGACAGCAAAAAGAATGAAGAAGAGGAGTGCCGTTGCAAGCCTCCCCAGGTGGTAGAGGTTCGTCCGAAAGTGCTTGAGGCTGATGTGGTGCGTTTCCAGAACAATAAAGAGAAATGGGTCGCTTTCGTAGGGTTGCTTAACGGACATCCATACGAAATCTTTACAGGTTTGCAGGATGATGAAGAGGGGATTGTATTGCCGAAATCTGTTACCAGAGGAAGAATCATAAAGAATTATGACGAGGCGGGCATTAAGCATTATGACTTCCAATTCGAGAACAAACGCGGTTACAAGATGACGGTTGAAGGCCTTTCGGAACGTTTTAACAAGGAATATTGGAACTACGCGAAATTGATTTCAGGAGTCTTGCGCTGGCGTATGCCGATTGAGCAAGTGATTAAATTGGTTAGCTCCCTGCAATTTGACAGCGAAAACATCAATACATGGAAGAGCGGTGTGGAGCGTGCATTGAAGAAATATGTGCAAGACGGCACGGAAGCGAAAGGCATAAAATGTCCGAATTGCGGGCATGAGACTCTGGTATACCAAGAGGGATGCTTGATATGCAAAACTTGCGGTTCGTCACGTTGTGGATAATATTAAAACGAACTCTTATACGGCACAGACTGCGCATGTAATGCGCAGTCTGTGCCGTATTTCTTTATAGAATAAGAATATGAAAGCAACAGAAATGTGCATCCGTCTGAATGGATTGAGACTCTTTGCATACCACGGCGTATTGCCGCAGGAGAGCAGAGTGGGGGCGGAATACACGATTAATCTTAGTATAAAAACAGATTTCAATCAGGCGGCCGAGACCGACCGGCTGGTGCAAACAATTAATTATGCAGATGTATTCCATGCGGTGAAAGATGAAATGCAGCTTGTGTCCAAACTGTTGGAGCATGTAGCCTGGCGCATAGCTAAACGAATCTTCCACGATTTTCCTTCTGCAACGGAAGTGCATATCGGTCTGTATAAACAGAATCCTCCGATGGGGGCCGATTGTGCTCAGGTCGGAATTGAATCAACTTACGTAAGGGCAGATGAGATATGAAACAGCTTGTTATTTTTGATTTGGACGGGACTTTGCTCAACACGATAGCGGATTTGGCAGCAGCTACCAATTATGCGTTGATGCAGTTCGGATACCCTTCTCACGAGACTGACGAATACCGGTATTTTGTCGGAAACGGAATCAACAAACTTTTTGAGAGGGCTTTGCCGGAAGGCGAACGCTCGCAGGAGAATGTGATGAAGATACGCAGCAAATTCGTGCCTTATTACAACATGCACAATGCGGATATGAGCAGTCCGTATCCCGGTATTGAAATGCTTCTCGCTTCGTTGCGGAGAAAAGGGATACAGCTTGCCGTGGCTTCCAACAAGTATCAGGAAGCGACTTCAAAGCTGATAAAGCGATACTTCCCCGACATTGATTTTACGGCTGTCTTCGGGCAGCGTGAAGGAGTGCCGGCAAAGCCTGACCCGCAAGTGATAGAAGAAATTGTTCGGATGGCAAAAGTCAGTAAGGCAGAAACTGTGTATATCGGAGATTCGGGAGTGGATATGGAAACCGGGAAAAACGCAGGAGTGACTACCATAGGAGCAAGTTGGGGATTCCGACCGCGAGCTGAACTGGAGAGCTGGCAACCCGATTTTATAGCCGGCAGCAGTGAAGACGTTCTTCTTTTTCTCGATACGTTATAAAGCATTAAGGGCCGGAGGCGATTTGGTATTCGCTTCCGGCCCTTAATGCTTGCTTAAATCCCAATCTTTTTTATTTCGCGAAGCTGACTGCGCGAGTCTCGCGGATAACTGTAATTTTCACTTGTCCCGGATAAGTCATTTCGTCTTGGATTTTCTTGGCTATCTCGGTCGACAGATTTTCCGTCTGCTTGTCGTCAATCTTGTCTGCTCCCACGATGACTCGCAATTCACGTCCCGCTTGGATGGCGTATGTCTTGGTCACTCCCGGATAAGACATGGCAAGCTGTTCGAGATCGTTCAGGCGCTTGATGTAGGCTTCTACAATCTCGCGGCGCGCTCCCGGACGGGCTCCGGAGATGGCATCGCAAACCTGTACAATCGGAGCCAGCAGGCTGGTCATTTCAATTTCGTCGTGGTGTGCGCCTATCGCGTTGCATATATCCGGTTTTTCCTTGTATTTCTCAGCCAGCTTCATGCCAAGCAGAGCGTGGGGCAGTTCCGGCTCTTCGTCGGGCACTTTGCCGATGTCGTGGAGCAATCCTGCACGTTTCGCTTTTTTGGGGTTCAATCCCAGTTCGGAGGCCATTACTGCACACAGGTTGGCCGTTTCGCGTGCGTGCTGCAGCAGGTTCTGTCCGTATGAAGAACGGTACTTCATTTTTCCGATGATGCGAATCAGTTCGGGATGAAGCCCGTGGATGCCCAAGTCGATAGTCGTTCGTTTTCCCGTTTCGATGATTTCGTCTTCCACTTGCTTGCGCACCTTGGCTACCACTTCTTCAATGCGGGCCGGATGGATGCGTCCGTCGGTGACGAGCTGATGCAAGGCCAAACGCGCGATTTCGCGGCGTACCGGGTCGAAAGCGGAAAGCACGATTGCTTCCGGCGTATCGTCTACCACGATTTCCACTCCCGTAGCAGCTTCGAGCGCCCGGATGTTTCGTCCTTCCCGTCCGATGATTCGTCCTTTTATTTCATCCGATTCGATATGGAACACGGTTACGGAGTTTTCAATGGCCGTTTCGGTGGCTACGCGCTGGATAGACTGGATAACAATCCGTTTCGCTTCACGGTTGGCTGTCAGTTTCGCATCGTCCATAATGTCGTTGATGTACGACTGAGCCTGAGTTTTGGCTTCTTCCTTGAGCGATTCCACCAAGCGGTCTTTCGCTTCTTCGGCCGACAGGCCGGAGATTGTTTCTAACTTTTCCCTTTCTTGTGCTTGCAGCGAGTCGAGTTCTTCCTTTTTCTTTTCGACGATTCCCAACTGGATGTCCAGATTTTCCCTGACAGCTTCCATTTCATTGCGCTTCCGCTGCAGTTCTTCGTTTTTCTGTCCCAGCATCATTTCGCGTTGCTTCAGCTTGTTTTCGGCTTGCTGGATTTTCTGGTTGCGCAAGGCTACCTCCTTTTCCAGTTCCGACTTCTTGTTGAGGAATTTTTCTTTCACCTCAAGAAGTTTGTTTTTCTTAATCACTTCGGCTTCCGTTTCAGCCTCTTTAATTATCGTATCATATCTCGACTTCAAGCCGTACTTGAAAAGTCCGTATGACAAAGCCCCTCCTACAAGAAAGGCTACAACCGGTAGTATTACTGTCGTTAACATTACAACTTAAATTAATATATAAATAAAAACGCACAAACCTCTTCCGGATTTCTCCGTCAAGACAGCTTGTGCGTCGCAATTTTTTTTCGCTTTTTCGTCAACCGCCTTCGGATTCGCTTTCAGACGAGCGTATGCACTGTTCCAGTTTCTTGCCCAGTTCGTCCAGCTTCTCAAAATAAGGCCGCGTGTCGTTCTGTTCTTTCCACCATTCCATCTTGTAGGCCAAGTCTGTCGCTACCATTGCCCAATGCGTATCCGCATCGAATTTCGGGTAAAGGCTGCGGTATTGTCTCAACTTGTAGTCAATCAGTTTGGCAGCCTTGCGATAGTTTTCCTCTTCCTCGCGCAAGATTCCTTTCAGTGGATATTCTTTATTGTCAAATTTCAGCGTTATATCAAATTTGTCGTCCATAAAAGTCCCTTCACTGTTTATGTTCCGTTAATTCATTCACTCAGCAAAGCGATGCATTTATCGACATCACGCACAAGTTTTGCCAGCCTTTGTTTCGTGTCTCTCAGTTCGTTGTCGTGAACGCTGAGGATACGGGCGGCTTTCAAGTCGGCGTATCTGGCTTCCACCTCTTTCAAACTGTTTTTCACCGCTTCGATTTCGTTTTCTTTCTCTGAAAGGAGTTTGCGAAGCGACGCATTTTCTTCTTTCAGCTTTTCGAAAAGGAAGAGCAGGCGTTTCAGTTTGCCGTCAAAGGTGTTTAATAGATTTTTGTCTTCTTCTGTCATCCGATACACCAAATTGTACACAAATATAGTGGATTGGTTGGACTTTCAAAAATATTCGCAAGATAATTTATTAAATTTAGGAAGATTTCTGCTGAAACATTTCTTTTTTGCTCCGGTTTGTTCTGATTTTTGGGGATTTTCTTCTTAACTTTGCAATTGCGTTGAGGTGACATTAGACGCAGAATGGGTTCATTTTTTTATTTTGCGGATGCTTGTATCCGAAAAGGCGTTGTGCGTCTGAAAAAAGGCCGGGGCATTTCGGCGGAAACGCGGGGGCGTTTCGAACCGGATTGGCGCGGAATATTTGCAGGCGGCAAGAGGCGGTCGGAGAACGGCGTTCGGGATTGTTTTTTACACGAATAAAACTGATTATGTTTACTGTTGTCAAACGCATGGAGATTTCAGCTTCGCACAGGCTGGACCTCGCTTATCCGAGCAAGTGTGAAAACTTGCACGGTCACAATTGGGTGATTACCGTATATTGCCGTTCCGAACGGCTGGACGAAAACGGGATGGTGGCAGACTTCACCCATATCAAGGATGTGGTGAAGGGGCAGCTCGACCACAAGAATCTGAACGACGTGCTCCCCGTCAATCCTACAGCTGAAAACATAGCCCTATGGATTTGCCGTCAGATTCCGAAGTGTTTTAAAGTGGAGGTGCAAGAATCAGAGGGAAATACGGCGATTTATGAAAAAGATTAACGAGATATTCTACAGTCTGCAGGGGGAAGGGTTCTTTACGGGAACTCCGGCCGTGTTTGTGCGTTTCTCCGGATGCAATCTGAAATGCGGCTTCTGCGATACTTTTCATGAGGACGGCAGGATGATGTCGGACAGGGAAATTGTGGAAGAAGTCTGCAAATATCCCTGCCGCACGGTTGTTCTGACCGGAGGAGAACCCGGACTGTGGGTAGACGAGGCGTTGCTCTGTCTGTTGCATGAAGCCGGGAAGTATATCTGCATCGAAACGAACGGCACTCAAGAGCTGCCTGAGGGAATAGACTGGGTGACTTGTTCGCCCAAAGAGGGTGCAGAATTGCGCGTGAAGCGCGTCGATGAAATCAAAATTGTCTATACCGGGCAAGACGTGTCTCCTTATTTAGGCACTCCGGCGAGCCGTCACTTTCTTCAGCCCTGCTCGTGCAAGAACACTGAAGAAGTGGTCGAATACATCAAAAAGCATCCTCAATGGCGGCTGAGTCTGCAAACCCATAAGCTCATACGCATCCCCTGACATGAAACGATGCGGGGCTGCCACAATATGGCAGCCCCGCATCGTTTGCACGGGAAGAGAGGCTCGAACTCCCGACACTCGGTTTTGGAGACCGATGCTCTACC
The DNA here is from genome assembly GCA_944320135.1 of uncultured Phocaeicola sp. GTDB lineage: Bacteria > Bacteroidota > Bacteroidia > Bacteroidales > Bacteroidaceae > Phocaeicola. Next base: position 4,930 of record CALUGI010000041.1, on the reverse strand, counting down.
AACTGAGCTATTCCCGTGTTTGCGGTTGCAAAAGTAGTACATTTTTCGATAATCGCAAGCGTTCGTGCCGATATTTTTCCCGCTGTTTATATAAATCCCCGGTTTTCGGAAAATTATGTCCGCATTCCGCCCGCAGAGTCCAATGCCTTTTTATAATATTCGGCCTTCCATTCCACCGGGCGCGGGTAGGCGCGGGAAGACGAGGGCATTCTCCATATCTTCAATTTCCGTCCTGCAAGTTCCGTTTCAACGTTTTCTCCCACTTGCAGCGGAGGGCATCCTGTTGCTGCCTGGAGCGTTTCCGCCGATTTCTGTCCCGTTACGATTATAGTGCGGCATAAAGGGAGACGTTCCAGCAATTGTGCGATGTCGGTAGGGCGCACCACTTGCAGGAAGTTGTCGGAAGCGTTGTTTTTCAGTCGGACCACCTCTTCTGCCGTGTCATAGAGCGCAATGCCTTGTTTGCGGCAGAAGCGTTCGATGCGCTCCTTGTCGAATCTTTTTTCGCCGGGGCAGACGAAATAGTTTTTGTCGCCTTCGGCGATGGTTCCCCAAATCCGCCACATGTCGTTCGTCCAGTTCGGGTAGAAAAAGTCCATGCACCACCTTTTTGCGGGAGGCGGAAAGCTGCCCAACATCAATATTCTTGCTTCTTCGGGCAGGAACGGAGCGAGAGGATGCGATTCTTTGTCCATCGTTAAGCGTTCGTTTTGTGCAAAAGTAGTCAAAAATATCAGGAAACATGCAAGGAATGCCCCGATTCTCATCTTTTTCAGATGAAGAACCGGGACATTCTATGCGAAAACAATTCGTTTGATAATAATCATTTCTGGGATGTCCTCCGTCTGTTGGAATCTGCCTCAAAAAAGCGGCGGAAGATGCCTCTGAAGGCGGGCGGACATTTTTTTCGCGCGGCGGCCCGTCTGCCCTTTTGCGCGTCGGGCGTGCGCCCGTGTCATCGGGCCGGCGAAACGGCGTAGCCGCCTGCGGGAACAGACGTGTTGATTGTGATGTTGTCCGAGCCGTCGGTAGATATGAAATTCACTCCCGTCCACCATAGAATGTTCAGCACAATTACGCTGAGAATCACGATGAAGGCGGTGATTCGCATCTCCTGTTGCTTCCTTAATTGTCTGTTCGTTGTTTTCCCAAACACTGCTCTCTCCATAGTTCTAATACATTTCATTTGTCGTTTCTGCCTAATAAATGCAGCGTTTTGCGGAATACTGCTTCACGGAGCGGAAAAAATGAAATATTTTTAGTTCACGAATACGGTCTTGAAGTATCGTTCGAAAAGTCTTTTCGCTTCTTCTATTTGTTCTTGCGTGTTGGGCTTCACGTCTTTCAGCTTGTATTCCATCTGCATGGCCTCGTATTTGTGGACTCCTAACGTATGGTAAGGCAGAATTTCCACGCGTTCGATCATCCTGTAGCCCTTGAAATGCTCGCCGAGCTTTGCGATGTCTTCCGGAAAATGGCTGTATCCCTGCACCAGCACGTAGCGGAGCCAGAACGGTTTGCCGTGTTCTTCCAACCAGGCTGCCGTCTTCAGGGTTTGCGCGTTGCTTCGCGAAGTCAATGCCTTGTGGCGTTCGTCGTCAAATTCCTTTACGTCCAGCAAAATCAGGTCGGCCAAAGAGAAAAGCGTTTCCACGTCTTTGTTCCAGATGCTTCCGTTCGAGTCGATGCACACGTGGATGCCTGCTTCTTTCAGCATCCGGCACAAGGGAATCAGGCTTTTGGCTTGAAAAGTCGGTTCGCCTCCGCTGAACGTCACTCCGCCCTTTTTCCCGAAGAAAGGCTTCTGGCTGACCGCCATCCGCAGGATTTCTTCGGGAGAAGTTTCCTTGCTTTCTCCTTTCGCGTCGATGGTGTCGGGATTGGCGCAATAGAGGCAGCGGAAGTTGCATCCCTGCAAGAATACGACTAAGCGGATGCCCGGCCCGTCATACGTGCCCAAAGATTCGTAAGAATGTACTCTGATCATTGTTTTGCGTTCTTTGTCTAAAAATGTGCCGAGACACGGAAGTGCGTCTTTGCTGTAAAAGACTTCGTGCTTCCGTGTCTCGGCGTTCAGTCAAACGGCGTCGTTACATCCTCTCGTGGAAGCTGCGCGAAATCACTTCCAGCTGATGCTCCCGGCTCAGCTTGATGAAGTTGACGGCATAGCCCGAAACGCGGATGGTGAGCTGGGGATATTTCTCCGGATGCTCCATCGCGTCCTCCAGCATTTCGCGGTTCAGCACGTTCACGTTCAGGTGATGGGCTCCTTTCACGAAGTATCCGTCCGTCATGGTCACCAGATTCTCTATACGGTGCTCCATGTCTACTCCGAGCGATTTCGGAACGATGGAGAACGTGTTGCTGATTCCGTCTTGCGAGTCGCGGTAACGGAGTTTGGCCACCGAACTCAGCGAAGCGATGGCGCCGTTCTTGTCGCGCCCGTGCATCGGGTTGGCTCCCGGAGCGAAGGCAACTCCTTTCGCGCGTCCGTCAGGAGTGGCTCCTGTCTTCTTGCCGTACATCACGTTTGAGGTGATAGTCAGAATGGAGAGCGTAGGTTTCGCATTCTTGTATACCGGGAGTTTTTTCAGTTCTTCGTCGAAATAATAAATCAAGTCCACGGCAAGATGGTCCACTCTGTCGTCATCGTTGCCGAAACAAGGGTATTCCCCTTCGATGTCAAACCCTTCTGTCAGGCCGATGTCGTTGCGTCTGGCAGTTACTTTGGCGTATTTGATGGCAGAAAGCGAGTCAACGGCAATCGACATGCCCGCCACTCCGTAAGCTAAGTTGATGGCAGGATTGGTGTCGACGAACGCCATTTGCGCTTTCTCGTAGTAATATTTGTCGTGCATGTAGTGGATGATGTTCATCGCTTCGTTATATACGCGCGCCATTTCCTTCAGCACTTTCTTGTAGTTGGCCAACACTTCTTCAAAGTTCAGCACGTTTCCGGTCAGCACCGGGATGTCTTTCACCATCAGCGTGCCTGTATTTTCGCAACGTCCGCCGTTGATGGCCAGCAGCAGCGCCTTGGCCAAGTTGCAGCGTGCGCCGAAGAACTGGATGTGGCGGCCTATGTCTTGGTAGGATACGCAGCAGGCGATTCCGTAGTCGTCGGAGCCTCGCACCTCGCGCATCAGGTCGTCATTTTCATATTGTATGGAAGACGTGTCGATAGAGACTTGGGCGCAGAAGCGTTTGAAGCCCTCCGGAAGCTGGGGACTCCACAGTACGGTGAGGTTGGGTTCGGGAGACGGGCCTAAGTTGTAGAGCGTCTGAAGGAAGCGGAACGAGGTCTTGGTCACTTTCGTGCGTCCGTCGTTGAAGCGTCCGCCGATGGATTCGGTCACCCATGTCGGGTCGCCTGCGAAGATGTCCGTATATGCCTGCATACGCAAGTGGCGCACCATGCGGAGCTTGATGACGAACTGGTCGATCAGCTCCTGTGCGCGGGTTTCATCCAGCTTGCCGCACGCCAAGTCGTATTCGATGTAGATATCGAGGAAAGACGATACGTTGCCCAACGACATGGCAGCTCCGTCCTGCTCTTTCACGGCTGCCAGATAAGCCATGTACACCCATTGCACCGCCTCTTGCGCGCATTCTGCCGGGCGGCTCAGGTCGAGTCCGTATTGCTGGCCCATTATCTTGATTTCTTTCAAAGCCTTTATCTGCTCGGCCACTTCCTCGCGCAGGCGGATGCGCGCGTCGGTCATCGGGCCGGTCAGGTGGCGCAGGTCGTTCTGCTTGGCTTCTATCAGGCGGTCAAGCCCGTAGAGGGCCAGGCGGCGGTAATCGCCGATGATGCGTCCGCGCGCGTAGTTGTCGGGCAGTCCGGTGAGGAATCCCAAAGAGCGGAACGAGCGGATTTCTTCAGTATAAGCGTCGAACACTCCGTCGTTGTGCGTCTTCCGATAGTGGGTGAAGATATCTTTTACTTTCGGGTCTACTTCCGTTCCGTTTTCGCGGCAAGCCTTTTCCACCACCTTGATTCCTCCGAACGGCTTGATGGCGCGGCGCAGCACTTCGTCGGTCTGCAAGCCCACAATCACTTCGTTTTCCTTGTCGATATATCCGGGAGCGAAAGAAGTGATGGTGGAAACCGTTGACGGGGCGAGCGAGCGTACTCCGTTGTTTGCGCGTTCTTCGGCCAAAGCCTCCAAGCACTTGTTCCATACTGCTTTTGTACGTTCTGTCGGTCCGGCCAGAAACGATGCGTCTCCTTCGTAAGGGGTGATGTTCGTCTTCACGAAGTCAGTCACATTGATTTCATGGTTCCAACGACCAGCTTTGAAATTCATTGCCATATTAAATTAGGTTTAAAATAAATGTATTGAATCAGGCCGCAAAGGTAGGGGTTTTGCAACGATTGTGCAATACCTAAAATTAATTATTTTACCGATTTGTAATTATTCCAATTCGTCCTTCCGGAAATTGCCGCTCGTTTTTTGCAAGAAAAGCGGTCAGCTTGAAGGAGATGTCCGCCCGCGTTAAGGAAGATGTCCGCCCGTCTTTCATGAAAAATCCGCCCGTCTTTTAAAAGAGTTTGAGAAAAAAATATGCGAAAAGTTTGGCCAAATGAAAAACTCGCTCTATATTTGCACCGCATTTCCGAGAAATGCTTATTTGTCACCCGTAACAGGGAAGTTTGGGTGAGTGGCTGAAACCAGCAGTTTGCTAAACTGCCGTGCGGGATTACCGTACCGGGGGTTCGAATCCCCCAGCTTCCGCGCAATGCGAGTGACAAATAAGGAAGAAACTATGGCGCCTTCGTCTAGTGGCCCAGGACGCGGCCCTCTCACGGCTGAAACACGGGTTCGATTCCCGTAGGCGCTACATAAAGGATTGGAAGTTTGGGTGAGTGGCTGAAACCAGCAGTTTGCTAAACTGCCGTGCGGGATTACCGTACCGGGGGTTCGAATCC
>CALUGI010000040.1 GCA_944320135.1 uncultured Phocaeicola sp. | reverse complement strand
CACGTACGGTGGTGTGAGAGGTCGGAAAACGAAAGTAGGAAGAAAACTACTTCGTTTTCCTCCTACTCGATTTATATCGGGAAAGAAGATTACATCATTCCGCCCATGCCGCCCATTCCGGCAGCAGGCATTTCCGGCTTGTCTTCCTTCTTGTCTACGATTACGCATTCGGTGGTCAGGAACATGCCCGCGATTGAAGCGGCATTTTCCAACGCTACACGCGTAACCTTGGCAGGGTCAACCACTCCGGCTGCGTGCAGATGTTCGTACACGTCAGTGCGTGCGTTGTAGCCGAAGTCGCCTTCGCCTTCGCGGACTTTCTGCACAACCACTGCGCCTTCCTTGCCTGCATTGGCCACAATCTGGCGCAAAGGTTCTTCGATGGCGCGCTTGATGATTTCGATACCGGTAGTTTCATCCGCATTGTCGCCTTTCAAGCCTTCCAGTGCATCGATGGCGCGGATATAAGCTACGCCGCCGCCCGGAACGATACCTTCTTCGATTGCGGCACGGGTGGCGCACAAAGCGTCGTCCACACGGTCTTTCTTTTCTTTCATTTCCACTTCGCTTGCGGCGCCTACGTAGAGCACTGCCACGCCTCCCGACAGTTTGGCCAGACGTTCTTGCAGTTTCTCCTTGTCATAGTCCGAAGTCGTGTTCTTGATTTCGGCCTTGATCTGGTTGATACGTTCCTGGATGTTCTCTTTTTCTCCCGCGCCGTTCACGATAGTTGTGTTCTCTTTCGTGATAGTCACTTTGTCGCAAGAACCCAACATTTCGATGGTAGCCTGTTCGAGCTTCAAGCCCTTTTCTTCACTGATTACCACGCCTCCGGTCAGCACGGCGATGTCTTCCAACATGGCTTTGCGGCGGTCGCCGAAGCCCGGAGCCTTCACTGCACAAATCTTCAGCTGTCCGCGCAGACGGTTGACAACCAATGTGGTCAAAGCCTCGCTGTCAACGTCTTCAGCGATAACGAGCAACGGACGTCCGCTCTGTACAGCCGGTTCCAGAATCGGCAAGAAATCTTTCAGATTGCTGATTTTCTTGTCGTAAATCAGGATGTACGGGTGCTCCATCACGCACTCCATTTTCTCCGTATCCGTTACAAAATATGCAGAAAGGTAACCGCGATCGAACTGCATACCCTCCACTACGCCGATGGTAGTGTCCGTGCCTTTCGCTTCTTCAATGGTGATTACGCCGTCTTTCGACACCTTGCGCATGGCGTCGGCAATCAGTTTTCCGATTTGAGGGTCGTTGTTGGCAGAAACAGTGGCCACCTGTTCGATTTTGTCGTAGTTGTCGCCTACGGTTTCAGCCTGGGCTTTGATTGATTCTACTACCTTGGCTACAGCCTTGTCGATACCGCGTTTCAAGTCCATCGGGTTCGCTCCTGCGGTCACGTTCTTCAAACCTACGCCAACGATTGACTGTGCCAGCACAGTTGCAGTGGTCGTACCGTCGCCTGCATCGTCGCCGGTTTTTGAAGCCACTGACTTCACCAGCTGTGCGCCCGTATTCTGGAAAGCGTCAGCCAGTTCAATTTCTTTCGCTACGGTCACGCCGTCTTTCGTGATGTGGGGCGCGCCGAATTTCTTTTCGATGATTACGTTGCGTCCTTTCGGGCCGAGAGTCACCTTTACTGCGTTAGCCAGTTCGTCGACGCCTTTTTTCAACTGGTCGCGTGCATCAATGTTGAAAAGTATTTCTTTTGCCATAATTTTTTCCTTTCTATTTTTGTTTATCCTAAAACTGCCAGTACGTCACTCTGACGCATCATCAGGTATTTCACTCCTTCATGTTCGATTTCCGTACCCGAATATTTGCCGTACAATACGGTATCGCCCACTTTCAGAACCATTTCTTCGTCTTTTGTTCCGTGGCCGACCGCTACAACTTCGCCCTGCAACGGTTTTTCTTTCGCCGTGTCGGGGATAATGATACCGCCGATTGTTTTTTCTTCGGCCGGAGCCGGAAGAATCAGCACTCTGTCTGCTAAAGGTTTAATGTTCATAATTGCTATATTTAAATGTTGTTTCTTTATTTTTGTGCCTTCAAAAGGACGCAAACCACACTTCCAAAAGTGTGCCACGCTTGGAATACTGACAATCTGGCATCGGGAAACTGCCACATCCACAGCCTGCATGACAGAAAAGCATGAAGTCCGCCCCGGAAAGAGGGCGGAATTTGGGGTAAAAGCGGCGGCTCATGCCTTTGCGGGCGGCGGATTTTTTTTGAAACGTCCTCCGGCGGATGCGGAGCAAGATATCCGTCGCACAAAAACGTCCGGAGAAACCGGAAAGTATTTCCTTGCAGCGCGCGGATTCCGAATAAAATTCGTATTTTTGTCAACAGTAGTTTTCCATATCTCACAGAAAGCAGTTCACCTTATGAAAAGAAAGATACTGACATGCCTTTTGGCGCTGGCGTTTTCCGCTTCTCCGGCAGCGGCGCAGACCCCGATGCCTCAGGGAGAAGTCCCGACGGAGCAGGCGGACAGCGTGCAACCGGAACATATTTTGTCGAAAAAAGAGCTCCGCCGCCGGAAAACGGCCGCCCGGAACTTCCACTACAACATTCTGGGAGGGCCGAGCTATACTCCCGATTTCGGGCTGCTGATAGGAGGGAGCGCGCTGATGACGTTCAGAATCAATCCGAAAGACACTACGATGAGGCGTTCGGTGGTGCCTGCGGCATTGGCTTTCATGTTCAACGGAGGGCTGAATGTTTTCGTGAAGCCGCAACTCTTTTTCAAGGACGACCGTTTCCGCATTTTCGGACAATTTTCTTACAAGAACACGCAAGAAAACTTCTATGGGGTGGGCTACGACACCAACAAAAACTATGTGCGGAGCGAGATTACCAGCCAGTATCGTTACAGCGGCGTCCAAATCAATCCGTGGTTCCTTTTCCGCATCGGTGAAAGCAACTTTTTCGCAGGACCTCAGCTCGATGTCACTTACGACCGTATTTTTGATCCGGCCAAATATATGGTGGAGCAGCCCGATTACGTGCGTGCCGGGGGGACGGCCGACGGCTACGAGAACTTCAGCTCCGGCGTCGGCTTCCTGACCACATACGACACGCGCGATGTGCCGGCGAATCCGTATAAAGGGATTTATCTGAACCTGTCGGGCTTGATGTATCAGAAGTTTCTCGGAAGCAACACCGGCTTCTATCGTCTGGAGTTCGACTACCGGCAGTACAAGGCGCTGGGCGAACGGAGAGTGTTGGCGTGGACCGTCCAGAGCAAGCACACCTTCGGGAAAGATAAGGATATACCGTTGAACAAATATGTGCTGACCGGCACTCCTTTCGACTTGCGCGGATATTATCAGGGGCAATATCGCGACAAATCGTCGCACATCGTCATGGCGGAATATCGCCACATGTTCAATACAGACAAAAGCAGCTGGATTAAAAGAGTTATACATCGTTTGGGATTTGCCGCATGGGGAGGGTGCGGGTTCATGGGGCCGAATCCGGGAAAAATAGACGGGGTGCTTCCCAATGCCGGTCTCGGACTTCGTATCGAAGTGCAGCCTCGGATGAACGTGCGCCTTGACTTGGGGAGGGATTTCACCAACAAGCAAAACCTTTTCTATTTCAACATGACAGAAGCCTTTTGAAGGGACGCCGTGGAAGACATTGCCGGAAAGTGTTTGCAGTTCGGCATTTTTTGATTAATTTTCCTTGCTTTGCTGCAAGGAAGTTGGCCGATTTTTATATCTTTGCTCACGTTAACGTATGGAAGAGACATGAATGGAATCTTGAAGATATTGGCGGTGTGGTGGTGCCTGGTGGCTTGCACGTTCGCTTCCGCTTCTGCCCGTTCGTTTGCTTTCCGTGCCTTGTCCGTGTCTGACGGTCTTCCCGATTTGGTTGTCAATTCCATATACAAAGATTCGCGCGGTTTCGTGTGGATGGGTACAAACGTGTCGTTGGAGCGTTTCGACGGCGTGCGCCTGAAGCACTACTTTCTGGAGGGAAGCGAAGAGAAGCAGAAGCGGGTCTATGCGATTGTGGAGACGCATGTCGGAGAAATTTGGGCAGGCACGGCCAGAGGGCTTTATCGGGTGAACGAGGGGAGAGGAAAGCTGGAGCGCGTCGCTCCCGATCTGATTGACTCGGAAGTGCATGCGCTTTATGCGGCAGGCGACACCGTATATATAGGCAGTGTGAAAGGGCTTTATTTTTGCGCCGAGGGGAGATTCGGCAGCGTCCGGATAGACGGAAACGTGTTTTCGCCCTCAAACCATGTGACGGGAATCGATGCTGGCGACGAAGGCGTGTTGTGGCTTTCCACGATGGGCGGATTGAAGTCTTTGTCTCCGGCCGACGGAAAGGTGACGGCATATCCGTCCGGTTCGGGAAGCGGCAGTGCGGAGAAAGCGTTCTACAACGTGGCGTCGGTGGGCGGACAGGTGTTTCTGGGGACGATGACCGAGGGCATTGTGGCGTTCGATCCGGAGACTGGCGCGTTCCGTCCGTATGTCGATGTGGGCTGCAGCGTCGTTTCCTCCCTCTCGTCTGACAAGAAAGACTTGCTTTATGTGGGTACGGACGGGAACGGAGTGCATTTCATCTCTGTGTCCGGCGAAAAGATTGTCCGTTCGTTCCGCCATGAGATACGCGACAAGACAAGCATCCGTTCCAATTCGGTCTATTCGGTGCTGGTTGATAGGGAGGGACTGCTTTGGATAGGTTTCTATCAGTTGGGAGTGGACTACACCCTTTTTCAGAACGATGTGTTCCGAGTCTATCGTTACGGTTCCCGTTTTACCACCGAAGACATGCCCGTGCGCACCATTGCCTTTCACGGAAGCCAGAAACTCATCGGCTCGCGCGACGGTTTCGTGTTCATTGATGAAGCCGCGCATCGTTTCAAGTCGTTCAGGATGCCTCAGTTGCGGGCAGGCATTATCATATCCAGCTGCTATTTCGAGGGAAGATATTATATAGGCACTTACGGCGGAGGCATGTACGTGCTCGACCCGAATACCTTGGAACTTGGCGATTTCAATCCGGGTGACGCGTATCCTTTCAGGAGCGGACACGTGTTCTGCATTCGTCCCGATTCGGAAGGTTGCCTGTGGGTAGGCACTTCGGATGGGGTGTATCGTTTCAAAGACGGAAAGAAAGTCAGTCATTTCACGAGTGCCGGCACCAAATTGCCGGAAGGAAACGTGTATGAAATATTCTTCGACTCTTCGCGGAAAGGATGGATATGCACGGAAAGCGGAATGTGCATCTGGAATCCCTCTACAAGCAGTCTGCAAACGAATGTCTTTCCCGAAGGGTTTGTTCATGGCGAGAAAGTGCGGATGATTTATGAGGCGTCCGACCATCGGCTGCTCTTTCTTCTGGAGAAGGGGGAACTGTTCGTGTCAGACCTCTCTCTTGAAGAATACGGATATGTCGGGCGGGGGACTCTGTTAGACGGGAAGAATCTGATGTCTGTTATAGAAGACGATGAAGGCAACTTGTGGATAACCACCAACAATGGCGTTTATCGCTGTGACAGCAAGGGGGGAATTGTCCCCTTCGGAGTGGCTGACGGGATGCCGAGCAACGTGTTCATCAATTGTTTCGCAATAAAAGACAGCGAGGGTACGTTGTGGTTCGGCAATTCAAGGGGATTGGTTTTTCTGCCCGGAGGGAGTGCGCGCCGGTTGTCTGAATGGCCTTATCCGGTTGCCGTGTCGGGGCTGTTGGTTGACGGAGTGGACAAATCGGACGCATTGGAGCGTGAAGGCACTCATTACCGCATCTTGCTTGACGCTTCTTCCCGGAGCGCAAGCCTTCTTCTTTCAGACCTTGTATATACCTTTCCCGGCAACACCGCCTATGAATACAGACGTGAAGGCGATGACGAGTGGGTGTCGTTGGTAGGAAAGTCGGAACTCGTTTTTTACGAACTTTCCGGGAAGAACTGCCGTTATCATGTTCGGCGCATCGGTTATCCGGATTCGGCCGTTACGGTAGACGTGTCTTTCTTGCCTTCTCACGGTGCGGCATGGTGGCTGTCGGCTGCATTCTTTTTGTTTTTGGCTTTGGCTGCATATTTCTTCCGGAAAAGGTTGGCGTGTTTCTTGCGAAGGGAGAAAAAAAGCGTTGCTGCGTTTGAGCCGGAAGTTCCGGCTGCATTCCTTATTGGAGAGGACACGGAAGCGCAGCAAGAAGACGTTTCTCCTGCAGATGGCGGAAAGCCGTCTGAAAAGCAGATGCGCTTGAATGCCAAGACGCTTCAAGACGACAAGTATGGCACCAACAAGCTGAGCGCGGAAGAGTGCAAGCGCCTGTATGGACAGCTGGAGGCAACGATGCGCGAGCGGAAGCCTTATATCAGTCCTGACCTGAAGGTGGCGGATTTGGCCGTTATGGTCGGTTCCACTTCCCATGCGCTTTCTTATCTTTTCAACCAATATCTTCATAAAAGCTATTATGATTATGTGAACGATTTCCGTATTCGGGAATTCAAAACGATTGTCACCACGCAAGATTGTTCCAAATATACGTTGGAAGCGTTGGCGGAGTTGTGCGGGTTCAGTTCGAGAGCTTCTTTTTTCCGTTCGTTCAAGAAGGCGACGGGCATCACTCCGAACGAATACATCAAGAGTGTGCAGAAATGATTTTCCCTTTATCTTCAATCGGTTCAGCCAGACTGAGTTTGCCGTGCCGTTGGACGAGTTTTTCTTCTGCCAAAAGGTGGTTGACAACCTGCAAGAGGCGGTCTTCCGGAATACCGGTGCGTTGGACAAGTTCTTGGAGCGTCAATGGAGAGGGGGATTGCGCCAGTGTATCTTCCAGCTGCCGGCTGACAGACTCAAATTCATTCTGCGACGGTTCAGCGGCTCGGCGATGCAGACAGATGTCGCATTGTCCGCAGTTGTGTTCGTTCTTTTCTCCGAAATAGCGGAGCAGCATGCGGCTGCGGCAATGTTCGTCGTTAGTGGCGTACTCCAGCATAGCTTCGATGCGGCGGATGTAGCTTGCCTTGCGGTCTTCATACACTTCCCGGCTCAGATGCACTCGGCTCGTTTCCTGCCTTTCCCGAGTGTAAACGATGTAGGGCGTTTTCTTGCCTGGAATGTAATGCAGGATACGTCGTTTGGTCATAAGTATCAGTATGTCGTACACTTGCTGCCGGGTAAGGCCGGAACGTGTTGCCAGCGTATCTTCGTTGATGTAGACGTAGTCGGTGAACAGTCCGGTGTATGAGCGGAGGATTATGCGGAGCAGCTTTTCCGTTTCGGGATTCTGTTCGCGGATGTTGTAAAGTTCGTCCCGTTGCAGCGTGAACATCAGGCGGGAAGCGTTGTCTTGTTCGTCTGTGTATTCCAGATAGCCTGCCCGTGTCAGTATCTTCAGAGCGCTGTCGGTCTGTACGGGATAGTGCTTGAAGTTCCGGCAAAACTCGTCGATGTTGAAGGCGAACGTGCATCCCAATCCGTCTCCCATTGCCATCTGGTAGTAATAGTTGATGTCTTCATACACTTTGCGGATGTAGTCTTTTTCGGGGAAGGTGTCGCTGACGCGGCGTTTCAGCGTCACCTTGTCGCGTTCGCAGAACAGCAATACGGCATACGCCTTTTGTCCGTCGCGTCCGGCTCGGCCTGCTTCCTGAAAATAGGCTTCCGGAGAGTCCGGCACGTCGGCGTGAATCACTGTTCTTACGTTCGGTTTGTCGATGCCCATGCCGAAAGCGTTTGTGGCTGCCATGACGCGGAACTTCCCTTCTACCCAGGCTTTTTGCCGTTCGTCTTTGGCGGCATCGCTCAATCCGGCGTGGTAGAAAGTGGCTGCGATTCCGTTTCGGTTGAGAAGGTCGGAGATTTCTTTCGTTTTTTTCCGGTTCCGGGTGTACACGATTGACGAGCCTTCCATACATTTCAGGATGTGGAGCATTTCAGCGTCCTTGTCTTCCGTATGCCGCACGACGTATGCCAGATTTTTGCGTTCGAAGCTCATGCGGAACACGTTCTCTTGGCGGAATTGCAGGCGCGCCTGTATGTCTTTCACCACCTCAGGCGTGGCGGTAGCCGTAAGCGCCAGTACCGGCGTTTCGGGAAGCAGCTTGCGTATTTCGGCGATGTTCAAGTAGGCGGGCCGGAAGTCATACCCCCATTGCGAGATGCAGTGCGCTTCGTCGACCGTAATCATGGATACGTCCATTCGGCGGAGTTTTGTTTTGAATATCTCTGTCGAAAGGCGTTCCGGCGATATATAAAGAAACTTGTATCCGCCGAAGATGCAATTCTCCAGCGCGATTACAATTTCTTCCCGCGACATTCCGGAGTAAACGGCGGCGGCTTTGATGCCGCGTCCGCGCAGGTTTTGCACCTGGTCTTTCATGAGGGCGATAAGGGGGGTGACGACTATGCACAGCCCCGGCCGCGCAAGGGCCGGAACCTGGAACGCGATAGATTTTCCTCCCCCCGTAGGCATCAGTCCCAACGTGTCTTTTCCCTCTCCGATACTCCGTATGATTTCTTCCTGAATGCCTCGAAAGCAGTCGTATCCCCAGTATTGTTTCAGTATTTCCTTGTAGTCAGGCATGGAGCGGCGGGTCAGAATGTTTTGCTCGGTTTGATGTCTTCAATTTGCAGCTGCACTTCCCCGCGCTTGTGGGTGTTCTCTTCAATCGTGTAGCAGATGTTGAACGACTGCTTCGACTTGATGTATCTTGCTTGCGAGCTTTGGCCGAATGCGATTCCGTTCATCACATTGTTCGACTTGTTGTCTACAAGTTCGAGCTTGATGTGCTCTTGTCCCCGGCCCACCACTTTGCTTGTGCCGTAGTCGTACACGTTCAGCGTAGAAAACACGGGTTTGTGGTTGTCAGGGCCGAACGGGTTGAATTTTTTCAGGTCGAAAAAAAACTTCGGGGTGATGTCTCGGAAGTCTATCTGTGCGTCAATGTCGATTGTCGCGCTGGTCTGTTCGGGAAGAATGTGTTCCGTGACATATTCTTCGAAGCGCCGTGAGAATTCAGGCACGTTTCCCACTTTCATCGACAGCCCTGCCGCATACGTATGCCCTCCGAAGTTTTCCAGCAAGTCGCGGCAATGTTCGATGGCTTTGTACACGTCAAATCCCGAAACGGAGCGCGCCGAACCTGTAGCCAGTTCGCCCGTGCGGGTAAGCACCACAGCCGGACGGTAATAGATTTCCGTCAGTCGGGAGGCTACGATACCGATGACTCCTTTGTGCCATGCCTCGTTGAATATCACGATTGACCGCCGTTCGGACAAATCCGTCAGGCTGTCTACAATCCGGTTCGCCTCTTCCGTCATCGTTTTGTCCAAGTCTTTTCGGGCTTCGTTGTACCGGTTTATTTGGTTGCTTTTCTTCAATGCAGAAGGAAGGTCTTTTTCCGTCAGCAAGTCAACCGCCTCTTTCCCGTTCTGAATCCGTCCGGACGCATTGATGCGCGGTCCGATTTTGAAAACGATGTCGCTCATTGTGATTTCACGGTCGGCGAGTCCGCACACGTCGATGATGGCTTTCAGCCCTACGCTCGGATTTGAGTTCAACTGCCGAAGGCCGTGATAGGCCAGCACGCGGTTTTCTCCCATAATCGGCACGATGTCAGAAGCGATGCTCACTGCCACCAAGTCGAGCAGCGGCACAAGCTGATGAAATTCAATGCCGTTGCTTATGGCAAAAGCCTGCATGAATTTGAATCCTACGCCGCATCCCGACAAGTGCTCATACGGGTAAGTAGAGTCAAAGCGTTTGGGGTTGAGGATGGCCGTTGCAGAAGGCAAGACATCATCGGGCACGTGATGGTCGCAGATGATGAAGTCGATTCCTTTGTTCTTCGCGTAGGCGATTTCCTCCACGGCCTTAATGCCGCAGTCCAACACGATTACCAGTTTCACGCCGGTTTCATACGCATAGTCCACGCCTTTGGCGGATACTCCGTAGCCTTCGTCGTAGCGGTCGGGGATGTAATAGTCGATGTTCGAGTAGAACTGCTGGAGAAACTTGTAGACCAGCGATACGGCAGTCGTGCCGTCTACGTCGTAGTCGCCGTAAACGAGGATACGTTCCTTGCGTCCCATCGCCCGATTGAGACGTTCCACTGCTTTGTCCATGTCTTTCATCAGAAACGGATTGTGCAGTTCGCTTAGCTGAGGGCGGAAAAACCGCTTCGCTTCGGCGGCGGTCTGAATCCCTCTTTCCTGGAGCAGGCGGCAGAGTATCGGACTGATGCCCAACTCGCGGGAAAGTGCCTTAGCCGCTTCCCTCTGTACCGGTGTAGGAGGTTGATAGTTCCATTTGTACTTCATTTATATCTTGTTTTTTCTTTCTTTCTTCTTGGTCTTTGGGGGAGGAGAGGCTCCCCGTTCAATCCGTAAAGTTAGTAAAAAAGAAAGAAAGAAACGGCCAATCCTGCCTTAAAATTGTAGAATTGGCCGCTTCTTGTGTAGAGCGAATCTATGTATTAGGCAATTAGAGACCTAATTTTTTTGCGATGTCCGACGGGAGAGCGTCTTTATGAACCAGAATATTCATGGTTTTGTATTTGGCGAACGCTTTCGACACGTACCAGATTCCCTTGTATTTTCCGCTGAATCCCCATGAGTTCTTCACCATGTAATACTCTTTTCCGTTCTGGTCTTTCGCGATGCCGTAGACAAGCATACCGTGGTCGTCGGTAGTTTCCCAGTTGTCGAACGCTTCCTGACGCATTTCCTGAGTCACTTCGATTTCCGGAAGCGGCTTGCTTGTAAGTTCCTTGCGTTTGTCGGCCTTGCTCAGTCCTAACCAGCGGGCCATGTCGGAGCCTGTCAGTTCGGCGCCTTTCTCCGCGTTCGGGCATACGCCGATGCCGTCGCGCGTGAACCCGTCTTCGCTGACGTCGGCTCCCCATGCGAACGTGTATCCTTTCTCTACGGCGTTGTCCATCACCGCAATCAGTTCGTCAATCGGCAGGTTGTATGAAAGCGCGTTCCGCCAGTTGTCCTGCACCTCTACGTTGAATGCTTTGTAGAACGGATGGTGCGTGTAGGAGGTCAGCGACACGTAGTCGTCCATGTTCAGTCCGAGCGCTTCGTCGGCGAAAGTTCTCGGCGTATAGGTCTTGCCTTTGTAGGAAAACTCTTTCGGACATGCGCCCAAGTATGTGTCGTAGATGGCGGACAATCCCTGCTTCCACACCGGAGAGAGCTTTTTCAGCTTTCCTTTTCCGATAGCTTTTACGTAAGCCTCGGCCACAGCGTCGAGTTCGTTATGCACGGGAAGCGAATCGCCGTACATGATTCCCGGCATGGCCTCCTGCGGCACCATCCCGTAGTTCTCGTAGCAGTAAACGATGTCGGAGAAGCTGCCGCCCGGAGAGAAAGAGGCGTCGCCGTGATAGCGCACGTAGTTCACTGCGCGGTCTTCCATCGTCTTGTGTACGACGAACATCTCCGAAAGGTCGAACTCTCCCTTGCCCAAACGGAGCAGCTCCGATTCGAGGAATCCTATTGCGGAGAACGACCAGCACGTGCTCGACTGGTTCTGGTCTTTGATGGAAGTGATGGGGTTTTCTTTCACTGTGGTAAATACGAATCCTTCTTCCGTCTTGTCCTTTTTGGGGTTCTTTGCGCCGACGTTTCCTGCGCAGACGCATACGGCGAGGAGTGCAATCAATTTGTTCATGGCTGTTTGTTGTTTTTTGTTTGTTAATCGTGATTTTCAGTTTTCATTCATGATGGCTTCCACGTCCTCCACGGTGATGGGGATGCGCTTGTCGCCCGTAAAGCGCGAGCCTTCCGCAGTAATCAGGATGTCGTCCTCCAAGCGGATTCCTCCGAAGTCCTTGAACTTGTCGATGGCATCGTAGTTCAGGAAGTCGGCGTGCATCCTTTCCGCTCTCCATTTGTCGATGAGGGCAGGGATGAAGTAGCATCCCGGCTCGTCGGTGATGACGAATCCTTCCTTCAGGCGGCGGCCCATCCTCAGCGAAGCCAGTCCGAACTGGTCGGAAGGCTGCACCTCGTCGTCGTATCCCACGTAGCGCTGGCCCAAGTCTTCCATGTCGTGTACGTCAAGCCCCATCATGTGACCTAATCCGTGGGGCATGAACAGGGCGTGCGCTCCGGCGGCCACCGCTTCGTCTGCGCTTCCTTTCATCAGGCCCAATTCCTTCAGTCCTTGCGCAAGCGTCTTGCACACTTCCAAGTGTACCGATTTGTATGTCACGCCCGGACGCGCCAGCTCTAATGCCTTGTCGTGGCAGGCCAGCACGATGTTGTACACGTCGCGCTGGCGGCTCGTGAACTTTCCTCCCACCGGAACGGTGCGCGTATGGTCGGAGCAGTAACAGCTCGTCAGTTCTGCGCCCGCGTCGGTCAGCATCATCCTCTCTTCTTGCAGGATGTGGCTGTGGTCGTGGTTGTGCAGCGTCTGTCCGTTCTGCGTCAGTATGGTGGCGAACGAGACCATCCGTCCGTAAGACGAAGCGATGCCGTCGAGCACGCCGGCGATGTATTGCTCGGACGCTCCCGGCTTGCAAAGGCGCATGGCGGCAGTGTGCATCTCGTATCCCACGTTGCAGGCCCTGTCTATTTCGGCTATCTCGCAAGGTTCCTTGGACGAGCGCAGGTCAACCACCGCCTTGATGAGTTGCGCAGACGCATGTTTGGCCGTCATGGACGCGCGGATGCCCGTAAGTTCCTCCACCAACAGCATGTTGTCGTAGCGGTAGGGCGGGAGGAAGTGGATTTTCCTGCGCTGTGCGATTGCTTTCGCCACGGCTTCCTTCAGCTTGTCGAAGGGGAGGCTTTTCCCTACGCCCGCTTGGGCGGCCAGTTCCTTTATGCCGGGCTGAGGCCCCATCCAGATGATGTCGTCCATGTCCACGTCATCGCCGAAAAGGTATTCTTCGTGGCTGTCCGCGTCGATGATTCCGGCAAGGCCGGGGTGCGAATGTCCGAAGAAGTAGACGAACGAACTGTCTTGGCGGAACTTGTACGTGTTGTCCGGATAGTTGGCCGGCGCTTCGTTGTTGCCCAAGATGAGGATGATGCCGTGTCCGACTTTCTCGCGCAAAGCCTTGCGGCGATTCTGGTAAGTAAGCGAATCAAACATTTTATTTCGTTTTTTATGTCGTCGATGTGAATATTCAATTGCAAATTTAAGAAATAAAACCGGACAAGTGTATGAACTTCCGCCAAAAAACATATCTTTGCAGTACGGCTCTTTCATTTTGGATATTGTTTCGTTGACCCGTAGGGGCGGACCCGTGTGTCCGCCCGGATGCATCGGCATGGCGTTATCGGACAGACGCACGGGGCTGCCTATACGGTTAGATGAGAGGGCTGTGCGTTTGCAGTTTGCAGACTTCCCGAAAGTCTCGGAAGACGGAGCGGGGGGGGAGGGGCGTGCGCGCCCGCCTTTTTCTGACGGCGCGGCGGTTTTCCGGCAAGCGTTCGGGCGGCTTTTCTGTAAGTGCGGCATTCGGGCGGTTTGCGCCCTTTCAAAAAAATATGGAACTTATGAAGATAGATTTTCAGAAAATGGGCCTGGTGCTTGAAGGCGGGGGCATGAGGGGCGTGTTCACGTGCGGCGTGCTCGATTTCATGATGGACCGCCATATTGAGTTCCCGTATGCGGTGGGCGTTTCTGCGGGAGCGTGCAACGGCCTGTCGTATATGTCGCATCAGCGCGGGCGCGCCAAGTACAGCAACATCGACATGCTGGAGAAATACCGCTACATCGGCCTGAAATATCTCTGGAACCAGCACAGCATCCTCGACCAGCATTTGCTCTACGACCTGTTCCCTAACGAGATTCTCCCTTACGACTATGAGGCTTACCGGCGCAATCCGGCCCGTTTCGAGATGGTCACTACCAATTGCGTCACGGGGCTTCCCTGCTATTTGGAAGAGAAGGACGACAGCGCCCGCCTGATTGACATCGTGAAGGCTTCGAGTAGCCTGCCCTACGTGTGCCCCGTTGCATACGTGGACGGCCGCCCGATGTTAGACGGAGGGATAGTCGATTCGATTCCCGTCCTCCGTGCCGTGAGCCAGGGGTACGAGACGAACGTAGTTGTCATGACCCGTCACAAAGGCTACCGCAAGACGGAGAAAGACATCCGCGTGCCGGGGTTCATCTATCGCCGCTACCCGAAGCTGAGGCTGGCCCTGAGCCGCCGGTGCCAAGCCTACAACGAACAGCTGGAATTAGTGGAGCGCATGGAAGACGAAGGCAAGATTCTGGCTGTCCGCCCGGAGAAGCCCGTTGCGGTGAACCGCATAGAGAAAGACATCCGCAAGCTGACGGATTTGTACAACGAGGGGTATGCCTGTGCGGAGAAGGTGTTGTCGCCTTACGTGCCGGGCTGACGGCGGAATACACCTTTTATTATATATGGCGCATCCTTTCGGAGGCTTGCATCCGTGCGGATGATTATGCGTTTCTTATGCGCGAATCTTTCGTTTTGGGCGGGAAACGGGGCTTTGTCCGTTTAAATTGTTTGAAAGGCTGCCTTTTTTGTTTCATTATTTTGGCATTCAAATTAAAAAATTGTATCTTTCCTGTGTTAAAAAGCAAAACTTATCAATGAAAAGCAAAAATTATATTGTAATTTTGTCGCAGATACAAAAGATAATGTAAGGATGCTTAACTTTATTATTGTAGATAGAACATTTTTCAATTTAGACCTTGTGTTGCGGAACGTGAAGTCTCGCGACGCTTTCTGACTTTATATTTATTCATTTTGACGACGGGCTTTCCTATCTGTGGCGACAGACGGGAAGGTTTGCTTTGCAATTTTATTATTCACTTAAATATATTTTTTAGCAGACAAAAGATGAGAAGGTTATGTCTTTGGTTGATCTTTTTTGTCGCGTTAGGCATTCAATCGGCTTTCGCCCAGTCGTATGTGGTGAAAGGCAATGTGGCCTCGAAGTTAGACAACGAGCCGCTGATTGGAGTGTCTATCCTGCAAAAGGGGACAACGAACGGTGTGGTTACCGACATGGACGGTAACTATGAGCTGAAGATACAGGGGGGCGATGCGGCAACTCTGGTATTTTCTTACATTGGTATGAGGACGCAGGAATTGCCTGTAAGTTCGCATACCGGAGTGTTGAACGTAACTATGGAAGACGATTCGCAGGTGATGGACGAAGTGGTGGTCGTAGCTTACGGCGTGCGCAAGAAAGGGACGATTGCCGGTTCGGTGTCAATGGTGAAGGCGGAGAAGATGGAAAATGTGCCGGCTCCGAGCTTCGACCAGGCCCTGCAGGGACAGGCTCCCGGTTTGTCGGTCATCGCAAGTTCGGGTGAGCCCAGCCGTGCGGCAACGTTTCAGATTCGCGGTACGAACTCCATCAACTCAGGCACGGCTCCTTTGTTCATTCTGGACGGAGTGCCCATTGAGAGCAGCGATTTCAATACCATCAGTCCGAGCGACATCGAATCGGTTTCCGTGCTGAAGGACGCGTCGTCCACCTCTATATACGGTGCGCGTGCGTCGAACGGTGTGGTAGTGATTACCACCAAGCGCGGCCTTTCGATGGACAAGGCGAAGGTGACGCTCCGTGCGCAATACGGCTTTTCGCAGCTTGCACGCACAGAGTGGAACATGATGAACACGGCTGAGCGCATCGAGTTCGAGAAGCTGATCGGAATCGATTCGGGACAGGACTACGACATGCTCGCCCGCACGGACGTGAACTGGATGGACGCTATCTTCAAGGAGAGCGCGCCGCTCCAAAGCTATGAAATCTCAATCAACCGCGCGACGGAGAAAGTGAACTATTACGTGTCGGGAGGCTTCTACGATCAGGAAGGTATCGCTCCGGAATCTTCGTTCCGCCGTTACAACATCCGCGCCAATGCAGAAGTGAAGGCAAGCAGCTGGCTGAAGGTAGGCACCAACACGATGGCCGCTTACGAGGAAATCGAGCAGACAGGCGAAGGGACCAACTCTATTTCGAACCCGATTTTCGCCTGCCGCCTCATGCTTCCTTATTGGAATCCGTTCAAGGAAGACGGTTCGTTCGCCTCACAGAACGACGGCACTTGGACGGGGACGAACGTGAATCCGCTGGAGTGGATGGCCAACAACCCGGCATTGAACAAAAAATACAAGCTGTTGTCTACCGTGTTCGCCGAAATCACTCCGATTCAGAACCTGACAATCCGCTCGCAGTTCGGCGTGGACTATTCGCACACTACGGGTGCAACCGAGTCTTATCCGAGCTACATCATCAACAACGGGCAGGGTTCGGCCGGACGCAGTTCGTATGACACGATGAACCTGACGGAGACGACTACCGCCAACTATCGCTGGACGTACAAGGACGACCATGCCTTCAACTTCATGCTGGGGCAGGAAGCGGTAAGCTACAAGTCGGAAGGCTTTTTAGTGTACACCGACGGACAGACCAACGACCTGCTGACAGACCTGTCGTCCGGAACGCGCGCCTCTTCATGGTCGAACAGCTATATTTCTTACTCCTACCTTTCATTCTTCGGCCGCGCGGAATATAATTACAAGGACTTGTATTATGCCGACTTCTCCGTGCGTGCCGACGCTTCTTCCCGCTTCGGCAAGAACAACCGCTGGGGAGGTTTCTGGTCAGTCGGCCTGATGTGGAACGCGAAGGGCGAGAAGTTCCTGAAAGACGTAGACTGGCTGACCAACGCGCAGGTGGCGTTGAGCACCGGTACGACGGGTAACTCTGAAATCCCCGACTACGACCATCTGGCGCTCGTGGCAGGAGGTCCCAACTACAACGACGAGGCAGGCATCTATCCGGCGCAGAGCGAGAACGAAGACCTGAGCTGGGAGACGACATGGACCACCAACCTCGCTTTCCACCTCGGCTTTGTCGACCGCGTCAACGTGGATATCGAACTTTACAACAAGCGGACTACCAACATGCTGATGTACGTGCCCGAATCGTATGCCATCTCCGGCGAGGGAAGCCGCTGGGAAAATGTCGGCGCGATGGTGAACCGTGGTATCGAGGTCAACGCGAATGCGGACGTGCTGCGCGTGGGAGACTTCACTTGGAACCTGAACGCGAACATCTCTTACAACAAAAACGAACTGAAAGAGCTGTATAACGGAGTAAGCGAGTACATGAACTCCACAACGGGCATCCGCTATGAAGTGGGACGTCCGGTAAGCGAATTCTATATGGTGCGCTATGCGGGCGTGAACCCGGCCAACGGCGAACAGCTCTGGTACACGAAAGACGGTGAAATCACCAACGAATACAGCGAGGACGACCGCGTGATGACCGGAAAGACGTTCGACGCTCCTTGGGCGGGAGGTTTCGGAACCACGCTTTCGTGGAAGGGACTGTCGTTTTCCGTGCAGTTCAGCTGGCTGGCCGACCGCTGGGTGATAAACAACGACCGCTACTTCGAGGAAAACAACGGCAGCTTCTCCGGCTACAACCAGTCGAAACGTCTGCTTTACGACGGATGGAAGAAGCCGGGCGACGTGACCGACATCCCGCGTTACGGAGAGATTGCCCAGCTGGACGACCGTTTCTTGGAGAACACCTCGTTCCTGCGTCTGAAGAACGTGACCATCGCTTACTCGCTGCCCCGCCTGTGGCTCCAGAAGAGCAAGTTCTTTACTTCTGCGCGCGTGTACTTGCAGGGACAGAACCTGCTGACCTTTACCGGATTCAGCGGATTCGACCCCGAATACGCCGGCAACCGCTATTTGGGCGTGTATCCGGCTTCGCGTCAGTTCACCTTCGGTGTAGAAGTTTCATTCTAATATATAATAAAGGTATAGAGACAGATGAAAATCAGAAGACTTAAAATATATATGGTGTTGGCCGCAACCGCTCTGGCTTGTTCGTCCTGTTTGGACAAATATCCGGAGAATGCCGTCCCTTCGGGCGAAGCGGTCAATACGGTAGACGATGTGAACCAGCTGGTCATTGGCATCTACGCCTCGTTCCAGAGCAGCTCGCTGTATTCCGGCGGACTGACTCTGCTGCCGGACATCCAGACCGACTTGGTGTATGCCGTGAACGGAAGCTCGAACGCGTATGGAGACGTTTGGCGGTGGAACGACATCAAGGCTACCAACACGGACATCGAAGGGGTGTACGCTTCGCTTTATACGGTGATCGGACGCTGCAACTTCCTGCTCGACAACGTGGAGAAGGTGCGTGCCACAGTGACAGATGATGACGACCTTGACCGTTTGGACCAGTATTGCGGGGAGGCTTACTTCGCGCGTGCGCTGGCTTATTCGGAATTGGTGAAGCTGTTCTGCAAGGCTTACGACCCCGCTACGGCGCAGAACGAGTTAGGAGTGGTGCTCAACGAGCATTACGACAATCAGGAGCCGATGAAGCGCGCCACGCTGCAGGAGTCGTATCAGTTCATTCTGGACGACCTGACCCGCGCGGAAGACCTGCTTCAGCTGGAAGACGACTTTGACCCGTCGGTAGACGGCGCGCTGTTCGACACGGTCTACTTCAACGAATACACCATCTATGCCCTCCGCGCCCGCGTAGCCCTCTACATGCAGGACTGGGAGGCGGCAGAAGACTATGCCACCAAGGTAATCGGCGACGGCGATGGCGGACAGGAGAACTTCTTCCTCTCTAACGTCAACGAGGCGGTTTCGTCCAGCCAGAACTATTTCGACTACATGTGGACGAACGACCACGGAACGGAAGTCATCTGGAAGGTATCGTTCACCATCAACTCCTACGGGGGCGCGCTGGGAACGGTGTTCTTCAACTACAACCAGACGAGCTTCTCGCCCGACTACGTGCCGGCAGAGTGGGTGCTCAGCCTGTATGACGCGAGCGACCTGCGCTACAGCTCTTACTTCGCTTCGGCCACCACTGCATACGGCTTGACGTGGCCCTTGCTCCGCAAGTATTGGGGCAACGTAGAGTTCCAGTCATACAACATCTACTGCCTCACCATGCCGAAAGTGTTCCGCTTGGCAGAGCAGTATCTGATTCGCGCCGAGGCTCGCGTAAATCTCAACGACCTTTCCGGAGCGAGTGCCGACCTTTCCACCCTTCGCTCGGCGCGTTATAAGGGCGGGACGGGAAGCATCTCTCTGAACGCGGACAACGCGATGGAAATCATTGAGGAAGAGCGCGTAAGAGAGCTTTACATGGAAGGCTTCCGCCTGCACGACCTGAAGCGCTGGCACAAGGGCTTCGAGCGCGAGCCGCAGGAACAGTCGTTGGACAACGGCCCGAACGAAAGCCGACTGAAGGTGGAAGCCGACGACCCGATGTTCGTATGGCCGATACCGCAGCACGAAATCGAGGCTCCCGGCTCGCAGATTGAACCGAACGAAAGTAACAAGTAAGGAGGTGAACGATGAAGAAGATACTTATAGGAACAACAACGATGGCGGCGCTTGCCGCAATGACGGTCTTTTCGGGATGTGAGGCTGACAGAACCACCTACAGCGGCCCGGACTACCTGATGTTTTCCGACACGCTTTACCAGTGCCCCGTGAGGGAGGCCGACGAGGTGTTCAATGTGCCCGTATCGGCCACCCGCGCCGCCGACTACGACCGCACTTTGGGCGTGGAAATCATCGACAAAGAGAGCAACGCGGTGGAGGGACGGCACTACAGGCTGCTGTCGAACACCGTGACCATCAAGGCAGGCCAGCTGGCGGCCAACGTGGAGGTGCAGGGCATGTATGAGAACATCGCCAACACCGACTCGCTGGGATTCGCCCTGCGTCTTGTGATTCCGGATGAAGACAAGTGGGACTTGTACGGCACGGAGGCCAAGGTGGTGCTTCAGAAGGTTTGCCCGTTCGACATCCACAACTTTACGGGCCCCTGCGTGGTGACATCCACTTTCTTCTCCAGCGACAACTGGACGGGAGTGCAGACCATGCGCCTCATCGACACCGAGCTTGATGCGGAGGAAGAGAACACCGTCGTCCTCCACGACCTCTACTACGACGGCTACGACGTGAAAATCAAGTTCGACACCGACGACGACATGGAGCCGTGGGTAGAGATGGAAGAGCAGCTGCTGGCAAGCACGGCGGACGCCTTTATCGGAAACATCCACGGCAACGGCGACCTGATGATCAGCCAGCCGACGGCCTACACGTCGTACTTCAGCACATGCGAGGACTTCGTGCTCCAATACGTCACGCTCAACGTGTATAACGACGACGGTTCGCTTTACGGCTCTGTAGGCACATACGTGAACATCCTCGAATGGATAAGCGAAGGCGAAGCGGAGGATTTGAGACAAGACGGATATTAAACCCGGAAACCCTGCGGGATTGAAAAAGAAACAATAAAACAACAAATAAACGAAAACAAACTATGAAACATCTCGATTTGAAACCTGTTGCAGACCGCTGCAAGAAGATGTTGTATAAGGGGTGCCTTTTCGTGGGAACGGTGGCGGCTTGCGGGCTTGCGGCTTGCTCGGACGACTATGAGGGCACCGTCTCCATGAACTTTCCCCAAATGCAGACCATAGTCTGCAATGCGGACGAAACGAAAGACTTCTCTTTTGACGCAAGCGCCGAATGGAGCCTTTCTTCTTCCGAAATCTGGTGCAAATTGGTGCAGGACGGACAAGAGTCGTTCGTCATCTCCGGAACAGGAGGCACGCAGCATATCTCCATCCACGTGACGGACGAAAACTCTACGGCGGAAGAGGCCAGCACCGCGAAGCTCGAACTGACGATGGGCAACCGCACCGTGGCCATCGCCGAGGTGATACGCTCGGCCAAAGGAAGCGAACTGAAGATTTACGACATGGACGGCAACGAGCTTGAATACCTCACCGTGGGATACGACGACTTCGAGCCGTTCAAGGTGAAGGCCAACTACCACTTTGCCGTGACCGGCACTCCCGACTGGGTTGAGGTGGAAGGCGGCTCGATGGTGGGCACTTCCAATCAGGAAACGCAAGGCGGCCTCCAGATTATACAGGACGGAACGGTTGAAAAATACCCTATCGCCCTCGAAGACGGCGAGAAGATTGTCTTTACGGCTGAAAACGGAAAAGCATTTGCCGAGTTCCCTCTGGTATATGCCGGAATGCCTGCAACGGAAAT
>CALUGI010000039.1 GCA_944320135.1 uncultured Phocaeicola sp. | reverse complement strand
CGGATTCGAACCAACGACCCCGAGATTACAAATCACGTGCTCTGGCCAACTGAGCTAAAGAGGCGGGTGGGTAAGCTGGCCATATCGCGCCGCTACAACCAACTGCCTTTGCTGCGATCAAGCCCTGGAGGATTCGAAGGGAGCTGGCCGTATGGGACTTACCCGTTTGCGGCTGCAAAGGTAAGCATCTTTTTTGAATTGCCAATATTTTCAGACAAAAAAATGAGGTTTTTGCGGGGGAAGCGTGATTTTTCAACTTTTTATATAGCATGGAACACTGAAAAAGCGTAATTTTGCAGGCATCATAAATTAATAAGGATACGGATGTGCGGCACGGGCTGAATCCTGCTCCGCAAAGGGGCGGCGGCTTTGCGGACAAGTGCGCCCGGCTTTGCGGACAAGTGCGGGCGGTTGTCGGGCATCCGGACATTAACAGCAAGAACATGATCACAGAACGACCGATTACATTACAAGAGCACGCTATGCGTTTCGGCACCTACATGGGGCTTTTCTGGATATTCAAGTTTGTTTTTCTTCCTGCCGGATTCGCGGTCCCGTTCCTTCAGGCGCTTTTCATTCTGCTGACGTGTTTCGTCCCGGTGCTGGGGTTCATCTATACGCGCCGTTACCGGGAGCTGTATTGCGAGGGGAGGCTGCCGTTTTCCAGGGCGTTCGGATTCACGCTGTTCATGTATCTTTTCGCTTCGCTGCTGACGGCTGCGGCGCATTACGTCTATTTCCGCTTCATCGACGGCGGTTACCTCATCAATTCCTATATCGAACGGCTTGAGATGGCGAAGGCTGCCTTGTCGGAAGATATGGCGTCTTCCGTCGACCGCCTGATTGAAGGAATCGGTGTCATATCGTCGCTTTCGCCGCTGGAACTGACGTTGCAGCTCTTGTCGCAAAACTTCTTCTACGGACTGCTGCTGGCCTTTCCGACCGCTCTGTTCGCAATGAGATACAAAAAGAAAAACAGCAATAACTAAAGACGCAATATAATATATGGACATATCGATTGTTATACCTTTATATAATGAGGAAGAATCTTTGCCGGAACTCTATGCGTGGATTGAGCGGGTGATGAAGGCCAACGGATTCTCTTACGAGGTGATTTTCGTCAACGACGGGAGCACCGACCGCTCGTGGCAGGTCATTGAAGAACTGGGCCGGAAGTCGGACTGCGTGAAAGGCATCAAGTTCCGCCGCAACTACGGGAAGTCGCCCGCGCTGTTCTGCGGATTCGAGAAGGCTCAGGGGGATGTGGTCATCACGATGGACGCCGATTTGCAGGACAGTCCGGACGAAATCCCCGAACTTTACCGCATGATTGCGGAGGACGGCTACGACCTGGTTTCGGGATGGAAGCAGAAGCGTTACGACCCGTTGTCGAAAACCATACCGACCAAGCTCTTCAATGCTACGGCCAGAGCCGTATCGGGCATCCATAACTTGCACGATTTCAACTGCGGGCTGAAGGCATACCGGAAAGATGTGGTGAAAAACATCGAAGTGTATGGCGAGATGCACCGCTACATTCCTTATTTGGCGAAGAACGCGGGGTTTGCCCGCATCGGCGAGAAAGTGGTTCATCATCAGGCACGCAAGTACGGCAAGACAAAGTTCGGGCTGAACCGTTTCGTCAACGGCTATCTGGACTTGCTTACCCTGTGGTTCCTGTCCGCTTTCGGCGTCAAGCCGATGCACATCTTCGGCTTCCTCGGCTCTATCATGTTCGTGTTGGGCTTTGTTGCCGTCATAGTGGTGGGAGCCAACAAGCTCTATGACATGTATCACGGCAACCCCTATACGTTAGTGACGGAGAATCCGTACTTCTATCTGGCGCTGACCACCATGATTCTGGGGACGCAGCTGTTTCTGGCGGGATTCATCGGCGAACTGATTGCGCGGAACTCGCCGGAAAGGAACAATTATCAAATAGAAAAAGAAATCTAAGCGAATGAGAAAACTATCGGCCATATTCGGTTTCATGCTCCTGTCGGCTTTCTTCTTTCCGGCTTGCGAGGTGGAAAACTGCCCGCCCAATGCGTTGGCGTTCGCACACTTCTCGTTTGTCGATCAATACGGACGTGCGGTTGCCTATACGGATACGCTGACCGTTATCGGACAGATTGATTCGGGCGACTCCACCATCAACGACACTCTCATCAACCGTGACACGGAAGTCAGCGAACTGACCCTTCCGCTCAGCTACGGCGACCAGACCCGTTTCATCCTCTCCTATAACGGGCGTTCGCGGGATGTGATAACCGTCAGCCACAGAAACATTCCGTATTTCATGAACCTGGATTGCGGGACGATGATGTTTTACGAAGTGACCGGCGCCGAATCTACCACACGTATGCTCGACTCGCTCGTCATAACCAACCCGAACATAGACAACAATGAGAAAGAAAATTTCAAGATATACTTTACGATTGCTGCTGACGCTGAGTAGCGGGCTGTTTTGCGCAGGTTCGGGATGGAGCCAGGAGGTGCATAAGGCCGTGCCCGCCCAAAAGAAAGCGGAAATGCAGAAAGAGGCGGAAGAATACGTCCCGCTCTATCAAGGTTTGTCGCTCGAATGGGAAATAGCCGGACTCGGAAGCTATTTGCTGGGAAGCGACATCCTCAATTCGGAAATCGCGCTTCGGGCGAACTTGAAGAACCGTTTCCTCCCCGTGGTGGAGGTCGGATACGGCAAGGCCGACGCCATCAACGACGGCAACGATCTGCACTACAAGACTTCCTCGCCCTACTTCCGCATCGGCATCGACTATAACATCTTCCACAAGAAGACGCATTTGCCCGGATACATCTATGCGGGTTTGCGCTACGGCATGTCTTCTTTTTCATACGACGTGAGCGGTCCGGACATGGCAGACCCCAATTATGGAGAAGTGAACGTAACTCCTTATTCATACTCCGGTGTCAAGAGCAATGCGAAGTGGCTCGAAGGAGTGTTCGGCCTGAAAGTGAAAATCTATAAAGGTTTCTGCATGGGATGGAGCGTGCGGTACAAGATGCGCATGAGCGTGAAGGAGCATGAGAACTCCGTCCCCTGGTATGTGCCCGGATTCGGGAAGAACGCGGGAAGCAGCTTTAACTTGATGTATAACTTGATATATAACTTGCCTTTCTGATATGGGTTTACTCGCAATCATCCTGCTGGCGGTCAGTCTGGCCATCGATTGCTTTACGGTTTCGGTCACTGGCGGGATTGTTCTCCGGCGTGTCCGTTGGAGCATATTCTTGAAGATGGGATTCTTCTTCGGACTTTTTCAGGCTTTGATGCCCCTTATCGGCTGGCTGGGTGCAAGCCGTTTCAGCCATCTCATCGAGGATTATGACCATTGGATTGCCTTCGGACTTCTGTGTTTCTTAGGCATCCGCATGATTCGCGAGCAGTTCAAGAAGGAAGAGGAACGGAGCTTCAACCCGACCCGCCTGAAAGTGATTCTGGCATTGGCGGTTGCTACTAGCATCGATGCGCTGGCCGTAGGCATCTCGTTTGCTTTCACAGGATATAACTCGTTCAGTTCTTTGGCATTCCCGCTCATCGCAATCGGGCTGGCTTCGTTCATACTCTCCGTTATGGGATGTCTTATCGGCGTGTTCTGCGGCAGACGTTTCCATCTCCGGGTGGAGATATTCGGCGGACTCGTACTTATCGGAATCGGAACGAAAATATTGGTCGAACATCTTTTCTTGCAATAATACACTTATGGCTCAACGTAACCTCAAATGGCAGTTGCCGTTTCTTGTCGTGCTGATTGTAGGCACCGTACTCATCCTCCGGAAGCAGGCTCCGTATCAGACGGACGAAGGCTTCGTCTTCGGAACAATGTATAAAATCACTTACCAGTCGAAAGAGAACCTGAAAAAGGAAATTGAAGCGGAACTGAGGAAAGTGGACAACTCGCTTTCTCCCTTTAACAAGCGGTCGGTCATCACACGCATCAACGACAATACCGACCTCAGTGCGGACAGCATGTTGGTTTATGTATATAACATGGCAAGAAGCATTTCCGAAGAAACACAAGGTGCGTATGACATTACGGTAGCTCCGTTAGTCAATGCGTGGGGATTCGGATTCAAGACACAGACTTTTCCCGACTCGGCCAAGATAGACAGCCTGCGCCGGATTGTGGGCTACCGGAAAATCAGTCTCACTCCGGAGGGCAAGGTCGAGAAGCGGGACCCGCGCGTCATGCTCGATTGCAGTTCTATCGCCAAAGGGTTCGGAGTGGACTGCGTGGCACGTCTGCTTGAAAGCAAAGGCATCCGGAACTTCATGGTGGAGATAGGCGGAGAAGTGGTGGTCAAAGGGGAGAACCCGAAGATGGAGAAATGGCGGATAGGCATCAACCGTCCGGTGGACGACTCGTTAGCGGTGAACCAGGAGCTGCAGACCGTTCTGGAAATCACGGACGCAGGCATGGCAACCTCCGGCAACTACCGGAACTTCTACTATAAGGACGGAAAGAAGTACGCCCACACCATCGACCCCCGCACGGGCTATCCGGTGCAGCACAACATCCTTTCGTCCACGGTCATTGCGGACAATTGCGCCAAAGCTGACGCATACGCCACCGCTTTCATGGTGCTGGGTCTCGATTCGGCCAAAATCATCTGCAACGCCCATCCGGAACTCGACGCTTACTTTATCTATGAGGATAAGGAAGGGAAGCTGCGCACCTATTCAACCGAAGGGATGAGGAAATATATGAGAAACTGAAAACAGACAAGTTTATGTTGGCTTACACTTATATTGAAAAGGGACGGTTTGAGCTTCTTGACAAGCCGAAACCCGCATTGGAAGGCCCGCGCGATGCCATCGTGCGGATTACGTTGGGGAGCATCTGCACAAGCGATCTGCACATCAAGCATGGAAGCGTTCCGCGCGCCGTACCCGGAATCACCGTCGGACACGAGATGGTGGGAGTGGTGGAAGAAGTGGGGAGCGGAATAACCTCTATCCGTCCGGGCGACAGGGTGGCGGTGAATGTAGAGACGTTTTGCGGCGAGTGCTTCTTTTGCCGGCATGGATATGTGAACAACTGCACGGACTCTGACGGGGGATGGGCCTTGGGCTGCCGTATCGACGGAGGCCAGGCGGAGTATGTGCGGGTGCCTTTCGCCGATTGCGGACTGACCCGCATCCCCGATACGGTGACGGATGAGCAGGCCTTGTTTGTAGGCGACGTGCTGGCTACGGGGTTTTGGGCAGCCCGAATATCAGAGATAACCGAAGACGACACGGTGCTTATCATCGGAGCCGGGCCGACGGGCATCTGCACGCTGCTCTGCGTCATGCTGAAGCGGCCCAAGCGCATCATCGTTTGCGAGAAGTCGCCCGAACGAATCCGTTTCATACAAGACCATTACCCGAACGTGCTGGTCACCGGGCCGGAAGACTGCAAGCGTTTCGTGCTTGAACATAGCGAACATGGGGGCGCGGATGTGGTGCTGGAGGTGGCAGGCACGGACGAGACCTTCCGATTGGCATGGGATTGCGCCCGCCCCAATGCCACGGTTACCGTAGTTGCGCTTTATGACAATCCCCAAGTGCTTCCCCTTCCGGACATGTACGGCAAGAACCTGACGTTCAAGACCGGAGGTGTGGACGGCTGCGATTGCGCGGAGATTCTCCGTCTCATCGAGGACGGAAAAATCGACACCACGCCGCTGATAACCCATCGCTTCCCGCTGGAGCGGATTGATGAGGCTTACCGGATTTTCGAGAACAGGCTCGAAGGGGTAATCAAGGTTGCGATAGAAGAGTAGCACTTCTAACTTGACGGTAGTGCTTACTCCAGCACGCTCCCCAAATACAGGAAGAACATCCCGATGAGCACGAGCACTAAGTCAACCGCCTTGCTCTTGAGGTTCTTCTCGCGGAACACCATCGCACCGAACAGGAACGACACCACCACGCTTCCCCGGCGAACCATCGACACGATGGAAATCATCGAGCCGTCCATGCTCAGGGCGTAGAAATACACGAAGTCGGCGGCGGAGAGGAATACCGAGATAAGTATGATGCACCAGTCCCAATGAAAGGGAGTGCCCGACTTGCGACGGGGCCACCAGAGGAACATCAGCACGCCGCCCATCAGGAAAAGTTGGTAAATGTTATACCACGACTGCACAATCATGTTGTTGAACCGCCCCATCAGGTATTTGTCGTACAGGCCGCTTACGGCTCCCAACACTGCAGCCAGCACCACGAACCAAATCCACCGGTTGTGCTCGAAGTCGATGCCTTCCTTCTTTCCCGAACGGCTCAGCATGAAGAACGACACGATGGCCATCAGCACGCCAATCCACTGATACACGTTCAGCTGCTCGCCGAATATCAGCAGGGCGCCCACGAGCGTCATGACGGGACGGGTGGCGTTGATAGGCCCCACGATGGTGAGCGGGAGATGCTTCATGCCGAAATATCCGAACGTCCACGAGGAAAGCACGATGAACGACTTGACGAGAATGTATTTATGCACTTCCCACCCTGCATCGGGCACGTAGAACAGCGAGCCTTCCAGCCAGCCGGGGCTGAAATGAGAAATTAATATGAAGGGCAGGAAGATGAGGCTGGAAAAGAGCGTGTTCAGCCCCAACACCGGAAGAACCGCGTTGCCTGCCAACGATTTTTTCTTGAACACGTCGTAGAAGCCCAGCAATGCCGCCGAGCAGAATGCCAACAATAACCACATATCTCGTTTTCTTTTACCGCGCAAAGGTACGGATTTAAGCGGAAAAGCGGCGGCATTCGGGCGGAAAAGTCTCGGCGTTCGGGCGGAAAAGCGGCGGAGGTTTCCCGCTCGAATCCGCGCCTTTCCGCCCTGTCCGTTTGCCTCGTGACTAATAAATCAACAAATCATCACAGAAAATGCACATCGGTTACGTTTTATGTGGCTATTTTTGCCGCATATTCACACATTAATCATTCAAAACCATGAGAAACAAAAATGCGATAACCTTTGCAATCGGGGTTTTGCTCGCTTTTGCGGCAATGCCTTTCCGCGCGCAAACAGGCGAGAAGCCGATGTCGGTCCGCATGGCCGAATCTGAGATGCAGCGTTACCCGGAGTCGTGGCAGCTGGATTTCCAGCCCAAGCTCAAGTGGGACTATTGCCACGGACTGGAGCTGGGGGCGATGATGGACGTTTACGACCGCTACGGCGACCGCAAGTTTTTCGACTATGCGCTGGCATACGCCGACACGATGGTGAACGAAGACGGGAGCATCAAGAAGTACAAGCTGACCGACTACAGCCTCGACCGCGTGAACTCCGGTAAAATCCTGTTCCGTATCTACGAGCAGACCAAGGACGTGAAGTACAAGAAGGCGCTCGACCTGCTGCGGAGCCAGTTTGACGGGCAGCCGCGCAATGCCGACGGAGGATTCTGGCACAAGAAGATTTATCCCCACCAGATGTGGCTCGACGGGCTGTATATGGGCGTGCCTTTCCTTGCCGAGTATGCCTATCGCAACAGCCGGCCCGAACTTTATCAGGAGGTCATCAAGCAAATCAAGCTGGTGGCGCAGCACACGTATGACCCGGAGAACGGGCTTTACCGCCACGCATGTGACGTGTCGAAAACGGAAAAGTGGGCCGACCCGCGCACCGGGCAGTCGCAGCATTGCTGGGGCCGCGCGATGGGATGGTATGCGATGGCCATCGTCGATGCGCTCGACTTTATCCCCCTGCACGAAGAAGGGCGCGATTCGATGCTGGCTATCCTCGACAACATAGCCGTTCAGGTGAAAAGGCTGCAAAGCCCCGAAGGAGTGTGGTATCAGGTGCTCGACAAGAGCGGCGAGCCGGGCAACTATTTGGAGTCGTCGTGCTCGGCCATGTTCATCTACACCCTTTTCAAGGCCGTGCGCAAAGGCTATCTCGACGAGTCTTATTTGCAGGTGGCCCGGAGGGGCTACGAGGGCTTCCTGAAAGAGTTCGTGAAGGTGGACGGAAAAGGTTTGGTCACCGTGACGAAAGCCTGCGCCGTTGCCGGGTTGGGCGGGAAGAACTACCGCATGGGCGACTACACCTATTATATAAACGAAACCATCCGCGACAACGATCCGAAGGCGGTCGGCCCGTTCATTCTGGCCAGTCTGGAGTGGGAACGGTTGAAGAAGTGACCGTCCGGCAGAAAAACTTCCTGCGTCTTAAGGGCGTGTCGCGGCGGGCTTTCCGTTGCGGCACGCCCGTCTTTTTCTCCCGCGCCGCCGTGTTTCTGCGTGCGGCGCTTGTGCATTTTCTGGTTACAGTCTAATTTTCCACATCAAAACCTAATTATTACACATTTTCCCCGGCAAGTTCTGTTACTTTTGTATCGATGATTTAAGGATAATCTGATTGGCAGTTGAGATTTGGTACGAAGAAAAACACGGATTCTTCATCTTTAAGTCGGAACGGGCACGGATTTGAATTTACACACTAATACCTAAAAATTAAAAACACTTTATGAAGAAAAAGCACTGTTTGAAGAAGATTTGCTCGGCAGTCTTGCTGAGTATGTGCTGCCTGTTGGCCTTTGCGCAAGGCAAGCAGGTGTCCGGAGTGGTGAAAGACACTTCGGGAGAGCCGATGATCGGAGTCACGGTCATGGTGAAGGGAACCAGTAACGGAACCATCACGGGTATGAACGGCGATTTCATTCTGTCCGGCGTGAAGGCTTCCGATGTTCTTACGTTCACTTTCATCGGCTACAAGACCGAGGAAGTGAAATACAGCGGACAGCAGACGCTCAATGTGACGATGAAGGATGATTCGGAACTACTGGACGAAGTGGTGGTCATCGGTTACGGAACGGTCAACCGCCGCGACCTGACGGGAGCCGTGGCTTCGGTCAGCGCGGAAGACATTGCCGCCGTTCCGGTTTCGAGCGCGGTAGAAGCCTTGACCGGTAAGCTGGCGGGCGTAAACATCACCACTACGGAAGGTTCGCCCGATGCGGAGATGAAGATTCGCGTGCGCGGCGGAGGTTCGTTGTCGCAAGACAACTCACCTTTATATATAGTGGACGGATTTCCCGTGTCGAGCATCAGCGACATCGCTCCGACTGAAATCCAGAGCATCGACGTGCTGAAGGACGCTTCTTCTACCGCTATCTACGGTGCGCGCGGTGCCAACGGCGTTATCATCATCACCACTAAGGGCGGACGCGAAGGGAAGACGCAGGTGGACTTCGGCGCGTCGTTCGGCGTGAAGAAGGTGACGCGCCTGACCAAAGTGCTCGATCCGTTCAACTACGTGGCCTATCAGAATGAAATCGGTGCGGGCAACCGTTACGGAAACTATTCGGATATGGATATCTGGAAGTCGGTAGACGGGTTCGACTATCAGGACGAAATGTTCGGACGCACCGGAAACCAGCAGCAGTATAACGTGAACGTGAGCGGAGGAAGCAAGGAACTGCAGTACAGCGTCAGCTACGCCCACAACGAAGAGAAGAGCATCATGCTCAACTCCGGCTTCAAGAAAGACAACATCAACGCGAAAATCAAGTCGGAGCTGAACAAATGGATGACGTTGGACTTCAACGCGCGTTTGAGCAATACCCGTGTGGACGGCTTGAGCGGAGGTGCGGACACGAACGAGTCGAATGCGGCCAACTCTACCGTGGCCAACGCGGTGGTGTTCCGTCCCGTAGACGAACTGATATCAGGCGACGATGACGAAACTAACTCGTCTTCCACTCAGAAGACTCCGTTAGAGCGCTTGCTGGCCACCGACAAGACCCGCACCACGTTTAACCAGCGTTACAACATCGGCCTGACATGGAAGCCGTTCAAGGGGTGGACGTTCCGCACGGAGTTCGGATACGGATGGAAGTATGACGATACGGAGCAGTATTGGGGAGTGGACGCCGTGTCCAATTCGCGTTACGGATATAACGGCCAGCCTCAGGCGTATCTGCTGCGCGAGAAGACTACGGACTGGCGCAACTCCAACACATTGACATACGACAACAAGGACCTGTTCGGCGGACGTGACAAGCTGAATGTGCTGATTGGTCACGAGGTGAGCAGCAGCAGGGAGACTTCCGTGGAAAACGTGTCGGTGGCCTTCCCCACTTCCATGAGCATTGATGAGGTAAAAGCGAATCTGGGAGCCGGCACGGCGCTGGCCAGCCAGTCGACTATCGGTGAGGAAGAAAACATGCTCTCGTTCTTCGGGCGTGTCAACTATACCATGATGGACAAGTATCTGCTGACCGTGACGATGCGTGCCGATGGTTCCAGCAAGTTCGGCAAGGGCAACCAGTGGGGCGTGTTCCCTTCGGCGGCTGTGGCATGGCGCGTGTCTGACGAGGCTTTCATGCAGGGCGCGTCAAAATGGCTCTCCAACCTGAAGCTCCGTCTGAGCTTCGGTACTGCCGGAAACAACCGCATCAATTCGGGATTGCTCAACACCACCTATTCTCTTTCCGGAAGCGACGGACGCTATCCGGGATTCGGAGGAAACGCTTCCACCATGCTGGAGCATGGAGACAACCTCTACAACCCCGACTTGAAATGGGAAACTACCGTAACCCGCAACATCGGTATCGACTACGGGTTCTGGAACAGCCGCATCTCCGGTTCGTTGGATTTGTATTGGAACACCACCAAAGACCTGCTTATGCGCACGGAGATTCCTTCCAACTCCGGCTACAACTACCAGTATCGCAACTTCGGACAGACCTCTAACAAGGGTGTGGAACTGTCTTTGAACGCAGTGCTTCTGGACAAGGAGAAATACAGCTTGAACTTTACGTTCAACATTGCATACAACCGCAACAAGATTGACAAGTTGAGCACCGACTCGCCTTGGCAAAGCAGCAACTGGGCGGGAAGCACGCTTTCGCGTTATGAGGATTTCCGCGTGGAAGAAGGCGGACGCCTCGGCGAAGTGTGGGGATACAAGACCAACGGATACTTCACCGTGTACGACCCGCTGACCAACCCGAACGGCGAATTGGTTTGGGGAGGCGACGGCGAATGGGTGTTGCGTGACGGCATCAAAGACAACAGCCAGACCATTACGGGCGGAAACTATTACCCCGGAGGATTGAAGCTGCAGTGCGATGAAAACGGAAACCCCGTGAAGCAGCGTCTCGGCAATACGGTGGCTCCCGTGACCGGCGGTTTCGGATTCAACGGAAATATAGGGAATTTCGACTTCAACCTGTTCTTCAACTATTCGTTGGGCAACGTAATCATCAACGGCACGAAGCTGGCTTCTTCGTTCCGCTCCGGCTCGCGCACGGGATACAACCTGAACAACGATTTCACGCTGGCCAACCGCTATACGTGGATTGACCCGGAGACGGGACTGAACCTGTCGACCAACAGCACGGACGTGCTCAACACGTATGGCAACATGACTACCGCAGGTATCCGTCTGAACGAAATCA
Organism: uncultured Phocaeicola sp.; assembly: GCA_944320135.1. GTDB lineage: Bacteria > Bacteroidota > Bacteroidia > Bacteroidales > Bacteroidaceae > Phocaeicola. Next base: position 11,539 of record CALUGI010000039.1, on the reverse strand, counting down.
ACAGAAACGCGAACATCTACAATCCGGCGGCCGTCACCACCATGCAGCTGACCGACTATGCAGTGGAAGACGCTTCCTTCCTGCGCATCAACAACATCACTGTCGGCTACACGCTTCCGAAGCATCTGGTGCAGAAAGCCTTCTTGCAGAACGTGCGCATTTACGTGACCGGATACAACTTGTTCTGCTGGACGAACTATACCGGAGCAGACCCCGAAGTGGATGTCAGCAGCAAGAGAAACGCGATGACTCCGGGTGTGGACTATGCGGCATACCCAAAGAGCCGGACTTTTGTCGGCGGCATCAATGTGACATTCTAACGCTTAAAACATGAAATATATATGAAGAAGACAATATACAGCACATTACTTCTGGCCGCAGGGTTCGGCATGGCGACTTCCTGTTCCGACTTTCTCGACCAGAGTTCGCCCTCTGAGATGAATACAGAGACCGTGTTCAACAACACGTACTACACCAGCCAGGTATTGAACAAGGTGTACGGGGCGTTGACGGAGGACAACACTTACAGCAACTTCATGTCTATCGTGGCAGGACTGAGCACGGACTGCGAGCTGGTGGACGGATTAGGAGCCGACGCAGCCAACACGTCCAGCGAGCGAGGCAACATGAACTACAATTGCAACCCCGGATGGTCGAAGCTGGCACAGGTGTGGGACGCGATGTATGAGGCCATCGAATATGCCAACCAGGTAGTGGGAGGCGTGAACAACAGCCCGCTGCTTGAGACGGGCGACGCTTCCGAAAAGAAAGAAATGCTGCGCTACCGTGCCGAAGCGAAGACATTGCGCGCAATGCTCTACCTCGACCTGATTCGCCTGTGGGGGGATGTGCCTTTCAAGACCGACGTGTCTGAGGGCGACTTGAGCAACGTGTATATCGGAAAGACCGACCGTGACGAGATAATGGACTCGTTAATCGTTGATTTGCAAGAGTCTATCGAGTATCTGCCGTGGGCGGGAGAAGAAAGCTACACCACCGAACACATCACGAAAGGGTACGCCCACGGATTGCTGGCGAACATTGCCCTGACGCGCGCCGGGTTTTCCATCAGAGAGCGGGCGAAAGAGGGATACATCACCGCCGCGAATCACAGCGACCCCGTTTACCCCACCCAGCGTTGCGGCGACGAGAAGCGCGCGGAGCTGTGCAAACTTGCAGAACAGCACCTTGCGTCCGTCATCAATTCGGGCCGTCATGCGCTGACTGCTTCCGTAAGCGAATACTGGAGGATGATGAACATCGGACAATTGCAGACGGCGCAGCCCGAAAACCTTTTCGAGATTCCGATGGTCTTGAACAAGAGCGGAGAACTTGGCTATACGGTGGGATTCCGCATCAACGGGCAGACTCCTTTCTTCGGACTGAAGGGAAACTCCACCGGAAAGCTGAAAATGACGGCTCCTTACTTCTGGTCGTTCGACCAAAGCGGGAAAGACGCGCGTCGTGACATCACCTGCGCCAACTCGCAAATCCGCAACAGAGACGGCGTAATCAAGGAAGAAATCTTGGGCAATTCGCCTTTTGGCATCTATTGCGGGAAGTGGGACTACCGCATCATGTCGGAAAACTCCACATGGTTAGCGGCCGTGCGCGCAGGAGACGCTTCCGCCAAGATATGTTCTGGAGTGAACGTGGTGAAGATGCGCTACCCTTACGTCCTGTTGATGTACGCGGAGGTGGTGAACGAGAACTACGGTCCGGACGGACACGGAGTGGATGCAGAGGGGCAGACTTGCAGCCTGTCGGCAAAAGACGCGTTGGTCGAGGTGCATCGCCGGGCGTATGACGACAAGGCCGCAGGTGAACAGTTCATCAACAATGTGATTGCGGAAAAAGGATTCTTCGAGGCTGTCGTGCAGGAGAACGCATGGGAGCTGGCCGGAGAGGGCGTGCGCAAGTTCGACCTTATCCGCTGGAACCTGCTCAGCGAGAAAATCGACCAGTTCAAGGCAGACTACACGGAAGGCGTGAGCAAGACTGTGGAAGAAGGCGGATACCCGGAAAAGGTTTACTACAAGGCCAAGGCAAATCCGGTGTTCGCCACAGAGGAAATCGACATGTCTACGGTAGACTGGTACAGCGGCGAGAGCCAGAGCGGATATACCAGCGCAAACTTCTGGGGACGCGAGCGTACCGACACCAAGGGACAGGAGCAGCTGAACGTCAACCTGCCGAGCATCGCTTCGGGGCTGAACAGGGACGTGCTCAACCGCTACCTGCTTCCGATAGCCTCTACCACCATTTCAACGTCCAACGGACAGTTGCACAATTCTTACGGATACACAGACTAATTAATGAAGGGAACGATTATGAAAAAACTGAGATACATCGCAGGTTCGGGAGCGCTGATGCTCCTGACCGCCTTTGCCGCCTCATGCACGGACGGCAACGACTGGGGAACGGATGCGAGCTACGACCGTCTGTTCGGAACGCAGGAGTCCAGCTTCTCCATTACGGCGGCCGACAACATAGCCGAAGCTGAGGCTACGTGGGCCGCCACGCAGAACACTTCTTCATACATTATTGAAGTGTCCACCTCCGCCCTCACGGACGACGTGGAGATGGGAACTACGGAGGGGAGCATCGTCTACGGAAACGGCGACGAGCAAATCACCGGAACCTCCTATACCCTGAAAGGATTGGCCGTAAACGCTACCTACTATGCCCGAATCAAGTCGGTAGGAGTGGGGAAGGAATCCAATTGGGTAGCCCTCGACGGCACTTTCACCACGTGCGAGGAAGAACAGATACTGAACGCTCCGTCAATTGATGCGGGCGACATCACCGAAAACTCCATCAAGATTTCATGGGTTCCGTGCGAGGTGGACAGGATTCGCATCTTCACGGCCGACGGTTCTTACGACGAAACTTTCGAACTCTCGGAGGCGGATGTGGCATTTGCTTCTTATACTTTCGAGGGATTGAGCCGGATGACTCCTTACACTGTCGAGATACTTAATGGAGAAACCGTGCGCGGCACGTGGTCTGGCTCGACGGCTGCGGGAGAGATGATTGCGATTTCCGTCTCAAGCATCGGCGCGACCGAGGCAACCTTCTCGTGGGCAGAGGACGGCGTGGACGGATACGGCATTACGCCGGGCACTGAGTTCGCTTCAGCTCCCAGCGTAACGGATATTTCCGGGAAAAGCGCAACCGTAACCGGGCTGACAGAGTATGCAATGCAGACCGTGACTTTCTTCAGCGGCTCGTCGCCTGTAGGCTACAAGACGATTTACACGCAAAAGACCATCCCTGCCAACTGCACACGCGTAACAAGTGCAGATGAGTTGGAAGCGGCTTTGAAAGGAACGGGCGAGGTGAATATCCTGATTCCTGCCGGAACGACCGTCAGCGGAACGAATGAATATACAATCGGTGCGGGCGTCACCTCACTCCGTGTATTCGGCGAATATGGAGATACTCGTGCAAAGATTATATTCAGAGGCTTCAAACCCGATGAAAGCAACGCCTTGCAGAATATAGAACTGTTCAATCTGGAGATGACGGCCGAAGATACTGGGCAAGGATATGCCGTGAATATAAATCAGAAATGCACAGCCAATACTGATATACTCATCGACAATTGTATTGTTAAGGACAGCCGTGGCGTAGTGCGTATCCAAGGAACGGATACAGGACTTGCTTCCGCATTAGGAGACATTACCATCAAAAATTCAATTGTGCAGAACATCGGAAGCTATGGCGTTATAAATATTTATGACAGCAAGGGGGCTACGCTGACATTAGGTGCTATCACTATTTCCGGCACTACGGTTAATAAGGTAAACGGGGCTTCTTTCATCAGAATGCTGCCTGTTCCTGCAATCATAATCGAGCAAAGTACCTTCTATAACATGCAGAGTGGCAAGACAATGATTGACACGAACAAGCAGAAAGCTGGAACAATAACGGTGTCCAACACCTTGTTTGGCAAGAATTCTTCCGGCGTTGATAACTTTAAAGGTTTCGAAGGTCCGACTATGACCGCCGAGAATACCTATTGGACTACGGACTGCGGCTTCCAAAGCAAGTACGCATTGGGCGATGGCCTCTCCATCACCTCCGCCGAACTCTTCGACAATCCGGAGGGAGGCTCGTTTGCGGTGCTGCCGACCGACTACAAGGCTTTCGGCGACCAACGCTGGAATCCGGACATCGAGAACGCCAACTATTGATTGTGTAACCACTTTTAAAAACTGATAGAACCATGAAGATAAAACATTGCATCAGCTTCAGCATATTGCTCGGCAGTGCGGCAATCGTTTCGTGCGCCGATGTGGAGCCTAAACTGACCAACGACTACCGTCCGCTGCTCCCCGAAGAAGTGGTGACGGGCGATGTCAGCCAATTGGACTACGGAGAACTGCTCGCCTTCCCCGGCGCGCAGGGACACGGCAAGAACACTACGGGGGGACGTGGCGGCGCGGTTTACCGCGTCACCTCGCTTTCCGACAACGGCTCGGTGGGCACGTTCCGCCATGCCGTGAGCCAGAAGGGGGCGCGCACCATCGTTTTTGAGGTGGCGGGCACCATCCAGCTGCAAAGCGAACTGCGCATCACCAACGGCGACCTTACCATCGCCGGACAGACTTCGCCGGGCGGTATCTGCTTGGCCGGAAATCCGGTGAGCATCGCCGCCGACAACGTGATTATCCGCTTCCTGCGCTTCCGTCCGGGCAATCCCGACGTGGATGCCGACGGCTTGGGAGGCATGGACAGGCAGAACATCATCATCGACCACTGCTCCGTAAGCTGGAGCACGGACGAGGTGCTTTCCGTCTATGCCATGCAGCACTCCACCGTGCAGTGGTGCCTTGCTTCGCAGGCGTTGCGCGTGGTAGCTGCCAAATCGAGCGAGGATGAAGGAGGGAGCACTTCTTTTCAGACCCACGGCTTCGGCGGCAACTGGGGTGGGCATTACGCTTCTTACCACCACAACATGATTGCGCATTGCGAGAGCCGTGTGCCCCGTCTCGGCCCGCGTCCCACTACAATGGAACTGGGCGAGCTGGTAGACATCCGCAACAATGTGTATTACAACTATGCGGGTGAAGGCTGCTACGGCGGAGAGACGCAACATGCCAACATCGTGAACAACTACTACAAGCCCGGACCTGCCACTGAAGAAGACAGAAACGGAGCCAGAAAGAACCGCATCGCGAAGCTCGGCTTCTACGAAACGGACTATGACAACGGCGATGCCTTCCTGAAGTTCCGTTGGGAGTGGGGAACGTTCTACATCGACGGAAACAAAATCGAAGGAAACGACGACGCTACGAACGACAATTGGAGCGGAGGCGTGCTGAACCAGTGGAGCAAGTCGGACTATGAAACCGAAGACCAGGAGAATGCTGAAGCATGGGGCAATTGGGCTGACGTAAAAGACACGAACCCGACGGCATGGACGCAGTGGAGCACCGTACATTCGGACGCTCCCGTAGTCAACGCCAACGGCGTAACCACCTACAGCGCGGACGAGACTTATACGAAGGTGCTGCAATACGTGGGAGCGTGCAACTATCGCGACGGTTTGGACGAGCTGATTGTTTCTGACGTGACGAACGGCGATGCCACCGTTACGGCCAAAGACGAGTCTTACCCCGCCGGATTCGACAAAGCCAAGAACCTCCCCGGCTACATCAACGACCCCTCCGACTTGGAAGGCCACATCGAGACCGATGAAGACGGATGGCCCGTGCTGAACACCGACGAGACGCGCGACGTGACCGACACCGACGGCGACGGAATCCCCGACGCATGGGAGGAAGAACACGGACTGAACCCGCAGTATGCCGAAGACGGCAACGCGACGACCATCGACGTGAACGGCGCATACACCAACCTCGAAATGTATATGAACAGCCTCGTGAAGGACATCATGGACGCTTGCACCGAGGGAGGAACCATCGTGGAATAAACGCGGCGGACTTTCGGAAAAACGCGCCCGCACTCGGAAGGAAAGGCGGGCGCGGACCGATGCCGCTTGAAGCGAACCGAAACACATACTTGAACTTAAAATTATACGACCATGAAAAAATTGAATTATTTGTTGCTGGCGGCTGCCGGAATAATGGCGGCTTCCTGCGCGAACGATGTGGAAGAATCATCTTCCGCTGCTTCGGCGAATAGAATCATGTCCGTGCAGACTGCCGGAAAGCAGTACTCCCGTCTGAACGACGTGACGAACGAATGGGACCAGAACGACCGAATCGGCATCAGCATGTATGCGGCCGGGACGGAAACCGTGATGAACAACGCGAGCAACGTCCTCTTTACGGCTTCGGAAAGCGGAGCGAACGTGACGTTCACCTCCGAGGCGGGAATCCCCATCTCGGCAGAGAACTGCGACTTCACTGCTTACTATCCTTACAATGAATCGGCGGACGGCATCTACACCGTTGCCCTCTCGAACCAAAGCGAGGGTTACGCGGCGCACGACCTGATGTGGGCAAAGACAGAAAACGTGACGAGCGAAGGAGCCAAGACGCTGGCAATGACTTTCCGTCACCAGCTTGCCAAACTGACAATCAACATCACTCCGAACGAAGGCGAGACGGTGAGCGGCGTGACAATCAGCGGAATGGCAACTGGCGCCACCTTCAATCTTGCCACCGGTGCGATGACCGCTACGGAGATGGGCGACATCACCCCTTACAAGTCGGCAGAAAACACCTATTGCGCCCTGCTGCTTCCGGCAGAGGCAAGCGCGCTGTCGCTTACAATCACCACCGACAAAACGGCTTACGAGTACAGCCTCACATCGGGCAAGCTGACCGAGTTCAAAGGAGGCTTCCAATATACGCTGGAGGTAGGCTTGGGCGAATCCTCGTTGGGCAACGTCGATGAAGTGGAAGGCGGCAACAATCCGTATGAGGACGGCGAAGGCGAAACGGGAGAAGCAGACCCGGAAGAAATCGACGCGGTGATTCCGGAAGGTTACTCGTCAGTGCTTGTATCTTCTTCCGCAGTGTCGGATAATGTGCTGGGCGGCAAGAGCGGAAAGGTAGCGATGGTGTTCAGAACGGGCAACACCTATTCGGCAGAATCCGTCAACGTGCCTGCGGAAGTGACCGAGCTGTTGCTGATTGGCGAGGGAAGCGAGAAAATAAGCGTGACGATGAAGTCGCTGAACATCCACAGCGGCATGACGAAACTTGCGCTCCAGAACCTTGACATCACGGGCGATGGCAACACGAACCTGTTTACGGAAGCGCAGCTGGCTGCCGACGGGACAATCGAATTGACAGGGTGTTCGTTGCATGGAATGAAGTACATTTACGGAACAGGTAACCAGGATGCTCCGCAATCGCAGACCACGTTGGGTGCATTTACGATAGACGATTGCATCATTTACGACTGCGGAAGTGTGGTAAATATCCATGATGTGGTAACGATTATCGTCAAGAACTCTACATTGTACGACCTGAGTGCCCGTGCGTTCTACCCCACTAAGGAGGGCACAGACCGGGGAGTAGATGCCGCTATCGTTGTAGATAATTGTACGCTGTCCGGCATGAAGTCAACTCCTTTCGAGTGCAAAGACAGAAGCGGCTCGCTGACTTATACGAATAACATATCAAATATTTCAGCATCCAATATCGCTTATGGGACAGGAAAGTCGCCTGTTGTAAGCGGCAACTACGCAGTCGAAGGCTCGTGCGTCAGCGTACCGAGTGCAGAAGGCGGCATTGAGTCTGTGGCATTGGCAACTCTTTGGCCAAGCTACAGTGAAGATAACGCTGACTTCACCACAACTTACGCTGCAGGCGACCCTCGTTGGAGACAGCAGTAACGGCTTGACAAACAAACGGGCAGGTGCCCAATGAAAACCCGGCAGGGGCGGGGTCTGCCCGCCCTCACCCACACATACGCAGACGCGCATTGCAGGAGGCAATCCCCGCCCCTGCATGAGCGGATTGCGGACATCCATTAAACGAAAAGCTATCATGAAATACAAATCATTATTATACATTCTTCCCTTCGCGCTCGGCCTTTCCGCCTGCTCCGATGAGGACACCGTAGACGGCAGTGCGGCTTCGGGTGCGGAAGGAATCGTGTTCGCCGCCAATATCAGCGAATACCAGTCGCGCCTATCGGCGGACGGAGGCAGCTGGACGGAGGGCGACAGGATAGGGGCGTACATGTTTGCCGAGGGAGGCGACCTTATCCCCTTTTCGGGCAACGTGCCATACGCCTGTACGGGCAGCGAACAGTTGGTGACCTTCCATGCGGAAGCCCCTTTGCAGTTCCCCGAAGACGGTTCGGCCGTGGAGTTCAAGGCATATTACCCGTACAGCGACTCCATCGTCAACGACATTTATGCTTTGACGCTCGACGACCAGCGGGCAGGTACGGCGGCTTACGACTTGATGTATGCCGTTTCCGACAAATCCTGGTCGCAGACTGACGAGGCTCCGTCCGTGGCGCTCAACTTCTCCCACTGCCTTTCGAAAGTCATCCTCCGCTTTGTCGGAACGGACGGCACGCCGATGGAAGCGGAGAACGTCACGATTCAAGGGATGCAGAACCACGTAGCGTTGAACCTCCGCACGGGAAACCTCTCGGCACAGGCGTCGAAAGATACGATTGCGGTCTTCTCCGCTGCCGACGGTGGCCATGAAGCCATCCTCTATCCGTGCAGCCTTGCCGACCAGACCGTGGCCTATACGGTGAACGGCAACGAAGGTTCATGGACATTCAGCAACAACGAAGCCTCGCTCTCCGCGTTGGAGGCCGGTTACGTGTACGCCTTTACCCTCCGCGTGTCGGATAGCGGCGATGTGGTCGGCTCTGCTGATGTGGAACAGAGCGGCAACTCCACAGCTCCGTGGGGCGACGGTGAGTCAACCTCCGGCGTGGCTACTGCTTCCAAGTACACGCTTTTCCCCCGTCGCGACGGCGCGTATGCCGATACGGAGCTGATAATCACCTTCGACAGCGCACCCGAATTGGGTGAGAGCGGCAAAATCCAAATCTGGAAGGCCGACAACCTGACCGAACCGGTGGACGTTATCGACATGGGCGAGCGGAACGTGCCTTTGATAGACAACAGTGACGATGTGCAGGACAACACGTTCAATACATGGATGGACGTTGTAGGTTCAAGCGACAGACGGCTTGTGGTGAACTATGAGGCGGTGCGCGTGGTAGGCAACGACATAGTTATCAAGCCCCATTCGCAAAAGTTGGAGTACGGGACGAGCTATTTCGTGACTGTCGACAAGGAAGCTGTCAAGCACGCCGATTTCAACGGCATCAACACGTCCAAATGGTTCTTCACCACGCGGACGCCCGATGCAAAGAAGGCAAACGTGACCGTAAGCCACAGCGGGAATGCTGACTTCTACACGCTGCAAGGAGCGATAGACTACTTCACGAACAGCGGCATGAAGGACGAAAACAAGACCATCACCTTGGGAGCGGAGACGTATAACGAGATTGTGTTCCTTCGCAACCTGAGCAACCTGACGATAAAGGGTCAGGGGGATGAACAGACCACTATCCAGTCGTTCAACAACAACACGCTCAATCCCGGCACGAGAGACGGATTCGACCAAAGCCTTGTGGCGGGGCTGAAGCCCGGAGACAAGATTCCGATTGTCAACGGACGCGAGCAAGCCGGAGGACGTGCCGGAGTGCTGATTGGAGGCGATGCCGACAAAATCCGGTTTGAAGACCTCTCCATGCGATGCACTTGGCCGAAGAAAGTGCAGGCCGAGGTGCTCTGCATCCGCAACAAGGACGATAATGCCGTAGCCTTCGTGCGATGCAGCTTCTACAGCCAGCAGGACACGCTTCTGCCCGGCGGCGGCTGGAACTGGTTCTATCAGTGCTACGTGGAGGGAGACACCGACTTCATTTGGGGCGGCAACATGGCGTGTCTGTTGGAGGGCTGCGACATCGAGATGATTACGAGCGGGGGACGCGGCTTCAATGCGCGCGTGGACTTGAACAATATCGGCTATGTGTTCATGAACTGCAGCTTGACAGTGAGAGACGGCGTGACCAACTGCCGCTTATTGGAGGGCTCCGGAACGGCAGGATACGACAACATGACGTTCATCAACTCGACAATCGCTCCGGAGTTCTTCAGCGGAGGCATTTGCAGCACCGACCGTGCTTTGAATCCGCGACCCGACAATAAAGTTGATGGCGATACGGGCGTTCAAGACGGCTGCAAGATGTATAACTGCACCGACGGCAACGGCAAGTCGGTATTGGAGTATCAAGTGTATGGCATAGACCAAGTATTCTCGCTCAGCGAGCAAGACTATAACACGTACTTCAAAGACCGTGCCACCGTCTTGGGCGGTTACGGCGACGCCTCTTGGTTCACTGAATAAAACCTCGGCGGAAATTAACGAAAAGCGGCGGGATGCTTCGATGAAAGCGTCCCGCTCTTTTTTTGCGGGCCGCCGACGTTCTTCCGAAGCTGCGGAGAGGGCATAAAAAAGCCCCGCAACGGCTGTTCTGCCGTTGCGGGGGTATGGAAAGCGTGTCCTTATCGGTTCTTGTACATGTTCTCGTAATAGTTCTGGTAGTCGCCGCTCGTCACGTTCTTCACCCATTCCTGATTGTTGAGATACCACTTGATGGTTTTTACGATGCCGTCTTCAAACTTCGTTTCCGGCTCCCATCCCAATTCCTTCCTGATTTTGGTCGGGTCGATGGCATAGCGCTGGTCGTGTCCGAGGCGGTCTTTCACGAACGTAATCAGCGAGTCGTCAATCCAGTCGATGCGGATTTGCCCGTCTTCTCCCGTCTCCTTTTTCTTCAGCGCTTTGCGGTAGGCCGGTTCTTCGGTCATGAGCTGGCGGATGGTGGCGATGGTCAGCTTCACGATTTCGATGTTTTGCTTCTCGTTGTGTCCGCCCACGTTGTATATCTCGCCGTTCCGTCCCTGATGAATCACCATGTCGATGGCCTTGCAATGGTCTTCCACATAGAGCCAGTCGCGCACGTTTGTGCCGTTCCCGTAGACGGGAAGCCTTTTCCCTTCGAGGATGTTCTTGATAATCAACGGAATCAGCTTCTCAGGAAAGTGGTACGGGCCGTAGTTGTTCGAGCAGCGCGTGATGGTGACCGGCATCTTGTACGTGTCCCGATAAGCCATAACGATGAGGTCGGCGCTCGCCTTTGACGCACTGTACGGGCTGTGCGGGCAGATAGGCGTTTCTTCCGTAAAGAAACCTTCCTCGCCCAACGAGCCGTACACCTCGTCGGTAGACACCTGATGGTAGCGCACTCCCTTTCTCCACGTAGGGTATCCGTTCTCATCCTTTCCGGTTACCCATGCGCGCCGTGCGGCATCGAGCAGGTTTTGCGTCCCTAAAATATTGGTTTGCAAGAAGAGTTGCGGTTCTTCTATGCTGCGATCTACATGGCTTTCCGCCGCGAAATTGACGATGTAGTCAAACTTGTATTCGGCAAACAGCTGGTCGGCCAAATCGCGGTCGCATATATTCCCCTTTATAAAGAAACAACGTTCGTTGTCTATGTCGCCGGCGATAGTCCCCAG
>CALUGI010000038.1 GCA_944320135.1 uncultured Phocaeicola sp. | reverse complement strand
TCCGGCATGTTCAGCCGCACTTCCTCCCAACTCCCTTCCTTGCTGTAGCTCAGCAGTTCGTTGCAGTCTTCGCCGAAAAGTTTCGGGTTTGTGTTGGCTACGAAAGCCACTTTGTAGTTTCCGCCGGGGAGGTCGACCGTGATTGCGCTGTAGGGCCATTGGTGTGACTCTTGCGTGGCGGCGTTCACGTCCGCTCCGAATCCGAACAGTTCCTTTTCGTCGTAGTACATGTACTGTCCTTTGCCGTTGTCCTTATAGATAAGGTATTTTAGCGACTGCACTGCGGAGCTTGTCCCGTCTACTGCCGCGCGCGACATCGGTTCGTACATTGCGGGGATGAACGTGGCCGTAAACGTATCGTTTTCGTTTGTGGTTGTCAAGGCGGCGTTTTCTTCATCGGCCTTTGCCAGCAGGTCGTCTTGCGAGCAGCTCGAAAGCGTCATGGCTCCCGTTGCCACAAAAGCGGCCAAGCAAATATGGATATATGTCTTTTTCATTGTTGCAATCATATTTCAGTGAATGTTAGTCGTTCGGTCCGTCCCATGCGTCGTCCTCTAACTGGATGCCGAACTCGAAGCCTTTAGCGTCCAGCGTCACTTTGGATATCTTGTTGGGACGGATTTTTACTCCCGCTTCCGGAGTGAAGCTGTTTTCGCAATACACGTTGCCTGCTCCGTCATACAGCTTGACGGTGCAGCTGATTCCCTCTTCCTGCGGAAGGCTGTGTATTTCCAGCACCGCATCGTCTGCTGAGAGGTCGATGCCGAACTCTTTCGTGTATTCTTGAGCACCTGTGCAAGCCACTTCGTCGTTTTTCGGTTCTGTGCTGCCCTTCAGATACATCTGTTGGGGGACATTGCCGATGGTGAGGCTTGCTTTAGTGGCTTTCGCGCGGTTTGCTTCCGAAAGGACGGTCTGCTTGACCGTGAGGCGGAATGCTCCGTCTTTGTGGCGGAGCTCTACAGGAATCTCGTTGATGTCGGTAGTGAAGGCGATGTTGTCGAAGTCTTCTTCATCGTTGCTGAGGACTTCCGCCACGTCTCTGTAGACGGCGTTGTCCGTGCCTTGCGCTTTATCAGCATACCAATTGAAAAGGTTGGTCGATGCGATACGGTCGTCATCATCGAAGTCATACAGAAAGTCGTGGTACTCTTCCTCTAAATCCCCTACTTCCCAAGATTTCTCCGGAGCCGGAAGCACGGAGCTTCCCTTGGGAGCCGCCAAGAACACCACTTTGTATTGGTATTTTTCATCGGATAGGGTGTTGTCTTTTTTTACAGGCAGGCTCAGTGTAAATTCATTGCTTGTGATATCCGCCGGATTGTCTTGTCCGTCAAAGTCGGTAAACTCGTAGTCCGACCACTTGTCGCTCCATCCGCCTATGAGCTTGTTTTTCTTGTTGGCTTGGAAGATATAAGCCTTCACGTCGAAGCGGGTAAAGTCGATGGCTGTGAGAGCGCGCGACGCGTCTTCGCCTTGCAGACTGAAAGTCACGGAAGCCGTGGTCATCGTTCCCTCTTCTGCGTCGGCCGCAGGCTTTTCCGTTTCGATATACTCTTCGCTGCATCCGCTCAAGGAAAAGAGCAGGAGGGCAGCATACATGCTTGCAAGCATGTTTGTCCGTTTCTTTTTCATACTTTTCGTAATAGATTAAATTTGCGTGTGCCGTCAGAATCGGCCTTTCTCTTCTGTAAACCCTCTTTCGTTGAGGCTGAACGGGTTGAATTCTTCTTCGCCGCCGCTGTAGTCTTCGTCTATGCCGGGTGAGGCACATAACACGTTTTCCACTTCCAACTTCACAATCTCCACTTTCGGGATTTCGTACTTTTCTTTTCTCATGATTCTTTTTTTTTATATTTGTTGGTTTTTCACTTTCTCGGCGCAAAAGTAATAAATATATGCGCACGTTGTTGATTCGTACACGGATTTAACATTATTAATTTCAAGCCGTTTGGATTTTGAGTCTGCGGAAGAGGAAAATGCGGAGCGTCGGACCTTGTCTGCGAGGTTGGGGAACATGAAAAAAAGGCGGGCGCGTCCGGTTGGAAATCCGCTCGTCTTTTTACGGAAATGCCCCGGCCTTCGAAGCGGAAGGCCGGGGCATTTTCTGAATAGGTGTCTATGGCGTGGAGATGCCGTGAAGGAGGGGAAAAACGCTATTCCGCCCTGTAGTCTGCGGGGGCGGCAGCGTCTTTGCAATATGTCAGCGTTCCGTCGACGAACGCAATGTTTTTCGCGTACTTTTCCACGGCGCGCATGTCGTGGCTGACCATGACAACGGCGCATTGTCCGTTGATTTCCTTCAGCAGCGTATAGAGCCCGGTCTCGGAGCGGCGGTCGATGTAGGCATTCGGCTCGTCGAGGATGAGGACGTGGGGGGCTGACACGAGAGCCCGGCCCAGCAGGACGCGCCGCAGCTGGCCGCCGCTCAGTTCGCCTACGGGCCTTTCTTCCAATCCTTCCAGCCCCATGCGCGCGACGGTGCGCCGCGCCTGCTCGCGATGCGCCTCGGTGAAGGGGCGGAGGGGCGACTTCATTCCGTGCAGGCCCGACAGAATCGTTTCGAACACCGATATGGGGAATTTCCTGTCGACGGCTGCATATTGCGGGAGGTAGCCTATGCGGAGCTGTCCGTGGAGGCCGTATTCTATTTCTCCCGACATAGGCTTCAGCAGTCCTGTCATCAGTTTGACGAGCGTGGTTTTCCCTCCGCCGTTAGGCCCTACGATGCCCAGAAAATCGTTGGGGAATACCTCAAGGCTGACGTCGCGGATTACCGTTTTCCCTCCGTAGCCACCGGCAACGCGGGAAAGTTTGACAAGCGGTTGCGTTTCCATCATTTTTCTTGTTTTGGCGTTTGGCGATTTCTGCCCAAGGCGCGTGCCGTGCGCAGCATCTCTTCGTCCCAGCGGTAGCTGAGCGGGTTGATGCTTACGGTCGTGAGGTTCAGCTCCTTTGCTATCGCCTCTGCGTTCCGCCGGTCAAATTCCTGCTGGATGAACACGACCCGTATGTGCTTGTCCCTGCATTGGCGGATCAATTGTTGCAGGTAAGCCGGCGACGGTTCTTTCCCTTCGGTTTCGATGCAGACCTGCGTGAGTCCGTAGTCTCTGGCGAAATAGGTCAGTGCGGGGTGGTAGATGAGGAACGCCTGGTCTGCATCCGCCATTTCCTCCCTGATTTTCCGCTCCGTTTCGTCGATGGCTTCCATCAGGCTGTCCTTCCGGCTTTCGAAGTATGTCGTGTGGGCGGGGTCTGTCTTGCAGAGCGCCCTGCATACGTTGGCGGCTATCAGCCGGGCGTTCGCCGTAGAGTTCCAGATGTGCGGGTCGGCATGGGCAAGTTCATGCGAATCTTTGTGGGGATACTCGATAATCGGCGCTATGCCTTCCGACATGTCGTAGAAAGGCATGTCGGGGGCGTTGCTTTTCAGCTTGTCAATCCAGGCCCGCTCGAAGCCGATTCTGCCGATGCTGAAGTAAGCCCTGCTCTTCGCGAGCTGCACCATCTGTTGCGGTGTCGGGTCGTATGTCTCCGGATTGCTTCCTTCGGGCACCATGCTCGTCACGTGGAACTTGTCTCCCGCAACGGCTTCCGTGAAGTAGCGGAGCGGTTCGATGCTGACGGTGACAGAGGGCTTGTCCGCCTTCTCTGCGCTCTTTCCGCACGCGGCCAAGAGGGTGGCTGTAAGGAGCGTCAGGAAATATTTCCGGAGGGCTGTGCGCCGTCCGGTTCGTGTCGTGGAAAAAAGTCTTGTCATGGTTCGTAAGTTTTTGTAGGTATGTGCAAATGTTTTTCCGGATGTTCCGGTGCGGTTGCCCGGAGCATCTCGCGTTTTCCTCCCGGAGGTCCCGGAAGGCGTTCTACGGTGAATCCGGCGGCTTGCAGCGTGCGGCGCACGGCTCCCTTGGCGCAGTAGGTAGTCAGGGTTCCGCCGGGAGACATTGCGCGGCGGAGTCCGCCGAAAATCTCCGGAGTCCACATCTCCGGCTGCTTCTCCGGAGCGAACGCGTCGAAATACACCACGTCGAACTCCCCTTCGGGGCGGCGGGCGGTGAAGTCGCATTCCTCTTTCAGCAGGGTGAAATAGGGAGCAATCGGTTGCGGCTTGCCCCATTCCGCCCGGTGGAGGGCGTAAAAGAGTTCGGCCTGTTCCGGAGCGATGGCTTCCGGATAGCGGAGTTGCCGGACGACGCTTTCATCTAACGGATAGCGTTCGAGGGCGGTGTAGACGATATGCCTTGCAGTCCGTTGGGCTTCTATGAGAGTGAGGAATGCGTTGAGTCCCGTGCCGAAACCCACTTCCAAGACACGGACCTCAGAGAGAGGGCAGTGCCGTAGCCCTGTCCGGATGAATATGTGCTCCGATTCGGTGAGCGCCCCTTTCACGGAATGATAGTGTTCGTCCAGTTCTTTCACGAAGAGGGTGTTGCTTCCGTCGGCTGTCTTTTCGATTTGTATCATAGTTCGTGGCGTTTCGTTCAGTTGATGAGCCGGATTGTTCCCAATGCCGTCATGACGATGATTGCATAGCGGGCCAGCTTTCCTGCGCTCATGGATGCAGTGACAATCCATACGTTGGCTTTCATCAGTCCGAGCGCAACGAGCAGCGCATCGCCGATGACAGGGAGGAAGGAGAGCAATGCCATCCACGATCCCCGTCCTTGTATGAAGCGCGTGGCCTTGTCCAGCTGTTTCTTGTCTACCCGGAGGTATTTTTCTATCCATTCCGTTTTTCCGGCCCGGCCTATCCAATAGCAAGTCAGGCCGCCCAACACGTTTCCTAACGTGGTCGATAAGGTAGAAAGTACAGGGTCAAGTCCTAAAGCTACGCACGCCAACAGCACGGCTTCCGAACTGAACGGCAGCACTGTCCCCGCCAGAAATGCCGAAAGGAACATGCCTCCGTATCCCCAGTCGGTCAGGAGCTGAACAAGCTCGTCCATACGTTGAATGCGGTTAGGAGAATCCAGATTCCGAGCGTTGCCCATAGCAGGATTCCGGTGAATCTGTTGTATGTCAGCGTATAGAGGCGTCCGCTCGTGATGGCGTATGTTACTGTCATGACCGCTGTGGCTGTACCCATGCAGGAGGGGAACAGCATTGCTGCCGTGAGTGCCGCTGCGCCTGTCCATGCGATGATTCGGAGCATGATGCGCGTCCTCACTTTATCTTGCTGTCCTTTTCCGAACATTTGCGCGCAGGCGATTCCGGTAAGTGCCGCCACTGCTCCGCATGAGGCAAGCTGTTGCGGGGGGAGCGTGCTGTAATCGGGGAAGGAGAAGCGGAACGCCTCGGTGAAAGGGCGGAACACCTCTTCCGTTTTTCCCGTGCAGAGGCCGTAGCACAAGGCCAACCACCAGGGCAGCGCTGCTCCCATGATTCCGGCTATGAAGTTTCTTGCGTTGAAGGAACGCAGCGCGGCCATGAACAGCCATACGAGCGGAATAAAGCAAAGGAGCATGGGATGTATGAAACTCCCCGCGCCGAGACAGATGAAAGAGTGGAATACGGGCACGGATGCGCGCGGCGACTCGTAGCTTTGGAAGAGAAAGTATATTCCGGCGATGAAAAGGGGCGGAAGCCAAGTGTCGTGCGAATAAGTGTGCAAGAACGTGCAGCTTGCGTAGAACAGCAGGTAGAGCGATGCGTGGAGGATGGTGCGCGTGCGGATGAGCGCGAAAGAGGTGTTCATCTCGACGAGCAGGTATGCGGTCAGTCCTGCTGCCGCCAATGTGAGCAAGTCGGCCGGGTTGCGGAAGCCCGCTCCTGTCATGGCTGCGCAAACGACAACGGCGAAAGGGAAAATCATTTTCCCCTTCGCTATTCGGCGTTGGAATCCGTTCCTGTCGGGCATGGCGGCTTACAGGTCAAATCCGATGTCCGACCGGAAGTATTTCTTTTCGAAGTGAATCTTTCCGGCATTTTCGAATGACTTTTTCAAGGCTTCGCCCTTGTCGTTTCCGTAAGAGCTTACTGCGATTACACGTCCTCCGGAAGTAACCGTCTGTCCGTCTTTCGTTGCAGTTCCGGCATGGAATACGATGCTTCCTCCGGCTTTCGCCTCTTCGATTCCGCTGATGGGGAATCCTTTTTCGTAGGCTTCCGGATAACCTCCCGATACGAGCATGACGCAGACCGCCGATCGCGGGTCGGTTTCGAGTGTCTTTTCCGCCAGATTTCCGGCCGCCATTCCTTCGAACAGGTCGACCAGGTCGCTCTTGATGCGCAGCATGACGCTTTCCGTTTCGGGGTCGCCCATGCGCACATTGTACTCGATTACCATCGGGTCTCCGTTTACGTTGATGAGGCCGAAGAAGATGAATCCTTTATAGTCGATGCCTTCTTCCGCCAATCCTTCCACCGTCGGGCGGATGATGCGGTCTTCCACTTTCTGCATCCACTCCTTGTCGGCGAACGGGACGGGGGATACGGAGCCCATACCTCCGGTATTCAGTCCTTTGTCGCCTTCTCCGATGCGTTTGTAGTCCTTTGCTTCCGGCAGAATCTTGTAGCTTTTTCCATCGGTCAGCACGAATACAGAGCATTCGATGCCGCTCAGGAACTCTTCGATGACCACCGTTGCCGATGCGTCTCCGAACATGCCGTCCAGCATCTCTTTCAGTTCTTTTTGGGCTTCTTCGAGTGTCGGCAGAATCAGCACTCCTTTTCCGGCGCATAATCCGTCGGCTTTCAGCACATAAGGCGGGCGCAAAGTTTCGAGGAACGCCCGTCCTTCTTCTATCTTGTCGGCGGTTATGCTTTTGTAGCCGGCGGTGGGGATATGGTGGCGCTGCATGAATCCCTTTGCGAACTCCTTGCTTCCTTCGAGCGTCGCTCCGGCCTTCGACGGGCCGATGACGGGGATGTTCTTCAGCGCTTCATCGTTCTTGAAGTAGTCGTATATGCCTTTTACCAGCGGGTCTTCCGGCCCTACCACCACCATGTCGATACTGTTGTCGAGAACAAAGGCGCGGATGGCATCGAAGTCATCGGCCTTTATAGCCACGTTCTCGCCTGTTTCGCTTGTTCCTGCATTTCCCGGAGCAACAAACAGTTTCTCTATTTTCGGACTTTGGGCGATTTTCCATGCCAAGGCGTGTTCGCGTCCTCCTGAGCCTAAAAGTAAAAGTTTCATATCCTTGTTTTTTTGATTTTCAGATTGTCATTTTAGATGGTCTTCAAAATAGCGTGTAATGTGTTCGTGCAGATGCACTCGGTCGCGTCCCGTCATGTTGTGTCCGTCTTCCGGATAAACGAACAAGTCGGGATGGGTTCCAGCGTCAATACATGCGCGCAGGAACGTGTAAGTGTGCTGCGGTACGCATGTCGGGTCCGTTCCGCCGATGATGATTTCCAGCCGCCCTTTCAGGTTCCCCGCCTTCTGTTTCAGGTCGGAACCTTTGTAGCCTTCCGGATTGGCTTCCGGCGTGTCCATGTAGCGTTCGCCGTACATCACTTCGTAATATTTCCAGTCGATAACCGGCCCTCCGGCCACACCGACCTTGAAAAGGTCCGGATAAGTCAGCATGAGGTTCGTTGTCATGAAACCGCCGAAACTCCATCCATGCACTCCGATTCGGTTGCCGTCCACGTATGGAAGGGACTTCAGCAATTCCGCACCTTTCACTTGGTCTTTCATTTCTTCCACGCCGAGATGTCGGAAAGTCACGTTTTCGAACTTGATTCCCCGGTTGTCGCTTCCCCGCCCGTCTACGGTAAGCATTACATAACCTTTCTGGGCCATGTACAAGTCCCATCCGCGCGCATCGTAGAAGCGCGTGTCGTGTATCATTTGCGCGTGAGGGCCTCCGTACACGTAGATGATGGCGGGATATTTCTTGTTCGGGTCGAAGTTTACCGGCTTGATGAGGCGGTAATACAGGTCAGTCGCACCGTCGGCTGCCTTGATGGTTCCGACGGTTATCTCCGGCAAGTTGTATTGTTCGGCCATCGGGTCGGAAGCGGTGAGCAGGTTGATGCCTTTCTTTCCGTCGGCAGGCAGGATGTTGACGCTCCGCCCCACTTTTGCAGAAGTATAGCTGTCTATAAGATACTTGCCTGATGCAGACAGGGAAGCCGAATGCACGCCTTCGCTGCTCCCTATCAACGTGCGTTTGCCGCTCTTGACGTCCAATGCGAACACGTTGCTTTGGAGGGGAGAAAGCTCCGTACTGGAAATGATGATTTCCTTTCTTCCTTCATTGAAGCCCAATATGCTCTGCACTAACCAGTCGCCTTGGGTGAGCGGAACCGTCTTCAAGTATTCGCGGAAGGTAGTCTCTCCATCCTTGCCCCTTTCACGTTCCGGATACGTCTTCGCTTGAGTGTCCATAAGGTACAGGTGATGGTATCCGTCGCGTTGGCTCCAATAGATGAACTTCGTCTCATCCCAAGGCAGGAACGCGATAGGATGCTGCGGTTCCACGTACTTCGGATGTTCTTCTTCGTAGAGAACGCTTTCCTTTTCGCCCGTTGCAGCATTGTAGCTCACCAGTTGCGCATGGTTCTGGTCGCGGTTCAGTTCAATCAGGTAGATATGCTTCTCGTCGGGCGACCAGCTTATGTTGGTGAAATAGCGGTCGGTCGGGTCGCCGGCCTTCAGATAGACGACTCCGCCTTCCTTTGCATTCCATACGCCGACAGTAACCTTATGGCTCGTCATTCCCGCCATCGGATACTTGTCCGCTTCGAGCGTGGCGATACGGGTCGAAGTGTTCACTTGCGGATAATCAGTGACCATGCTTTGGTCCATGCGGTAGAAAGCCAGATAGCTTCCTTTCGGACTCCAGAACGTACCTTTATAGATGCCGAACTCGTTGCGGTGTACAGCCTGTCCGTAGACTACATCCTTTTCCGGGTCTTCACTTTCCGGGCATCCTGTGCATACGGCGTTTATCTGTTTGGAGAAATCTCCCTCTCCGGCTACGAACAGATGGCGGCCGATGGTGTAGGCCATGTATCCGTTTTCTTTGCAGAAGTCGAGATTTGCAGGCTGTTTGCCGCTTCCCTGAATCCGGAACATGTTGGCAATCTTCTTCTTCTCGAAGTCGTACCAGAACATGCAGGCCTCGCTTTCGTTCCCTGCTTCCACTTTGTTCAGGAACACGACGATGTTCCGGTCGCCCCAGGGCATGGAGGCTGAATCCAGCGTGCGGAGCGGCTTGGCTTTGAACGCAAAGTTGTAGGGCTTTTCGCCGTTCTGCAATGCGTCGTTCACTTCATCGAGCGTTGCCAATACGGTTTCTTTTCCGTTCTTGATGTCTATTTTACAGATGTTCTCTACATCGGCACGCACGCATACGTCGCCCCACCATTGAAGTCCGGGGATGTTTTTCGGGCGGAGGTTGAAATAGTTTTCTCCTCCCGGAATCACGTCCTCCAGCGTGTAGGATTTCTTTTCTTGAGCGTACAAGGCTTGCACTGTCATGGACAATAACAGAATGATGAATCGAACCAATTGTTTCATGCTTGTTCGTCTTTTTCATTTTCGTCTTTCAGCCAGTTCATCTCGTGGCGCTTGTGGATATACATAAAGCGTTTGGACTCCGGCTGTCCTTCCCTCGTGCCAGAACGGCGGGGCGAGTCCGGCCGTTCGTCGCGGCCGAATCCGAGTTTCCGTTCGCGGGTAAATTCTTTCCCGTCTCCGGCCCGGCGTGTGCGAAGCGCCGCAGGCTTGTTGTCGCTCCGTTTCGGCCTTTCGTCGCTCCATTTCAGCCTGTCATCGTTTCGTCTTGCCCTGTCGTCATTCCGGCGCGGCCTGTCATCGCGGAATCTGCGTTCTTCGCGGAACCTGTTGTCGTTGTCTTTTCTGCCGAATTCCACTTTCTCTCCGTGGCGGCGGGTGCGTGCCGGCTTTTCTTCGCGTCGGGTCTTGAACTCTTCGTCCGGGTTTTCTGCGCGGTATTCCTTGTATTTGCCTTCAAAGATGCGGTATTGGCGGAACTGGCATTCCAGCGCTCCGTTGAAAAGAGGGATTTTGCATGAAGGTTTCAGCCCTATCTGGTCGAAGCATTCTTCCCGGTAGCTCAACACCCATGCTTCGTTGCCTACGAACGCATGTTTCAGCCGTTCGCCTATCATCTCGTAAAGCCCCATCAGGTCGTCCGTAGAGATGCGTTCGCCGTAAGGAGGGTTCATAACGATGATGCTCTTTTCCGCAGGCTGCTCGAACTGCTGGAACGGCTGCACTTTGAGCACGATGTCTTTGCTTGCGCCTGCCGCTTTCACGTTGCGCTGTGCGATGGCGTTCGCTTTCAGGTTGTTGTCGTAACCGTATATCTTGTGCGTAAATTCGCGTTCTTGCGAATCGTCGTTGTAAATGGCGTCGAACAGGTCTTGGTCGAAGTCTTTCCATTTTTCGAATCCGAACTCTTTGCGGAACACTCCCGGAGCGATGTTGCGGGCAATCAGAGCGGCCTCGATGGGGATTGTGCCCGAACCGCACATCGGGTCGATAAGGTCGCATTCCCCTCGCCAGCCGGTCATCAGAATCATGCCGGCGGCAAGCACTTCGTTGAGCGGCGCTTCCGTTTGTTCCTGCCGATAGCCTCGGCGGTGGAGCGATTCGCCCGAACTGTCGAGTGCCAGCGTGCATTCGTTTTCTGAGATATGTATGTGCAGCTGTATGTCCGGATTGTTGAGGCGGACGGAAGGGCGGCTGCCGGTTTTTTCGCGGAAATAGTCGGCCACGGCGTCTTTCACTCTGTATGCCACGAACTTGGAATGGCGGAAGGCTTCAGAGTAGACCACAGCGTCTACGGCAAAGCTGCCTGTGGGGTCGAGGTAATCTTCCCATGCGATGTCGCGAATCGCTTCGTACACCTCGTCGGGGGTTGTGGCGGTGAAATGTTTGATGGGCTTTAGAATGCGCAGGGCTGTGTGCAGGCAGAAGTTTGCTTTGTACATCATGGCTTTGTCTCCGGTGAACGATACCATACGTCGGCCGATTTGAATGTTTCCTGCTCCCAGTTCGGTGAGTT
The DNA here is from genome assembly GCA_944320135.1 of uncultured Phocaeicola sp. GTDB lineage: Bacteria > Bacteroidota > Bacteroidia > Bacteroidales > Bacteroidaceae > Phocaeicola. The sequence goes on along the minus strand of CALUGI010000038.1, from coordinate 16,014 downwards.
CTTGTGCCAGCACCTCTTCCAGTCCCTGGAATGTCTTGGCGATAAGCTCGAATTCTTGATTCATTGTGATAAAATTACGTAATTTCAATTGACGGTGCAAAAGTATAAATTTTCAGTCAGTCGGTCAACTGTTTAGAAAGGTTTTCTTTGAGCGCCGTATCTTTTTGTCTTCCTTTGCAATTTGTCATTTCCGCTTCGTGAAACAGGCCGGATTCAAGGAACAGGGAAAGGCCGTTGCTGAAAATCGCAAGGATATAAGTTTTTTGGAATGCTGCCGTGTCGCCGGAGATGTGCGGCGCGTGGCGTTTTGCTTTTCCGGATGCGGAATAGATAGCATGTTGCGCTTTGTTTGCCTTGTGCCGCTTCCTTTGGGGTAGTTGGAAACTTGCGGTTTCGAGAACGCTTCCGGATGAAAGTCTTTGTATATTCGTATTAAGAGGCGGCCTTTCCAGGACTTTTGCAGTGCTTGTCGGTGCCTTAGGCGGAAAGAACGGGGCGCTTTATGCGGAATGTCCCATCGTTTTAGGGGAAATATCCTCCCGTTTTCATGAAAAGCCCCGTTGCTTTATTCGCTCTGTGGGGCTTCTGAAGGGGACATCGTAATCTCCTTTTCCTGAAATGTCCTGTGGATGGTGGAAAAAGTTCGTGGAATCCGTCAGGAAGAAACGCCGTTTCGGGCCATTCTGAAAGCATATTGCTTTTTCTTGCAGCAGAATGATTTTATGCAGCTTCTGCGGATTTACGATATTGATTGGCGTCGTTGTTGGACGAATTGTAAATCTTTTTGTACGGATTGCACATGTTTCGGAGATTGAATGTCTTATTTTTGTGACGGACAAATAAGTTTCAGGCAAGTGAAGATGAACGTTTAAAACAATATAAGCATGGAATTTTCAAGAAGAAACTTTTTGAAGGGAGGGCTTGCCGCCGCTGGAGCGCTGGCTCTGGGCGGGCTGCTTCCTTCGCAGGAACTGTTGCTGCCGGCGGAAGAAGGCGGAACTCATGTCGGGGAAAAGCAAAGCGTGTCTTGCTGATTAGTCTGGACGGAATCTGCGTAGAGGGATTCAAACAGGCCGAAACCCCTCATTTGGACAAGATGCTTGCCGAAGGGGTCGTGTCAGAGACCACGAGGGTGGTGATGCCGTCCGTGACTTTGCCCAACTGGACAAGCCATCTGACGGGAAGCGGTCCCGAACAGCATGGGGTGACGGACAACGGATGGACGTTGGACAAACACAAGCTCCCCGGCATAAGCAAGGATGCTGAGGGGTATTATCCTTCCGTGTTTGCCGTGCTGAAGGAGAAAATGCCGCAGATAAAGACCGCATTCTACTATAATTGGGAGCCTTTGTTCTATCCTTATAATCCGAAGTGTCTGGATGAAGCGAATTGTTTGGAGAACGATGCGTATGTTCTCAACTATGAGAAAGCGTTTGATTTTATGGACAAAAACCGGCAAGCCCCTGCGTTGGTATTTCTTTATTCCGTGCATACAGACCATGCCGGGCACAAATACAAGTGGATGTCGCCCGAATACATACGTTCCATCGAAGAAGCGGACGCGGAAATCGGGAAGCTGCTTGAGAAGATGAGGCAGGCGGACTTGTATGATGACACGCATTTCTTTTTTCTTACTGACCACGGAGGAATCGGACGCGGGCATGGCGGAGTGAGCACCCACGAAATGATTGTCCCTTGGGGAATCGCGGGTCCCGGCATAGCGGAAGGCGTGAAGATGGAGGAAGCCAACAATACCGTGAATACGGCTGCCGTCATTTTGAGCCTGTTCGGGGTAGACAAGCCGGACGCTTGGACGGGAGAAGTTCCGGAAACGATATTCAAGTGAATAGGCGGCAGGTGTGTCCCAAGGCCCGGTCGGGCCGGTTCTGAAAATCGGACGTTCGGAAGTTCTTGAAGGCGGAGGATGTCGGATGCCGCAATGACATGAAAAAGACCGTTCGGGGCTGAAGTTTTGAGATTCGGCCTCGAATGGTCTGTGCATGAGTCCTGTTGGTCTTATTGCGGATAGTTGAGATTCTTTTCCGTAGCCTGCTCCAGCACTTCATGGAGGTATTTGGCCGCTTCCCACTTCGCCATCGGAAGGTTCATCATCAGGTAGTTGCCGCAATCCTTCGGGCTGGCTCCCGGCACGTCCCCCTCGAACCCGGCGATGAAGCGGAACGTTTCCGTCATCAAGGGGAGGATGTCTTCCGACCGGAGGTCGCCTTTCACCACTAAGTAGTTCCCCGTGAGGCATCCCATCGGGCCCCAATAGATGATTTTGTCCGCCCATGTCGGGTGGTTTCGCAGGTAGGTGGCCGCCAGATGCTCGATGGTGTGGATGGCCGCCGGGCTGAGCGCCGGTTCGCGGTTCGGCTCTTTCATGCGGATGTCGAAGGTAGTGATGGTTTCTCCGCCCGCTTCGTCCTTGCGCGAGACGTAGATGCCGCGCAGGAGGCGGATGTGGTCAACGGTAAAGCTCGGTATTTTTTTCATGACTCTTATAGTTTGTTGGGTAATGCTTTCAGAAAAGTCTCGGTGACTCGGAAAGAACGGTCGGCCATTTCCGCCCAGAAGTTCAGATACTGCTCGAAATGCTTGTCGGCGCCCGGCGTGTCGCTGATGATGCGGAAGCTGATGAAAGGCACCTTGTAGAGGCAGCACACCTGTGCGATGGCCGCCGACTCCATGTCTACCGCCAGTCCGTCGGGAAAGTTCTTCTTGATTTCGTTCAGTTCGCTCCGGTCGGTAATGAATTTGTCTCCCGTGCATATCAGTCCTCCGTGGATAGGAGTTTCCGTGTCGAGCGAAAGCGCGCATTCGTAAAGCGTGTCGTTGCCCCGGAAGAAGGCGGGAAGTCCTTGGATTTGTCCGTATGCGTTTCCTTCGCCGCACCACACGTCGTGGTACACAGTTCGGCGGCCGACCACAACGTCCATCACGTTCAGGCACGAATCGATTCCGCCTGCCACTCCCGTGCTGACGATGCAGTCGGGCTGGAAGCAGCGTATCAGCTCAACGGCTCCGGCAGCGGCGTTCACTTTCCCGATGCCGCATTGCGCCAGCATCACTTCATTCTGTCTGATGTTCCCTTCCGTGTACGAGAAAGGGCCTTCGTTGCGTTCTGTTTTGCCTTCAAGTTGGCCGGCCAGCTGCTTCTGTTCGGAAGACATGGCCGTAATGATTCCTATTTTCATGCGATAAAAAAGATTTTCACGGCAAAGTTACTATTTTTCATGGACTATTGTGTTATCTTTGCTGCTTGAAAACATGAATCAATAAAACGGCTTATTATGAAAGGATTAAAGCAACTTCTTCCCGATATTGCGGCGATAGTGGTTTTCATGCTGATTTCGTTCGCGTATTTCTGTCCGGCCGTATTCGAAGGGCGCATCCTTGCGCAGCACGATGCGGTGGCCGGAATCGGCGCCGGGCGGGAACATCAGGAGTATTATAAGGAGCATGGGAAGGCGACGCGCTGGACCAACGCCTTGTTCGGGGGGATGCCCACTTATCAGATAGCTCCGGGATACGACTCCAGCCGGACGCTGAACCATGTGCAGAACCTGTACCATCTGTATCTCCCTACTTATGTATGGTACGTGTTCGTGATGCTGCTGGGGTTCTACATCCTGCTGCGTGCCTTCGACTTCAAAGCGTGGATGGCGGCTTTGGGCGCCATTGTGTGGGCTTTTTCGTCGTATTTTTTCATTATCATTGCTGCCGGACATATCTGGAAGTTCGTCACGTTGGCTTACATCCCGCCCACGATTGCCGGTATGGTGCTGGTGTATAGAGGAAAATATCTTCTGGGAGGAATCGTAACGGCTTTGTTTGCGGCGTTGCAGATTGTGTCCAATCATTTGCAGATGACTTATTATTTCCTGTTTGTCATGCTTTTTATGGCAATCGCATACGGCGTGTCGGCATGGAAGTCGAAACAGTTCTCCCGTTTTCTGAAGGGGACGGGCGTGCTGGCGTTGGCCGGAACGTTGGCCGTCTGTGTCAATCTGTCCAATCTTTACCACACTTATCAGTACAGCAAGGAGAGTATGCGCGGCAAAAGCGAGTTGGTGAAAGAGAATGCGTCCAATCAGACCGGAAGCGGCTTGGAGAGAGACTATATCACCCAATGGAGCTACGGCATCGGGGAAACGTTCTCGTTGCTGGTGCCGAACGTGAAAGGAGGCGCGTCCGTGCCGTTGGCGCAGAACCGGAAAGCGATGGAAAAGGCCGACCCTGCCTATTTGGGGCTTTACAGTCAGTTGGGCCAGTATTGGGGAGAGCAGCCGGGCACTTCGGGGCCGGTCTATGTAGGGGCATTTGTCATGTTCCTTTTCATTCTTGGCCTGTTCATCGTGAAAGGCCCGATGAAGTGGGCGCTTGCGGGCGGTACGGTGTTTTCGATACTGCTTTCGTGGGGGCATAACTTCATGGGGTTGACCGATTTCTTCATCGACCACGTGCCGATGTACAACAAGTTCCGTGCCGTGTCGTCCATCTTAGTGATTGCCGAGTTTACGATTCCCTTGCTTGCGGTGATGGCACTGAAAGAGGTGGTTGAATGTCCTCGCCTGTTGAAGGAGCGTCCGAACGCTTTCTACGGCAGTTTCGTGCTGACGGGAGGCATTGCATTGTTGTTCGCTCTGGCTCCGACGTTCTTCTTCCCGTCTTACGTTTCTTCTGCCGAGATGAACGCTTTGCAGAATGCGATTCCTTCCGACCAATTGGCTCCGTTGCTGCTGAATTTGGAGGAAGTCCGCAAGTCAATCTTTACTTCCGATGCTTGGCGGAGCTTCTTCATCGTATTGATTGGCGCCGCATTCATGTGGTCATATTGTGCAGGGAAGCTGAAAGCGAAGGCGCTGATTGGATTGCTGGCCGTGCTCTGTCTGACGGACCTATGGAGCGTAAACAAGCGTTACCTCTATGACGCTCAGTTCGTGGCGAAAGGCACGGAGATGCAGCCTTTCCTCGAACCTTCCGAAACCGACGAACTGATACTGCAAGACAAGTCGTTGGACTACCGCGTGCTGAACATGGCTTCAAACACGTTCAATGAAAACAACACTTCTTATTGGCACAAGAGTATCGGCGGCTATCATGCAGCGAAGCTGCGCCGTTATCAGGAGATGATTGACGAACATATTCAAGGGGAAATGTCGAGTCTGTATATGGCGGTATCCGAAACGAACGGGGATTTGTCGTTGGCAGGAGATTCTCTGACTCCGGCGCTCAATATGCTCAATACGCGCTATGTGATTGTGCCTTTGCAGGGAGGGGCTACTGCGCCCGTGTTCAATCCGCACGCTCTCGGCAATGCGTGGTTTGTGGATGAGGTGCGCTATGTCAGCAACGCCAATGAAGAGATAGAGTCTCTGCATCATGTCAATCCGGGCAAGGTGGCCGTAGTAGACAAGAGGTTCTCAGAGCAGGTAAAGGCCGAAACGAATGCAGGCGACACTCTGCGGAGCGTGAAGTTAGTCAGTTATGAACCGAATGCGTTGAAGTATGAAGTGAATGCCGGACAAGGAGGAACTTTGGTCTTTGCCGAGATTTATTATCCGGGATGGCGTTCGTATGTAGACGGGGAGCTGGTGCCGCACGGACGTGCCGACTATATCCTCCGTGGAATGAACGTTCCTGCCGGGAAGCATACGGTTGAGTTCGTCTTCGACCCCGTATCTTTGCATGTGACGGAAACCATTGCTTTTGTCGCTCTGGGACTTTTGGCTTTGGGCCTTGTTGCAGTGGTTGTGATGGAAGCGCGCAAGAGAAAGCGTGCGTCGGCGGAATAAAGCGAAAGGTTACTTTTTGGTGACGGCGCGTATGACGAATCCCAAGTGGCGCAATATGGTGGAGATGTATCCGTAATGTTTGCACATGATGCGGAAGCGTTCTTTCAATGACGCTTTGCGGTTGCGGGTGGTCATCCCTTCGTTCAGATAATCGATGAGAGTCAGGTGCGTATTGTGGAGCGCCTGACTCTTTTTCATGATGCGGATGCACCAGTCGAAGTCGGCGGAGAAGCGGTATTTCAAGTCGAAAGGCTCCGCCAAGTCACGGCGTGCGAAGAAAGCCTGATGGCAGACCAGCATACCGTTTCTGAAGCTCTTCCACGTGAGGCGTTCCGGCGCGGAGAGGCGGCGCATCCGGAGAAAATGTCCTTCTTCGTCCACTATGGCCGTTTCTCCGTAAAGCACGTCGGGCAGGGCGTTCTCCGTAATCGAATGCACCATGAGCAGCAGCGTGTCGTCCTCATGCAGTTCGTCTCCCGCATTCAGGAAGCAGATATAGTCGCCGGTTGCCAGCTTGAGTCCTTTGTTCATTGCGTCATACAGCCCTTGGTCCGGCTCGCTGACAACGGCGTGGATGTGTGTCCTGTACCGTTCGATGATGTCTAAGGTGCGGTCTTTCGACCCTCCGTCTATGATGATATATTCCAGATTCCGATACGATTGGGTGATGACGCTCTGGATGGTGTCTTCCAGCGTTGCTCCTGCATTGAATGTGACAGTGATGATGGAAAATTTCGGATGAAGGCGGCAGTTGTTACGCATTTTTCCCTGTAATCTTGTTGTAAACTTGGATGTACTTCATTGCGATGGCGTGTTCGGAATAGCTGTTTCGGGCTTTCCTGCGCGCTTCTTCGCACAGGCTTTGGTAGTCTCCTTCGTTGAGCGACCAGCATATTCCGTCGGCAAGGTCTTCCGCCGACTTGTATTGCGCCACATATCCGTTGTGCAGGTGGTCAATCATTTGGGGGATTCCTCCGATGTTGAATCCTACGCAGGGCACGCCGCATGACATTGCTTCCGCAACGGTGTTGGGAAGGTTCTCCATCAGCGAGGGAGTCACGAAGAGGTCGGCGGCGTTGTAGACGTCGGCTATTTCCTTTTCGCTCTTTACGTAGTCGATGCAGTAGATGGGGAACGGGAACAAGGTTTCATACTGCTGTGCCTGCTTGCCCATGACGATTACTCCCAGCGTCTTGCAGAACTCCGGGTGTTTTTCTTTGAGCAGGCGGCATGCCTCTATCAGATAGTCGATGCCTTTCTTTTTGTCGGTAATCTTCATCGAACTGAACATCAGGAGCTTTTTGTCGGGAGGGAGGTTCAGCTTCTTGCGCACTTCCGCCTTGTCGAGCGGGCGAAACAAGGTCGTGTTGATAGGGTTGGGGATGTTCGTGACGGGATGCCCTTCTGTCAGCGCGCTCTGTCTGGCCAGATTCTCCAACCAGCGGCTGCAGGCGATGAAGGTGATGTCGGCGCCTTTATACAGCTTCTGCTTTTGTTTGAACACCTGATAAGAAAGGTCTGTCTTGTATCCGTTGTGCAACGCCGGGCAGTCGTGGCATGAAGTCGTGTAGCGGGTGCAGGTTTCTGCATGATGGCAGATGCCGGTGACGGGCCACATGTCGTGCATCGTCCATACCACGGGCTTGCCGGATTTCAGAATCTGGCGGATGTTTTTCAGCGAGAGCATTCCTTGGTTGATCCAATGCAGATGGATGACGTCGGCTTGGCGGAACTCCGGCAAAGAGGTGATGTCGGTGCCTTTGTTGGCGATGTCTACGGCAAAAAGGTTTTTGCGGTGGAATCCGTTTGAGGCCCAGATTACGATGCGTTCCCACAGAAAATGCCAGATGTGCCGCCACGATTTCTTCAGAGCTACCACGGTCACCCGGTTCGTCTGTTTGTCGCGGACCAGCATTTTGGCTTTGATGCCGTTGTTCTTCAAGGCTTCCGCCAGCCGGCTCGCTGCGATGGCCGCCCCTCCGATGCGTTCTGAAGTGTTGATGATTAATACTCTCATGTCCGTCAAAGTTTCTGCAAAGTTAATGTTTTCATTTTGATAAATTCATTACTTTTGTCCGATATGAAAAGAAAAATGATTTTTGTGCCGGCCGGAGGTCTGGCCAACCGCATACGCGCTGCGCTGTCGGCAATCGCTTTGGCCCAACATACCGGGGGCGATGTGGAAGTCTTGTGGTTTCAGGACTGGGCGTTGCATGCCGCTTTCCGCGATTTGTTTTCACCTCTGTCGCTGCCGCCGAACGTGCGGATAAAAGAAGCGTCCGTGTGCGACTTGTGGGTGTTCGACCGTCCGCGCAGAAAGAATTTCCATGTCCCGGCCTTGTTTCAGAAGCTGATTTTCGACGCCCGTCTGTACGAGCACCAGATAGACGCCCTGTGCAAGGGCGGGTTCGATTTTGCGGAATGGGCCGCACGGGGGCGGACGTATCTGGCGGCCTACCTGTCTTTTTATCCCTATCCCGCGCGTCTGCTTCATGAGGTGTTTCGTCCCGTACCGGAAGTGCAGGCCGTCATCGACCGCAGATGCGCCGGTTTTTCGCCTTATACGGTAGGGGTGCATGTCCGGCGCACGGACAATGCTTTGTCTGTCGAACACAGTCCGCTGGAACTTTTCTTTGCGCGTATCGACGAAGAACTGGCCGCCCACGACGACTTGTGCGTCTATCTGGCCACCGATTCCGAAGAAGTGAAGCAGGCCATGCGCAGGCGTTATGCCGGGAGAGTGGTTTGTGCAGAGAGCAAGGCCGACCGCAGTTCGGTGCAGGGAATCCGTGAAGGGATGGCCGACCTTTTCACTTTGGCGCGGACGAGGAAGGTTTACGGTTCGTTTTACAGCTCGTTTTCAGAACTGGCGGCGGAGTTGGGCGGCATACCGTTGGACGTTGTGCGGAAATGACGGCGGGCTTTTCCGCTCAAGTTGCCGGGCTTTTGCTGAAAAGCGCAGGCGTTTCAAGGGACTTCCGGCGGCGTTTCTTTCCGTGCCCCGTTCAGGCCCCGAAGTCTCCGCGCAGCGTCCGCTTGATTCTTCTGACGGCTTTGGCGAAAAACGAGTTGGTTCTTGCGTAGTATCTGGCGTATGCCCTCCTTGCTTCCAAGTTCTCGGTTACGGGCGAGATGGGCTTGACGGGAAGCCTCTCCATGAAGAGGTCGGAAGCATACAGGCCGCCCCCTCCGCAGTTGGTCCCGCTTCCGTCGAATCCGGTGTTCTGCACTAACGATTTTCCTGCGTTCAGCGACAAGATGTCCGCCAGAAAGAGGCTGGCGTTCCACCGGATGGCCCATGAATTGTTCTTCCCCTCTATTTGCCGGCGCAGCATTCGGGTGAAAGGATAACGGCCGTTGAAGTCGAAAGTGCGGGCAAGTCCCCGTTCTTCTATTTGCGCGAGGAGTTCCTTCCCGTTCGGGTTGAACCGTTTCCATGCGCGCGCCCACGTGCCCCATCCCCAGCTTCCCGTCCATTTGATGAGGAAAGTGTCGGGCAGCGTCGGGTCTTTCGTAAAGTCGCACGCCTGGATGTGTCCCACCCGTTCCTCGTCCTGATAAACGTCCAGCGCGTCGTTCATGAAGCGGAGGAAGTGGGGAGCCACCACAAGGTCGTCTTCAAGCACGATAACCCTTCCGTAAGCGTTGACTTGCGCGGTCACTCCGTCGATAATGTTCCGGGCAAGCCCCCAGTTCTCGGCGCGTTCGATGAGGCATACGCTCTTGAACCCGTTGATGTGTCGGACGTATCGGCGCACTTTTCCGACTTCGGGCATGTCCGTTTCGTTGCGTGCGTAGTCGGAATAGATGAACAACATGCTTTCTGACGCTTCGGCGTTGGCCTTTAAAGACTCTATCAGCCTGCGGGTGTGCGCGGGGCGGTTGTAGACGAAAAGGAGGATGGGAGCTAACATGGTGGTAACGATGTGATGAAATGAGGTTGTTTTTCTTTTGTCAGGTGGCGGATAAGCCGCACTTTTCTGTCCTTCAGGATAAGTTTGAAAGACAGAAAAGCGTATGTTTCGCAGTTTTTTATATTGAATCGGCAGAGCGAAAGAAAACTTTTCTTGATGCAGGCAAGCACGCTGTAGGCGAATGCTTTCGCATACGAGCGGTTGATGTTTGCATATTCTGACAGCAGATATACGTATTCGGAGCGGAAAAAAGCCTTGCGCGTCACCTGTCTGTATTCCCTGTCGTGGCATCCGCAAGTTTGCGGGGAGTAGCCTATTTTCAATCCGTGGAAGTGCAGTCTGTTGATGTAGTCTTTGTCTTCTCCGTAATGGTAGAAAAGCGGCGAGAATCCTCCTACCGTTTTCAGCGTGCTGACAGGGATGAACCAGAATGCAGCGTTGATGAATTCAGCTTCCGCCAGTTCTTCTTTCTGGGGCAGTTCGCTTAGGCTTTTCGTGTGCGTGTAGCTGGCAAACCCTTTATCGAGTCGGTCGCCTTTCCCGTTCAGGTGGGTTGGAGAGAGGATGCCGAAATCAGGATGCCTTTGCGTCAGTTCGGCCAATGTCCCAAGCGTGTCTTTCTCAATCCAAGCGTCTTGGTTCAGAAGGAATACGGCATCGAATCTTTCCTGCAACGCTATCCGCATACCGATGTTGTTTGCTTGCCCGAAGCCCAAATTATTCCCGTTGGAGATGATGCGCACTTGCGGATAATCTTTCTTTATAAGGTCGATGGTTCGGTCTTTGGAACCGTTGTCGATGACAAGGATTTCCGTCTGATACGTTGAGTGCAACAAACTGTCGAGGCATGGTCTAATCCATTTTTCGAAGTTGTAGGATATGATGATGGTAAGGACTTTCATATCGGTTCAGCGTTTTTTCAATTTTTGTAGGATTGTGGTAATCCTGTCGCTCACTCGTTTGCGAAGACTGATGCAGGGAACTCCGGTCAGTTTGCCGGCCTTTTCCCAGAATGCGGCTTCGTTTCGTTCAATAATGTCCGGATGTTTGCAGAATGTCTTGTAAAGATGATACAGTCCCCGCTTCTTTTCGTAGGGAAGATGCCATACGGCCAATTGCTCGTCGCCAGGAACGACGTTGCTGAACTGCGGCAAAGTCCACATCCGCTTTACGTAGTCGTTGGCAATGCGGTTTCGCAATCCTAACCGTTCGGCAAGGATGCTGAGCACGTGGGCTTCTTCATTCAGTTTGGGCCGATGGGCTGCATTTTGCTTCAGATTGAAATTCCACAGCTCAGTGTAGGCCCGGTTGATGTCCGCTACAGCATCTCCGCGCAGGCAGATGAACTCTCCCCCGTAGTAAGCAATCGGTTGGGGCTTTTCTCCGTAACAGGCTTCGTAGAACGTTTCCATTTCTGGAAGCGTGATGCCGTTGATGTGTGCAGTCCGGTCGGTAATAAACTCGTAGAGCGCACTTCCTTTCGCTCCGGCCTTTTCAAAGAGAGGGCTTAGCGAAGACCGGCACAGGCAATCGGCGTCGGCTACGAGCAGCACGTCTTCCGGCTGTATGACGCTTTCCATGTATTTGAGTATGTCGTACAGGTAGAATTGGTTCTGCCACGCATTGTACCATTCTTTGGGCGGCTTGCAGGTGTACGGGAGCGTCACGACTTCTACTTGCATCGCCTCAAACAATGAGGTCAGGAAAGGAGGCAAGGCAGATTGCTGCAGGTTGGTGAAGAAAAGCAGTTCGGCCGAAGGATTGTAGTGGCGGAACGTCCGGAAGAACGGGACCTGAATCTGCATGTAGACGGAATGCACGAGAGCGGAGTCTCCTTTCCGTCCCATCTGAGGGTAATAGCTGGCTTCTTCCGAAGATTCCTTGTAGAACCAGGTGGCTATGTAGTTGGTCGGTTGCTTCATGGGCGTCATTCGTTTAAAAATTGGCGGATCCATCGGTTGATGTCGTATTTGTCTTTCACTTCACGGGGAATCTCTGTGAACTGGGTTTGCATAAATTTGTCCAATGCGTCGATGGAATCTTTTCCAAAGATAAAGACATTATTCGGATTGTAAAAGTCAAATTCGGTTATTCTTTCGTTGTTTGTAATCAGCTTCTTGCTGTAGAACAGCGCTTCCAAGGGCCTGCGTGTGAGTCCGGTCTGCCCTTCCTGGCAGATGTCGACGACGCATCGCGACCGGCTGAGCCGCCGCAGGTATTCCGGATAAGTTATCTTTTCGGAGGGAGCGGCAGGAATGACGAAATCGCATACGAACCCTTTCGCTTCCATCAGCCTGCGAATCTCGTCCAAGACATCCTTGCGGTTCTTGGAAAGTCCGCAGAAGAAGCAGTCGGAGGCTTCCGGAAGCCGGAGCGATTCTGGAGGGTAGCAGAAATATTGTCCGGTATATGCCAGCCCGTATTTCCGCGCATCGCAAAAATCGAAGCTGCTCAGCAGGTATCCCAGTTTTCGGATTGCTTTCAGGCTGCGCTCAGGTTGGCGGAAAATGGAACTGATCGGGTTGCAATAGTAGATATGGCATGTCACGTCTTTGGGCAGTATGCGTCGCAACGCTTTCAGACTCCTGACGTTGGTGCCTTCGTAAAGCAAGATGCTGTCGCCCGGCTTGGCGGCCGTCAGTTGGCCGAGCCCTTCTTTCGGGAACCAAAGGTTCAGAATAGGCTGAGGCAGCGGGATTCTTCCTGCAAGCAAGAAGTGCATAATTTGAAGCGGCTTTTGTTTAGGAAAATGCAAGAGGTTTGCAATGTACACCATTCGCTCCTGCAGTTCAGGAGCGAGCTGCTCAAAGATGACGGGAGGCGCCCCGGCTATAAACAGGCGGCCTTTGGGAGGAAGCGCGCCCTCGTTTTGGGGAGAACGCGCCGAGGCTTCGGGGGAAGCGTGCGGGCGTTTTTTCCGTGATTGCAGGTAGTTGGCGCTTTCTTCCAGCATTTCCGGCTGGACGGCTCGTATCAGAAGGCAATAGCAGGGGGCGGCGACAATAATTTTGACAGCTAAAGAAATGAACTGCGAATCGTTTGCCCACGAAGCTGCATACCATCCTGAGGCACAGGCGGCAAGTCCGCAGAAAAAGAACGGGCACAGGTCTTTCAGCAAGAGGGGGAGGGGCAGGTGAATGTATCTCCGGGCAAAGCGTTGCCACACGAACACCCAACAGACATTGATGCATACGTAGCAGACAACCATCTGGAAGACATCGCCTCCTCCTGCGGCCAGCAGCAACACGACCGCCAGCTGGAGCAGCACTTGCGAAACGATGTTCCACATATAGATGTCCGACTTTCCCTGGCTGATAATCAGGCTTGAGAATAGGGAGCTTATCGGCAGAAATGCTCCTCCGATGCAGAGCATCTGCATGAGCGGGATGCTTCCGGCCCATTTCCAGCCTACCGTAATCAGTATCAGTTCTTCCGTGACGGCGGACAGGCCGAACATGGCGGGGAAGGCGAGGAAGGCGGTAAACCGGAGAATCTTTCTGAACACGCGCGATTCCCGCTCGCGGTCTTCATGGATGCTGGCAAGCACGGGCTGGGCCACTCCGCTTATCATGCCCGTGACGAACTGGTGTCCCGTGGCGTTCCATTTGTTGGCTTGGTTGTAGTTGCCTACGGACTGGGGGGTGAAGAACTTTCCCAAAACCACCGAAAGCAGGTTGTTGTTCAGCTGGTAGGCGATGTTCGTGACGAGCAGTTTGCTGCTGAACGCGAACAGGGGTTTGATGGGGGAGAGGTCGATGCGCATGGCAGGCCGCCAAGGAGAAAAATGCCACGAGCATACGGTGACCACCAGAATGTAAGTCAGGTTTTGCGTGGCGATTCCCCAATAGGAGAACCCGCAGAACGCCAGCGTGATGCCGACAATGCCGGAGGTGACGTGCGCGATGATGCCGCTTGCCGCCTGTTGCCTTACCTTCAGGTTGCGGAACAGATAGGCTCCTTGCACGGTGCCTATGCCGGCAATGGGAATGGCTAAGAAGCAGTAGCGCGCCAGCGGTGTCAATGCAGGCTCGTCGTAGAACCGCGCGATGAGCGGAGCCGACAGGAACAGAAAGATGTAGACGATGAGGCCGATGCCCGTGCTGCACCAGAATACGGCGTTGTAGTCTTCATGGCGGACGGTTTTCAGGTTGGCCAATGCCGCCCGGAATCCGCTCTCCTGAAGCGCCGAACCGATGAGGGTGAATATGGCCAGCATTCCCACCATGCCGTACTCTTCCGGCCCAAGGATACGCCCCAATATGATGCCGAACACAAGCACAAGCACCTGTTGGGTGCCGTTGTTGACGGCTCCCCACAAAAGACCTTTGGCGGTTTTCTCTTTCAGCGACGGTTCGGACATCTTGTTTCAGTTGACGGTTTGCAAGGCAACGAGTTGACAAAGCGGCAAGTCGACAGGGTTTCTATTGCCTTGTCGCCTTCTTGCCTTGTCCTCTCGTCCCCTCGTCACTCAATTATTTCACTTCGCTTCCCGGCTTCACGTCGCGCAATACGGAAGTGACGGCTAACGAGCCGTCGAAGTTCTCGGCGCTCAGAATCATGCCTTCGCTCACCAAGCCGTTCTTGAACTGGCGCGGAGCGAGGTTGGCGATGAAAAGCACTTGTTTGCCTACGAGTTCTTCCGGCTTGTAGTGCTGGGCGATGCCGCTCACGATGGTGCGGTTCTCTAATCCGTCGGCAATCTTGAATTTCAGCAGCTTCTTCATTTTCGGCACGTTCTCGCATTCCAGTACCGTGCCCACGCGGATGTCCAACTTGTCGAAGTCCTCGATGGATACGGTCGGCTTTATCGGATTGGCCTTGTAGTTGGCCGCTTCGTTCGCCTTCTTGATTTCCTCTAACCTGTCCATTTGCTTTTGGATGGCGTCGTCTTCTATCTTTTCGAACAGCAGTTCGGCCTTGTTCAGCACGTGTCCGGCTTCCAGCAGGTCGGTGCTTCCTAATTGTTCCCAGCTGAAGGTTTCCATGTTCAGCATCTTGCGGAGTTTTTCGGAACTGAACGGCAGGAACGGTTCGAAAGCGATGGAGAGGTTGGCCACCAGCTGGAGGGAGATGTGCAGGATAGTTGCCACACGGTCCATATCCGTCTTGGCTAACTTCCACGGTTCGGTGTCGGCAAGATACTTGTTTCCGATGCGGGCCAGATTCATCGCTTCTTTTTGTGCGTCGCGGAACTTGAACACGTCGAGCAGCTTTTCCGCTTGTGCCTTCACGTCGGCAAACTCCTGGAGCGTCGCTTTGTCGTAGTCGGTTAGCTCGCCGCAGGCGGGCACCTTGCCCTCGAAGTATTTGTGGGTAAGCACTAATGCACGGTTCACGAAGTTGCCGTAGACGGCCACCAATTCGTTGTTGTTGCGTGCCTGGAAGTCTTTCCATGTGAAGTCATTGTCTTTCGTTTCCGGTGCATTGGCGGTAAGCACGTAGCGCAGCACGTCCTGCTTGCCGGGGAAGTCGTGAAGGTATTCGTGCAGCCATACCGCCCAGTTGCGCGAAGTGGATATCTTGTCGCCCTCCAGATTCAGGAACTCGTTGGCGGGCACGTTGTCGGGCAGGATGTAGCTGCCTTCAGCCTTCAGCATGGCGGGGAACACGATGCAGTGGAACACGATGTTGTCCTTTCCGATGAAGTGGACGAGGCGCGTTTCAGGGTCTTTCCACCATTTTTCCCACGAATCCGGAAGCAGTTCCTTGGTGTTCGAGATGTAGCCGATGGGCGCGTCGAACCACACGTAGAGCACTTTGCCTTCGGCTCCTTCCACCGGAACGGGGATGCCCCAATCGAGGTCGCGGCTCACGGCGCGCGGCTGCAGGCCCATGTCGAGCCACGACTTGCACTGGCCGTACACGTTGGGCCGCCATTCCTTGTGGTCTTCCAGAATCCATTGGCGCAGCCATGCCTCGTGCTTGTCGAGCGGCAGATACCAGTGCTTGGTTTCTTTCATTACGGGTTCGCTTCCGCTGATGGCGCTCTTGGGGTTGATCAGTTCCGTGGGCGAGAGCGTGGAGCCGCATTTCTCGCACTGGTCGCCGTATGCGCCCTGAGCGTGGCATCGCGGACATTCGCCCGTGATGTAGCGGTCGGCGAGGAAGGTCTTTGCTTCTTCGTCGTAATACTGCATGGAGGTTTTTTCGATAAACTCTCCCTTGTCGTACAGCTTGCGGAAGAAGTCGGAAGCCGTGTCGTGGTGTATCTTTGAAGAAGTGCGCCCGTACACGTCGAACGAGATGCCGAACTCCTTGAACGAGTCGCGGATAAGCGTGTGGTAGCGGTCGACGATGTCCTG
>CALUGI010000037.1 GCA_944320135.1 uncultured Phocaeicola sp. | reverse complement strand
TTCAAAAGACCGTGTAATTGACTATATTTCAATAATTTCAAAGAACTATTTATCCACTTTTACGGGACAGTAGTGATCTCATATATGAGATAGTGATATTGTGCTAACAGCGGCGGGATTTATATAGTCAAACCATTTCCTATTTGTTTTTGCAAAATTACGAAGAAGAAAAGTACAAGGCAAAAAGAAGTACCGATATAAGTAAAACAAATACTGAAAATATATTTGAAGTATTGTTGTCTTATATCGGTGCTTCTTTGTATTTTGTGATATGTCAATAGGTATGGTCAGGGTAAACCCTAATTATACACAACACTTGGTACAATAAATAGTTGCGATAAAATAACAAACATTTGCGTTCCATCCGATGCCGGAAAGTAAACAAATGCCTATCTTTGGACATTCAATCACCAGAAAAAATCTTTTGCGACGGAATGAAAAAAATTATCATAGCGATTGACGGATTTTCCTCCTGCGGAAAAAGCACGATGGCTAAAGACTTGGCCAAAGAAATCGGCTACATCTACATCGACAGCGGAGCCATGTACCGCGCAGTCACTCTCTATTGCCTCGAACACAACCTGTTCAACGCCGACGGAAGCATTCGGGAGTCCGAACTGAAAAGCCGGATGAAAGACATCCGCATCACTTTCCGCCTCAATCCGGAAACCCAACTCCCGATGACGTTTCTGAACGGCACGAATGTGGAAGAACGCATCCGCACCCTCGAAGTGTCATCCCACGTCAGCCCGGTCGCCGCCTTAGGGTTCGTGCGCCAAGCAATGGTGGAACAGCAACAAGCAATGGGAAAAGAAAAAGGAATCGTCATGGACGGACGCGACATCGGCACAGCCGTCTTTCCCCAAGCCGAACTGAAGATATTCGTGACGGCCTCAGCCCGAATCCGCGCGCAACGCCGCTATGACGAACTGAAAGCCAAAGGACAGGACGTCTCCTTTGAAGACATTCTGAAAAACGTGGAAGAACGCGACCGCATCGACCAAACCCGCGAAATCAGCCCGCTGCGCAAGGCAGACGATGCAATCCTGTTAGACAACAGCCGCATGACTGTCAACGAACAAAAAGAGTGGCTGAAAGAACGTTTCAACGAAGCTGCCAATGAATAACGTAGAAATAGACGAAGGCTCAGGCTTCTGCTTCGGAGTAACGACGGCCATCCGCAAAGCGGAAGAAGAACTGGCGAAAGGCGAAACGCTTTATTGCTTGGGAGACATCGTACACAACGGACAGGAATGCGAACGGCTCCGAAAACTGGGCCTCATCACCATTACCCACAAAGAGTTCGCCGAACTGAAAAATGCGAAAGTATTGCTCCGGGCACACGGCGAGCCTCCCGAAACATACGAAACGGCTCGAAGAAACCACATCGAAATCATCGATGCCACCTGCCCCGTGGTGCTCCGTCTCCAGAAGCGCATCAAACAGGAATACGATGCCACCCCATGCGGAAAAGACAAGCAAATTGTCATCTTCGGGAAGAACGGACACGCTGAAGTATTGGGCCTTGTAGGGCAAACGGAAGGGAAAGCCGTCGTTATCGAGAGCATAGAAGAAGTAAGCAAATTAGACTTCTCCAAAGACATCCGGCTCTACTCGCAAACAACCAAGTCGCTCGACGAGTTCCGGCAGATTGTCGCCTATATCGAAACGCACATCTCTCCGGAAGCCACCTTCGAATACTTCGATACCATCTGTCGGCAAGTGGCCAACCGAATGCCCAACATCAGAAAGTTTGCGGCAGAGCACGACCTGATTTTCTTCGTGTGCGGACATAAAAGTTCGAACGGAAAAATTCTGTTCCACGAATGTCAAACGGTCAACCCCAACTCTCATCAAATAGACGGGCCGGAAGATATAGACAAAGACCTGCTGAAAAATGCCCGTTCAATCGGGATATGCGGTGCCACTTCCACCCCAAAATGGTTGATGGAAGCCTGCAAAAAAGAAATTACGCAATAATCAAGCCGACAACAAAGCCACGCCGGCAGCAAAAAGCGTCCGAAAATTTCATCGTTTTGTATTGACTGAATAGACAGTTATTTTGTATTTTTGCACATATAAACATAACACTTTTATATTATGGGAGCTATAAAATGTATCGGCATTCTTACTTCAGGAGGTGATGCCCCCGGTATGAACGCCGCTATCCGCGCGGTGACCCGCTCGGCCATCTACAACGGATTGAGAGTGAAAGGAATCTACAGAGGTTACAAGGGCCTGATTACCGGTGAAATCAAGGAGTTCAGAACCGAAAACGTAAGCAACATTATCCAACTGGGAGGTACCATTTTGAAGACTGCCCGCTGCCAGGAATTCAAGACTCCCGAAGGCCGACAAATTGCTTACGACACGATGAAGAAAGAAGGCATCGACGCGCTGATTATCATCGGAGGTGACGGTTCGCTCACCGGCGCCCGCTTGCTGGCACAGGAGTTCGACGTTCCGTGCATCGGATTGCCGGGCACTATCGACAACGACCTGTTCGGAACGGATACTACCATCGGATATGATACAGCACTGAACACGATTCTGGATGCAGTTGACAAGATTCGCGACACGGCAACCTCACACGAACGTCTGTTCTTCGTGGAAGTAATGGGACGCGACGCAGGCTTCCTTGCGCTGAACGGCGCCATTGCCGCCGGAGCCGAAGCAGCCATTATACCTGAGTTCAACACGGAAGTAGACCAATTGGAAGAGTTTATCAACAACGGCTTCCGCAAATCGAAGAGCAGCTCCATCGTATTGGTGGCCGAAAGCGAGATTACCGGCGGAGCGATGCACTATGCCGAACGTGTGAAGAACGAATATCCGCAATATGACGTGCGCGTAACCATTCTCGGCCACTTGCAACGCGGCGGACGGCCTACGGCGCACGACCGTATCATCGCCAGCCGTATGGGTGTAGCCAGCATTCAGGCACTGATGGAAGGGCAACGCAACGTGATGATCGGTATCGAAAACGATGAAATCGTGTACGTACCGTTCGCGAAGGCTATCAAGAATGACAAGCCAATCGACCGTGAATTGGTAAACGTGCTGCACGAATTGTCAATATAATCAAACCGTTTATATAAAAAAGTCCCGCCGCTTTATTTGCAAAGCGGCGGGACTTTTTTATATAAACGGCCGTTTTTCTCGAAAAGCCGCCCTCATTTCATCCTTTCAAAATAAACATCCAACAGCCTGCGGGCCGCAGAGAAAGAAGTGGCCTTCCCGCTCAACACTTCCGCTTCCTGCTCGGCCAACATTCCGGCAATCACCTCGTCACGGTAGAAGCTGTCACGCAAATGTTCATTGATGGTCTCGTACATCCAATACTTCGACTGCTCGTTGCGCCTGTACGAGAAATAACCGTTTGCCTTGACAAAAGAGATATATTTATAAACCATATCCCAGATTTCTTTGATGCCTATTCCGTAAAAGCCGGAGTAAGTCAGCACTTGCGGCATCCATCCGGACTCCGGAGTGGGGAACAAATGAAGCGCATTGCGGAAATGCGCTGCCGCCAGCTTCGCCTTTTCTATATTGTTCCCGTCGGCCTTGTTGATGACAATACCGTCGGCCATTTCCATTATGCCGCGCTTGATGCCCTGAAGCTCGTCGCCAGTGCCTGCCAACTGAATCAGCAGGAAAAAATCGACCATCGAATGGACAGCCGTTTCGCTCTGCCCCACCCCGACCGTTTCTACAAAAATCTTGTCGAACCCCGCCGCCTCGCAAAGCAGAATCGTTTCGCGGGTTTTACGGGCTACTCCGCCTAAAGAACCGGCTGTCGGACTGGGACGGATAAACGAGTCGGGATGCACGGAGAGCTTCTCCATACGGGTTTTGTCGCCAAGGATGCTGCCTTTCGAACGCTCGCTGCTGGGGTCGATAGCCAGCACCGCCAGCTTGCCTCCATATTCCTGCAGCACATGAAGCCCGAACACGTCAATTGAAGTGCTCTTCCCTGCTCCAGGCACTCCGCTGATGCCCACACGGACGGAACGGCCCGTATAGGGAAGACATTTCTCCAACACTTCCTGAGCCAACGCCTGATGTTCCGGCTTGAGGCTTTCCACCAACGTCACGGCCTGGCTCAACACCGTAATATCTCCCTTGACAATGCCTTCCACATAGTCGCCTGCCGAGAGCTGCCTGCGTTTCGGCTTCTTTCTCAACTTCAGGTAAGGATTGACGACAGAGGGCTGCTCCACTCCTTCGTTGACCGTCAGCCCCTTGTATTCTTCGCGGTTTTCGGGGTGCTCCATAAGGCTTTTATTTTTCGTTTGACTTCAATTGCGCTTTCACGCGGACGGCTATCATCGGACGTTCAGGGTCGTTCGTTATCATCAGCACGCGCGGCCTTCCTTTCACCCTCGGAAGATTGGCCGCAAGGACGGTCACTTTCATCTTGGTCGATTCGCCCGGCTTGAGCACACGCTTCTTCAGGTTTACGCCCAAAGCGATACTGAACACCTGCATGTCCTGAATCACCAAATCCGACTTGCCCGTATTGGTAATTACAACGGTTTGAGACTTTTTCTGGTTCGGACGCAGGTTGAGAAACTCCAACTCGTCGGACGAAACGGAGATGACGGGAGGATTGTTCTTTTGCCAGTCCGTCATTTGAGAGAAATCGGGCAACAAAGCCACTGAAACCGGAATCTCGTTTTCCTCGCCCACCTTGTCGCCGGAATAGCGCGACAGATAGACCGAAGCACGGGTAATTCCCAATTTGGGCAGCCTGTCCGTATTCAGCGTCACTTTTATCTTTCCGGCCTTTCCGCGCCCCAGCTTCTCCGGCACGGCTTCCGCTTCCAAATAAGGAGGAAGGTGCATCAGAACCGGCGAATAAGACTTGTTCGACGTATTGGCCACCAGCAATTCAACCGACGGACGGTCGCCTTTATGGGCTTCAAAGCTCAATTCTTCCTGATTAAGACGGATACCCCCTATCGCGTAAGGATGGGTAAACGAAAAGTTTTTGGCATCAGCCGTCACCTCTCCGCTGAAGCTCACATAAACCGGTTCGGGCGCCGCATTGCAATATACCCCCAAATCCTTATAAAAATGTCCGATGGCCTCCGCGTCAAACACAGCCGTGATTTCCCCTTCGTCTCCCGGCATCACCGGAACCTCCGTCCATGAGGCTTCCATGCAGCCGCACGACACCGTGACGTTGGAAACCACCAAAGGCTTGTCGCCCGTATTGACAAACTTGTAGGTGACGGTTGCCGGATTGCGCCAAAGGATGTAGCCCAAATCTTTCGTTTCGCTATCGAACGCGATTTTCGGCTGTGCCTGCGCCATCAGGCATACAACAAACATTATCAGCGATATGTAAATTCTTTTCATCTTTATCCGTTATTTGACGAACAAAGATAAAGAGAAAAAACGTTGCATACAAAACATCGGAGCCGATTTATACTTCTTTCGGATTTGCTCATCCTTTCCGCAAAAACTCCCCGACTTTACCGCAAAACCCGGCGGACTTTCCCTATAAAACCGGGCGACCTTTCCTGTCAAGACGGCCGCCCGATTCCAATCAGCCGGTGTCATTCTTCCACAACAACCTCCATCCCGCCGGTATGCCCCGCAAACTCAGGAGCGTATGCCGACTGGACGGAAGCCATACCCGCCTGATAGGTTCCCGCACGATCAGCATACACGGCGTACTCGATGACGCAAGTGCCTTTCCTCATCCGGTCGATGAAAAACTCCGTCGACGCATCACGGTTCACCTGATAGTAGCCGATGCCCGTTTCTGCGTTCCAGCGGTATCCCGAAAGCTGCTCCACAGGCTCGAAACAAGCCGGACGCCCGTCCTTTATCTGAACGAAATCCATGTCGCGGTCGGCCTTCACCGTAAGGCGGATTGTCAGCTTCTCGCCCGTTTTCAGCGGACGTTTCACGCGTTTCCCGTCTGCCAGGATGTCACGCCGGATGTGCAGCCCGTTTCCTTCCGCATCTTCCAGCTTGTCCATGTCCTCCAGATATTGGGCGTACACGGCTCCCCAGCCCGTTCCGTCGCCCTTTCGGGCCACTTCCACACGCTTCACGTCCGCATCGCTGCACGCACGGCGCACATATCCCAGCGCATCGTCCGGAGTCTCCACCGTAGTGTTCCCGCACCGGGCTGCCATCCTTCCGGAAGCCTGCACGCTTCCGGAGCAAAGCAAGGCATACACCGCATCCGCCGTTTCTACAGAATTCCCCCAAGCCTGCGCCTGCTTCTGCTTCAGCAGCCATTGCTGCATATCCGCAAGCATCACCGAGTCTGGAGCCACCTTCGACACGGCCTCCATAGCGGCCACCTGCACGGGAATCCGATAGCCGTTCCATGAATACACGGCTTTCGGCGTGTCGAAATAGCGGCCCATTTCGGGGGTATATACCGAATATTCCTTGACGGAACGTACCAACGTCTCCGCTTCGCCTGTCCTTCCTGCCTCGTGCATGACGAGCGCAATCACGGCTTTCTCGCGGATGGAATATTCAACCGAACGGTCTTCCAATTTTTCCAGCATATACGCATTGACAGACTTGTCGGCTTTCGAACGCGCAAAGCCGTCGAGCGCACAGATGTAGAGGTAGTCTACGGCCAAATCGCTCGGAAGCACGTTCACGTCATGGAGTTCTTCCCGCCTCTTCATCGAGTCGTATTCCCGACGCATCTGGGCGGTCAGGTAGTTCCATGCTTTCAGATACATGCTTTCCATTCGGACATCGGTCTCTGCATTCATGCTCTTCAACCTCGCCATCAGCCGCACGATGCCGGTAGTGACGATTCTGTTGCCCGGCATCCCTTCATACCACGACCAGCTTCCGTCCGTCTGCTGGAGCTTGCCCAAGCGTTCTTCCATTGCCTGCAACCGGCTTTCCATCCGGTTCGGGTCGAACAATGCCGCAATGCGGCGTTTCTGCTCCGACTCGCCGGCCGCTTCCGCTATCCAAGGAGTCTCCTTCAGCAAAAGATTCTTCAAGTCTTCGTTCTGTTCCAGCTTGCTCATCCATACGTTCCCGCCCTCTTTTCCGTCAGCAGAAGCCGCCCACGCACCGACAACCCGCCTGATTTCCGGGTTTTCTCCGGCAATCTGCCGGGCAAGCGCGTTGGCATAATAAGCGGCTGCCCACGAAAGGGCATTCTCATTGTCGGGAGCGTCCATCACAGGAAGGGCCTGCACCGCATACCACACCGGGTTGGCCGTGAGTTCGATGCTCAAGCGGCGGCTGACAGCTGTCGGGCTTTGCTTGTTGAACAGCCCGTCGAGCGCAAGCGTATCCGCCGCATTCCCCTTCAATTGGAAAGGCAACGTTTCGGTGACCCACTGCTTGTCGGTCAGCACCGGCAGATAATGCTGCTCTCCGTCGCTGTATTCGCCTGCATCCGCCACGACACGGCATATCAAGATGTCGCAGCTTTCAGTCACGTCATACTCGAATCGGGCCACACCGTTCCGGCTCTCCGCCACATCAAACGGCTGTTCGGCCTCATAAACCACCTTGCCGTTCACCGGATTCACGAGCTGCATACGTATCGTTCCCGATACGGAATCGGCAGACATGTTGTCCAATGAGACTGCAATGACGGCCCTGTCGCCCGCACGCACGAAGCGAGGCATGTTGGGCTGCACCATAAACGGCTTGTTAGTCTTCGCCTTTGCCTCAACTAACCCGTAGTCCATGTCTTGCGTATGCGCCATTCCCCACAGATGCCACTCGGTCACTGCATCCGGCATGGTGAACACCATGCGCACGGTCCCAGTGGAATCGGTGCGCAGGTCGGAATAGAAGAATGCCGTCTCCGCAAAATTGTCGCGCAAAGGCACGTACTCCGCTTCCGTTTCGACGGAAGCCAGCTGCTTCACGTCCGCAACCGACTCAAACACTCCGTTGCTGACCTCGAAACCTGCATCAACTGCCTGGTCAGCCGCCACCTCCATTGCCGCACTCTTATACAGAGCTGCGGAAGAAGCCAGGCTGCGTGCCACCATCGCTCCGCCCCTGATTCGCAACGCAGACTTCCGCAAAGAGGGGATGAACAGACGGCTGTAGCCGCTGTTCGGGAAGTCGAAATTATAGACCTTCGACTCAGGACGGTCGTAAAACGGAGAGAATATGGAAAAATACGTGTTGACGTACTGCTGGCTCGCCCATGCCGCAGGTGTGTCGCGGCGGAAGTTCAAGCGGAAGTTCCACGGATTCTCCAGCAGGCGGTCGAGCGACGCATCGTAAAGCGTGGCAAGGAAACGCGCGTCGGCCGACTTGCCGTCTTTGCCGAGGATGCTCAGCGTCCATTCTTCCGTCCCTCCGGGCACAAGGTTGCCGCGGAAGCTCTCCCACTTCACGGACAACGCCTTGTCGGGCTTCGGGCGCGTGACGGTCACCCGCTTGGTATAGAACATGCCGTGGCGCATGAAAGCGAAAAGCGCCGTAATGCCGTCGCCGTATTCTTCCTTGTACGGGTAGACGAACTTGCGGATTTCGTTGTTCAGCGTCAGGCGTTCTGCATGAAGCCGCCTTCCCCCGCTGTACACAGAGTAGAACACGCACACGTCACGCTCGCTCGAACCGACGTAAACCGCCGCCGGATTTTCTGAAAACTCCGTCCCGTCCTGATAAAACCATTCCCGCGTTTCGTATGGAGGGCGGGCGTCTTTTTCAGAGAACAGCGCGAAGTCTTGTTCAGCCTTGCACTCGCGCCCCTCGCTGTCGGCTGCGGAGATTTCCATACGATACCTTCCGGACGGACATGCCAGCACGGAATCAGGCACAAACGCCGTCTGCGAAGGCTGTTCGCCCGATGCGACCAGGCAGCCTTTCTTGCCGTTGTTGTCCAACGAATACACCCGGTAGCTCACCGTAACGTCTATCGGCTTGCGGTTCAGATTCCGAGCAAGAAAGCGGATTTCCTCCTTCTTCTCGCGCATCACCTTCGCCCGCAACCCATCAATCTGCAATCCCATCGAGCGTTTTCCGGCCGTCAGCGAGAGACTTCCCTGCTGGGTCTCCCCGTCGACGTCCGTCACATCCGCCTCCACTCTGTACACATAATAGCTGTCTTGGTCGGGCGCGTCCGTTTCCGGCCTCCGGAGAACCGCGTCGACGCGGAACTTGCCGTCCGCGTCGGTCAGCGTCTCCCCTTTTCCGACCACCTCCGGGGTGCCTCCTGTCCGCCAGAGCCATGCGAGGGTGCGGGTAACGGTGTAGCTCACCTTGGCGGAACGCACCGGAGCGCCCGAAAAGTTGCAGGCTTCCGCTTCGAGCGAAAGCGTGTCGCCCACCGTGTAGGCTTTTTCGTATGGAGCGAAAACCACGTCAAACGTAGGACGCTTGTATTCGTCCACCCGCACAAAACGTCCGCCGTGGTCCGCTTCCAAGCGGAAGTTGCCCGGAAGCACCGATTGCGGCAGCGGAAACTCGGCACGAAACCCGCCAAAGTCATCGGTCACAAGCTCCTTCCGCATCAGTTCCCGGTTGTTCGCGTCGCGCAAAGCCAGCGTAAACTTCCATCCGCTGCGGACTTTCGTCGTGTCACCGTTCTGCCTGTAAGCCACTCCCGACACGTAGATAGTCTGCCCCGGACGGTACAAAGCCCTGTCCGTGAACAGTTCGGTGCGATACGTCTCCGCGTGTTCCGACGGAGCGGACAGCGTATTGCTTCCCGACCGGTAAGCCACCTCCATAAAGTCGTTGTCCCCTTGCCGGGCGTTCATCCAAAGCATCCGTTCCGCCAGCTTCGGAACCACCGCGCGCCCGGAGTCCGTCTTGAACGAACGGTAGAGCGCGAACTTTCCCGGAGTCGGAACGGAATAAAACACAATCTCCGCGCCCGGCACCGGATGCCCCGTTTTGCTGTCCACCACGTAGTATTCTGTCTTTCCGCCTTCCAACGGGAAAGAGATAATCCGCAACGGAGACAGATGCACCAACGAATATTCCGCCTTGTCCCGATGCCCGTCGGGAACGGACTTCAGCACGTAAATACCTTGTTCCGGCATCCGGAAGGCAAACGCGCTCAGCGTGTCCGTGTACTCCGGAGTGGCAGGCAGCTCAAAATGCTTGCGGATGACTAATTTGCCGTATTTCTTCACCATATCCTCCTTCGCAGTTCCCCCTGAAAATACCGAAGACGAGGCTTTCAGGTTCAGGAGATACATCTCCAACGTCATCCCTTTCAGGTTCTTCGACCTCACTTCAAAGACAGCCTCGTCGCCGGGATAAACCCATTGCGCGGTGACTTCCAGGAGAGGATTCCGTATCCTGCGCCGATAATCCTCCAAATCGGCGGCAAACTCCGAACGGGGATAACGCGCCAGCCCCTCATCTGCTGCCTTCATCGCCTCCACAAGCTCCCGGCTACAGTAATAAAGATCTGCAAGATGCACATACACGGCAGCGCAAGCCTCCACATCGGCATACTCCTGCATCCAGCTTCGCAGCAAAGCGACTTCTTCTTCCTTTGAGAGCTTGACAGGAGGAACCTGCTCATACCCTTGCCGGTAAGAGAGCAGGCACAGGCGGGTGAGCAGCTCCGCCGAACGGTTGCCCTGATTTGCGTACCAATTTATCAGATTGCCGTAAAACTCCATCACCCCACGGCGAGCTTCTTCGCTCCGGATCACGTCCACATAACCCCACGACAGCCGGTAAGCAGCCTGTCGTACCAGCAAATCAAGCATCGTATCGCCGAAGTACTTTTCGCTCAACTTCCCGCTCTCCGTCATCGGACGGTAGTCTTCCGCCGACACCGCCGCCAACGCATCGGGATACTTCAGCGACTCCCGGAAGTGCCACAGCACGCTGTCCACGTCGGCAGGGCGTTCCTCCAGCAAGTACACGCCCATAATGTGATGGAGCACCGCGCGGGCCACCGTATCCTTTTCCTCGGCAGTCCACCTCCGGAGAGCCTCCATTTCCCCCTGCAGGCTGTCGGGAGAAAGGCTCGTCTTCACTTCGGCGCGCACAAGGAACGCTTTCATCATCTGCGGCGCATTTCTTTCGGAAGCCGCCTTCCGGTAAATCAGATTTACCTGCCGTATCGCCGATTTCGGCAAATCCTTCTTTTCAAGATTCTCCACCTCCTGCCACATCCGGTCGTATCCCTGTGCCAGAAACGGCAAAGGCAAGAGGCACCACAAAAGCGCCAACGCGCTTATCCGTCTAATCGTCTTCATAACCTAACGTTTTTTGTTTCCAAACAATCTACGCCGCATTTCCCGGAAACCCCTCCGCATTCGGGTTGAAATCCCGCCGCATGTTCCGCGAAACGCCGCGAACTTTTCTTTAACATAAAAGTGTTTATAAATTAAACGATTATTTCTGACATTACTGCACAGGCTTGTGTGAAAATAATAGAAGAAGGCGTTTTTCTTAATTAGTCGCAATATTTTGCATCCAATTTGGTAACCAATCCGTTTTTTCGTACCTTTACATAAACTAACAGGAAAGGAGAACGTCATGATTGTAATCAGCACGAGAGATTTCAGAGCCAACCAAACCAAGTACATGGACATGGCCCGGAACGGAGAAGATGTAATCTTGAAATCCAGATCGTCCGGCAGTTTCAAGCTGACCCCGGTTCGTGAAACCCAACCAGAATCCCAAGACAGAGATTTGACAGAAGAACTGATCGCAGCCTTGCGCCAAGTAAAAGACCACATAGACGGAAAAATCAAACTCAAAACAGCAAAATCTTTAATCGATGAGCTTGGAAATAATACGCTCTGACTCTTTCACAAAAGAGTTTAAAAGATTGGCCAAACGATATAGAGGCTTAGTAGAAGATTACGAAAACTTCCTGGTTTCTTTGGAGGCAAACCCACTACAAGGCACAGAGATTGCGCCCAATATCCGCAAAATACGCATGGCTATTACGGCCAAAGGAAGAGACAAATCAGGAGGCGCGCGCGTCATTACGTGCAATGCGCTTGTTTCGGAACAGGAGGGGAAAATATACCTGCTGCTCATTTACGACAAAGCGGACGCTTCGAACATCAAGATGAACGCGGTCAAAGAAATCGTCAAAGAGTTAGGACTATAAAAAAGAGACACAAACACACAAGCGTATAAACCGCAATGTGGTTTGTGTCTCTCTCCTTATTTTATTGAAATCCCTATTTCACCGGAGTGTTTTCCAACGTAGCCGTCAAGAACTCATAGAATTTCTTTACCGAAGGAATGTTGCAACGTTCTTCCGGAGTGTGCGGACATTCCAATGTCGGCCCGAACGAAATCATGTCCAGTCCCGGAACAACGGCGCCGATGATGCCGCATTCCAAACCTGCATGAATCACTTTCACTTCGGGGGTCTCACCGAATTGTGCCTTGTACGACTCTTTCATGGCATGCAGAATCGGAGAATTGACATCCGGCTCCCAACCGGAATATCCGCCCGAACGCTCCACATGCATTCCTGCCATAGAGAAGCAGCTTTCGATGGCCGTATTCCTGTAATCCTTCATCGATTCGCGCGCGCTGCGAGTCAGCACATTGATCTCAGCCTTTCCGTTCCCTACTTTCACAATCGCCAGATTAGAAGAAGTCTCCACCGTATCGGGAATTGTCGGGATGTAACGCTCCACCCCGTTCGGGCAAGCGTAAACGGCATCCACCAGATTGTCACGGATTTCTTCCGGCACCATCATCTTAGGCAAGTCCACTCGCTCTGCCGTAAAGCTCAGTCCGTCTTCTATTGTGTCGAACTCGTCCCGCCACACTTGCTCGCATTCGCCCACGAAAGCCAGCACATCGTCTGCCTCCGATGCGGGAACCGTAATGACAACCTCGCATTCGCGGGGAATGGCATTGCGCATGTTCCCGCCTTCCCACGACACCAAGCAAGCCTCATCGTAGGCAATCACCTGATTCAGGAAACGAGCCATGAGCTTGTTGGCGTTGGCGTGTCCCCATCCTATCTGGATGCCCGAATGTCCGCCCCTCAATCCTTTGAGAGTTACCTTCAACGCTACGTCCTCAGGGTCGGTTTCTTCTTCCTTATACTCCAAGGTAGCCGTCAAATCTTCGCCTCCTGCACAGCCTATATACAGCAAACCTTCTTCTTCCGAGTCGAGATTCAAAAGGATATCGCCTTCCACTACACCCGGTTTCAGGCCGAAAGCTCCATACATGCCCGTCTCTTCATCGGCTGTAATCAAGCCTATCAGCGGGCCATGCTTCAGCGTTTTGTCTTCCATCACCGCCATGATTGCGGCCACCCCCATGCCGTCGTCCGAACCCAACGTGGTGCCTTTGGCCTTCACCCACTCTCCGTCCACATAAACTTGGATAGGGTCTGTCTCAAAGTCATGCGCGACACTCTTTTCTTTTTGCGGAACCATGTCCATGTGCGCCTGCAAGATTACGGTCTTGCGGTTCTCCATGCCCGGAGCGGCAGGCTTGCGGTAGATGATGTTTCCGGCCTCGTCAAGGAATGATTCCACACCTGCCTGCTTGCCGAAGTCGAGCAAGAATGACTGAACTTTCGCCAGATGCCCGGACGGACGGGGAATCTGCGTCAACGAATAGAAATGCTTCCACACGTTCTGCGGAGCTAAGGAAAGGATTTCGTTCATATTATTGTTTTTTGTTAGTCAGCGGCAAAGCCACCAGTCCATAAATACCAAGCAAAATTAATAAAAATGTTTGGATTCCATGCACCAACAGAGCAAATATTCCTGCTTCTTCTTTGCTTACCCCGTACATCATCATCATCGTGATGACGGCGAAATGCCACGGGCCGGCACCGTTGGGGGTAGGAACGGCTACGGCAATGCTGCCCACCACAAACATAACCAGTCCGGCCAGCCACCCCAAACCGGCAGAAAAGCCGAAGCAAAACATGCTGACATAGAACTGAAAGAAATAGCAAGCCCAGATTCCGACGGTATAAAGCGCGAACAAAACCGGACGATGCACGCGGCGCAACGACAGGCATCCCGTCCAGATGTCGCCCAAGATGCCCCTCACTTTGGCAAAGACCGAAAGGTTGCGGAAAAGGAAGAACGCCAGCACGCCCAATGCCACGATGCACGACAACGTGATATAGAAGTTGGTGGAAGTGAACAGGCGGGCAAAGAAGTGGACGTTCGTGCCGGTCTTGTCGAAGAAATCGGCAAACACTTTCGACTGCAGCAGCAGGGTTACGGCGGTAATCGCCAGCACGCACAGCGTGTCGATGAGACGCTCCGTCACCACCGTGCCCAGCGACTTGGAGAAAGACACCCCGTCGTACTTCGACAAGACGCCGCAACGCGACACTTCCCCCACGCGCGGAAGCACCAGGTTGGCCGCGTATGAAATGAAAACGGCATACACGCTGTTGGCGCGCTTGGGATATTCTCCCAAAGGCGCCAGCGCAAGATTCCACCGCCATCCGCGAAACACATGGCCCATCACCCCGAACACCAGCGAAAACGCCATCCACCAGTAGTTCATCTCTCCGTCAAGCACCTTCCGCACGCCGCGAAAATCGAAGCCGTGGTACGTCCATACAAGTATCGCCGCTCCCAGAAGCAACGGGAAAACGGTCTGAAGAATCTTATTTATTGTTTTTTTTAAACCTGTTCGTTCCAAAATCGACAAATATATTAAAGATTAATTTCTAACTTTGTGCGGCGCAAAGATAATATCATTGCGCGACATTGCTCCCCGTTCGGAGCCAAATCTTTTTCGGGCGGACCCAAAAAGATGAACGCCCGAACCGCGCCAGACGAACGCCCGCCTTATGCAAGAAAGGCGGTCAGACTTGGCATGACGAGCGGGCAGCTTTTTGAACGTCCGTTTACGAACCATTAAAAGAACTTCGAAATGAGATCAGTGAAACCGAAAAAATCGTTAGGGCAACACTTCCTGACAGACCTGCGCGTAGCCCAAGACATTGCCGACACGGTGGACGCTTGTCCGGACATCCCGATTCTGGAGGTAGGCCCCGGCATGGGGATGCTCACCCAATTCCTGCTCACGAAAGAAAGGCCGGTAAAGGTGGTGGAGCTGGATTTCGAATCGGTGACT
This sequence comes from uncultured Phocaeicola sp., assembly GCA_944320135.1. GTDB lineage: Bacteria > Bacteroidota > Bacteroidia > Bacteroidales > Bacteroidaceae > Phocaeicola. Next base: position 12,920 of record CALUGI010000037.1, on the reverse strand, counting down.
TACCTGAAAGAGCACTTCCCCCAACTGGGCGACAGCATCATCAAAGAAGACTTCCTGAGGATGGACTTGGGAAAAGCCTTCGGCGGGAAACCTTTCGTGCTTACGGGAAACTATCCCTACAACATATCCAGCCAAATCTTCTTCAAAATGCTGGACAACAAAAGCCTGATTCCCTGCTGCACGGGAATGATACAGAAAGAAGTGGCCGAGCGCATCGCCGCCGCTCCGGGGAACAAGTCTTACGGCATACTGAGCGTGCTGATTCAGGCGTGGTACAAGGTAGAATACCTCTTTACAGTGCATGAACACGTGTTCAACCCGCCCCCGAAAGTGAAAAGCGCGGTAATCCGCATGACGCGCAACGAGACCCAAGAACTGGGATGCAACGAAAAACTGTTCAAGCAAATCGTGAAAACCACTTTCAACCAGCGGCGCAAAACGCTGAGAAACTCCATCTCTCCGATTCTGGAGAAGGGACACCCGCTCAGCGCCGACCCGATATTCAGCAAACGGCCCGAACAGCTGTCCCTGCAAGAGTTCATCGACCTGACCAACCGCTTGGAAGAAGCATTGGCAGGCACAGACACCAACCGATAACGACAACAAAAAACAAATCGCATTCAGGATGAACAACGATGACATCAAACTGATTACCGAACTGATAGAAAACAAGGAATCAGACAAGCTGAAAGAGGTGCTTGCCAACCTCCACCCGGCCGACATCGCCGAACTCTGTAACGAGCTTGACGCAGAAGAAGCTCGCTCCGTCTACCTGCTGCTCGACAACGAAACGGCCGCAGACGTGCTTATCGAGATGGATGAAGACGCACGAAAGCGCTTTCTTGAGGTGCTTCCGTCGGAAACCATCGCCAAACGGTTCGTCGACTACATGGACTCGGACGATGCCGTCGACATCATCCGCGAAATGGACGAGGACAAACAGGAAGAAGTCCTCTCGCACATCGAAGACATCGAGCAGGCGGGCGACATCGTAGACCTTCTGAAATATGACGAAGACACGGCCGGCGGTCTGATGGGCACCGAAATGGTCATCGTGAACGAGAACTGGAGTATGCCCGAATGCCTGCGCGAGATGCGCATCCAAGCGGAAGAAATGGACGAAATCTATTACGTGTACGTAGTAGACGACGATGAACGTCTGCGGGGCGTATTCCCGCTGAAGAAAATGATTACCAGTCCTTCAGTGTCCAAAGTGAAACACGTCATGAAGAAAGACCCGATTTCCGTGCATGTGGACACCCCGATAGAAGAGGTGGTGCAAACCATCGAGAAGTACGACCTGGTGGCCGTCCCAGTAGTGGACAGCATAGGACGCCTCGTGGGGCGTATCACGGTGGACGACGTGATGGACGAAGTGCGCGAACAGGCAGAACGCGACTACCAGCTGGCTTCCGGTTTGTCTCAGGACGTGGAAACCGACGACAGCGTGTTCCGCCAGACCACCGCGCGCCTCCCGTGGCTGCTTATCGGCATGTTGGGGGGAATCGGCAACTCTATGATTCTGGGAAACTTCGACACCACCTTTGCGGCCCACCCTGAAATGGCGCTTTACATCCCTCTCATCGGCGGTACGGGCGGTAATGTAGGTACGCAATCGTCCGCGCTGGTCGTGCAGGGTCTCGCCAACAGTTCCTTGAATGCAGAGAACACCTTCAAACAGATACTGAAAGAGTCGGTTGTGGCGCTCATCAACGCCACCATCATCTCCATGCTGGTGTATGTCTACAACTTCGTCCGCTTCGGGCCTGCCGCCACGGTCAGCTATTCTGTGTCCATCAGCTTGTTTGCCGTGGTGATGTTCGCATCCATTTTCGGCACGCTTGTTCCGATGACGCTCGAAAAGCTGAAAATTGACCCGGCCATCGCAACGGGCCCCTTCATATCCATTACCAACGACATCATCGGTATGCTGATGTATATGGGCATCACGGTACTGCTTTCGTAAGCGGCTTTTATAAAAACGAAAAACAAACCAACGTGTATGGACAACTTGAACCACGAAATAGCTGCACTCCTCTATAATATGGGGATTGACAAAGACAATCTCGGCTGGGGCACGCGAATCACGATATTGGCATGTGTGCTGCTGATTGCCTACATATTCACAAAAATATTCCACTATCTTATCATCCCGGCCATCCACAAAATCACGTCGAAGACCAAGGCCACATGGGACGACTACCTGTTTAATGAAAGGATGCTTTCGGCAATTTGCCGGCTGATTTCCCCCATCGTCATCTACATCCTGCTCCCGTTTGCTCTTGAGAACGCGCCGGAAGTGCTGGACATCAGCCTGAAAATCTGCCTGGTTTACTTAGTCGTTGTGACGTTAAGGCTTATCAATGCTTTCCTCAACTCGCTCTACGAAATATCCAACGAGCATGAAACGCTCCGCAACCGGCCTCTGAAAGGCATCTATCAGATGATCAACATCGTGGCCATCGGAGTAGGAATCATACTGATAATAAGCATCCTGATGGACCAGAACGCGGCCACAATCCTTGCGGGACTGGGTGCTTCGGCAGCCGTGCTGATGCTGATTTTCAAAGACAGCATCTTGGGATTGGTGGCCGGAGTGCAGCTTTCGGCCAACGACATGCTCCGGCCGGGCGACTGGATTACGATGGACAAATACGGGGCGAACGGCTATGTGACGGAGGTATCGCTTACCACCGTCAAGGTGCAGAACTTCGACAAAACCATCACCACGCTCCCTCCATACGCGTTAGTGAGCGACTCGTTCCAGAACTGGCGCGGAATGTGGCAGAGTGGAAGCCGACGAATCAAACGCTCGCTCTTCTTCGACGTAAACACCGTCCGCTTCTGCACGGAGGAAGAGACGAAAACTTATATCGAAAAGGGATGGCTCAGCAAGGAAGAAGCGGAACATGCACGGCCGGTCAACCTGCAAGTGTTCAGAAACTTCACGATGAAATATCTCTACGGACACCCGAAAATCAACAGCGAGTTCCTCCAGATGGTGCGGCAGATGGAGCCTACCACAGAAGGGCTTCCCGTGGAAATCTACTGTTTCGCCGCCTCGACCGAATGGCCCGTGTACGAATCCATTCAGGGGGAAGTGTTCGACTATCTGATAGCCAGCATCCCGCAGTTCGGCCTGAGGCTTTTCCAGCGTCCGTCGGGATTAGATTTGAACTTAATCAACCAAAACAATTCATAAGATGGAAAAAGGACTGACTTACACAAGCACAACCATTGTGGACAACGCCAATACCGCATCGGCAATGGGTTCGGGCGATATGGACGTTTTCGCCACTCCTGCATTGGCCGCACTCATGGAAAACGCAGCCATGAACGCTGTAAAGCCCTGCCTCCCGGAAGGCTCCACCACCGTAGGAGCGATGATACAGACCTCTCACGTCAAACCTTCCGCCATAGGCGAACGAATCAGCGCGACCGCCACGTTAGAGGCTGAAGAAGGGCGCAAGCTGACATTCAAGATTACCGCCAAAGACACGGAAGGCATCGTAGGGGAAGCCGTCCACATACGGTACATCGTCGACAGGAAACGCTTCATGGAAAAAGTGAAGCAACGCTGAACGCTGCAAAAAATGCGCGGGAATTTCTATAAAAACGCCTGCGCATTCTGCCCCAAACAAGGCGGCGTTTTGAAAAAAACGTTTTTCTTAATTCCGCATATATAGAAACGATTTTTTTGATACCTTTGCAAAGACCTGCAAATCCGCCACTATAAAAAACAAAAAATATGTCGATATGGAACAGACTCACAAGAATCTGGAATGCCGATGACGCCCGCGATGCCGTCGGAAGTTTGCGTGCGCCTGTGCCATACTACCCTCTGCGCTATGCCATCGTAGACGTTGAGGTCGGCATGAAAGACCGCAAAATCCACGATATCGGAGCGCTCCGCGATGACGGCGCAACCTTTCACAAGGCTTCAAGAAAAGAGTTTCTCACGTTTCTCGACGAAACGAACTACCTCTGTGGACACAACATCATCCGCCACGACGCCAAATACCTGTTTCCCGACGGGAAATGCCGCTGGGTCCTGGTCGATACGCTCTACGTCTCTCCCCTTCTGTTTCCGGAACGCCCGTACCACCGGCTTGTGAAAGACGACAAACTGGCAAGCGACCAGATGAACAATCCGGTAAACGACTGCGAAAAGGCAAAAGACCTGCTGATGGACGAAATGACGCGCTGGAAAGCCTTGCCGGAAGAGAAGCGCAAACTGTTCGCATCGCTGCTGAAGGGAAAAGAAGAGTTCGAAGGCTTTCTCAGCATGGTGCGCGCCGAATATGCCGAAGAAGAACCGGCAGAACTGGCAAGGCAACTCTACAAAGGAAAAATCTGCGGACATGCAGACATCGGCATGATAGCCGACCGCTATCCATGCGAGCTGGCATACGCGCTGGCGCTGATTGATACCGCCGACTATCGCTCCGTCACTCCCGGATGGGTGCTCCACAACTATCCGGAGGTGGAATACGTGATGAAGCTCCTCCGCCAGACCCGCTGCAGCGAAGGCTGCGCCTACTGCAACACGCAATTGGACGTACATCACAACTTGAAGCTGTTTTTCGGATACGAGCACTTCCGCACATACGACGGTGAACCCCTCCAGGAATCGGCCGCCCAAGCAGCCGTGGACGGCAAATCGCTGTTGGCGATATTCCCCACCGGAGGCGGGAAATCGCTCACCTTCCAATTGCCTGCCCTCATGGAAGGACGTTCGGTACACGGACTTACGGTGGTCATCTCTCCCCTCCAGTCGCTGATGAAAGACCAAGTGGACAACCTTGCCGAAAGAGGGATTACAGATGCCGTCACCGTCAACGGACTGTTAGACCCGATTTCAAGGGCACTGGCCATCCAGAGAGTGCAAGACGGCGAAGCCTCGCTCCTGTACATCTCTCCCGAAATGCTCCGCTCGAAAACCATCGAACGGATTCTGACGGTGCGCCACGTGGTGCGGTTCGTCATAGACGAAGCGCATTGCTTCTCGTCGTGGGGGCAAGATTTCAGAGTGGACTACCTCTACATCGGCAAGTTTATCCGGGAATATCAGCAAAAGAAGAAAACCCGGATACCCGTCTCCTGCTTCACCGCTACGGCCAAACAAAAAGTGGTGCAAGACATTTGCGACTACTTCAAGCAGACACTGAACTTAGACCTGAAATTGTTTGCGTCAACCGCCTCAAGAACAAACCTGCACTATTCCGTCATCCATGCTGAAACCGACAGCGACAAGTATCTGAAGCTAAGAGAGCTTGTGGCCGAATCCGATTGCCCGACAATCGTCTACGTCTCACGCACCAAACGCACAAAGGAACTGGCGGAAAAGCTGACCCGCGACGGCTATAAGGCGTTGCCCTTCAACGGGCGGATGGATTCTGACGAAAAGATAGCCAACCAAGACGCATTTATGAGCGACCAAGTGCGCATCATTGTAGCCACCTCCGCTTTCGGCATGGGGGTCGACAAGAAGGATGTCGGCCTCGTGGTGCATTATGACATCTCCGATTCATTGGAAAATTACGTGCAAGAAGCAGGCAGGGCAGGCCGCGACCCCGGTCTGGAGGCCCGATGCTATGTGCTTTATGCCGACAACGACCTCGACAAACACTTCATCCTTCTGAACCAGACGAAACTGAGCATCAGTGAAATCCAGCAAATATGGAAAGCGATAAAAGACCTTACGAAAAAACGCGCAAGAGTCTGCTGCTCCGCATTGGAAATCGCACGGCAAGCCGGATGGGACGATTCGGTCTACGACATTGAGACTCGCGTGCGCACAGCCTTGGCCACCTTGGAACAAGGCGGATACCTGACAAGAGGAAACAATGTGCCTCATGTGTATGCCACCGGAATCACGGTGAAGAACATGGACGAAGCACGGAAACGCATATCGGCGTCTCTGTTGTTTGAAAGCGATGAAATAGAAAAGGCTGTCAGAATCATCAAATCGCTGATTTCACAAAAACATGTCACAAAAGCGCAGGATTCGGAAGCAGAATCGCGAATCGACTATCTGGCGGACATACTCGGAATGAGCAAGAAGGAAGTCGTGTCTGCCGTAGAACGGATGCGTCAAGAAGGCATCCTAGCGGACAGCAAAGACATATCCGCCTATCTGATGGACGCGGGCGACTCGGAACGGAAAACACGGAACCTGCTCGAACGTTTCGCGAAGCTCGAACAATACATCCTCCGCCAAATCTCTGACAAATCTTTGCGGATATCGTGCAAACAGCTGAACGAAAACGCGGTAAACGAAGGCATCAGCACTTCCAAAGAAAAGGATATCCGAACATTGCTCTACTTCCTTACCGTAAAAGGATATGCCCGAAAGAAAGAGGATGCGGCACACAACATGGAAATAATCCGCCTGGCAGATATGGAAACCACAATCAGCCGCTTTGAAAAGCGGTTGGAAATAAGCCGTTTCGCCGTAGAATGGCTGTACAGGCTCGCCGCATCCGACGAAAACAGAACCTCCGGCACGCCGGACAATGCCGTGCAGTTCTCCGTCGTAGAGCTTCTGAACGACATAAAAGCAAACGGTCAGTCTCTTTTCGGCAACTTCAGCGACCTGCAACTGGAAGATGTGGAAGAAGCCCTTCTGTATCTGTCGAAAATCGGTGCGCTCAAGCTCGAAGGCGGTTTCTTAGTGCTCTACAACGCAATGGAGATTAAACGCATAAAAGACAACAAGTCGAGATACAAGCAGGACGACTACCGAATACTCAACGAGTTCTACAAACAGAAAATCCAGCAAGTACACATTGTGGGCGAATATGCAAACCTGATGGTCAGAGACTACAACGCCGCCCTGCGCTACGTGCAGGATTATTTCCAGATGGACTACAAAAAGTTCATCGCCAAATATTTCAAAGGAGAAAGGGTAAACGAAATTCAACGCAACCTGACACCTCGAAAATACGAACAGCTGTTCGGACAATTGTCGGAGCGTCAGATGGAAATCATCTCCGACAAGGAGTCGCGCTGCATCGTGGTTGCCGCAGGTCCGGGCAGCGGAAAGACACGTGTGCTGGTTCACAAGCTCGCCTCTCTCTTGCTGCTTGAAGACGTGAAGCACGAACAACTTCTGATGCTGACCTTCTCAAGAGCAGCCGCCACTGAGTTCAAGCAACGGCTGATGGAATTGATTGGCAACGCCGCGCACTTCGTCGAAATCAAGACGTTCCACTCATATTGCTTCGACCTATTGGGGCGGATAGGGAATCTCGAAGATGCAAAGGATGTGGTCGCAAAAGCTGCCGAGATGATTGAAAAGGGAGAAGTGGAGCCAAACAAAATCAGCAAGACGGTACTGGTTATAGACGAATCCCAAGATATGGGAGCCGGAGAATATGCTTTAGTCAAAGCCCTTATGGACAACAATGAAGAAATGCGCGTAATAGCAGTAGGCGACGACGACCAGAACATCTACGAATTCCGAGGGTCTGACTCCGACTACATGCGCCAGCTTTCGAAAAGACCCGGAAGCAGGTTCATAGAGATGACTGAAAACTACCGCAGTTCGCGCCATATAGTGGATTTCGCCAACCAATTTGCCAAAAGCATCAGCAAAAGAATGAAAACCCGCCCTGTCATCTCCATGAACAAGGAAAACGGTTGGGTAGAAGTAACGCAGCATCGCTCAAAGTACATGTACAAACCGCTTGTGGACAAACTGATTTGCCACAAAGGACAAGGCACTTCGTGCATACTCACCCAGACGAACGACGAAGCTGTTATCATAACGGCCTTACTGCACAGGCAAGGAATAAATGGAAAACTGATACAGTCATTAGGAGACATCCGCTTCTGGAACTTGGCCGAGATGAGATATTTTTTGAAATACATAAACCAACGGACAAGCACGCCGCTAATCTCGGAAGAACTGTGGGAAAATGCCAAACACGCCACCTTCTCCACATACGGAAGAAGCAAAAGCCTGACGTATGTGAAACGCTGCGTACAGTTGTTCGAGCAAACCAACCAGAAGAAATACGTCAATGACTTCAAAGAATTTGTTTTTGAATCGTCGGCAGAAGACTTTTGCGACACTTCGGATGCAGACGTTGTAATATCGACCATCCACAAAGCCAAAGGAAGGGAGTTTGACAATGTATATATGCTCATCTCCGGCAACTATCAGAAAGACGACCACCTGATGCGAAGGTATTATGTAGGAATAACCCGCGCAAAAAAACAATTGTTTATCCACACGGACAGCCTGTTCTTCAACCGTCTGAACGCCGACCGGTATGCCGTTGACGAAAAACAATACGCCATGCCCGAAGAAATAGCCCTGCAGCTTTCCCATAAAGACGTATATCTCGACTATTTCAAAGGGTTCAAACGGGAAATCCTGGCCTTAAGAAGCGGAGACCCGTTGAACTACAAAAACTTCTGCCTATACGATTCCTCAACCTGCAAACCGGTTGCAAAGCTGTCTGCCAACATGCAAAAGACATTGGAAAACTGGGAATCAAAAGGCTACAAGGTGAAATCCGCCTCCGTCCGGTTCGTTGTGGCATGGAAACCCAAAGATGCGCCGAAAGACGAACCGGAATCGGCAGTCCTGCTGGCAGACATGGCGCTTTCTTTGTAAATGTTGAAAAGCCTTGTCCGCCGTCAGGCCAATTATTGTCCTTTCAACGAATTGTTGATGCCTTCAATGTAATCGAGAATTTCTTCCCTTCCTATCTTCTTTTCAGCCGAGGAAATGAAATAAGGGGGAAGCTCCTCCCACTGCTCCTTCAACCGCTCTAAATAGTTGTTCACGTTCGTTTTCAACGTATTTGCATTCAGCTTGTCTGCCTTAGTAAACACAATAGCGAAAGGAACGCTGTTTTCACCCAGCCACTCTATGAACTCAAGGTCTTTCTTTTGAGGTTCCAGACGACTGTCCACCAATACGAAAAGACATGTCATGTCTTCGCGCTCCAACACGTAGCGCGTTATCAGGTTCTTGATTTGCTCCATCACTTTCTTGCCTCTCTGCGCATACCCGTATCCCGGCAAATCAACAAGATACCACTCCTTATTGATAAGGAAATGATTGACGAGCAATGTCTTTCCCGGAGTAGAGGAAGTCATCGCCAGCTTGGAGTGATTGGTCAGCATATTAATCAGACTGGATTTGCCCACATTCGAACGCCCGATAAACGCATATTCCGGCAATCCGGTTTTGGGACACATATCCACACGCGAGTTGCTTATCACAAATTCGGCACTGGTTATTTTCATAATCTCGATTCCGCTTTTAATTGAAACTTCCGTCCGGCAAAGATACTACAAAAAAGTGAGATATTGAGCAAGTCGCGGAAATTACCGTGCCCGCTACAGAAACGGCAACGTGCAGGCAAGAGGAAAGAACAGACATGCTCCAAATCGGAAGGCGGCGGTCAAACGATAAAAAGCGACCGGATTTAAAGCCTGACGCGACCGGATTTTTTAGCCCCCTCCCCCAATATCCCATATTATGCGAATGCGCCCGATGAGTTTTGCCGCCAAAGGATTTCGCTTGAGACACCGCCTTCCGGCACAATGCCTTTTATTCACTTTTCCGGAACCCGAAGCGGCATTTCCCGATATTATCGCTAAATTTGCGCTACAAATCAAATTATTGCAATTAACAGACAATTCAAAAAAACGCATGGAACCTCAAAAAATCAACAGACTAAAAAGTTGCTGTATGTCAGCGGCACGGAACTTCGCGGCGATGAAGATTTTGAGAAGAATATCTTTTCTGCCGTAGAGGAAATGACGTATTCTTTCCATCATGAAGGAAAAAGAATCTTTGCGCTCCGTCCCGATCTTTCATTCTTTGTAAACGGCATATTCTTGGGATATGCCGAACTGAAGAGTAACTTTACTAACCAGACGGCAAGAAGAAACGGACGCGCCAAGGTGATTACCGACTATCTGGAGGCTGTTTGGGAATATACCAAGATAGCTAATGGCAATGATGTGCAGCAATCGCTCCGCCGTTCCATGCTCCGCCCGTTCGAGAAATCCATTCATTTTGTCACGACAGATATAAACAGTACATACGTATTGCGCAATCCCGGACAATTCTTTGACGAAGCCCAAAAGGGATTTCAAGAAAATCTGATTACCATATCTTCATACCGCCCTGTGGTTGAGAAAACGTTCAAGCCACTGCCGACAGTGTTAGGTGAAAACGCAGAGCCTCGCGCCAAATTTGAGGAAGCCATGCGCTCCCTTTATTCAAAGAAAATGATAGAGAAAGAGATTCTCTATTACAACTTCATGGCCTATACGTATAAAACCATTATCGTAACGGAGAATGGGCGTAAAGTCCGGAAGAAAGAATATAAGAACAAAACCGGCAGGTTGATATGTCCACGCCCAAAACAGAAATTCGGCTGCGACCGCATCGTTGACCGCATTCAGGAATTTCTTGCCCATGAAAACGAGCCAAACTATTTCATCAAAAAACTTCGTGCCGAACTCACGGCAATGAATGCTCCGCAAGACGTGATAGAACGAATTGTGGCGGAACGTGACAGCTATTGCAACAACAAATACGTCTATTCCCTTTTGTTGCAATATGCGGCAGGGTTCGGAAAAAGTAACATCATTGGGTGGACTGCGTTGCAGCTCAAAGATATGCGCTATAACGAAGCATGGGTTTATGACAAGATTTTGCTCGTCGTTGATCGCTTGCAACTCCGCGACCAACTTGACTCCATGATGCTCAACATGAACATTGACAAGGCGATGTTTGTGGAGGCAACTGACCAAGACACCCTCGTCAAGGCACTCAGCGACAAGCGGCGCATCATTGTGGTCAATATACAGAAATTCTGGGAACTGAAAAATGCAATTGCAAAGGCAGACAAAGACTTCAAGAATTTGCGCGTGGCATTTTTGATAGATGAAGTTCACCGCTCCAATACAGACGATGTCCATCAGGAAATGTTCTCCGCATTTGACGAGCTCCAGGATATTTTTGACGAAAATGGAGGCTTCCTTACTCGTGGCTCGACCAAGAAAAATCTTATCGTAGGTTTTACGGCCACACCCAGTCCGCGAGTGCTTGCACGTTTCGGGGAGTTTTATCGCGGCACCAATTTCAACCAACTGTGGAAGCCGTTTGATGCTTACACCATGAATGAAGCCATTGCTGACGAATATATCCTTGATCCTACGGAGCATATCATACCCGTCAATGTAAAAATGTATTTTGATATGCCTCCGGCACTTTCCCAAGCGGTAATGCAGGCCATTCAAGAGGGGCGTGAAGAAAAAATTTCAATCGCCAAACGTAAGATTTATGAGAATCATGACCGCATATTGGCTATCTCTAAGTTCATAGTCAACCGCCTGTTGTCGCAGGTTTATGGGAAAATAAGAGGAACAGGCAAAGCCATGCTTGCAGTTAGCTCTATTCCAATTGCAATAGAGTATTGCAAAGCTATCCGGCGTATGATGGCTGAAAAAACAGCAACCGGAACATTTGCAAAATATGCCGATGCACCTGTTGCAATCATATATTCCGACAATCAGAAATACGAAAAATGTGCGTCAATGAACGATGGCGTGGCTGAGGATAGGGTCATTGACAATTTCAAAACTGCTAAGAATGGTATTATTATTGTAGTAGACAAACTCCAAACCGGTTTTGACGAACCTAAACTCCATACGCTTTTCCTTGACAAAGAAATTCGCGGCATCAATGCCATTCAGACTATTTCACGTGTCAACCGTACTGCAAAATACAAAGAAGAATGCCATATTGTGGATTTCTCATTTGAGAACGTCAACGAAAAGAATATCCGAGATGCCTTTGCCGAATTTTGTGGCATATCAATAACCGATTTTGACCCTATACGCGAAAAGGCTGTAATTGAAGAAATACATCGGGGGTTATTGGCACAGCCTATTTATACCAAATGGTTTGACCGCTATCGTACTTCTTTATCAAACAAAGAGACCAATATGACTCTTTGCCTTGAAATGGATGCCGACATACGGACATGGATTAAAAATATGATTGATGCCCATAACCAATACACCCAAGAGGTGGAAGCTCGCGGAGAAGAAGTAGACCAAGTTCATGCTGATGATGCGGCTAAAGCGTTGCGTAAGGCTATCGGCAGATATAATTCTAAACTTTTGCTCTTACAAGGAGTTATTGAGATTGACCCGAAATTCTCAGATGCTGCATTTATTGATTTTTGGCAACGCTATTGCTATATCTATCGTTCTATGTTTGAAAGCCGAAGTGCTCTCGGTTCTATATCTACTTCTTATGACGGCAGCTTAGGTCTGCTTGTCAGTGAAGAAGTGGAAGTTGAAAAACCGAGTGAACCGGATGGCAGCGAACTGGGGGTACAGACGCCTCCATCGGGAAAGAAAAGCACCACCGCCAGCCTTGTCAATATCTTTGACCAACTAGCCAGAATGAATGCTACGGAAGAAGAACGTGAGCAGGAAATGCAGTTTTGGCTTGGCCAAATGGAACATCTTTTTACCTTTTTCCGTGAGGACGGAAAATTTATGGCGATGCTTCGCAGTCCCAATTTCTCACGAGAGGATATAGAAGGAATACAACAAACTCCTTCGGCGTTATCTTCGTCAGACAAGTGATGCGAAAGTCAAGAAACTTATTGATGAAAACAAGGAAATGTTTTTCGAAGAGTTTAAAGCAGAGGTGTTTAAAGCCCCAAATATCATTGGCTAATCCCTATGAAACGCCCATTGATAATTACCTGTCAATAGCAGCAAAACTGTAACGAAATTAGCCACAGTCTATAATGTCAATAAAAATCCGAGAAACAAGCAAACCTATCAGAAAGCGTTAATCGAGTAGGAGGAAAACGAAGTAGTTTTCTTCCTACTTTCGTTTTCCGACCTCTCACACCACCGTACGTGCCGTT
>CALUGI010000036.1 GCA_944320135.1 uncultured Phocaeicola sp. | reverse complement strand
GTTTCTGACACGCCCCCCTTCTTCCGAAAAAGGGCCTTACCGAGGTATCAGGCCGAGATGCTTCTCCCTGCGGGGGGCCGGATGCTTCTCCATCCACTCCCTCAGCAGCCGGCGGTGGCGCGCAAGCTCGTCCGCATAGCGGGCTTCGACGGCCAAGTTGCGCATCTCGCCCCTGTCGCAGTCCATGTCGAACAGCTGCTCGCGATACTTGCCCTTGTCGTAAAGCACGTATTTGTAGCGGGGCGTGCGGACCATCCAGCCCAGCGTGCCGCTCGTCTGGTTGAAGTTCGTCTCTGTCACCACATACGGCTGATGTTCTTTTGCAGGGTCGCCCGCCTCAACCAACGCGCGGAAGCTCGCGCCCTGCCGCCCTGCCGGAACGCTTATGCCCGCCCAGCTGCACACGCTCGGCATGAAATCCACCGCATTGTTCACTAACTGCGGAAGCACTTTTCCCGCATTATTCCCTCCCGGAAGGCAAACAATCAGAGGAACGTTCGCCACTTCTTCATAAAGTGCGGTTTTCTGGTTCCACCGGTGCGCGCCGCATCCGTCGCCATGATCGCTGGTGAACACGATGACCGTGTTCCGCCACAGGTCCTGGCGGTCTATCTCGTCCACAATCTTGCCTATCTCCGCATCTACGGCTTCCACAAGACGGAAGTAAGCGTTCCGGTAGCGGCGCCAGTCATCGGGCGTGAAGTCCTGCGAGGGATAGAGCGCATAGCTCTGCTCCTTCTCAAAAGCGAGCACGCTCGCATCGTAAGGGTTCACCGCGAAATTGGCGGGAAGATTGGGGCACTCCTCCACCGATTCCGGTTCTTCGACTTCCGCATACGGCGTATTCTGGTGACGGGCATACTCGCAGATGTTGTGCGGATTGGTGAATGACGCGACCAGAAAGAACGGCGACTGCGGCCTGTCCTTCAGAAACTTCACGCATGATTCCGCCAGACCGATGTCCCCATTCATACTTATCCGATGGAATCCGAAGGAGAACTCGGACGGAAGAGAAACAGTATGCGCATGCCACTTGCCCGCGTATGCGCAATAATACCCTCCATCCGTCATCAATGTTCCCAACGTGCGTTCTTTCAGCGAATCAGGAATGGGCAAATCGTTCTCCACCGTCCCGATTTCGCTGGGCATATAGCCCGTAAACATGGAAGAACGCGTAGGGCCGCTCAGCGGCATCCCGCAATAGGCGTTCTCGAAGCGCACGCCGTGCGCCGCCAGACGGTCCATGTTCGGAGTATTCAGTTCTGCGTTGCCCGCGCAGCTCATGGCCGTGGCCGACTGCTGGTCGGTCATAATATAGATGATGTTCGGGCGGTTCTGCGCGAACAAGGCGGCAGGCGCGGCCGCGCCTGCCCATACAAGCAATTTTACGTTCATAATCAACAGCTTTTAAGTTGCATACAAAAGATTTTCATTCCGCTTCGCGATACGCATAGTTCCCTTCCGGCATGAGATTGCCGCAGACCTGCGTCCTGCCGTTTTCTTCCAGCACGGTCTCCGAACCGCCCGCGCTCAGGACGGCGTTTCCGCAGCGCACTTCCAGCATGGCGGGGCTTTCCGCATGGAGGCAAGCTCTGATTTCCGCATCGCCGACTTTCCAGCTTCCTTCGCCCGTCTGCACGAGGGGCGCCGCGTCGCTGCCCTTGTCGGACATCCTGACGATTGTCAGGAAGCGCATGTCCTTCACCTTCCTGCGATTCGTGAACGCCGCATGATACTGCGGCGGAGTGCCGTCCTTATACTTCTTCTTGAAGTCTACCGGAGGGGAGAAGAAGCTGTCGGCCAGTTCCGCCTTGAGGGGGACGCTTCCGAACACGTCGGCGCGGGCCGCGCTCCGCTCCGTGACCAAGCTCAGCGCCGCCGAATCGGACAGCGCGCTTTCGGACGGCGTATGCAGCAGCAGGCTCCACTCCGACTCGCGTTCGGCCTGAAGCACGTCGTAAATCACCACGATGCCGGGGCGCACGAACACCAAATGCCGCTCGAACTTCTTCATGCCCGGATCGCCGAAGCCGTGGGCCTCGTCGTGGGGGATGCCGTTCTTCGCCAAGAGTTCCCGGAACTGGCCGTCCGTAACGGAACGATACGCATGGCTCGCGTCGCCGCACACGTAAGACAGCGCGCTTCCCTCTATATGGCGCTTTATCCATCCGTAGCCTTCATGCCCGAAAGCCTGCCCGCATCCGTCGAGCAGAATCGTATTGTGCGCACGCGTATGTCGATAAGAAGTCAGCGAATGCGGATCGGCGAACGAGGTGTAGTATCCCGTAGAGTAGAACAGACGCTCCCCCTTGCGCGAGATGTTGAAGCTGTTCTGGTTGGCATGCGCATGGCCTTTCGCGCCGAAAGGCGAAGAGCGGAAAAACACGGCGGCATCCCGTTCCGGATGCAGCACGTCGGAGTGCAGGGCCGCCGCTCCCACCCCTTCGAACACCTTGTCCTGCGGCAGCGTGTCCGGTTCGGCCGCGTCTTCGTCCGTCAGCCGGACATCGTTCACAATCTGGTACCACGGCTCCACCTTCGACAGCGGCTTTTTCCACCAGCCTTCCGGGAGCGGCCCGCCGTAGAACGACCCGGCCGGCTTCAGCGAGCTGAACAGGCGGTAAACCGCCTTCGGGTCGTTTTCTTCGCAGCCCACTACCAACATCTCCGAACGCCCCTTCAGGCTTCCGGAGGCCACCCGCTCGTGCATGTCCCCGAAACCGGAGACCGGGGCTGCGGCCGGAGAGAAATAGATGAAGTAGTCCGGCAGGTTGCGGTACCAGCCCGAACGGAATACGTCAATCTTACCTATTTTCTTGAGCAGCAGGGCCATGTCGACCACCGCGCTCTGGTTCACGCTGTAATAGCCTTCGCCTTCCGCCCAACCGCCGTCCTGCGCGGCGAGGTTCGGGAAGCGGGCCACGAACAGCCCGTAGGTGTAGCGCAGCATTTCTTCCGCCGGTTCCAGATGCCCCAGCGTAGCCAAGGCCGCCGTGAAGTTGCCCGCTATTTCCATCTGCCAGAAGTGATTGTCCACGTGGCGCGCCTCCGTATATCCCGGCCAGCGCTTCAGGCCGTCCTCCAGTTGCCGGCCGATGACGGCCAGGATGCGTTCCTTCACGTCCTCGTCCAGCTTGTCGTAAAGCATGTCGTAGCCGAGCGAAAGCGACACGAGCACTTTCGAGCCGAGCAGGTCGTAAGTAGGCCACTGCAGGAGCACCTCCGTCCGCTCAAGCAGGGCGTCGAGAAAGTCCCGCCTCCCCGACAGGACGTACCCCTCTAAAAGTTTCCGGTAGGCTTCGGTCTCCTTCCCTCCTATCTGGTTCAGGCGGCGCTGTTCGGCAGGCACGTCGCTCTCCACCGGGCCGCGATAAATCTCCGCCTCCGCCGTGCGCTCCGCCTCGCGGATAATGCGTCTGTAGAGCGGATGCGAAGGGGCTTCCCTCCGGATCGCCTCCATGCTCCGCCCGTAGTTCATCACCCTCGGATGGCCGGAGGGCACGTTTCCGGCAAACGTCTCGAAATCGGGAGTGGCGACACCCTCCGTGCCTTCTTCCACCTCGAACGAGAAGACACCCTGAGGAACGGCTTTCCCGTCCTCCACCACCTCATACGTCCAATACCACGTGCCGGGCTCCAGTTTCCGGTGGGGGTTGAAGAAGCAGTGGCGCTGCCCCATGCTCCGCATCGTCCCGCGTTCGGGAAACGACTGGTCGCGGCTCAGATAGACGTTGTAGGCCACGTCTTTCTTCTCCCAATACCTGACCGAAGGCCACAGCAGGGGGGACGGGTTCGTCGGAACGGCCGCCCCTTTCTGCGGGAAAGGCGACTTCCGCCATTCCTCATACAAACAATCCGGCATGTCGGCCGAAGCGGACACTAAGCCCGCCCACAGGCACAACAGCATTCCGGCCAAAAATCTTTTCATATTCAAGCAAAGTTTTTTACAAAGTCAAACATACTGCATCTGCGCTGCGGATTTCAAAAAAAGCCGGGGCGTTCCGGGCAAAAGACGCGCGCGCCTTCACCGGAACGCCCCGGCGCCTTTTACCGCAGGAACAGCGAAGCCGCGCCGAGGCAGCCCGCCCGGTTTCCCAAAGCGGCCGCAACGATACGCGTATTGGCCGCGCAGTCGGGAATGGCATAGCGGAAAGCGCGTTCGCTCACCTTGCCGATATAGAAATCGCCCGATTCGGACAGTCCGCCTCCGACAACCACCAACTGGGGGCTGAAGATGTTGATGAAACCGGCTATCCCGTGTCCGAGAAAATCGCAGTGCTCGTCCAGACTCTCCACGGCCAGAGCATTGTTCGCTTTATAAAGACGCACGATAAACTCACCGTTCACTTCATCAGAAGGAAAGGAAACGCCGGCTTTCTCCGCCCGTTCGCAGAACCTGCGCACCAGCGCGGAGGCGGAAGCATAATGTTCCAGACATCCCACCGAACCGCAGGCGCAACGCTCGCCGTCGGCAATCAGAGGCACATGACCCAGTTCCGTCCCTCGGTTGGCGTAGCCTCCGAACAGTTTTCCGCCGATGAGGACTGCGCCCCCGATGCCCGTCCCCACCGTAATGAAGACGATGTCCGTGCAGCCTTTCCCCGCTCCGAACGCCATTTCGCCGAGCCCCATCATGTTCGCATCGTTGCCGAGACGCACCGGAAGGTCGGCGAACGACTCCATACGGTCCGCCAGAGCCAGGTCCTCCCAACCCGCCAGATTCTCGGCACCGCCAAGAACAATCCGCCCGGTCACGTCCACAATGCCCGGAGTGCCGACACCGACACCTTCCGCCTTTACGCCAAGAGCGTCCGCAGCGTTCTTCATTTCTTCCACCGCCCTGCGGAGCTGGGATATGATTGCGTCAGCAGACACGTCAGCATGAGACGGCAACCGGCCTTGGGCGTGAAACGCCCCCTCATTGTCCACCAAAGCATACTTCACGGAAGTGCCGCCCAAGTCAACTCCAATTACATATCTTTTCTCCATATCCGCAAACGTCAAATCCGTTCGGCCCATATCGGGGAGCTGAAAGCCCACTGCTGGTCGCGCTGACGCACGCGCACGTAATAATAGTCCGTGTCACGCTCCGGCTCCTTGTCCTCCATGTAATGCTCGATCATGTAGCAGCTCTCCGGCATGGCGCGGTTGAACAGAATCGCCTCGCTCAGCCAACCGATCATGAAATGGGAACGGGAACCCTCAAGCAGTTCGCCCAGAGAATGGCTGAAATGTTTTCCGTTGAAATCTGCTGAAACGATTCCGTCCTTCGGCATCTCCAACTCAAGAATGACCGCCTGCGTAGCCGGAGTGGTGGTGTTCGGATTCTTCGAAGTATAGAGCAGAAGCTCAGTCTGCTTCTCCGAAGCCGAAACAATCCGGTTCACGTGCGTATGGAATTCCGTCTCGCCCTCCTGAGGAGAAGTGAAAGCCGCCCCACGGAAGCAGGGAGTCACCTTCAGAATGCGCCCCTTGTCGATTGAGATGTTTCCTTTCCAGGTCACATAACGTTCCTCACGGTTCCAGCCGAATTCCACTTTCAGCTTGCAGCGCACCGTCTCTTCCTTCGGCATCAGCGGAGTCATCGGCCCGTTCATGCGCGCGAGCAGCCTGCCGTTCTTGATGATGTCAATATAATCAATGCAGCTCTGTCCCTCCACGTTCAGATAGATACGGCGGCTGTTCCCGCGCACCACATCACCCATCATCGCGTCGTTCACACGGAAATCAATCTTGATGTTGTCGCCCGTAGCGCAGCACACGTGACGAGTGCGCAAGGCCTCCCAAACCGCATCACGGGTCAAAGAGGGAGCCAGCACACCCACACGCCCGTCGCCGTAACTTCCCGGATAACCGGAATGCTGGTCGGTCGAGCCTATCAGACCGAACTTGTGGCCCTGCTCCAGCCCGTACAAAATTGTGCCTTCCCACTGGCGGGGTCCCATGTCATGCAGATAAGGATAATCCCCCTGGTCGGTCTCCGCCAGCCCATGACGGGAATACATCTCCACGAAAGGAGTCTGGTCCCCCTCGGTAAAGAACTTCCAGTTATAGCCGCGATACCCTGTCTGATAACCCATGTGATGGGGAGTGATGAACACCTTATGCCCTTTCGCCTTCCTCTTCCAGTCTTCAATCGAAGTACACTCCACAAGCGGAGCATCCAAGTCGTAATTCAACGCCACATGGTCGCCATGTTCCATACTGTGCGCCTCATAACCGATGAAAGTCAGGAACTCACCCTCCTTATTGTATTCGTTCGCCATCCTTACATACTTGTCATAACCTCCCGCACGCAGACGTTTGAACGCACTGGTATGGTAGTCTATCACCCACGAAAGCCGCGAATCATCCCGTCCCGGTATGTCCGGCCACATGGCATGAGGCGTAACGCTCACAAAGTCAAGCTGTCCTTTGGCCGCCTCGAACGCATCGCGCATGTCACCGTGGCCGTAAGTGATGTTGCAATGATTGTGCAGGTCACCCCAGAACAGTTTCATGCCTGTAGGCGACGGCATTATCTTTTTCGCTTCCTTGCTTCCCGGCACGCACGAGCCGAGCAGACTGCCCGAAGCTGCCAGTCCCAAAAACGACCAGCCTGAAATCTCCAAAAAATGTCTTCTGTCCATGATATTGAAATTTAAAAGTTTTTCCCGGAATGCCGGGATGTTTTATTTTGCGCGCGGGCGCGTTCCGGCCGGAACGCCGGGACGCTTTTCCGGAACGTCTCCGCCTTTTCAGCTGCGTTTCTGAAACCTTCTGTCGCCTTTGAAAAGCACCTTCTCCTTTTCGTCAGGGTCGGTATCGCCGCATTCGCTCTGCACTTCCCTCAGAAGCCGCAGCAGTTCTTCCTGCTTTTCCGCGTATGCGGGGTCGCCGAACACGTTGTCCAGCTCGTCAGGGTCGTTCTTCATGTCATACATCTCCCATTCGTCGATGTCGTTGTAGAAATGTATCAGCTTGAAATCCTGCGTACGGATTCCGTAATGACGTTTCACGCTATGCTCCGCCGGATACTCATAATAATGATAGTAGGCGGCCTTCCGCCAGCCCTCCGGTGTTTTCCCTCCGTTCTCCATGACCGGTTTCAAAGACTTTCCCTGTATGTCCTGCGGAATGTCCGCGCCCGCGAAATCGAGGAAAGTGGGAGCGAAGTCCACATTCATACAAATGGCGGAACTGACCGAACCGGCCTTTACCGCTTTCGGATAACGCACAATCAAAGGCATACGCTGGCATTCTTCATACATAAAGCGTTTGTCGAACCACCCGTGCTCGCCGAGGAAGAAACCCTGGTCGGACGTATAGACAATTATCGTATTGTCCAGCTGGCCCGTGCCTTCCAGATATTTCATCAGTCGCCCGACGCTTTCGTCCACAGAGACCGTCGTCGCCAGATAGTCGCGCATATACTGCTGGTATTTCCAGCTTACCAGTTCCTTCCCTTTCAGATTGCCTTTCCGGTACTCGGCTATCCGTTTCGCGTAAACGGAATCCCATTTGCGCTGCACGTCTTCCGGCATCCTCCTGTAAACCTTCGACAGGCGGTTGGCCGTGTCCTTGAGCAATTCTTCACGCGTCATCAGCTTCAAGTCCCAGTCTTCCGTGAATGTCTTCGCAAGCGACATGTCCTGTTCCGCCGAAGCGCGCCCTCTGCCGGAATAATCGTCGAACAAAGTGGAAGGTTCCTGGAAAACCGTGTCGTTGAACATGCCCAGATGACGCGGCGCAGGCATCCAGTTCCGGTGCGGAGCCTTGTGATGGAACATCAGGCAGAACGGCTTCGACTTGTCCCTCCCGTCTATAAAGGCGATAGCCTTGTCGGTGATGATGTCCGTCACGTAGCCTTTCTCCGTAATCCGCTTGCCGTTCTCGTCGAACTCCGGGTCGTAATAGTCGCCCTGTTCCTCCTGCCCGGTAAGGATGCTCCAATGGTCGAAGCCCTGCGGCTCAGAGATAAGATGCCATTTGCCCACAATGGCCGTCTGATAGCCGGCCTTCTGAAGCAGTTTCGGGAAAGTCTGCTGGCTTCCGTCAAACGTGCAGGCATTGTCGGTGAACCCGTTCTCGTGGCTGAACTTGCCCGTCAGTATGCAGGCGCGCGAAGGCCCCGACAGCGCGTTCGCCGCATAGCAGTTGTCGAAGCGGATGCCTTCTTCGGCAATCCGGTCCAGGTTGGGAGTCCGCACGAGGCGGCTTCCATAGCACGACATGGCCTGCGTCGTATGGTCGTCGGTCATGATAAAGATGATGTTGGGCCGTTCCGAACCGTCTTTCTGCTGCGGGACGCATCCCGACAGTGCAAGCGCGGCCGCACAGAGGCCCGTCGATATGTTTTTCATGCTGAATGATTTAAATTTGACAATAAATGGAAATGCGTCCGAAAGAACCGCCGCCCGGCGGCTCAGGCGCGCCCGCCCGTTCCGGAAAGGACGGGCGGTTTTCCGGAAAACTCCGGCGCGTTACTGCAAAGTGTATTTCAGCGTCCGTTTCTTTCCGCCGACCTTCACTTCAATTTCCAGTCCGTTCTCGTCGAACTTCTTGTTCTTGAACTTGGCAGACATCTCCGGCGCGTCAGCGCTGTCCTTCACCGGATAAATGATTGTGATGTAACGCACTGCGTCTTCTCCGTCCTTTCTCACGTTGAACGACACGTTCATGCGTTTCACTTTCTTGCGGTAGGCGGTCGACAGCCAGCCCTCTTCCTTCTTCATCGTCATCCCGTCCGGGCCGAAGCACTGCAGCTTCATGTTGCTTCCGTTTTCAAACTGGGTGACGAAAGTCATGTCCTCGCGGCTGTTGGCAACCTTTCCTTTCGGCATCTGGAAATGCAGATTGACCACACCTTTGGCGTCACCTGCAGCCTCATCCACAATCACGAAATAAGCGTTGTCCACGAAGAACACCGAACGGCGGTGCTTCAAATTCTTGTAGCCCGGATTTTCCGTCACCAGCACCTGCACGTCGCCTTCCGGCTGCCACAACTTCGTCACAGACTCGGTCGTTTCCAGATTCTTGTCGTTCAAGGTCAGCGTGTTGTGTACGCGCGTCTGGCGGAACCAGTTGCGCCATTCCATCACCTCGCCCTTTCCGGCATACACATACGAACCCGAATCCGCGAACAGTTTCTTCCCGTTGAACCACAGCTCGAACGTTCCGTTGTCGGGCTGGCAATGCCAGAAACCTTTCGGACCGGCCTTCACCACCATCTGGGCGGCGTCCGTTCCCCAAGAATTGCGGAACACGAAGAAGCCCGACTTCAGGAAGCCTTTCGACAGGTAAGCGGGAAGTTCGCCCTTCTTTCCTTCGGTAGCGAAGTAGAGGATGGCCTTGTTCTCCGGGAACAGCTTATGCCAGTCCTTGTAGTTCTTTATCATCTCACGCTTGGTTGTCAGCTTCGCGTCGCTGAAGCACGGATTCGTGTAGTCCGGGAAGCTGACGTTCATGTAGAACGTAATCATGTTCTCCACCGTATCAAGATAGCTCTGCGGAAACTCGCCCCGGAACCCGTTCATGTCGGCGATTCTGAGCGCCTTGCAGAAGATGTTGATGGCCGCCAGATGATAGTGCGGGTCGAGCTCGAACTGTCCGCCGTCGGGATACACTTGCACGTTGATTTCGCGGTTCAGGATATCGATGCCGCTCTTTCTCCAGGTCTGGGCGTCCTTGAATTCCGGGAAGAACGCGCCCGCATAAATCATGCGCTGGGCCTCGAAAAGCAGATGGTTGCCCTGATCGGAATAGTTGCCGAGGATATGCACGGCGTGCTTGTGGTAGTTCACCAGAAACTCGGTGAGGAACTCCGGAGTGAAAGACGGTGACGGCAAGAACAGCTGGAACTGACTTGTCTGGTCCTGCAGACGGTTACTCACCTCCAACGGACGCCATGCGAAACGCACGTTCTCGGCATCGCCCTTCAGCTTGTCGTCCGCCATTTCGTATTCACTCTTGTCTATCTTCACCAACGGATTTTTCTTTATCCAGTCGATATACTGCTTCGCCCATTCCTCGGCATATTTCTCGTCGCCGGAAACCCGGTAAGCCTTACCCATCGGAGTGAACCACTTGTGGCGGTGGAGCTGCCAGCGAAGCTCGTTGTCCTTCACCGGCCAGTACCGCCAGTCGATGTCTTCACCGTAGTTGAAAGAAGGCTGGTAGCCCTTATGCACGAAGAACGTGTGCTGCAGCGCATCGTCAGCCCACTGCTGTTCCGTCTTGCTGATCTTGATATTCTTCAGATTGACATCCGGCGTCTTCACGTCGGTGCGCGCCCGGTAATAATCCAACAAGGCTTTGGCAGCGTCTGCATCCTTGCCTTCATTGTGCAAGGTCTTCACTTTCTCCAAACCCGGATAGTCTAAGTTGAGCAGCGAGAACACCTCCGTTTTCAACTCCTGCGCTTTTGCCTGCCCCAATGCGAAGCAGGACACGCAAGCCAGCGCAACGGCTTTCAAGTTTATTCTCATAATCATTAAAGGTCTTTATAAGTTATTTTCTTCAGATCCATGTACCGCTTCAATGCCTCCATATAATAATAGTCGGCATAGTTCAACGGAGTGTCAATCTCCGAACCGTTGGGAAGCGAGCCGGTAGAGTGCATCAAAACGAATCCCTCGTTCTCGCCCGGCTTCGCCAGATAAGCGGGAGAAGACAGACTCTTCAGAACCTTCTCGGCATAATCGAAATATTTCTGTCCGTCGGCAGCCATCGTACTCAGTTCCAACAGACCGGAGGCGGTCACCGCAGCGGCGGAAGCGTCTCTCGGAGTCTCCGGAGTCACAGGCGCATCGTAATCCCAATACGGAACGGCGTCTTCGGTTTTCACCTTGTCCATAATCATGTCGGCCACATGGCAGGCAAAGTCGAGATAAGTCGAATCGCCCGTTTCGCGGAAGCAAGAGGTGTAGCCGTACACCGCCCACGCCTGTCCGCGCGCCCATGAAGAATCGTCGTTCTTTCCCTGATGGGTTTGTTTGCGTTCCACCGTTCCATCGCCGTTATAGCTCACCACGTGCCAGCAAGTGTAATCGGGGCGGAAGTGGTTGTTCATCGTCGTATTGGCATGTTTCACCGCAATATCCTTGTATTTGGAGTCGCCCGTCATCTTGCTCACGGCAAACAGCAGGTCCAGGTTCATCATGTTGTCGATGATAACCGGGAAGTTCCACGTGCCGAAATCCCACGAGCGGATGCAGCCTATCGAATCGTTGTAACGCTTGTAAAGGTTGTCCGCCGTTTCCGCCATCACTGCCGCGATAGTGTCGTTCGGAGCAAGGCGGAGGGCATTGCCATAGCTGCAATTGATCATGAAGCCCAAATCGTGAGTACCCCCGTAATAGCGCACCGGATTCAGCAGGTTGGTATATTTTGCGGCTTCCGCCTTCAGCGAATCGTTGCCCGTCAGTTCATAGGCATACCACAACGTGCCGGGGAAAAAACCGCTCGTCCAGTCATACACGTTGCACAAGCGACGTTTCCCCGCCATTCCCGGAGCAGGCTGCGCGCGCAAAGAATCCATGAACGTGGCAGAATCCCTTTCTAACTGGCGGCAAAGGAAATCCATGTCATAGCCCATATAGATGGAGCGCGGCAGCATCCCTGTGCCGTCCACCTCACGAGCGGTCTCCAACAACTGGGCCGAAGCTATATCCAGACTGTTCTTTATCCAACTGTAGTCTTCCTTCGGAGTTTTCTGGCACGCCGAAAGTCCGGCCAAGGCCAAAGTCAAAATTACTAAGTTTTTCTTCATCGTATATTATTCGTTACGTTAATAATCCATTATTCTTCAAGCAGCGTCCTCCAAACGCCCGCGCGTTCCGCAGCAAACGCGCAGACATTCCCGACAAAACGTGCGGGCGTTTTGAAGAAAAGCCGCGTCACCATTTCGAGTTCTGCTTGAACTGCTTGCACAAGTCCATGTCGCGCTGCGGAATGGGGCAAAGTTCGTGCTTGCCTTTTTCGGTGTATTCGGCCACTACGTAGTTGGCATCCGAGCCTCCCCAGTCCTTCATCTTCTTATAAGTATCCTGAATGGTTTCGTAATAGATGCCCCAACGCACCAAATCCATGCGGCGATGTCCTTCGAAAGCCAGTTCGTAAGCACGCTCCTTGCGCACTGCATCACGGAAACCCGCATAGTCGAGTCCGGACAAATTGCGGCTGTTGTCGCCATACGCGCGCTGAATCACTTTGTTGATGGCAGAGTAAGCCTCCTCGGTCGGCCCGTTGTTGGCTTCGTTCAACGCCTCAGCATAAAGCAGAAGCACGTCGGCATAGCGGAGCACGTACCAGTTTACGTTCGACTTGTCGTCATTGATCAGTCTGTTGGCCGATTCGGTATATTTCTCGATGTCCCACTTGGCCGGAGTGTAAGAGCCTTTCGCCTTTACCTCTTTCGTAGGATCAAGATCGTCCGCAATCGCTGTCTGTTCCGTATCTTTTTCACCTTTTGTCAGCAACGCCTTGCCATCATCCGTATACTGGTAGTTGGCAATCGAGAGCGGACGGCGCCAGTCCATTCCGGATGTCTTTGTATCAGCCTCATGCTTGCTGGGGCCCACTCCGTCTTCGTCTCTCCACTGAAGCACGAACGTATGCACCACCTTTTCATTGGCTGCACAACGTCCTCTCACGCCGGCAATCTGAGTGGCTCTCACTCCGTTCCACTTTCCGATACGCCCCACCGGATCGCTCGAAGCGCTGTAAGTGGGCGAATAGAACGAAATTTCAATCAAGCTCTCCGTGGGGTCCCACACGCCGTTGCAGGTGTTGTACCACAACGTCTCGAAGTCGGGGAGCAAGTCATGCTTGCCCGTCTTTATCAGTTTCCCCGCAACGTCGGCAGCCAGTTCCCACTTGGAGGCATCCTGCACCGGATAGCCTGCCCACGTAGCGTACACCTTTGCCAGCAAGCCCATCGCCGCACCCTTCGAGAAGCGGAAATCGTTGCTGTCGCGATAGGTGTCGTCCGTCGCATACGGCAGGATGTCAATCGCATACTTCAGGTCGGCCTCGATAAATTCGTACACCTTCACCGGATCAGCCTGTACGAAGGTGGAAGGATGCTGCTCAGACATCGCCGCACTTGTCATCAGCGGAATGTTTCCGAAACGGCGCACTAACTCAAAATAATACAGAGCTCTCAGCGAACGCGCCTCGGCCAGATAAATGGCCGCCAGATTCTTGTCTTTCTGCGTCTCGAAGCTGTTCATGGCCACCGACAGGCGTTCCATGAAATCGTTTGCACGATAAATTCCCGTATAAAGGGCTTCCCAAGTATCCTGGATATCGGCCTGAGTGGTCGGATAGGCGTTGGTCGGCACGATACGCCAGTTTTCCGTCGTGCTTCCTTCCACCTGCTCGCAGTCTGTTCCCATGTTCAGATAGAAAGACAAGTTCATGCCGTATGCACCGTCAACGGCTCCTGCCTGATACACGCCGAGCAACACGATTTCCGCATCTCTCGCTTCTTTCATATAGCCGTTCTTCTCCACATCCACATAGTCCACTTCGTCCAACGAGCAGGAGGTCATAGCCGTGCCCATGCACAGTGTGGAAAACAGCATCGTATATAATAAATTCTTTTTCATCGTTCGTCTTTTTAAATTAGAATTGCAAATCAAGTCCGACCGTAAAGATGCGGCTCTTCGGATAGGCGCCCCAGTCCAATCCCGGAGTCATCGGGTTGCTTGCCGCCATGCTTACTTCAGGGTCATAGCCGCTGTATCCGGTAATGCAGAACAGGTTCTGCGCCTGACCGTACACGCGCAACTTGGAAACTTTAAACTTCTTCGTCCACTCACGCGGGAAGGTGTAGCCCAAAGTGATGTTCTTCAAACGGAGGAACGAGCCGTCTTCCACGAAACGCGAGTAGACATCGTTCGTAATGTATCCGTCATACTTCGGCACGAGGTTCGAGGCATTGGTCTCTGTCCAGCGGTCGGCCACTTCAGCCAGCATATTCTTTCGTCCCATACGCGACTGGGTTGCAAACAAACGAGTCGCGTTGTAGATGTCATTTCCGTAGTTGAACTGAAGCATAAAGCTCAAGTCAACGCCTTTATAGGTAAACGTGTTGGTGAAACCTCCGTACCATTTCGGGAGCGCGTGCCCGATTACGGTACGGTCATTCGTCGTAATGATGCCGTCACCGTCCTGGTCTTTATACTTCACCACGCCCGGCTCTACGCCTTCCGTATAGCGGCGGTTGTCCGTAATGCCCGGCTTCAATATCAATTCTCCTGTAGATTCGCTCTTATAGAAGTCGCTAGCTTGGTAGATTCCGTCGAACTCGTAACCGTAAATCAATCCAAGCGACTCTCCCACACGGGCGATGTAGTCGTATGCCGTGAAGTTGCTGTCAAAGCCGGAACGCGCATACATGGCATCCACGCCGTCGGCAAGCGCTTTCAGGTCGTTGCGGATGAACGAGATATTGAAGTTGCTTGTCCAGGTGAAATCCCGCGTTTGCACGGGAACGGCGTTGATGGACAACTCAATACCCTTGTTCTGAATCTTACCGATGTTCTGCATTTGCGACTCGAACCCGGTAACGTGTGCCAACGACTGAGCAAGCAACAGGTCTTTCGTGTTCTTGATAAAGAATTCGGCGGTAGCGTTCAGGCGATTGTCGAAGAAGCCGAGGTCGATACCGAGGTTGACCGTAGAAGAAGCCTCCCACTTCAAATTGGAGTTTCTGAGCTGTTTCGGGGTCAGAGTCGTCACCACTTGGCTGCCTACGCCATACTTCGTTGTCTGATAAAGGTCGAGCGACAGGTAGTCGGAGATGCGGTCGTTGCCGACAAGTCCCCAGCTAAGGCGCACCTTCATGTTGGAAATCCAGTCGATGCCCTTCATGAATTTTTCTTCCGACACGCGCCATGCGGCGGAGAACGACGGGAAATAGCCCCATTTGTTCTTGGCCGAGAACTTGGTCGAGCCGTCAGCACGCATCGTGGCCGTCAACAAGTAGCGGTTGTCGTAGTTGTAGTTGGCACGGGCGAAGAACGAAAGCAGCTTGTTCTCCGTGCGGTTAGAGGCCACGCGGCTCGGAGTGGCGCCCACGCCGAGGTTGTCCGTGCCCAAATCGTCGAACGGGAAGTTCATCGACTGGCCAAGAACGTACTCCGAACCTCTGAACGAGATTTCATGACCCAGCATCACGTCGTAGCTGTGCTTCTTGATTTTCTGCTTCCACGTCAGCGTGTTGCTGTTCGTCCAGCGCACGTCGCGCTGCATCTGGCTCTGCCCGTAAGGACTCTGGCCGTTGCGGTACGCCTCTTTCGAGTCGTTGTGATAGAATATGTCGTTGCGGGTGTTGGTCGTGCTGTACGTTCCTGAAGTCTTGAACGTCAGTCCGTTTATAATCTGCCAGTTGACAGAAGCGTTGCCCGACCACTGTTCGGCGCGTTTCTCGTTCGTCACGTTCTCGGTCTGCATCACAGGGTTCACCTGCGCAAGGCTTTCGCCGTCTTCCAGGAGTTCAGGGTCGATGGCGGTGGCGAGGAACTCTTCGTTCGTCATGCGCAATCCGGCTGTAGGACGCGCCGTAAGTATCTGGGCCAGCATGTTGAAACGCCCGTTGTCGCCCGATGTTCCCTGCCCCCTGCGGTTGGTCTGCGCGTAGTTCACCTGCGCGTTGAACGACAGCTTCTTCGAGATTTTCTGGTCGAAGCGGAGCTTGAACGTGGTCTTGTCGAAGCCGCTGTTGTTGAAGATACCGTCTTCCACGTAGCGCGAGAAGGTGCCCGCATACTTGCTCTGGTCGCTTCCTCCGGTCAGCGACACGGTGTGCGACTGCGACCATGTGGGATTGAACGTCTCGTCCTGCCAGTCGACAGGCTCCACGTTACGGTAGTCTTCCAAGCTCTGGTATTTGTAGGGAAGGCCGTCGGAGTCGTTTCCTTCGCGATAATACGTGTTCGCATACTGCGGGTTGACGTCTCTCTGGAGCCTTACGAACTCATACGGGCTGAGCACGTCCAACTTTTTCGAGATGTTGCGGTAGGTGGCCGAACCGTTGTAAGTGACGGTAGGCTTGCCCACCGTTCCCTGCTTGGTCGTAATCAGCACCACGCCGTTGGCCGCGCGCGCACCGTAGATGGCGGAAGCCGACGCGTCCTTCAGCACTTCGACCGACTCGATGTCGGCATCGGAAAGAAACTCGATGTCGTCCACCTCGAAACCGTCCACGATGAGTAGCGGCGAAGCGTCGCCCGTCAGCGTGCCCACACCGCGAATGTTGATGTTGAAGCCCGAACCCGGCGTACCGTCGGTCTGCGTAATCTGCACGCCGGCAATCTGGCCTGCCAGCGCTCCGGCGATGGAGCTGCTCTGGAAGCCTACCAAGTCTTCGCCCTTCACGGAAGACACCGCACCGGTCAGGTCGCTGCGCTTCATCGAGCCGTAACCTACCACCACGACCTCGTCGAGCAGCTTGTTGTCCGGCTCCAAGCGGACGGTGACATTGTTCTGCCCCTTAAAGGTCAGCGTCTTAGTCTGATATCCGATATAAGAGAAAGTCAGCTTGTCGCCTTGCTTCACTTTCAGCGAGAACTTTCCGTCCATATCCGTAACCGTACCTCCGGACTTTCCGGAGAATGCCACCGTAGCCCCTATCAACGGCATGTCTTGCTCGTCGAGCACCACGCCGTTCAGCGTCTTTTGGGCGTAGAGGCAGACCGACAGAAGCAGTGCGCAGAGCGTAAGCACGCACTTGCGTCCTGTCTGATTTGATAAATGTATGTAATGTTTCATAATCGTTTCTTTTTAGCTGTTTTTCATTGAGGGAAGCAGTCCCCTTGAAACGCCGTGGCGTTTCATCTCGAATGCCGGGGCGTTCCGCACGAAACGCCGCGACGTTTTTAAAAAACTTCTCCGGCGGTTTCTTTCCGCCGCTTTGCACTGACGTTTTTTCTACCTATCGAAAACCGGGCGGGAAGACGGGCCGGGGAAGTTTTGGTTATTCCTTCGGCTGCGGCAGAGTCTTGTCAAACCAAATGGCTATCGGGAATATCTGGTTCAAAGAGCCGCTTAAAGTATTGCCGGACGTTCCGTCTGTAGTAAAGGTCATCTGTCCGGTAAACACTCCGTCTGCCCATCCATCATCATTCCACATCTGCGGGTTGACCACAACAGAATATTTATAAGGACTTCCAGAAGTGTTGTCTACATAAGCCAATGTATTTCTCGACGGGTCTGTCTTCGGATTTGTTCCACCGTTATCAAAGAAAGACAACGGGAGTTTTGCACCGTAATTCGTAGAGCCGCAAGCCTGATACAGATGCCCTAAAATGAAATCATAATTGCTGCTGCTCAGCGTTCCGTCTGCAAAAGACTCGCCTTCGCTGTTCACACCGTTCAAATTATACCAATTGAACGTTCTGCGATAATCCAATACAAGCTGGGATGCGTCCACTCCCGAAACAGCAGGCACAGCAGAACGGCCGCCATATATCGGACTTACATGGAACAGGAACGGAGTGTATTCCACTTTAACCCCGTTTATAGCCCTTGAATAATGGAAAGCCACGGGCACTGTGCGAGCATAAGAAATGTTCTTCCCGTTAAGAGTTGTCTTAGCCGTTGCGGTCACGAACACCACAGGCAGCATATACTTGTTCCAGTTGTCTTCTGTCAATTCCGCCAACGAAATCACGCCGGTAGAAGTATCGGGAATCTCGACGCCTCCGCTCTGATGCTTCCCGGCAAGTATCCATGTCATTGTCACATCCCCCTTCACATCGGTAGACGGAGTAAGGGTCGTGGCCTTAGCCTGGTCATAACTTGTGAAACGATACTGGTTTTGGCATGCTTCCTCGTCACCGTCCAGATTGGTTCCGTAGTGGATGTAAGTAAAATAACACGGATTCTCTGCCACCGTCAGCTTGAAACTTCCCTCTATCGTGTTCTTGTAGTTCTTCGCCTGTACGGTAACGGTGTATTCACCCGGTTCGATTTCATTTCCTACAGCGGCCGATACTTCTCCCGTAGTCGGGTTGATGGAAAGATAAGATGCCAGCTTCTCGTCCAGATTCACGAACGAATAAACCAACGCTTCCTTTCCGCCCTCTGTTGCTGTCGGCTTGTTGCTTATCTTGATGGCGCGCATCCCGTCCGTCACATCGTTATAAGTGAGAGAAGTCAACGCCTCAATCCATTCAACCACGTTCAGCGTCAGCGCATCTTCCATAAGCGTAGGCTCGCCCTCTTCCGAGAAGTCGTTGGTCACGTTCACGTCCACGGTGTAAACATCGTTCACCGTAAACCCGTGATCCGCCCCCACGGTGATGCGTCCCGTAGCCGCGTCGATGCTGAACTTGGCGGCCTCAGCCGGGTCAGCCTCAGAGCCGTTCTTCTTGACGGAAACAATCTCATAGCTTACTCCGTCAAGCGAACCGATCAGTTCGGGCACGTCACTGTCAAATGCGCCGGCAGACTTCGTGTCATCGCCCGCAACGCCCGTCTCGATATAGCCCTCCTTATAGACAAGTCTCTGCGGAGCGGAAGTCACCTTCACGGTCAGGGCATTGGTCAAAAGCCCCGCTTCGCTGTTCGCGTCGGCAGCCTTCGTGATGAGCTTCAGGTCGATGACATACTCTCCCGGAATAAACACATCCTTGTCTGCCTTGCCCTTCGCGATGCTTATCTGCCCGCTTTCTGAAATGACGAACACCGGATACTTCTTGTTGTCAAAGATAGCGTCGCCACGACGCACGTTCGAGATGCTGTATCCCGTGATGGTGATGTGCTCTTTCGTATCGTCCACCTTCACCTGAGCCGTCGGGAGCGAAGCCTCGCTCTTCTCGTCAAGGATATCGTTCTGGTCAGCCACCAACAAATCCGGCTCCACTACCACGCCTTCGGGCACGGCATTGAGGAAATTCACCGTCACGATGTCCGGGAAATTGTAGGTCACTCCCCCTGCCACGCACGACACGGAAATCTTATACAGCCCCACGGCAATGTCTTCCGTATGGTCAATGAAGATAGAGCCCGTGCTCGAATCGATGACAAAGCACCCCTTCGAGTTGTCGAACGTTTCGTTGTTTTCTCCGAACGTAATTGCAGTAATCTTGAAATCGGAAGGAGCCGGTCCCTTATAGCTCGGCTCAGCAATCGACCCTTGCATCGAAGGCCCGATATCAGTCAAGCTCGTATAAAACAGCTTGAACCCCGACGAATCGACGGTCTCCGTATCCTTGCAAGAGGTAAAGCCCGCCATCGCAAGGACAAGCGTCAGGGCTGCCAGCAGCCCCGAAGCAATGTGTTTTTGTTTCAGTTTCATTGTATTGATGTTTAGTTAATGAATTATAATGCGTATTCAAGATCGTATGTCTTTCCGTCCACGGTCACTTTCACATGTCCTTTTTCCGGATAGGCTTTGTTTTGAAGTTCATCTTGTCCAATATACTCAGCTTTCATTTCCGCTGCTGAAGACGGAACAGATGTGCCATTATAAGGATAAAGGATAGTTATCACATGAGAAGCATTGCCTTTCTGGGAACGACCATTGATTCTAAACCAGTTACGTTTCACCCCTCCGTCCTTAGGTTCCCCTAACTCATTAGAAACAGCCACTTCATCGGCAACCTTACGAGTCTCCAATGTAAAAGTTCCATCATCGGTACTTTTGGGTGAGAAGGCTTTAACAAGCAGATTATTCCCGTCCGTAAACAAAGTATGAAGTTGCCCCCAATAATAAGAGTCTATATCTTCGCTTTTCTTCTGGTCTACTTTCAAATCATTATTTTCACCCTTTTCTGCACAAACATGGAAATTAAGATTAAATTTACAGGATATATTATCTGTCGTAGCCGTGCCTTGACAAACTTCATCCAACAATACAAAAAATGGGTTTTCAGCGCCATGCACAAAGAAAGCTGTACGCCTATGAATAATGTCATTTTTATCGCTATAACCACCAGCAGCACCATTTTTTATATTAGACTCTCCTTTATAAAGAGCCGTAAACTCTGTTACAATTGCATCATAATTCGCTTTCTGCACCTGAGTTAAGAATTTTCCAACTCTGGGCTGTACGTAGTCATCATCTTTACCTTCTTCTCCTTTACCTTCAGGGAAAGCGCCGTCTTGGAAAGAAATCACATTATGCAACATCGGATTTCTGTATGTGTTGCGTTCAGTGCTTCCTGGGTTATAAGAATAAGTTCCGGCATCCGGGAAGAAGTTGCGTCCTCCGGCCCAAAGTCCGAACGTGTTGTTGTCCGACTGGCAATGCCATGAGTTGTTGACATTGGCGTTGTTTTTCAACACCATCATCATGGCTTTGGAGTCGCTGCTCTTGTTCCAGTTGCGGAGCATGTACCAGCCGCTCGTCTCGTATGCCTTGCTCTTCCATGAAGGAGCCGTTCCTTTAGAGCCTTCCCATGCCTGCCAGAGCAGGTTGTCGTATTCCTCGCCGGAGAAATATTCGGTATATTCCTTCAGCCGGTTCTGCAATGCGCCGCTATGCCTTCCTGTCTTGTTTACAGGGTCATCCCATGACGTGCTCCATGTGACGGAACGAGTATCATTCCAGTTGTCAACCGTCAAATCAGGATAAGCGATGTCCGCAGCAAACTGCATGGACTTCTTCAGACTCTCTACAATGTCCGAACGCAAAGGAGTGGACACGCCGCTTTCTCCGGCCAGTTCCGACAACTCAACAATAGACAAGAAATCGCTGATGGCGCTGATATGGTAATGAGGGTCGAGCTCGAAATGAACTCCGTCGGCAAGCCACTGCTCGTTCATCTGCGTGTTGATGACGTTGCATCCGTCATTAATCCACTCCTGAGCCTTGCCCAATTCCGGCATCAGAATACCGGCCGTAACCACAGACTGCGCTTGAGTGAGAAGAATGTTCCCTTCCGCATAATAATTGGTACGCACCATCTCCACATGGTCTGCAAAAGAGTTCAAGAACGTGGTCAACAATGCAGGAGTAAAACTCTTTGACCAGATAAAATAAGGCCAAATGTCATTCATCACCTGCAGACGTTCTGCCGGCTGGAGGCCTTTCCATTGGTAAGCGTCCTTTTCATCCAAATCGTCAATCCTCGGATCATCGAATTTCGTATAATTGCCTTCTTCCGTTTTAGGGCAAGGAAACGCCTTCATCCAACTGTTATAGACGTTAATCCACGATTCAACGTATCTTTCATCGCGGGTAGCTCGGTAAGTTTTCGCCTGCGGCCCCATCCATTGCCAGCGATGCTGCTGGTAACGGAACTCCTGGTCTTTGGTCGAAGTCGGGTTCATTCCCCAATCGATTGTTCCGTCATCCTTTTTAAAGGAATAATATACGGCATCAGCTGTATTATAAGTTCCGCTTTCCGTGAATGTCGCCACACGGAAGCGGTAACCATTTTCTTCCAACGCCTGTTCAGCGATGCGCTTCTCCCCTTCCGTAGGATTAGGGTTAACAAGGTTCACATTCGGATTCACCACATCCTTGTTGCGATAATACTCCAACAAAGCGGCGGCAGCCCCCGACAAGTCTTGTGCCTCATAGCATTTTTTCACTTCTTCAAGTCCCGGATAGTCAAGGTTCAGCTTGGTGAAGACATCGCCGGTCACTTCCCCGCTCACTCCGCTTTCATCTACCAGCCCAGGCTCTGCAATGCCCTGGCTTACGAAAACGTTCTCGTCATCGGTACAGGCCATCAAGGCCAGAAATCCGAACAGATACAAAAACTGTTTTTTCATAATAGTTTTTTTGGTTAATAATTCATTTAATTCTCGTGACACAAATCTACAAACTTACACGCGCGAAATGCAATCCGTTTGTCTTTATTTCGACAAGACTTGTGTTTCCGCTATAAAATTTCTCCAAAAAACTATCAATTTTGTTGAATACCGACTGCAAACGTCTGTTTTTCATGCAGACATACTGCACAAATCGTACATTTCCCCTACAGAAAACAGAATGAAACGCCGCCGCAAAAAGTTCAGCCGCCGGCGAAAATTTCACAAACGGCGGCGAGGTTTGCGAAAAGCAAAATGTCTTCCGGAACAAAAGAAATTCGCCGGAAATTCGTATCTTTGTACATCGTGAAACATCAAACGCCGGAACGACTATGGCCAGATTCATCAATCCTTTTACCGATGTGGGCTTCAAGCGCATCTTCGGACAGGAAATCAACAAGGATTTGCTGACAGACTTTCTCAACGCCCTTTTAGAAGGGGAAAGGAAAGTGAAGGACATCCGCTTTCTCGACAAGGAGCTGCTGCCCGGATTCGAGAATGACCGGGGGCTTATCTACGACATCTACTGCACGGACGAAACGGGCGAGCAGTTTATCGTGGAGATGCAGAACAAGGAACACGTGAACTTCCGCGAGCGCACGCTCTACTATCTCTCGCAAGCCATCGCCCGCCAAGGGGAAAGGGGCGCGGACTGGAAGTTCAGCCTGAAAGCCGTCTACGGGGTGTTCTTCCTCAACTTCCGCCTGACCGACCTGCCGAGCAAGCTGCGCACGGACATCGTACTGGCCGACCGCGACACGCACGAACTGTTTACCGACAAGATGCGCTACATCTTTCTGGAGCTTCCCTCTTTTACGAAGGAAGAAAGCGAGTGCAATACAGATTTTGAACGTTGGATTTATGTGCTTAAAAATATGGAAACATTGCAAAGGCTGCCTTTCAAGGCACGGAACGCCGTATTCAAGAAATTAGAAGAAATAGTGGACATAGCCGCCCTAAGCAAGGAAGACCGCATCAGATACGACGAGAGCATCAAAGTCTACCGCGACCAGCTGGCCGTGATGGAATACGAACGGCTGAAAGGACTGGAAGAAGGTCGAGAAGAAGGACGAGAGGAAGGACGAGAGGAAGGACGAGAGGAAGAGCGCATAAAAAACGCTCGCGGCATGAAAGCCATAGGTATTCCTGATGAATTGATTTCACAAATCACGGGACTGACGCCTGAAGAAGTAGAAAAGCTATGAAAATAGAGGACATAAAAGACATCTCCGCTCTGAGCAAGGAAGATCGCATCAGATATGACGAGAGCATCAAGGTCTATCGCGACAGGTTAGTCGTGATGGAATATGCAAGACAGAAAGGATTTGAAGAAGGGCGAGAGGAAGGGCGAAAAAAAGAGCGAATAAAGAATGCCTGCGGCATGAAAGCCGCAGGTCTCCCCGCTGAGTTGATTGCACAAGTCACGGGGATGACGCCTGAAGAAATCAACAGCCTGTAAAAACGCTCTACTTTCTTCGCTTGAAATATTCGCTCGGCATATAACCGAAACATTTCTTGAACGACTGCGCGAAGTATGACGGCGTATTATAGCCTACCATCGAACTGATTTCCGCCACGGAATATCTGCCGTCTTTCAAAAGACGCACCGCTTCGTTCATGCGGATTTTGCGAATGAACTCCACGGCCGACTCGCCCGTAATGGCTTTCAGCTTCAGGTGCAGGTTGGAACGGCTCATGTTCATGGCCCGCGCAAAATCTTCCACGGAGAACTCGGAGTTGTCCATGTTTTCTTTCACCGCGCTGACAGCTTTCGTCAGAAGTTCTTCGTCCATTGCGTTGAACGTGACTTTTTCCGGCTCTATGTCCGCAGACTTCTTGTAATATTCTTTCATGCGAATGCGCGTCTTCATCATGTTCGTCACCTTCGATATCAGCAGCGACAAAGAAAACGGTTTGGCGATATAATCGTCAGCACCCGTCTGGAAGCCTTCCATCCGATCGGCGACATCGCTCTTGGCCGACAGCATAATGACAGGAATATGGCTTGTCGACAAATCCTGCTTGATGCGCCGGCACAGCTTGACCCCGTCCATCACGGGCATCATCACGTCTGTTATCACCAGGTCCGTTTCCGTATCCTTCAGTTTCCGGAGCGCTTCTTCGCCGTCTCCGGCCTCGACAACTGCAAACATATCCGCCAATCCCTCGCGCAAATACGTTCTAATATCTTCGTTGTCTTCCACAATCAGCACCGTGCCGTACTTTTGCTCTCCGCCTCCATCCTGCGACATATCGTCGTCGGCTTCCACATCTGTGGAATACAACGCTTTGGTATTGACGGAGTAAACCTGCCGGACGGTATCCGAACCGTCTTCCTTCTTCATTTCTTCGGGCAAATAAGCACCCGGCTCCTGCGGAATATATACGGAGAACGTGCTGCCCTCTCCCTCCTTGCTTTCCAATTCTATACGCCCATGATGCAGCTCTACCAAACGATGCACCAAAGAAAGGCCGATACCGCTCCCCACATGCGTATTCTCCAATTGGAAGAAACGTTCGAATATCCGCTCATGCTGCCCTTCGGGGATGCCTGCTCCGGTATCTCTCACCTGCAAAAGCAAGTCTGTGCCTTTCATAGTCAGACGCACCGTCACGCTTCCCTCTTTCGTGTATTTGAACGCATTGGAAAGCAGATTGTTTTCAATCAGTTCCAAATATTGAGGATCGACAAGCAGCTTCTTGCCCTCCACGTCCGACTGGAGGGTATAGCCGATTCCCCGGTTCTTCGCCAGCGTTTCGTAATAAAGGAAATTGTCTTTCACCAACCGATACGCATCCTCGCGCCCAACGCTCAGCTTGAAAACGCCTAGCTCCGCCCTGCGGTAATCCATCAGCTGATTCACGAGAAACAGCAAACGGTCGGTATTCTTCTTGACATAGCGCAACTGCGAACGGAACCATTTGTCCGTTGTGCGGGCAAGCATTTCCTGCACGGGAGCCACAATCAAAGTCAGCGGAGTGCGCAACTCGTGGGAGATGTTGATAAAGAAACGGAATTTCATCTGGCTGATTTCTTCCTGATGCTGCTTTTCCTGGCGTTCCATTTCCAGCTTCATCTGCATGTTTTTCCGTTCTTCCAGATGGCGGAACAGCCAATAGAACAGGAATATTCCGGCCGAAGCGAAAAGCAAGTATGCCCACCAGGTGCGATACCACACGGGAAGTATGGTTATGTTCAAGACCGCCGGTTCAAGGCACCACTTTCCGTCACTGTTGGCCGCCTTCACGAGGAAACGGTATTTGCCCGCAGGAAGATTCGTATAAGACACGCTGCGCACGTCCTGCTGGAGATACCATTCGTCGTCATATCCCTCCAAACAATAGGCGAACGTGTTGTGCTGTCCGGAAATATAGTTCGACACGACATAGCTCAGCGTAAACATCCGCTGCGAATGGCTCAACACGATACTTTCCGTGTCGCAAATGTTCTTGGCAAGAATGCCGCTTTCGTCTCCGGGCACAATCTTCCTGTTGGAAACGCGCAGTTCTGTAATAATCGGAGAAGGGGCATACGGATTATCGAGCAGCAGCTCTGGACGGAAGGCTGTAATGCCGTTTATCCCTCCGAAATAGAGCGTGCCGTCGGCTGTACGGCAATGGGAATAAGTGTTGAACTGGTTGCTCTGCAGCCCGTCGTTGACCGTAAAGTTCCGAAACTGTCCCGTATCCGGATTAAAACAGCTCAGTCCGCGATTGGTGCTCAGCCATATACATCCGTAAACGTCTTCCTCCACGCCATAAACGACATTGTTCGGCAATCCGTCGGCAGTAGTGAAATGCTTCAATTCTTTCTCTGCATCGTTCCAGCGGTACAATCCCATCCGTGTCGCTATCCACAACATTCCGTCTTTGCTTTCATACACACACTGCACTTCGGATATTTCGGAGAAACCGGAAGACGGCAGCGGCAGACAATACAGCCCTTCCTTGCCGTCCGACTCGGCAGCAAACAGGCGTATGCCTTTTTCTTCCCCGACCCAGAGCCTTCGGGACGAATCGGAGAACAGCACGAATGCAGACAAATGCGAGACGGGATTCCCGTTCGAGTCGGAAACGACGGGCGAAAATTTCCGCGTCCGGGTATCGAACAGATACAATCCGTCAAGCGCGCCGATCCACAACACCCCTTCCTTGCACGGGATAATGGAATAAATGTCGCCGGGAACGTCCGGCGCAAGGCTGCAATGCTCTATCTTGCCGGTGGCCCGGTGCAGAATCTTCAAACCTCCCGCGTGCATGCCGACGTACACCTTGTCTTGCGATTCGTCAATGTAGATAGCCTTCACATTGTTGGACTCCTGATTGGCAGGCAGGAAACTCGACCTGTCTAAAAGATAATACGCAAACTCGCCCGTCTGAACGTTGTAATGGTTCACGCCTCCATCATTCGTGCCTATCCACAAGTTTCGCTCCCTATCCTCCACAATACAGCTTACCACATTGTCGCTCAATGAATTCCGGTACGGAACATGCCGGATGTTATAGAAACGGTTCTTCAGCGGATGATAATAATTAAGGCCGCCAAAATAAGTGCCCAACCACATGCCGCCCTGAGAATCTTTGAATATGCACCTGACAGAACGCTGGCTCAAACTCCCCGCATCTACCGAGTTGCTGGTGTAAGTGGCAAAAGTATCGGTGTCGTCCATATAGATATTCAAATCATTGAAAGTGCCGACCCACAAACGGCCTTCAGCATCTACGGCCAACGAACGAATGTAATTGGAGCTCAGACCTCCCTTCCGCCCTGCATCATGCAAATAATGGCGCGACTCGCCGGTCTGCGGATTTACGGCATACAATCCGTCGCCTTCCGTAGCTATCCATAGCACCGCAGAAGACGTCTGCAATACGTCTTGAACTTTCGCATTGCTTCTATAAAACGCGAAGCGGTCGACTTTCCCTGCTTCAATCTGATAAATATAGATTCCTTGAGACTGCGTGCCTATATACACAATATCACCCGCACGCGCTATAGACGAGACTTTCAGTCCGTCCAGTTCTTTCGGCAGACCCTTTTCCAGAAACTTCAACGAATCCATATCAAAGAGGCACAAACGGTCGTTAGCGTTTACTAAAAGTTTCCTCCCCTGCAATTCCACGATGCCGGAAACGGACATGCTCGCCCCCGCTTTGACCCTGAAGTTCGCAAAGCAGTCTTTTTCCTCATCATAACACGACAGCCCCGCCTGCGTACCTACCCACACCTTTCCGTCTGCGGTTACTTCCAACGCCCGCACGATGTCGTTGGCCAAACTGTTTTCCGGGTTTTCCGCAGAATGACGATACACCGTAAAGTCATATCCGTCATACTTGTCAAGCCCGTCGTATGTGGCAAACCACATGTTGCCTTTCAAATCTTGAGCAATCGAAAAGATAGTGCTTTGCGAAAGCCCCTCGCCAATCGACACATGCGTAAAACTGACCGGAGGCATTTCGCGAGCCATTCCTTTATGCACCCCTGCAAGAAAGCACAGTATGCAGACAATGCAGAATATAAACGCATTCTTCATCCTTTTCTTCAAACACAAAATAGATTCCGATTTAAAAGTACAACAAAAAACGCATTTTCACATCATAAACAATAAAAAATCTGCATTCTGCACACGGGTCTGCCCCTACGGGGGTTAAATGAAAGGGCCGTGCATCCTGCATTCTTCTTCCTTTCTCCCAAACAAAAAAATCCCGGCCGATTGCCCGGTCGGGACATGATGTCAAAAGTATTTACAGATAACCTGTCAAGCCTCTTCAGCAACCACCTCAAAAGGAATTTCAACTGAAACTTCCTTATGAAGTTTTACGAGAGCCTTGTAATTTCCCACTTCCTTCACCTGGTCTTTAATCACAATAATCTTTCGGTCAATATTATGGCCCAGCTTGGCAAGTTCTTCTGCAATCTGAATGTTGCCTACAGAACCATAAATGGAACCGGTTGCGCTTACCTTCGTTGCAATCTTCAAAGAAACGTCCTTCAAAGACTCAGCCACGGCCTCAGCGTCTTTCTTAATCTTTTCCAGTTTGTGAGCACGCTGCTTCAGTTCTTCAGCAAGCATCTTTTTTGCTGACGGAGAAGCGATAACAGCCTTGCCGGTCGGAATAAGGTAGTTGCGGCCATAACCAGACTTCACGGTTACGATGTCATTCTTGTAACCCAAGTTGGCTACATCTTCTTTCAATATAATTTCCATACTTATTCCTCCTTTTTATTATTTCATCATGTCAGTTACGAAAGGCAGCAAAGCCAAGTGGCGGGCTCTCTTCACGGCCTGTGCGACACGGCGCTGATACTTCAATGAAGTGCCGGTGATGCGGCGCGGAAGGATTTTTCCCTGCTCGTTCAAGAATTTTTTCAAGAACTCAGGGTCTTTATAATCGATATACTTGATACCGCTTCTTTTGAAACGGCAGTATTTCTTCTTCTTAACGTCTACTGAGGGCGGAGTTAAATATCTGATTTCCGATTGTTGCTGT
>CALUGI010000035.1 GCA_944320135.1 uncultured Phocaeicola sp. | reverse complement strand
AACTCACGGTGGACACCCTTGCCTTAGGCTATACACTTCCCGCTATCGGGCGTGTTACGGACTTGCACCGGTTAGAGAATGTTCGTGCTGGGCGAACAAACAAAAAGGCCGACTGACTCCCAATGAATCAGCCGGCCTTTTTTATCGCTCGTCCGAACGCCCCGAAAGTGATACGAAGCCGCTCGTTATCGCGCCACTTCCCCGCTTTCCTGCTTGGCAAGCAAGCCTTCCACTTCAGACACCTTCACCAGATTGTAGTCACCGGCAATCGTGTTCTTCAGCACCGAAGCGGCGGTAGAGAAGTCAACACGCTTCTGGTCGTCGTCAAATGCGCCTTGCGCATACAGCATCGCGCCGCAGAAAGCGTCTCCCACTCCCACGCAATCAATCACATTGTCAATGTCGAACACGCGGCTATGCTTCATCGTGCCGTGGCTGTAAAGCACGCCGGCAAACGTATGGTGTTCCGAACTCATCACGTTGCGCAAGGCTATGTAAATGTATTTGCAGTTGGGCACCTGCTTGCTTATCTCCTGACAGAACTTCTCGTATGCGGCGATGTCGTATGCTTCCCCATTGCGGGTAGCCTTGAATCCCGGAGCTTTAATTCCCGTAACCAGCGCATACTCGCCTTCACTTCCGAACATGATGTCGCTGTCCACCATCAGGGGGCGGAGCACCTCCTGAGCGGTTTTCCCGTAATTCCACAAGTTTTTCCGGTAGTTGATGTCGTAAGAAATGGTAAGTCCCATTTCCTTGGCTGTCCTGATGGCTTCCTTGCACACGTCGGCCAGCCCCGGAGTCAAAGCCGCATCGATACCCGACCAATGGAAGATGGCCGCATCCTTGAATGCGTCTTTCCAGTCAATCATGCCGGGCTTAAGTTCGGAAAAGGCAGAACCTTCGCGGTCATAAATGACCTTCGAATTGCGCATGGCAGCCGCTTTCTCCATATAGTACGTGCCAAGACGATGTCCTCCGACAAGCACATGATCGGTTTTGATGTTGTGCGAGCGCAGTTCCGCCAGACAAGTATCGCCCAATGCGTTGTCCGGAATCCGAGTGATATACTCCACTTCCCCGCCGAAATTGGCTATAGAAATGGCGACATTGGCTTCACTCCCTCCATAATTCACAAGAAAATCCCTCGACTGTTCGATACGCAAATTGTCGGGGGTGGTGAGACGGAGCATGATTTCTCCGAAAGTGACAATTTTTTTACTCATAATGAATGTTTATCATTTCGTTTATTAAGGCGGAATCGACAACAAAGAAAGGGAATGTCCCCTGCCCCATTTGTTTATCGTTCGCTTCACGTTCGTTGCACAAAGATAAACAAATCTTGCAAGGAATATTCCCTTTTTAAGTCTCTTTAGGGATTCCCGGATTATTTGTTGTTCAGGATATCCATCGTGTCGGTAGCAATCATCAATTCCTCGTCAGTAGGAATGACAACCACCTTCACCTTTGAATCGTCGGCAGAGATGACGGCTTCTTCGCCTCTCACCTTGTTTCTCTCAGGGTCAATCTTCACGCCCATATATTCCAGGTTCTTGCAGACGGCTGCCCGCGCATTGGCTTGGTTTTCTCCTACGCCTCCGGTAAACAAGATTACGTCTACACCGTTCATTGCTGCAGCGTATGCTCCGACGTACTTGGTGATGCGGTAGAAATACATCTTCTCGGTCAGGATGGCGCGTTCTTCTCCCTGCTGTGCGGCTGCGTCCAGTTCGCGCATGTCGCTTGATTTGCCGAACATGCCCAGCACACCGCTTTTCTTGTTCAGAAGAGTGGACATTTCATCAGGAGTAAGCCCTTCTTTCTTCATGATGTAAGTGATGGCGCCTCCGTCGATGTCACCGCTGCGGGTGCCCATCATCAGACCTTCCAGCGGAGTCAGACCCATTGAAGTGTCCACGCATTTTCCGTCCTTCACAGCCGCGATAGAGCCGCCGTTGCCGATGTGACAAGTGATGATTTTAGTTCCTTCCTGCGGAATGTTCAGGAACTCGCACACACGCTTTGACACATAACGGTGGGAAGTTCCGTGGAAACCGTAACGGCGGATTCCGTATTTCTCGAAATAAGAATAAGGAATGGCGTAAAGGTAAGCATAGTCGGGCATGGTCTGGTGGAACGCAGTGTCGAACACGGCTACTTGCGGCACTTCCGGCAACAGCTTCTGAACGGCATAGATACCCTTCAGGTTGGCCGGATTGTGCAGCGGACCGAGGTCGCAGCATTCCTCAACGGCAGCGATTACCGCATCGTCAATCAGCACCGAGCCGCTGAACTTCGTTCCCCCGTGGAGCACGCGATGGCCTACAGCCTT
The DNA here is from genome assembly GCA_944320135.1 of uncultured Phocaeicola sp. Taxonomy (GTDB): domain Bacteria; phylum Bacteroidota; class Bacteroidia; order Bacteroidales; family Bacteroidaceae; genus Phocaeicola. The sequence goes on along the minus strand of CALUGI010000035.1, from coordinate 28,912 downwards.
GATTTCATGCAGGTCTTTCACCGCTCCGTATTCGGCGTGAGTCAGCGTGTCGAAGATGAACTGCACGCCTGTCGTATGCTCAGGAACGTCCTTTTCGACAATCTTCTTTTCCCCGTTCGGCAAAGTCATTTTCAGGAAAGAACCCGGCAGACCGATTTTCTCGATTCCGCCCTGTGCGAGCACTTCCTTGTTGGTCATTTCAAACAGCTTGTATTTGATGGAAGAACTTCCGCAATTCAATACTAATACTTTCATCTTTGTTTCTTCGGTTTGTCTTTATGAATAAACTTATTGAGCTTTGGCTGCGATGGCCTGATTTGCCGTAATTGCAATCATCTTGTACACGTCGTCAATGCAGCATCCGCGTGACAGGTCGTTGACCGGACGGGCGATACCTTGCAGAATCGGGCCGATAGCAGTAGCGTGTCCCAAACGTTCAACCAGCTTGTAGCCGATGTTTCCTACTTCCAGACAAGGAACGACCAATACGTTGGCTTTTCCGGCGATTTCCGAACCCGGAGCCTTGCTTGCGCCGATTCTCGGAACCAGAGCCGCATCAGCCTGCATTTCCCCGTCAATCTTCAAGTCGGGGGCCATTTCTTTCGCGATGCCCAACGCTTCTACCACTTTGTCTACCACTTCATGCTTTGCAGAGCCTTTCGTAGAGAAGCTCAGCATAGCCACGCGCGGGTCAATGCCAGCCACGGCCTGAGCCGTTCTCGCCGTGCAAACGGCAATCTGTGCAAGCTGGTTGGCGTCAGGAACCGGAGTTACGGCCACGTCGCCCATCACTACCACGCCATTGTCCCCGCATTCGGGAGCATGGGTAAGCAGAAGCATGGCGCCCGACACGCAAGTGATGCCCGGAGAAGTCTTGATAATCTGCAGAGCCGGACGAAGCACGTCGCCCGTGGTATTGCGCGCTCCCGCCAGCTGTCCGTCAGCATCGCCCGACTTGATGATGAGGCATCCCAGATACAGCGGGTTGAGCACGAGCTTGCGCGCTTCTTCAATTGTCATTCCTTTCTTCTTGCGGAGTTCGCACAGCAACTGCGCGTATTCCTCCTTCTTCGGATGGTTTTCCGGGTCAATGATAGTGGCCTTGTGGATGTTCCCCAGACCCCATTCCTTTGCCAGCCCCATGATTTCGTCCGGGTTTCCCAAGAGAATCAGGTCGGCTACACCGTCTGTCAAGATTTGATTGGCAGCTTTCAAAGTGCGTTCTTCTGTTCCTTCCGGAAGAACGATGCGCTGTTTGTTCGCCTTAGCGCGTTCTACGATTTGACTGATTAAATCCATACGGTTTATATTAAAAAATTTATTATGAAACTCTTTTTTCGTGCGCGATAAAATGTCGGTTTTCACCCTGCAAAAATAAGCATTTTTGTAATATCAAGTTTGCAAAAGCGAAAATATTTTGGGCTTAAAGTATGCAAAATAAATATGTTTGACGGCATCAAAAACAAAACCTGCGGCGGCGTTTCTCCGGCATCGCAGGCAGAAGCCTCCGTGCGGAGGCGGAAAGAAGTGCAAGCTCTCCGCAAAAAATCTACAGTCCGGCAGCCGGACCGTACAGACTGCGCATATAGTCCGTACAGTCTGGCAGCCGGACTATACGGACTATATGCGCAGTCTATAAGATTTCTGCCGGAATTTTCACTTTTTCCCGGCGGAAAAGACGAAAAAAAGCCGCCGGGTTTCCCCACTTTTTCAGCGAATGTATAACTTTGCGCCGGTTTTCAACATAAAATTTAGGTGTTATGGTTCGTCAATGTTCCATCCTTTTCGGATGTTTGGCCTTGGGTGAATTGATTGTTTACCTGACAGGCGTAAAGCTGCCTTCAAGCATTGTCGGGATGCTCCTGCTGACACTGTTCCTCCAGCTGGGCTGGATCAAGTTAGAATGGGTGCAAGGGCTGACCAACTTTCTGGTAGCCAATCTGGGATTCTTCTTCGTGCCTTCGGGCGTGGCCCTGATGCTTTATTTCGACATCATCGCCGCCCAGTTCTGGCCGATAGTCATCGCTACGATTGCAAGCACGGTGCTTGTGCTGGTCGTTACGGGTTGGGTTCATCAAATCGTTCGCAGACATGGATTTTTTAGAAAATAAGTTCTTCCTGCTGGCCGTTACGTTCGGTTTCTTCTTCCTGTCGAAAGCGTTGCAGAAAAGAACCGGATGGGTGTTGCTGAACCCTATCTTGGTGGCTATCGCCCTGTTGATTTGTTTCCTGAAGTGTACGGGAGTCTCCTACGAGAAATATTCAGAGGCCGGCTCGTTGGTAGAATTCTGGCTGAAGCCTGCCGTGGTAGCTCTCGGAGTGCCTCTTTACCTGCAACTGAAGATGATAAAGAAGCAACTCATGCCTATTGTCATCTCACAGCTGGCGGGGTGCATCGTGGGATTAGTGTCCGTAACCGTCATCGCGAAACTGATGGGCGCGTCGCCCGAAGTGGTGATGTCGCTCGCCCCGAAGTCGGTAACCACCCCTATTGCGATGGAAGTGTCCGGGGCGGTGGGCGGCATTCCCTCTCTGACCGCCGCCGTGGTGATTGTGGTAGGACTTTTCGGCGCCATCTGCGGCTTCAAGGTGCTTCAGGTGGGACACGTGGGAAGCCCGATTGCGCAGGGCTTGTCGATGGGGACGGCTTCCCATGCGGTGGGCACCTCGCGCGCAATGGAAGTGAGCGGCAAGTACGGGGCATACGCAAGCCTCGGACTCACGCTGAACGGCATCCTGACCGCCCTGCTCACCCCGACCATCCTGCATCTGCTGGGAATGTATTGACACAAGAAAAGCACGGGCACGAAAGAGCCGCCTTGCATCTCCTTCGCGTCCCGTACTTTTTCTGAAAGGACATGCGCCTTTATTTCGGCAGATGGAACACTTCTGTCAGTTCTTTCATCTGGGCGGCGCTCATGCCGTCCGGTTCAAATCCCATGCAGCGGGCGTTGATGTATATCTGTGCGGATTTTGTCAGCACGTCAATCTGGTCGAATGCGTCCATTACGTCCAGCCCTACGGCAAATACGCCATGTTTTTCCCACATCACCACATCATAGTCCTTCAGATCCTCCAGTGTCGCGTCCGCCAGTTCCACTGAGCTTGGCATCTTGTAAGGAACGATGCCGAGTCCGCGCGGACAGAAAGCCTTCGTTTCAGGAATCATGCTCCACAGCAGATTGGTCAGCACGTCCTTCTCCAAGAATTTCTTTGTATGGCTCATCGCCACCAGTTCGATGGGATGGGTATGCACCGTCGCTTTCTTGCAGCCTCCTTCGGCGATGAGCGTGTTGTGTACCGTCAGATGTGAAGCTACCTCCGAAGTCGGGACAACCGGCTGGTCGGCTATAATCACATAGCTGGCGCGGTCATCGCAGATGCGAATGACGGAGCCGTTCTCCATCGGCCGGCGTGCCAGATCGCGCATACGTTTCTGGGTGCCCTTGCAGAAGAAATAGCATCCTTTCAGATGAGGCAGCGTGACACCTATCTGTTTCGGTTCGCTGATAGCCGGCATCTGCCGTATTTCATCGTCGACAAATTCAGTCACGTTGACGGTAATGTTGCCGCCGTTACGTTCAGCCCAGCCTTTTTGCCATAAATATCCGGCCACTTCCGCCACTTTGTTTACTTCGCGGGCGAGTTCCGGACGCCCTTCGAGAATTGATTTCATAATTTCAGCAATAATATCAATAATATTTCAGGTGTAAATAATCGTTTGTCAATGTTCTGCATTCGGATGTCCTCCCGCTCCTTCGGAAACGCGGGCGCCTTTCGGATGAAAGGCCGGGGCGTTCCGGCTAAAACGGGCAGGCGTTTTGCAGAAACGCGGGCGCTTCGTGCCGCAGCAGATGCGGGAGGCTTATTCCAGCAGCTGGGGAAGGAACGAGGACACAATCAGCACCGCCAGACCAACGGCAAGCACTCCGATGGTTTTCGGCGAACAGCCCTTCCATTCTTTCAGAATAATGCCCCATACGTTCGAGAACACGACGTTGAGCGCCATCAGAATGCAGAAAGCGAACGTCAGCAACACGGGCGACTCTGCAAGGAATCCCTTCCCAAGGGCCAGCCCGAAGAACTGGCTGTACCACAAGGCTCCTGCAAGCAGACAGAACACCGCATTGTTGCCCCACACGCCCCTTTTCCGGTAATCGCTCCACGTGCGGTTCTTCCCATTCTGCCAGAAGCAATAAACGGCATTGGTCACGAATCCGCCGAGGGTCACCAGAAACGTGGCGGGCAGTGTCTTGAACATATCGGGCGACTCTTCAAAATGGACGGACGAACCGAACTCCAGCCCCACATTGAAGCATCCGCTCATCAAGCCGGCAAGCAAGGCTATCGCTATCCCCTTGGGGAAGTTGAAGTCTTTCACCGCCGCCTTCTTTTCCTCGTCGCTCACGCCTTTCGCCTTCATGCTTCCGGCCGCGCCGATGATGCCTATCCCCACAAGCGTAACCGCAACCCCGATGATGACGGAGGCGGTCAGCTTCTCTATGTGGTGCGCCTCAGGATAAAAGACATGGAGAATCACCGGAGCAAGCACCGTCCCCAATCCGGCACACGTGCCCAACGAAATGCTCTGGCCCAACGCCACTCCCAGATAGCGCATGGAAAGTCCGAAGGTCAGACCGCCCACTCCCCACAGCACGCCGAAAAAAACAGTCATGCACACGTCCAGCCCGTTCGCATTCGCGAACAGGTCAAAAAGACTGCGCCCGGACGGAACGGCCAGCCATGCCCCCAAAAAGGGAAGAATCAGCCAGGCGAACACTCCCTGCACCATCCAGTAGGATTCCCAGCTCCAGCTTTTGATTTTGTTGATAGGCACATAGCAACTTGACTGGCAGAATGCACCTATCGCAATAATCAGCAGTCCGATAACGATATCCATGTCAGTTGCGTTTTGAGGTTACGTCCGCTTCATACTTCTCCACTTCGGCGATGTAGGTTTCGCCTACGGGCACATTGTTCTTGAGGCAGAACATGTCCCATACCGCCGTCCACGGCATCGACTTGCTTTCTTCCAGCAGAGCCAGGCGTTCGAATCCCTGTCCGTTCGCTTCATACTGACGGAGAACGGCCAGCGGTTCAAGCAGCGCACGCATCATACACTTCTGTGCGGCGCGGCTACCGATTACGTATGCGCCGATGCGGTTGATGGAAGCGTCGAAGTAGTCGAGGCCGTAGTGAACGCGGTCGAGCGCGTTGCAGCGCACGATTTCCTGGAAGAGTTCCAGTGTCGGGTCGTCCATGATGGTCACATGGTCTGAATCCCAGCGTATCGGACGGCTTACGTGCAGCATCAGTTCAGGCACGTAGAGCAGCAGTGAAGAAACTTTGTCGGCTACGCTTTCTGTCGGGTGGAAGTGTCCGGTATCCAGCGTAATCATCTTGTTGTGCGATGCGCCATAACCGATATAGAAGTCGTTCGAGCCTACCGTATAGCTTTCAAGGCCGATACCGAACACCTTCGATTCGATGCAGTCTTTCATGTGCTTGTAGTCTGTAGCGAAGATCTGGTCGAGCGAATCCTTCAGCAGTTCGCGGTATTTCATGCGGTTTACGGTGATGTCCTTGCTTCCGTCGTGTACCCATAGGTTCATGATACACGGGTCACCCTGAGCCTCACCCATTGCGTCGGCAACCGCACGGCAGCGTTTGGTGTGTTCTATCCAGAACTGACGGATGCTTTCGTCCGGGTTCGACAGTGTGAGGCTTCCGCTCTTCGGATGGGAGAATGAAGTGGAGTTGAAATCCAGTTTCATGTTATGTTCCTTTCCCCATTCAATCCAGCTCTGGAAGTGTTTGGGCTCTACCTGGTCGCGGTCCACCACTTCGCCTTTGAAGTCACCGTAGATTTCATGCAGGTTCAGACGGTGGGTACCCGGAATATAGGATGCAGCTTTCAGAATGTCCTGACGCAGTTCGTCGATGTTGCGCGCTTTTCCCGGATAATTTCCTGTAGTCTGGATGCCGCCGGTCAGTTCCCCTGCCTGTACCTCAAAGCCCATTACGTCATCTGCCTGCCAGCAGTGCAGTGACAGATGGAAATTCTGCATGGTCTCCAGCACTTTGTCTGTGTCAATGCCCAGTGCGGCATAACGTTCTTTCGCGATTTCGTAAGCGTTCAAGATGGTCTGTTCTTTCATGATCTTTTATTTTTTAACGGTTAATAGATAGTTCTTGTAAGCATTGTTCCATATTTCCTGTTCTTCCGGCATGAAACGTTCCGGCTGTACGTTGGCGGAGATGACGTCGCGCATTTCCTGCAGAGATGAGACCACTCCGGCAGCCTTTGCCTGCAGCATGATGTTTCCGATGGAAGAGGCTTCGCTCGGACCGGCCAGAACGGGCAGGCCGATTGCGTTCGACGTGAACTGGTTCAGCAGTCCGTTACGTGAACCTCCGCCGATGATGTGGAGCTTTTCAATCGGGTTTGCCGAGAGTCCGCGGAATACGTCCAGCACTTCGCGGTATCTCAGTGCCAGGCTTTCGAATATGACGCGGATGAACTCTCCGTGCGTTTGCGGACATTTCTGTCCGGTGCGTCCGCAATATTCGCAGATAGCTTTCGGCATGTCGTGCGGATTGGAGAAAACGGGGTCGTCGGGGTTGATGAAGCAGACGAACGGTTCGGCTTCCTTGGCCAGTTCCACCATCTGCGGGTAGGTATAGTCGGTGCCTTCCTTGTGCCATTTCTTCAGGCACTGCTCCACAATCCACATTCCGGTAATGTTTTTCAGCAGACGGATGGTGCCGTCCACTCCTCCTTCGTTCGTGATATTGAAAATAGAGGTCTGTTCGTTCACTACCGGTCCGTCCGTTTCGATGCCCATCAGCGACCAGGTGCCGGAGCTCAGGTAGGCAAAGTTCTTGTCGCTTGCCGGAATAGCGGCTACGGCCGATGCCGTGTCGTGTCCGGCCACGGCGATTATCGGAATCTGTTCAGTCTGCAGTTCCTCACAGATGTCTTTTGCCAGCATACCGATGGTTTCCCCCGGCTCCACCATTTTGCAGAACAGTGACTTTTTCACCCCTACCGCGTTCAGAAGGTCTTCGTCGAGGTTGCGTGTCACGGGGTTCAGCAGCTGTGATGTGGAGGCGATTGTATATTCGGTCACCTTGTTTCCTGTCAGCATATACGACAGGGCATCCGAGATGAAAAGCAGGTTTTCCGCATGTTCCAGCGCAAAATTGTGCTGTTGTTTCAGTGTGTACAGTTGGAATACGCTGTTGAAGTCCAGATGCTGGATGCCGGTCTTGCTGTAAAGTTCGGCGGCAGGCATCACTTTTTCGAAAAATTCTTCCTTTTTCCCGATGGTCTGGGGGTCTCTGTAGGCGAACGGCAGGCCCATGACGGAACCGTCGGGGGCAACGAACGCAAAGTCCACTCCCCACGTGTCGATGCCCGCTGAGGTGACGGGTATCTTTTTCTGCGCCACAGCCGCGAGTCCTTTCTTCAGGTTCTCATACAGCGAAAAGATGTTCCAGTAATAATGTCCGTTGAGCTGTAACATCTGGTTCGGGAAGCGGGTCACTTCCTCCAGTGTCAGCCGGTTGTCCGACAGCGTTCCCAGGATGGTGCGTCCGCTTGTCGCGCCCAAATCGAAGGCGATAAAACGGTAGGTGTTCATGCTATAATCGTATTGGTTAATGTTGGCGCAAATGTAGTCGGAAAAGGGCATTTACGCTTGGAATAAATGACCTTACGTTTGGACTTCTTGACTTTTCCTGCATCCGGACAAAGTCAAGAAGTCCGGTTCGAAACGTGCAGGCATTCCGATGAAAACGCCGGGGCGCTTCAAATAAACCGCGCCGCGAATATCGCGTTCGCAAATAAAAGCTATCTTTGTAAAACAGCAAGATTGAAACGCTTATGAACGACACGTCTCCGCACAACTACAAATATTTAGTGAGAAGCCCGCGCGACGTCGACTGGGGAATCACCGTCAACACGGTAGGCTCCGAATCCGTGCCTCCCGGCTACCGCATCTACCCGCCCCGCAGCGGACACCCTGACAGCTTTTATTTCACTCCGTCCAACGGACGCTGCCTCGACAGCTACCAGCTGCTCTACATCACTCGCGGAAAGGGAACCCTCTACACTTCCCGCGAAACGCTCACGGAAATCCGCGAAGGCGACATGCTGATACTGCAGCCGCACAAGTGGCACAGCTATTTTCCGGAGAAGAAAACCGGCTGGCAGGAATATTGGATCGGGTTTGAAGGCATCAACATAGACAGCCGCTTCCACAACGGCTTTTTCGCCAAAGACCGGATTGTCTACCGAATAGGAGTGCAAGACAGCATCGTCAAACTCTACGAGCAGGCCATCCGGGTTGCGATGGAAGAGAAGGCGGCCTGCCAACAGTATCTTGCCGGGATAGCGAACCTGATTCTGGGAATGACGATGTATTACTCGCAAAACTGCCAGTTCGACGACAAATCGGCCGAGCAGATAGACAAGGCGAAAGTGATTATCCGCGAACGCCTGTTGGAAGGCATCTCTCCGGAAGACGTGGCTGCCGCCGTCAACATGAGCTATTCATGGTTCCGCAAAGTGTTTAAAGAATATACCAGCCTGTCTCCCGCCCGCTACATTCAGGAACTTAAAATCCAACAGGCGAAAGATTTGCTGTCGGCCACACACTCAGATATAAAGGAAATAGCTTATCGCCTGAACTTCGACGACACGTCGTATTTCTCGAAGGTATTCAAAAAACATACGGGAATCACGGCCGTGGAATATCGGGAAAAGTTCGGCAGAGGATAGCCGCCAGAAGTTACTTTTCGATTTCCTTTCCCGCTTTGCTCCATTCTTCAAACCCTTTGTCGAGATTAAAGACAGTGAATCCCTTTCCGACCAGCAAATGCGCAGCATTCCGGCTCCGGCGGCCGCTCTTGCAATATACGGCTACGGGGCGGCTCTTGTCGAGCATTTCTTCCGCTGCATCCGCAAACTTTTTGTCGAGCGCGTTGATGTTGTAACTTCCGCGAATGTGCCCTTCGCTGTATTCGGCAACGGTGCGCACATCCACGCATTGCACCTCATCATCTTCTATCAAACGTTCAAACTCGTCGGCAGAAAGATTTTTGAACGTATCTCCCGAACGCCCGGCACATGCCGATGCTGCAAACGCAAAGCCGCATACGGCCAGTATCAAGTAAAGAAACTTCATGATTATTGGTAAGGTTTGATTTCAGGATAGGAAAATTTGTAAACGGTCATCCCTTGCCCGTATGTATTGATTTGGAAAAAGACACTGTCTTTCGCGTCCAGTTCGTCGCTGTAAGCCCATAAAGGAACCGACAAATACACCTCACGTGTAAAGGCTTCTTCGTCTTTGTTCCTGTCGTGATACAGTCCGAGACGAAGCGCCTTTGTTCCGTCATTTTCCACAATGCCGTAATCGACAAAATGATAAGCATGGTTCTGGTCTTTCACCAACGGAGTCAGAATCATATTCAAATAGTTCCCCGACTGCCAAATGCTGCGGATGCCGACAGGGTCTGTCTTTATGTCATCCTTAAAATAATCTTCGGTTACCGGAAACATCGAAAGCACCAACTGAGCGGAATAAAGGTACACCTCTCCGTCTCCCTCCCGCTCGTAAACAGACACAGTGCGATAGACCGTATCTTTCACCAGTCCGTCCAAACCGCTGCGTTGCCGGATGGACAGAATCGTTCCGTCATCAGAAATCAATTGGAAAAGCGTACCCGAATAATCGGTACGCGCATCGATAAACTCCGTCAAAACACTCGGATACACATAACCGTCATCTTCCTTGCAAGCCGCCAACGCAAAAAGGCAAATCAGCCATACGCTTGCCCACACCCGCAAACGCTTCATGCAACAATGGCTTTCTGATGGTTGAACGCAGGGTTGGCATACATATAAAGAATACGCTCGCGCAAGAAAGCCTCATCCTTGTTCTCCAAAGCAATCATACCCAGCTTTTTCCGAAGATAGGCTTCAAACTTCTCCTTGTCCTCCGGCGTATATTTGCCGGCGAAACGGTTTCCTCCTTCCAACAGGTCGCAAGCCACATAGTTTCCCGGATAAAGCCGATAATTGCGGTGAATCTCCCGGTCAATCAGTTCTGCTGTCTTTCTAAATATCTCCGCCTTAGGCAATCCTTTCAGAGCGTCCAGTTTCTCATTGATGCAGGAAGCGGCATGAAAATGCACCCGCCCCTTATAGCCGAATATGCCGGTATTCATATTGTTCAGGTCATCCTCCTGGCTCTTCTTGAAGCCTTCGATGTCACGCTTCAACTGCATTTCCTCCGCCTTGAGGAAGTCGCACGGATCGTACTCATACGAAATTGACATAGGAACAATGTTCAATTCTTTCAGGCTGTCGACAATATCGCCTTTTCCGCCCATAGCCAACATCTTCAATACGCTTTCCTGTGTATAATCGTTCGAATCTTTGGCCCTTCCCTCACGCTGTGCAATCCAGACGTTTTCATGCTTCTGCGTAACGGCGAAATGAATATACCGCGACATGCGGGCTGACGATTCAAGCATCTGGCGCATGCTCAACGCACGCTGCACGATGAATGACTTGTTGACGCGCACTAACTTCTTTATCCACGGATAAATGAGCAGGTTGTCGCCGATAGCGATTTCCACAGTTGTAGGGAAACCGTTCTGCAAAAGCCCTACGGAAAGGAATCCGGGGTCAAGCACAATGTCACGGTGATTAGAAACAAACGTATAGTTGACAGTCTTGTCCGGCAGCGCAGACGCATCCAAATCAAAACCATCGCTGTGCCGATCGATAATATCCATCAGCAATGGATAGAAAATGTTCTTCTGCACATCCAAATTAGTCTTGCATTGCGCCAACATATAGTGCAGCTTTTCCAAGCTCATGTCGGGCATGACGGACTTGGCGACCGATTGGAACATCGGGTCGGAAAGCAATTCTTCAAACACTTGCGGAAGCTCTTCCGGTGAATACGGACGGATTTCGTCAAATTCGGCAGGTATGTTCATGGCTTTCTTAATGTTTTCGTCCAAAGATAATGAATTTAATTGAAATGGTCTTCAATTATGTCTGTCATAACATCTTTTATGTCAAGTCCGGCGGCACGTACCTGCTGGGGAATGAAGCTGGTGGCTGTCATTCCCGGAGTGGTGTTGATTTCGAGCATGTTGATTTTTTCTCCTTCCGTAATGATATAGTCGATGCGGACGATGCCCTTGCACCCCAGAATGTCGTAGACAGCCGAAGTGAGCCTCTGCACCCGGTCTGTCAGTTCAGGACTGAGGCGGGCGGGGGTGATTTCCGTCACCTGACCGTTGTATTTGGCGTTGTAGTCGAAAAATTCGTTTTTGCTGACCACCTCCGTGATGGGAAGCACCACTGATTTGCCTTTGGTCTTGTAGCATCCGTTAGCCAGTTCAATGCCGTCCATGAAGGCTTCAATCATCACATCATCCGATTCCTTGAACGCCGCTTCGAGTGCCGGCTGAATCTGCTCTTTTGACTTCACCTTCGTCACTCCGAAACTGGAGCCGCTGGCATTCGGCTTGATGAAGCACGGAAGCCCGATTTTCTCCATCACATCCTCGTCACTGATACCTTGACACTTGTGGACGAGCATGGATTCCGCTATTCTCACCCCGAATCCCTTGAGATACTGGTTGAGCGTGAACTTGCTGAACGTGAGTGCGGATACCAGCACGTCGCAAGTGGAGTAGGGGATACCTATAAGCTCGAAATAGCCCTGCAGGATTCCGTTCTCGCCCGGTGTGCCGTGGATGGTGATATAGGCGAAGTCGGGGATGACTTTCTGCCCGTTGTCCATGAAACTGAAGTCGTTCTTGTCCACTCCGGCACGCGACCCGTCCGGGAGGATGGCTTCCCAAGTCTGTCTGGTCAGTTCGATGATGTAAAGCGTGTATTTTTCCTTGTCTATGAATGAATAGATGCCTTCCGCGCTTTTCATGGAGACTCCGTGTTCAGACGAGTCTCCTCCTGCTACGATAGCGATGATACGTTTCATAATTCTTCTCTGTTGCTGATATAGTTTCTCCATCGTTCCAGAAGGCGGGTCATGTCATCGGGCAGTTCGGACGTGAAGAACATTTCCTCTCCCGTGCGGGGATGCACGAAGCCCAGTGTCCTGGCATGAAGGGCCTGCCGCGGACAGATTTCAAAACAGTTGTTTACGAATTGTTTGTATTTGCTGAAATGCGTTCCTTTCAATATTTCGTGTCCGCCATACCGTTCGTCGTTGAACAGCACGTGGCCGATATGTTTCATGTGGACACGGATCTGGTGGGTCCGTCCGGTCTCAAGCACACACTTCACCAGTGTGACGTATCCCAGACGTTCCAGCACTTTATAATGCGTGACGGCATGTTTCCCCTGTGTCGGGTCGCTCATTACCGCCATCTGCATCCGGTCTTTCGGGTTACGTCCGATGTTGCCGGTGACAGTACCTTCATCTTCATCTATGATGCCCCATACCAGTGCGTTGTATTCACGCTTGGTGGTCTTGTTGTAGAACTGGAGTCCGAGGTGTGTCTTTGCATCCGGTGTCTTCGCCACCACCAGAAGTCCGGACGTGTCTTTGTCGATGCGGTGCACCAGTCCCACCTGAGGGTCATTCGGATTGTAGGTGGGCACATCGCGGAGATGCCATGCGATAGCGTTCACCAGCGTGCCGTGGTAGTTCCCGCATCCGGGATGCACCACCAGTCCTGCGGGCTTGTTTATCACCATCAGGTCTTCATCCTCGTACACGATGTCCAGCGGGATGTATTCCGGAATGATGTCATTGTCGTATCGGGGACGGTCCATCATCACCGTGAGCACATCGAGCGGCTTCACTTTATAGCTGCTTTTCACCGGTTTGCCGTTGGCCATGACAAACCCCGCGTCGGCGGCTGTCTGGATGCGGTTGCGCGATGCGTTCACGATGCGTTCAAACAGATATTTGTCAATCCGCACAGGCGTCTGCCCTTTGTCCACCACTACCCGGAAATGTTCGTAGAGTTCCGTCCCGCTTTCTATCGGCTCGATGTCCTCCAGCGACTCGTCCAGCTCATTATCGATATAGTCTTCCGTCATTTCTGCAAACATGAGTTAGAACCAGGAATCATCGACCTGCACCTCTCCTTCCCCGGCGGTATCCGAGGGCAGATTGATTCGGGCAGAATCTGCCGCCATTGTTTCCCGCAAAGCCGTACTGCCCACGCAAAGCGTCAGCAATGCTTCATTCGGAACCTTATCTCCCGTGGACAGGCTCCTTCCCCGATATTTGATGCCATACACCCAATCCTGTTCGCCCGACACATATTCCGGTTCAGTCACCTTGAATCCCATCGCTTTCAGCTTGGCTTCCGCCTGACGGAGCGAACTGTTGTCAATCAAATCAGGCAACGCTACGAGAGGAACGCTGGTAGTGGTAACGGTAAGATAGACGGTTCTCCCTTCTTTTACCCGCGAACCTCCCGACGGTTTCTGGTCGAGCACAATTCCTGCGGGAGAGCCCTTTATGTAACTGGAATCGGTTACGATACACTTCAACTTCTGTTGTTCCAATGCGTGACTTGCTTGTGCAAGCGTCTTTTCCTTCACATTGGGGACGATATACGATTCTCCGTGACGGGTATAGCTGTCAAGCCAAAGCAACGCACCCCAGCAAACCGCTACAACCGCTATAATCATTCCGGCCAGATTCAGCCAGAAGAAACGGTTCTTCTTGAATGAAAAGAAATCTTTGAATGAAATCATCTTGGAATGAATACCTTTATTATATATTTTTCCGGCAAAAGTAACGATTATTGCCCAATATCAAAAATTTTGCTCTCGATGATTCAAGAAAATTATGAATGCAACCGAAGGAATGCCGGAACTTGCGAAAAAAAATCAGGAAGGCATGATGCCTTCCTGACCATATTGCCGAAACAAAATATTCTTTTATGTTTCAACAAACTTCAAAAGTCATTCCACTTCAAACGTGACTTTCCCGCGAATATCCCCGGAGGAACTTCCCACAAGGGCTTCAAACGCTCCCGGTTCAAGCACCCATTCGTGCTTCTCGCCATCGAAAAAGCTCAACGCCGACTTGTCTATCCGGAAACTTACCGTCTTTTCCTCCCCCGGAAGAAGATGCACCTTCTTGAAACCTTTCAGTTCTTTGACGGGTCTTGGCAGCGACGCTTTCTTGTCTCTGACATAAAGCTGCACCGCTTCCTTTCCGGCGCGCGTGCCGATGTTCTTCACTTTGACAGATACGGCCAACGTATCCGACGGAGCCATCGTCTTTCTGTCGGTCGACACCCCTCCATAAGAAAACGACGTATAGCTCAAACCATGACCGAACGGGAACAACGGCTTTATTTTCTCCTTGTCCGTCCATCGGTATCCGACAAATATATCGTCCTTATAGGCGGTGTCTATCGTATCGTTCCGGCTTTCATATCCGGGCACATTCCCCCAATATTCTCCAACCTTGTGCGCTCCGACATCTTCAAGCGCAACCGGGAAAGTGAAAGGCAGCTTCCCCGACGGATTGGCATCGCCCGCCAGCACAGAGGCCAAAGCGTTTCCTGCCTCCGAACCGAGATACCATCCCTGCAACACGGCAGGCACCTTGTCAATCCAAGGCATAGCCACAGCATTGCCGGATATGTTTACCACAACAAGTTTCTTGTTGACTTTCGCCAACTCCGTTATAACCTTGTCCTGCGAATACGGGAGCTGCAAGCCGCTTCTGTCAGAATCCTCACAATCTTGGCCCGCACTTTTGTTAAGCCCGCCGACGAATATCACATAATCCGCACCGTCTGCCATATCTAACGCCTCGGCGATTAATTCTTCTTCCGAGCGGGAATCTTCCAGATTCTGGCCGCTGACCACTCCGTTGTATTCCCCGGAGGTGTCGCCCACGTAACCGCGAGCATAATCTATCTGCACCTTGCCGCCAAAACGTTTCCTCAAACCGTCCAACGGAGACATCTCATACTTCACTTTCAACGAAGAACTTCCGCCTCCGACCGTCATCATCTTTACAGCGTTCTCGCCGACCACCAAGATGCGTTTCGCTTTGTCTGCATCAATAGGAAGAATGCCGTCCTGGTTTTTCAGCAACACAATGCCCTCCTCCCCTATCATGCGACCGGTGCTGACATGCTCGGCCGAGTTCATCGCCCCAAACGGTTTGTCGGCGTTCATTGAAGTACGGAATATGAGCCGCAGCACATTTCTCACTTTCTGATCCAATTCTTCCGTACCGACCTTCCCTTCGCGTATCATCTTCAGATAAGGATAGGCCATGAAATAATTGTCATAAGCATTCGACGTGCCCGAAGACAAGCCGTTAGTCCATGAACCGAACTCCAAGTCCAGCCCGTTTCTGATTGCCTGACCGGTGTCATGCGTGCCGCCCCAATCCGAAACGACTGCACCGTCAAACCCCCATTCACCCCGAAGGATGTCTACAAGCAGACGTTTGTTATGGCAACAATGCTCTCCATCATAAAGATTATATCCTCCCATTATTGTCCATGCTCCGCCTTCCTGCACGGCGGCCTTGAAAGCCGGAAGATAAATCTCATACAAAGCCCTGTCGCTCAAAATCGCATTGGTGGTATGGCGTTTGAATTCATTGTTGTTGACGGCATAATGCTTGACGCAAACGGCTACCCCGTTCTTCTGTACACCTTGCACATAAGGAACCACCATCTTTGCCGACAAATAAGGGTCTTCACCCATGTACTCGAAGTTCCTCCCGTTCAGCGGAGTGCGGCAGATGTTTACGCCGGGTCCCAACAGCACGTCCTTATTGCGATAACGCGCTTCCTCGCCGATACTTTTGCCATACAGATACGACAAGTCCGTATTCCATGTAGCGGCAAGACAGGTCAATGCCGGGAAAGCGAAGCACGAGTCGTTTGTCCACCCCGCCTGATCCCATTCGTCCCACAACACCTCAGGGCGTATCCCATGAGGGCCGTCCGTTGTCCACAGTCCGGGTATGCCCAAACGGGGAACTCCCGGAGAACTGAATTTGGACTGCGCATGGATGACGGCGATTTTTTCTTCTAAAGTCATCCGTCCCAATGCATCTTCCACTCTTTCATCCAAGCTCTTGTTTTTGTCCATATATACAGGCTGCTGTGCATAAAGCTGAAAAGCGAAAAGCGCACAGCCGCCAATCAATATATTCCTTACGTTCATATCCGTTCAATTACAATTAAGCACTTGCTTTAATTCAATCTGCTCTAAGCGACAAGACATTCATGCTTTGGGCCATGTTCTCCACTGACGAAGAACCGTCCAAAGGAGAATATATCTCCAGGCTGGACTTCAGCATTTTACCGTCGCAAAGACCTTTTATCTCCATCTCGTTCATGCCGGAACGATAGAAGAACAATTCGCCGTACTCCAGACTTTCCGCCTTGCTCTCGTCACCGATGACAAAGGCGCCCGGAGTCAGTTTCTCCGAAAGTTCCATATCGGCAACGGCCTCATCGACATACAGCAACGTGCGTCCCTGCGCGTAATAGTGGGTCAAGGTCACTACATGCCATTCGCCATCAAGGATTCCGCCTTCCGCCTCTATTGTACTGCCCACCGGAGACCGGTATGACACTTTCCCCTCGTCCGATATTGCAACTGTGCCCTTCTGCCCATTGCCGCTGGCGAACGAAGCAATCGTAGCTCCCCCGGATACGCCCTTAACTTTCAACGACAATGTAAACGAATGTACCGTCCCTTCCGGAACAAACTCTACCACCTTGTCAGACAACCGGCAGGAAGTCCCAGACTTGCGCACAGGCAATGTCTTTCCCGCATCTATCGCATCGAACAAAGAAGGAACGATGGCGTACATGAACTCCCGATGACCGTCGGTATTCGGATGGTAAACGTCCGTCCCGTTCTGATATCCGTCCGCCCATTTGCCGGAACCGTTGTCTATCGCTCCAAGCAGATTGACTGAAGGCAAATCCCATTCGTGAATCAGCATATTCATCCTTTTGACATATTCATAATCGTCTTCCGTAAAATCGCCTCTTGTGTAATTGTTCGTAATGACAGGATACTTGCCGTCTTCACGCGCCTTGGATATCAGCAAAAGCATATTGTCTCTGAACTGGTTGAATACGGCCTCTTTGTCTGCCGCCTCATGAATGCCTTCGTTCCCCAATGAAAGGCCGAACATCACATAGGCTCCGTATTCGTGAATCAAATCGTTATAGCGCGCCAGCAGATTCAGCGTGTTGTTCCCGTTTACGGCAATGCCGGAAGTGTACCAAGGCAATCTGCTTTCCTGAGTTCTGAACCTCTCGTCAAGCAACTCTCCGAACATATAGGCATAGCCGTGATTGTCCGTTGCCCCTTGTCCGTTCGCTACCGACGAGCCCATTACCGATATCTTATAAGGGTCAATGCCTTCCTCGCCGCAATCTATACGGTACACGTAATTCCTCAAATCCAACGTGATGTTGTATGTGCCATGATTAAGGTTGATGTCTTCCACATCAAAGCCTTGAGAAGCCATGCCTACCTGGTCTACGGTTCCTACCACACGCTTCATGGCGTAATCCCAACTGCTGTTCATCACGAAGTTGAAACGTTCACGGTCGTTCACACCTGATATGCCTGTCAGCTTCACTCTTCCTCCCCAAACGCCATTTCCTTGATATGCCAGGGGCACTCCCTGATCGACAGTCCATCCGTTTGGAGTCACGCTCCCGACAAGCGTCCATTCCTCAACCGGCAGAATCTCATAGGTTTTCCCGGACAAGTCCACCGTGATTCTTACCGTCCCCGTAACAGACGATTCGATACCATAATTGTTGTCGGCCACAACCCCATCCTTGTATCCCCTGCCAATATTGACAGTTTTTCCATCGGCAGTCGTTCCCTCAAAGGAAAACTCGCCGGGCTTCAAAGAAGTGTACACCTCGAACACGTTTGTCAAACTTCCGTCCACGGAAACCAAATGCATATCGATTCGGCTTTCTTCTAAAGCATCACCTTTGATTGCAAGCGAAGAATACTGCGACGGACGCTCCATGTCGGTATATTCCTCCATCTTCAAGGCATTCAGAGCTATATAGCTCCCCGTTTTTCTTGACACCGTAAACTTGATGTTCCCTTCATTGTCCGGATAAATCAGGTCAGACTCGCATATATCCTGAATATTCTGGTTGACGCCTTCACCGCCCAAATCGGTTCCGGAAGTCTGATGCTCGCCTGTAAACACATTCAATCCGGACATGACATAATATGCAGTGCGGGTCTGCGTATTTGCACGGCTTCCAAAAGCATAAAACTTATAGGCTTTGCTGACATCCAAGCCGCTTATCGTGAAGCTGCTGTTGTTTTCATTAGACTCTATATAGAAATCCGTAGGAATTGCAAAATCATTCAGCAAATCAGCCTGAGGCTCCAACAAGCCGCCGCCTCCACTCTTTCCGTTCGTAGAGAAACGCGTGTCCAAGGTCAATGCATATTCCGTCTGGGTGTTGGCCGAATTGACCAGTCCTTCATAAGAAGTCCCGGCACTGGCATAATTGCCGGAATTATTGGTGATGTTGTTCCAATAGTTTCCGTTCACGTCAGGGCTTGCCGTTATATCGCCGCGATTCTCCACATCATTAGGGCCGAAATCAAAATAGAGAGTCTGAACCAGCACCGGTGCGACCGGCTCCGGAATAACAATCTCTTGATTGTCGTTTATTTCGGGGGCCACTTCATCGTCCTTGCAAGAGGCTATCGACAAGGCTCCGAACAAGGACGCTGCCAAACATATATACTTTCTCATAAATTTCATTTTAACCGATTAATTATAAATTGCTATATTCTTCCATCTTCAAGGCGTTTAGCGCGATATAATCACCTTGGTTTCTATGCAAGGTAAACTTGATTTTACCTTCTCCGTCCGGATAAATCAGTTCGGATTCGCAGACGTTCCGGATATTCTGGTTGATGCCGCTTCCGCCCAAATCGGTTCCGGAAGTCTGATGCTCCATCGTGCAAGTGTTCGCTCCCGTTATTATATAATCAGCAATGCGAACTTGCGTAGCATTACGGCTTCCGAAAGCATAAAACTTGTAAGCCTTTCCTGTATCCAAACCGCTTATCGTAAAGCTGCTGTTGTCCTCTGATTTCTCCATGAAGAAATAGTCTTCAGTAGCCGTAGGAATTGCAAAATCATTCAGCAAATCAGCCTGAGGCTCCAACAAGCCACCACCGTTGCTCTTGCCGTTCGTGGAAAAACGATTGTCCAATGTCAATACATATTCCGTTTCAACATTAGATGAATTGACCAATTCCCCGTAAGGAGTCCCGGCACTGGCATAATTGCCGGAATTGCTGGTTATGTTGTTCCAATAGTTCCCGTTCGCATCAGGACTTGAAGTAATATCGCCACGATTCGCCACATTGTTAGGACCGAAATCAAAATAGAAGGTCTGAACCAGCTCCGGGGCAGGAGCCTCTGTGCCGGATGCCTCTTTAAAGGAAACTATCGCATTACTGATGCCTCCCGTCAAGTCAACAGTCAACACATATTCTTTGCCTTCCTCCAACGTCACACCGTCTGCAAGTTCAATATTGTAACTGTCAGTGAGTTTCACCAATGAAGCGGTGCCGTCATTGGCCAATGTAACGGTTTCAAACTCTCCTCCGTAACCGTTCTGGAAGAACAATTTGCAACTTATATAGTCATAACGGAACCTTTGGCCAAAAGAAGAACCTTTCTCCGGTCCGGCCTTTCCGGTAAACTTATATACTTTGGAAGACACTTCAGGCATACAGTAATTCTGTCCCGTATTCCATCCGAACTGATAGTCCTGAGAAGGCGAGCCTACTCCCCATCCCATCAGCCACAATGCGCCATGACCGTCATCAGACAAAGTCGCTTCGTTCTCTCCATTCATTCGTACAATGCTGAAATACTTTCCAGACATGTGGGCCACTACCTTGTAGCTTCCGCTCACGGGAAGGAAACGCAACGTATTGGCAGACTCCAATGCAAAATAATCCGGATTCAGCCACCAGCCGGTCATATCAAGCCCGGTCACAACAATATCCTACCCTTGAGACAATGTTTTCTGAACGCTATACGCGTCTGCCCCGTCAGCTTTCATCTTCTCTCCGTCAAAAGTTATCTGCGTAAGCGGACCAACTTCATAGGTCAGGGTGTTAAAGGTGACCTCATAAGCCTCGGCATCATTGCCTTCAAAACTTATCGGATTCAGCCCTTCTCCCTGCCTTATCCGATTGTCGTTGTCCAGCCCGAATGTCAGTTCATTGCCGTTATCGCCTACCTTGGGAGACTTTATATATGCTTTCAGGTCGGACGGGAATTTCCCGGTAACGCTATAATTGTACAAAGACGTCTTCTTCATCAGATACTCATTGTCCGACTCGTCAACCAAGGTCAGATACGGAAAATCAGGACGGGACAAAACCACCTCCTGCTCCATCTCCGTAGTCGTGAAATGTATGTTCTGAAGAATGAACTTCAACGTTCCCCTTCCGTCGATGATATCAGGATAGTAAGGCACGAAAATCTTCCCGCTATAGTCCGCTCCGCTGTTCTTGGTGCGGACAACAGTTTCAGAAACTTGTTCCTCGCCATAATACAGCTGCACTTTCAACGTGGAAAGCGGAACTTCGTCATCCGAAGCGTTGACCGTAAAGAAGAGGCTGTCCCCATACAATGCAGTCAGTTTTTCTGATTCTATTCCGATGCCGGGTTCGCCGGGCAAAAACTCATCCTCGTTACAGGATAGCATTAAAGCCGTCCCCGCCAGCATCCCTGCCAGATAATATATGCTCTTTCTCATTATTGTGCGATTTTAAGATTGTTATTCTGATTTGGCCCAACGATAAGACGTGACGGACTTGCCAGGCACATCGTATGCAAAGTGACGTTTCCCGTCATTGATTGTAATCCTTTTCGGAGATTCGTTGTTGTTCATAAGCACCAAAGCGTAAGTTCCGTCAGTGTTCTCGAAAGCAGAATATATGACATTGCTGTCACCCAAATCGGAAGTCCCGATACGTGTAGCATCCGGCTTAACCACTGAAGACAAATGAGCGATAATATAATAGTGCGAGTTCCGTATGATGGTTTTATAATCGCTGTTGTTGATGTCCACCGCTCCGTAACACGTCTGGCATCCTCCCTCTCGGTTGGGGCCACGGTCATTGTCAAGCATAAGATTCCACACCAGCACTCCCTTGCACCAGTTGTTCACCGTCCCCAAGGCGATTGTCTTCATGTCCTCAAGCAAGCGTTTGGTAAGGTCACGCCCGCTGTTCCATGTCCCTATAGACGTTTCCGAGAACAGCAGGTCTTTTTCCGGATATGCGGAATGCACATTCAGCAGTTCGTCTTTGGTTCCCCCGTAATCATGGAAAGCCGCTCCGGAGATGTATTGGGAAGCCTCAGCATCTTCGTAGATTTTGCAAGGATATTCTTTTTCTTCCTCGATGCCGCTATAATCATAATTATGGTCGTACACATAAATCTTGGCGGCAATGCCTTCCTGCTTGAACTTGGGGCCCAATGCCGTTTTCACGAAATCGCGCTGCTCTTCCCAACTCATATAGAGCGACGCGGAATTGCCCGCATTCAGAGGTTCGTTCTGCGGAGTAATGGCATAGATATTTATCCCTTCCGCCTGGAACGCCTGAATCCATTTCACGAAGTACGTTGCATAGTCCTGATAATAAGCCGGGTTCAGGTGCCCTCCCGTCCATGACGAATAAGGTTTCAGATTCGTAAGATTGTCCACTTTCATCCAAAGAGGGCAAGTCCACGGAGTGCCGATTATCTTTATGGAAGGATTGATTTCGAGAATCTCTTTCAGCACAGGAATCACATATTTCGTTTCATCGCTCTGCAAAGCGAAGTTCTCTATTCCCGCTTCATCGCAGCATGTGTATTCCCCAAGAGAGAAGTCCGAACATCCTATGGATATACGGATATAGCTGAATCCGAACCCGTCTTTGTCCGAGAAAGTCTCAATAAGAAACTTCTTCCTGTCCTCAGGAGCCATCAACAACAGATTGTAGCATGTGGCTCCCGTTACGGCAGCTCCGAAGCCATCCATAGTCTGATACTTTTCCGCCGGATTCAGCGTGATGGCGGTAGGAGCCAGATTGTCCTTGTCGCTGAAATCCACATAATCCACAGTCAAGTCGCGCGTCAAAGTGGTAGTGGTCGCATAGATTCTGACATCCCCGGTTTTGACTTCCGGATTCACATTCGTCACCACATCATTGTCATTGCAAGCAGCCATTGCCGGAGAGAAGCCGAGCAATGCCAATATTATATTCTTTAACCTAATCATAATTCATTTCGTTTTTTAATTAATAACCTTGATTTTGCTTGATGTTGTCATTCGCGTCTATTACCGATTGCGGAATAGGAAGGCGATAAGAATTCTTGTCATAAGAATAAAGCAAACCTTTCCGGCCGGAATCTCTGCTGCACACAGAATTCATGACCTCTTCAACCTTATCCAGCCGTACCAAGTCAAACCAGCGCTGCCCTTCAAAAGCCAGTTCCAAACGGCGTTCTTTCAGCAATGCGTCAAGCATCGCTTCCTGACTGGAGCGAACGGAATACGGAAGTTCCTCCAACCCCGCACGTTCGCGGATTTCATCGATAATATCGGCGGCGCCCTCCAAGTCGGGAGTCTCCTGCATTATCAAAGCCTCAGCCTTCAGCAAAAGCACGTCTGCATAACGGTATTTGATGATGCTGCTGTTGGCCGAACGGCATTTATACATAAACGGATAATTGTCGGAAGGATAATAATTGCTCCAACTGCACTCGTAATACACGACAGACTCATTGAAGCGTATTTCATCGCCCTCCTGCTTGAACACATTTATAAGGTCTCTTGAAGGTGTGACCCATTTTGCCCACGTGAAGTTCGTATCCCAGTTCACCAAATCGCGGCCGAACATCCATGAACACCAGTTTCCTGCACCGGGAGTGAACTGCGCCTCAAGGATAGACTCAGAGGTATTGCGCATTTTCGCGTCCGTCACGGCTTCGTTCATCCCGAACAAATCGCTGAAGTCTTTCACCAGTTCGAAACCGTCGGCTTTGACTTCATCGCAATATTGAACGACTTTCCCGTAATCCCTCAAAGGCTTCTCCGCATAAATTTTGGCAAGCAGTGTCCGAGCCACCGACTTCGTAAACAAGGTCTTGTTGCCCGGAACATTGTCGGGCGCATACAGCACAGCATCCAGCAAATCCTTTTCAATCTGCCGATAGACCTCCAATTCCGTATTCTGGGAGGGGAAATACTGCGAATACACCTCGTCTATGTTCTCAGAGGTGATGTCGTCTGCCACGGTGGTAATCACCGGAATATCACCCCAAATGCGAACCATGTCAAACATGACCATCGCACGGAATATTTCCGCCTGCGCTTTATATGAAGCGCGGTCGTCTGAAGTTAAAGAGCCGTCGTCCACGTAATCGATGTTGCAGATCAGTTTGTTCGCCCTGGCTATATCCTCCATATAGCGGTTCCAGTCGCGCTCAAGAACAGAGTTCGAACCGTCTATAGAATTGTTTTCAAAAGGAACAGTCTCCGCTCCGGTCGTTCCGGCATACGCGTTGTCTGAATGAGACTCCGCAATCAGCAGCAAATCCACATACCAATGCTCCTGCCTGTCACGCATCTGGTCATACAAAGTCTGCAAATGGCTTTCAACGGCAGCCTTATCTTTGAACACGACATCATCCCCCTGCTCCGACACCCCTTCCGTGACATCGGAATACGTATCCACCGGATCATAATCCAAAGAACAAGAGTTCAAGCCAAACAGTAGGCCCAGCTGCAATCCGAGAAATATTATATCAGCTTTCATAAACTATATTCCATTAAAATTCCACATTTATACCAAACACATACGACCTGCAATGAGGATATGTCCCCCAATCAATGCCTTGCACTGTTCCGCTGTTCCCCCATTGGTTCACTTCCGGGTCCATACCCGAATAGCCCGTCCATGTAAGCACATTGGTAGCCGTAAAGTAGGGTTGGAACCGCGTTATCCCAAGTTTCTTGAAGAACTTGCTATTTATGTTGTATGACAACGAAATGTCTTTAACCCTTAAGTAACTGCCGTCCTCGACAAAATAAGTTGAGTTGAGCAGCTTGAAGCCTGCTTTAGGAACATCCGTTATCTGTCCCGGAATGCGCCAGCGGTCAAGTACGCGGGTCGACTGGTTCTTTCCGTCGTACATTCCTTCCGTTTCGATGCGCGACGCATTATAAATGTCATTTCCATAAGAACCTTGAATCAACACGCTCAGGCTAAGCCCCTTCCAAGTGAAGGTATTCGTCATTCCATAAGTGAACTTCGGATTGGGGTCGCCTATATACGTCCAGTCGGAAGATGAAATCTTCCCGTCCTTGTTCAAGTCACGATACATAAGTTCTCCGGTCTCAGGGTCTACTCCGTCACTGATATATCCGTAGAATCCTCCTAACGGACGTCCCGGCTCATTCCTTACCACATAATCGTTCACCACATCGGCCGTCTTTGCGTCATAATACACCTTCTGCAGTTCCAGCTTGGTCAGTTTGTTTCTGTTCAAAGATATATTCAGGTCAGTATCCCATGTAAAGGCTCCGCCTCTGAAGTTCTTCGAGCTTACAGACAGTTCAAATCCCTTGTTCTCCATCTCGCCCTCATTGCGGACTATCGTGTTGGCGGCGGCAGCCCCCGCCGGCAATGACACGTTCATCAACATGTCCTTTGTCTTTTTGAAATAATAATCCGCCGACAAGGTCAACCGTCCGTTCAAAATCGTCAAATCGATTCCCACATTTGTCTGCGACGTTGTTTCCCACGTCAAATCAGAAGTTCGCAAATTTGCTTGGCTTATTGTAGGCACAGCATTCGCATAATCCGTAGTGTCGCCGCTGTCGCCTACTTTAAACCATTCTACCCGATTGATGTTGTATCTTTGCAGATAAGCGTAATCGCCTATTCCGGACTGGTTTCCTGTCTGTCCCCATCCTCCGCGAATTTTCAAGTCGTCAATCCAGTCCACGTTCTCCATAAACTTCTCCGATGACACACGCCAAGCGGCAGAAAACGACGGGAAGACTCCCCATCGATGATTGGGATGCAGCTTTGACGATCCGTCCGCACGCACATTTACGGTCAACAAATACTTGCTGTCAAAATTATAAGAAGCGCGGCCGAAATATGACATTATGCCCCATTGCGAGCCTCCTGTCCCTGTATTGTCCCAAGCAATTTTGTTCGCAGCGTTCAGAGTGGGAATCTGGTCATTGCGGTAATGTGAACCGTAAATCCAACTGTTTGTATAGTCAGAATCCGTCCATGAGGAACCGATCATCACCTCCACATTATGCTTTTGGAAAAAACTCTTGTTATACGTCAACACGTTGTCGAACGTCAATACAGTATTCATATTCCGGTTGTCGGAACCTTCTCCATACTGGTTCCTGCCCCATGTGGTTGAAACAGGGTCCAGAAAAGTCGTGTTCACGGCATTGCGCCTGTCAAGAGTGAGAGAAGTCTTGAACGTCAATTCCGGAAGTATCGTGAACAATGCGTTCCCCGAAGCCAACAGCCTGTTTTCTCTGTTCTTGTCATTCTTCGCGCGAGCCATGTTCTCCAACGGACTCGTGATGTTTCCCACTCCATAAAAGTTATTGTAGTATTGGCCCGGATTCAATGAATCCCACACAGGAGCATAAGTCGGAGTATTCACTACCGCCAAAATCACGCCTCCACGGTCAGACCCTGTTCCCATAGCTCCGCCGCCGTTATTGGAATAGTCTGAATAAGAAATATTGGCCGATACGGTCAGCCACTTGCGAATCTGGCTCTCCAAGTTCACGCGGAAATTGTATCGCTTGTAATACGAAATGTCGAGTATTCCTTTTTCATTCTGATAACCGGCCGACAAATAATATTTCATTTTCTCATTGCCGTTCGAAACCGCTATCTGATAATTCTGCGTATTCCCGGTAGTATAGGTCTCGTCAAACCAGTCCGTTCTGTCAGGCAAGCCGTCGGGCAATGAAACGATGCCTATCTCGTCCTGCAACTCTTTGTATTGCGCCGAATTCAAAGACTCGATTTTATCGGCTACCTTGCTCAACCCGAACTGAACGTTCAACGAAATCTTCGCGTTGCCGGTGGAACCGGCTTTTGTCGTAATAAGCACCACGCCGTTTGCTGCCCTTGAACCATAAATAGCGGCGGAAGAAGCGTCTTTAAGAATCTGAATGCTTGAAATGTCGTTTGGAGAAAGGAACTTTATATTGTCCACAGGCACTCCATCCACCACATACAAAGGATCATTGCTTCCGTTCATGGAAGTCGTACCGCGAACACGTATGGATATTTCTCCTCCAGGAGCACCGTTGGGCTGTATCACGGAAACGCCTGCCGCCTTGCCTTGAATAGCTTGTCCGGCCGAGACTATCGGACGCATATCAAGGTCTTTTGTCGACACGGTAGAAACCGCCGTCGTAACATCCTTGCGCCTCACCGAGCCATAGCCTATCACTACTACCTCTTCAAGCATCTCACTGTCTTCCTGAAGAACTATATTCATCGCAGATGCCGCTTTCACATTCTGCGACTTATAGCCCACATAAGAGAACGCCAAAGTTGCGCCTTGGCTTGTTTCTAAAGAAAAATTGCCGTCATAGTCTGTTATGGTTCCATTGGCCGTACCTGCCTCCTGAACACTCACTCCTATCAGAGGCTCGCCATTGACATCTACAACATTCCCCTTTACAACTATTTGCTGAGCAAATACATTCAACGAAAGGAATGCTGTCAGAAAGGCAAGAAAAATCTTCGGGTTCAGACAAAGGAATTTTCGTTTGTACTTTTTCATATAATCTATTTTTAAAGTTAATATCAAAGTCTTGTATCAAGACCCGGTTTTTAGTTTCATGAAACACTTACAAAAATAGACAGTTTCTCCACTCAAAAAACGAAGTGTGGATACGAATGTGGAATATGCAAAAGCACTATATCCTGCCAACCAGCATGTTACAATAACATCACATAAAAGAAAAAGTGGATTGATTATGGCTCGCATCAACGAATTTCCTTAACATGCTGCTCGAATTTATCCCTTGCGCAACGAGCTTTATTCTTCACTTTCGCCCTATAATTATAAATTGTATTCACCGAATACCGGAGGAACTCGGCTATTTGCGAACTGTCTTCTATGCCGAGACGTATCAACGCGAAAATCCTCAGTTCAGTATTGAGCAACTCGTCTTTCTTCGGGAATATCTTTCCGTCATCAAGCAGCAAGTCGTTGAACTTGGAAATGAAATCAGGGAACAAATGAAGGAAAGCAGCGTCAAAGTTCTCGTACAAGTCTTTCAATTCTTCATCTATTATATCTTGAGAACGTGTAACCTTCAGAAGTTCCGCCGCATGTCCGCTACTTATTTTCTTGCTGACCATCCGACGGTATGTGTCGAGCCTGTTAATATAAGTAGAACAAAGTTTGATGAAGCGGGCGATATATTCTTCTTTTATCTGATTCGCCTCAGACAACTGAAGATTCGTACCGGACAAGCAATCATTCATCTGCTTCAATTCGCCATTCAGTTCATTCAATTTTGAATTGACAACCTGCAGATTGTTTCTTGCTTTAGACAATTTCTTCATCTGACAGTATATATAAACCATTGCAAGACTCAGCATCAAAAGCAGCACCGTGATGAACAGCAGATACTGCTGAAGACGGCTGTTCTGCTTCTCTATCATCACCTGATATGTCTTGTCTATCAAAGAAAGCGCATCCGCACTTTGCCAATTCCTGAGGCGGGCATTATAGAACTTCGTGGCATCCCATGAGAAACGGATATATCTGTAAGCACGCTCGTAGTCTCCGTCTTCATACAACAATTCCGCCAGCATCCAAAGCGAAGCATGATCCTTGATAGCGGAACGGACATCGGAAATCGCCGAAAGGCAAAGGTTTTCTTTCTCTTTTATGCGGTTCGCTACATATCTGAAAATAAGCGAACGATGATATGTGATAAGAGCATACTGTGGAGTATAAGGTTTTACCTTCGACAAACGAACATCGTTCACACCAAGAGCTTCATCGTATTTGCGCTCATCGCATAAAGAGCTTTCTTGAATGAACAAATATTCATCCGACCCTTTGGGCAACACCAACGACAATGAATCTCTATAGGTTTGCGAGATAGTCCAATACCGCTCTGAAAGCGCTTTGTCTTTAGTGTAATTATATAATTCGCCATAGATAGAATTGAAACACTGATAATATTCAGGCAACAAGTCATCAGACATCTTGCACCGATTCACGGAAGACAGGACATCGACAGCTTCGGTATACATGCCCAAAGATGACAACAAGAGAGACAAACGCAATAGATTCTGGTCCTTATAAAAATCATTCCGCATTCTTTCCGCCAAATCTATGTTTTGGTTCAGATAATGCAAGGCCGAATCACATATATATGCCTTATACTCAAAATACAAATGCGTATTCAGCTTTATAAGCGATTCGGGAACATTCTCGCATGTCTTCTTCATTCTCTTCAACTGGCTTATGCGCGCTTCCCGCCTGTCAACATATACAGCATGACTGTCAATAGCTGCATCAAGTTCTTTCAACAACGAATCCAGAACCTCAGCTCCCGCAGGAAAAGAATACAAAAGGAAAGAAACAAGCAGCCAGGACTTGAAATGCACTACAAAGTTTGCCATAGTCGTTTTAAAGCTACACATCTGTTATATCTATTTTCATGCAATATTAGCGAATTTAATGATTTGCACACATTAGTGTCCCGTTAAAATGGGACGAGTTAAACAATTAATCAAAAAGCCCCGGAATCAGGGGATCATTTAGAT
>CALUGI010000034.1 GCA_944320135.1 uncultured Phocaeicola sp. | reverse complement strand
GGACGTTTAGCTCAGCTGGTTCAGAGCGTCTGCCTTACAAGCAGAGGGTCGGCGGTTCGAATCCGTCAACGTCCACCTCAAGTTTTCGGGCGTTTAGCTCAGCTGGTTCAGAGCGTCTGCCTTACAAGCAGAGGGTCGGCGGTTCGAATCCGTCAACGCCCACACCGAAAACAAAAATTGTCATACTTTCCCTTTCGGGCGTTTAGCTCAGCTGGTTCAGAGCGTCTGCCTTACAAGCAGAGGGTCGGCGGTTCGAATCCGTCAACGCCCACCGAAAGAAGGACGGGTCCGCTGAAGGCCGTCCTTTTTTTCGTTTCTGGGGCAAACCGCCGGACAACCGTTTTGGAGGAATGAATCTTTTCGCTATCTTTGCCTCGCGATAAAAAACGACATCGACACTCATGACAGATACTGCTTATTACACTTCGGAGGCGCTCACGTTGCTTCATGCCCTCATCGGCATCCCGTCGATAAGCCGTGACGAGGAAGCGGCCGCCGACTTTCTTCAGAACTATATCGAAGAAACAGGAATCATGACCGGACGTTCGGGAAACAACATCTGGTGCATAAGCCCGAACTTCAGCATGGAAAGGCCGACTGTTCTGCTCAACTCGCACATCGACACCGTAAAGCCCGTGAACGGATGGCGCAAACAGCCTTTCACTCCCAAAAGCGAAAACGGGAAAATCTACGGGTTGGGCAGCAACGATGCGGGAGGAAGCGTAGTGTCTCTCTTTCAGGCATACCGTTATTTGAGCTCCACCGAGCAAAGCTATAACCTGATTTTCCTGGCTTCATGCGAGGAAGAAGTGTCGGGAAAGAACGGAATCGAAAGCGTGCTCCCCCAGCTTCCGCCCATTGCTTTGGGAGTGGTGGGCGAACCCACGGAGATGAATCCCGCCATCGCCGAAAAGGGCTTGATGGTGCTCGACATTGCTGCACACGGGAAGTCGGGCCATGCCGCGCGCGAGGAAGGGGAGAACGCCATTTACAAGATGCTTCCCGACATCGAGTGGTTCCGCACGTATCAGTTCCCCAAAGTGTCTCCCCTTCTGGGAGCAGTGAAGATGAGCGTCACGCAAATCAATGCAGGTACCCAGCACAACGTGATTCCCGACGTATGCAGTGCAGTGGTGGACATCCGCACCAACGAATGCTACTCCAATCAGGAAGTGTTTGAAGAAATCTGCAGGCATATATCGAGCGAAGCGAAGGCGCGTTCGTTCCGTCTTAACTCGTCGAGCGTTTCTGCCGACCATCCGTTCGTGAAGCGTGCGGTGGAGTTGGGCAAGGTTCCCTTCGGGTCGCCCACTCTTTCCGACCAGGCGCTCATGCCGTTCCCTTCTGTAAAGATAGGTCCGGGCAAATCGTCCCGCTCGCACACCGCCGACGAATATATCATGGTCAGTGAGATAGAAGAAGCCATCGCGCTTTACATCCGGATTCTGGACGGACTGAAGATTTGAGTCGGAAAGAACCCTCAGCGTGCAATCCAAAGTTCCGGATTCAGTTTGGCGGTTTCCTTGCGGAGCTGGAAGTGGAGCACGGTGTTGCCGTCTTTATCCGTGTGTATCTCGCCCAGAATATCTTTCGTCTTCACCGGACTGCCTTTCTTTACGCGGACGGACGAGAGGTTGCAATAGACCGAAATGTAGCTTCCGTGGCGCACAAGGACATTTGTCAGCCCGTTGTATTGGAATACGGCCGACACCTCCCCGTCGAAGATGGCGCGTGCGTTTGCGCCGGGCTTGCCCTTGATGTCTATTCCCTTGTTGTCCAGACGCACGTTGCGCAGCCCTTTCACCTCATACTTCCCGTAATGCCCTACCACTGCGTAAGGGCCTGTGATGGGTGCCGGGAGAATGCCTTTGTTGCGCTCGAATATATTCGAAAGGCGGCGGTCTTCTGAATCAGTCTTGTAGGTTTCTATTTTTCCGGGTTTCTTGGATAGTGCCGTTCCGTCGGCCGCAGCTGCTTTCTTGGCTTCGGCTGCTTTCCTGCGCGCTTCTTCTTCGGCACGTTTTCGCGCCTTCTCGATTTCTATTTCAACCAGCCGGTCGATTTCAGCGTTCAGCTTGTTTGCCGATCGGCGTTTCTTGTTGAGTTCCGCTTGGATGCCATTCTGCTTCTTTTGCAAGGCGGCCAGCAGCGTTTTCCGCTCTTTTTCCTGCTTTTCCAGTTTGAGTTTTTCTTCTTCGCCTTGCTTCAAGAGGGCTTCCTTCGCCTTGCGGCTGGCCACGAGGGTATTCCGCTTGTCGGTCACCTGTTTTTGCTTGCGTTGCAGCTGCACTCCCTGCAAACGTTGGAAATCGGCATATTCCTGCACGTAGCGCAGCCTGCGATACATTTGGCTCAGATTGTCGGCCGAGAAGATGAACATCAGCTTCTCTTGCACCGACTTGTTCTTGTAAACATAGCGCACCGAGCGTTCGTATTTCTCCCGCTTGTCCTTCAAGTCCGCCTGCAAGCGTTTCAGTTCCGCCCTCAGCCGGTCGACCTCCAGTTGGATAGCCTTTACGTCCGCTTCGATGGTTCCGATATATTTTTTCCGTTCCTCGATTTGTGCGGAAAGCAATGCAAGGTTGTCAAGCTGGCTTTTTACGTCTTTTTGGGTAGATTTCAGCAAGGTTTCCGACTCCGTAATTTGTTGGCGCAGCTCATTGCGCTGCTTTTCCAGCTGGCGGATTTTGCGCGTAGTCTGGGCATTCCCCGCCACACACATGCAAACCAACAATATGCCCCACAGACGTTTCATATCCGACGTTTATTTCTTAATCAAAAGCTCCATCAATTCGTGCAATTCCATCTTCCGGTATTTCGACGACAATCCGCTTGTGGATTCCCAGTCGCCGTTCGTGGACAGACGCGAGAGCCTCATGTCGAGCGAATAGCCCTTGCCCGTCACCCGTGCCGCGATGTGTCGCGGAAAAGGTTTCCCGTCGAGTTTGGAGAAGTCGCCGTACTCCCATTCCAACGCATAGCCGTCCATCCCCATAAGACCCACACGGGTCTTTTCGAGAAGGCCGCTTTCAGCTCCCGTGAAGAACCGATATGATAAATTGCGGGAGGACTTGGGGATGATTACCGCCTGGTTTCCTTCTGAGAATACGCTGAAACGGCGCACATCGCCCGCTTCAAGTTGAGGCTTTCCGGGAAGGAAGATTTCATTCATGAACAAGGACTGCAACACATTGAAGTCAATATCTGTCTGGAGCATCCCGCCCAATTCTTCAAAAGATACCTCCACGTAACGCTTGTGCAGGCGGTCGACGGCAAGGATGCGGTCGGGGGTGATTTCCATCCGCGCCACTTCGATGCCCAGCAGAGGGGCTACGGACAATTGGATGACCTCTCCCTTCTTCATGCGGAGCGTGGCGTTCAGGCTGGCGGAGCCTTTGCTTCCCATATTCAGGCCGAAAGCGACCTTGCCCGTCACTGCTTGCCAGCGAGGAGCGTACTCGATAATTTTTTCTATATATTCTTCGCCTTTCAGGTTTCCGATCATTGGCGACTTTCCGGCATGGCGCGAAGAAGAACACGCCGCAGCAAGCAAGACGACCGCCATGATTCCGATATAACGTAAGAAAGATGTTTTCATTCGGCTATGTATTTCTTTAAAGCTATTTTCCGTTTCAAGCGTTTCAGCTCGGCTTCTGTGCGCGGAGTGGAGCCGTCATCGGCAGGGTCCATCCCTTCCGCTTTCTTCCAATATTCGAGCGCTTTGTCCTTTTCGCCCAGCATATAATAAATATCGCCGCAATGCTCCACGATGACTTGGCTTGTGTCGCCTCCGTTCCTCATGGCCTGTTCGATGTAGATGCGCGCTTCGGTGTAGCGGGCCTTTTCGAACAGTATCCATGCGTAGGTATCTAAATAAGTGGCGTTTTCGGGTTCCGCTTTTACCGTGCGGTAACTCATTTCCTCCGCCTTGTCGAGGTCTTTCCGCTCCACCGACAGGTAATAGGCATAATTGTTCAGTGTGGCGATGTTGTCCGGGTTATACACTAATGCGGAATCGTAGGCTGCATAGGCTTCGGCCTTCATTTCCTTTGTGCTGTAGATGTCGCCCAAAATGGCGTAGAAATCGGATACGATATTCTTGTCGCTTTTCTCGTTTACCTGCCTGATGCCTTTGCGGAACACGTCGAGTGCCTTTTCGGTTTCCTTCTTCTGATAATAGGCCAGGCCCAAGTAGTAGTAGAACTCCATCGCGTCGGGATTGTATTCCAGTGCAGGGGCGGCTACCCGAACCACTTCATCCATATCGTTGTCGCGGATGGCATAGGAAAGCAGTTGCAGGCGGGCAGGCTTGTTTTCGGGATCGATTGAAAGAATCTGGTTCAGCACCGGCACCGATTCCTTCTCCATCTTTTTGCTAATCATATATTGGGCGCAGAGCATGGCCAAATCGGCGTTTTGCTGGGGGCGTTCCAATATCCGTTTGAAAAGGCCGACAATCTTCGTGCTGTCTTTCGTGGTTTGTTCTGAGATGAGGATGAGCTGGCGCATAAGTTCCATCTTCGTGTCCGGGAGCACGTTGTCGTTGACGAGAATCGTGTCTATCTGCGCCCGGTAGAGGCTGTCGTTTCCGGTTTTCTTGTAGTATTGGGCGAGCGAGATAACCGTAGGCGCGTAACCGGGCACTTCCTCAAGTATGCGCTGGTAGGTGTCGTATGCCTCCTGCGTTTTTCCGTTGTCCAAATAGACGTCGCCCAAGATGTTCCGGTAGCTCATGTCGTAGGGATATTCTTTCGAGAGACTCTCTATCTCGTTGAAAGCCTTCTCCTTGTCGCCCATCTGCAAGTAGCAGCGGAACTTCTCCATACTGATTTGCTCTGATTTTCCGTCAAGCTCTTCCAGGCGGTTCAAAGCCTTGATTTCTTCCGGATAGCTTTTGGTTTGGCCGTACAGGTCGACCAAAGATATCAGCGGCTCCAGGCGCGAGGGAAACTGGCGGGCCATGTCTTCGTACACTGCGATGGCTTTGGGCACGTCACGCTTCTGTTGGTAATAGGCTGCCAATGTCTGTTTGTACCAGAAGTTCGTTTCGTCCGAGCGCACGGCTTCCTTCATAGCTTTCTCTCCCTTCTTCTCTTGACCCAACGCCATATAGAAGCGTGAGATTTCATACAAGGCCGCCGCCGATTGCGGATAGATGTCCAGACAATGGCGGTAAAGCTCGAAGGCCGCGTCGTAGTCCTCCTTCTGCTTCATGCGCAACGCTTCGAGGAAGAAATAGTCGAACTTCCTGCGCTGCTCGTATGTCAGCGGGTCTTTCTCCGGCACGGGCTTCACCGCCGCGTGTCTTCCCGTAGTGCCGCACGACACGAGCAGGACAACCATACCCAATAGATAGAAAATCTTTCGCATCTTTTCTTCGTTCTTATACCGTTCCTGTATGCCCGAAGCCTCCCGCGCCCCGTTCCGTGTCGTCCAGCACTTCCACTTCCTGCCATTCGGCCTGTTCGTGGCGTGCGATGACCATCTGGGCGATGCGTTCCCCGTCTTCAATCACGAAGTCTTCCGCCGAGAGGTTGACCATGATTACGCATATCTCCCCTCGGTAGTCCGCGTCAATCGTGCCCGGAGAATTGAGCACCGTGACGCCCTTCTTGATGGCCAGTCCGCTCCGTGGGCGTACCTGCGCTTCATATCCGGCAGGAATGGCCACATACAGACCGGTCGGCACCAGACAGCGTGCCAGAGGTTTCAGTACGATGGGATTGTCAATGTTTGCGCGGAGGTCCATTCCGGCCGACAAGTTTGTGGCGTATCGGGGCAACGGATGTTTCGATTTGTTTATGATTTGTATTTTCATTCTTTCAGAAATATATTTTTAAGAATGCGAATTTACACATTCCACGGGATTAATAGCGCCATTTACCATTTTTTTATATTTTTGTGTCCAAGTTTCAGGCATAGAATGCCGCGACGTTTCGATTGAAACGCCGGGGCATTCCGATCAAAGCCCCCGACGTTTTATAAAAACCCGCATAAGAGAAAAGCAATGAACTGGAAACAACTCATATCCAACAAGCGCTTCGGGCTTGAATTTCTGCACGAGGCCCGGAAAGACGACCGTACCGAGTTTCAGCGCGATTACGACCGGCTGATATTTTCCGCTCCCTTCCGCCGTTTGCAGAACAAGACCCAAGTGTTCCCGCTTCCGGGAAGCATCTTCGTCCACAACCGGCTGACTCATAGCTTGGAAGTGTCGTGCGTGGGACGCTCGTTGGGAAACGACATCGCCATCGAACTGCTGAAGAAGCATCCCGAACTGGCGGATACACATATATCGGAAATCGGTTCCATCGTGTCGGCCGCTTGTCTGGCGCACGACTTGGGCAATCCGCCTTTCGGACATTCCGGCGAGAAAGCCATCGGCACTTATTTTTCCGAAGGCAAGGGCATGACGCTCCGTCCGCTTCTGACGGATGCCGAGTGGGAAGACCTCACCCATTTCGAGGGCAACGCCAATGCCTTCCGCCTGCTCACCCACCAGTTCCAAGGCCGCCGTCCGGGAGGTTTCGTCATGACTTATTCCACGCTGGCGGCCATCGTGAAATATCCGTTCTCGTCGCGGCTTGCAGGGAAGAAGCAGAAGTTCGGTTTCTTCTTGAGCGAAGAAGAAGACTTCAAGCGGATAGCGGAAGATTTGGGCATCAAACGTCTCAGCAAAGAGGGCGAGCCGTTGCGTTATGCCCGCCATCCGTTAGTGTATTTGGTGGAGGCCGCCGACGACATCTGCTATCAGATGATGGACATTGAGGACGCGCACAAGCTGAAAATTCTGACTACGGAACAAACCAAAGACTTGTATTGCCGCTTCTTCACGCCCCAACGCATGGAAAGGGTGGAAAAGATATGCAGCATGGTGAGCGACACGAACGAACAGATTGCATACCTCCGCACCTCGGCCATAGGCGTGCTGATAAAGGAGTGTGTACGGACGTTCGTGACCTACGAGGAAAGCATCTTGGAAGGGACGTTTGAGGGGACGCTCATCTCGCGTCTGCCCGACCGGGTGAAGGAAGCATACGAAAACTGCTCGCGGACGGCTTTCGACAAGATTTACTTTTCGAAGGATGTGGTGGATATCGAACTGGCCGGTTATCAGGTCATCACCACGCTTGTCGACTTGATGATTGATGCGGTGCGCTATCCGGAAAAAGCCTACTCCCAGCTGCTCATCAACCGGGTATCCAAGCAATATGAGATACAGGCGCCCACCCTTTATGCGAAAATACAGGCCGTGCTCGACTATATCTCCGGAATGACCGACGTGTATGCCCTCGACCTCTACCGGAAAATCAACGGGAACAGCCTTCCGGCAGTGTGAGGGCATAAAAAGACAGGAGGCATACAGAACGGACGCCGTTCTGCAATGCCTCCTGAGACCTTTTAAAAGCAGCGTTTTTATTTATTGTCTTTCTGACGGATTTCCACGCGGCGAATCTTCCCGCTGATAGTCTTCGGCAATTCGTCTACGAACTCGATGACACGCGGATACTTGTAAGGAGCCGTGACACGCTTCACATGGTCCTGCAACTCTTTTATCAGCTCCGGACCGGCTTTCAACTTGTATTCTTTCGACAGGACAATGGTCGCCTTCACCACCTGTCCCCGGATTTCATCGGGCACGCCCGTAATGGCACATTCCACTACCGCCGGATGGGTCATCAGCGCACTTTCCACCTCGAACGGGCCGATACGGTAACCGGAACTCTTGATGACATCATCGGCACGCCCCACAAACCAATAGTATCCGTCCTCGTCACGCCAAGCCACATCACCCGTATAATATACTCCGTCGTGCCAAGTGGCCTTCGTCAGAGCAGGGTCACGGTAATATTCCTTGAACAGGCCCAGCGGCTTTCCCTTGTCGGTACGCACCACAATCTGTCCCTGCTCACCATCCTCCGCCGAACGTCCGTCGGGCTTCAGCAAGTCAATATCGTACTGCGGATTGGGAACGCCCATACTTCCGGGTTTCGGGTCCATCCATGGGAAAGTGGCAAGCGTAAGCGTAGTCTCCGTCTGTCCGAACCCTTCCATCAGACGGATACCCGTAATCTTCTTGAAAGTCTCATACACCGAATAGTTCAGAGCCTCACCCGCCGTAGTGCAGTATTCCAATGAAGAGAGGTCGTATTTGGTCAGGTCTTCCCGAATCAGGAAACGGTAGATGGTAGGAGGCGCACAGAGCGAAGTGATATGATAGTCATGTATCTTCTGGAGAATGTCGGCCGGAGTGAACTTCTCATGGTCGTACACGAAAATGTTCGCCCCTGCAATCATCTGGCCGTAAAGTTTCCCCCATACCGCCTTTCCCCATCCCGTATCGGCAATGGTGAAATGCAGGCTGTTCTCGTTCAGGTTGTGCCAATAGCATCCGGTGGCGATATGTCCCAGCGGATAAGTGAAATCATGAGCCACCATCTTGGGTTCCCCGGTAGTTCCAGAAGTAAAATACATCAATGAAATGTCATCATTCGAGTTCGGATGTTCCGGACGCACGAAGGGGGCGGCGTTTTCAATGCCCTTGTGGAAATCTTCAAACCCTTCCGGATACTCAGGCCCCACACTGACCAGCCTTTCCACCGTAGGCGATTCAGGCATGGCATCCACAATGTGCTTGGTGATGACCGATTCTCCGGCCGCCACAATCGCCTTGATTCCAGCAGCCTGACACCGGTACACGATGTCTTTCTTGGTGAGCAGATGCGTGGCGGGAATCGTAATCGCACCGATTTTGTGAAGAGCGATGATGGAGAACCAGAACTCATAACGGCGTTTCAATATCAGCATCACGCGGTCACCCTTGCCGATGCCGATGCTCTGGAAATAAGATGCCGTCATGTCGGTATATTTCTTCAGGTCGGCAAACGTGAACTGGATGTGCTCGCCCTTGTCGTTCGTCCACAGCAGAGCCTTCTTGTCCGGCTGTTCAGCGGCCCAGGCATCCACCACATCATATCCGAAATTGAAGTTTTCGGGCACCTTTATCTTGAAGTTTTTGATGAAATCTTCCTGCGAAGTGAAATGTGTCTGTTCAAGAAATCTCTCTAACATATCTTTTACTTTTATAGTTATTGCATAATGACAGCCAGGAATTTCAGTGTTTTCCCGTCGAGTGCCTTCATGCCATGAGGCAATGAAGAATCGAAATAAATGCTGTCGCCCTCGTTCAGTATCAGTTCTTTTCCGTTGACGCTCAAAAGGAGCCTTCCTTCAATCACCAGATTGAACTCCTGTCCGTTATGGGTATTATAATACATGGGAGTGTCTTCCGGTTTCGGTTCCACCGTCACAATGAACGGATCGGCGATGCGGTTTCTGAACCCCGAAGCCAACGACTGATATTTATAAGCCTTGGTGCGCTCCACGGAGATACCCGTACCCTTACGGGTAAGAAAGTAGGAATTCATCTTCGGTTCCTCACCGAACATCAGCACATCCAACGGAATCTCGAACTGATGGGCTATTTTCTGGAGCGTACTGACCGCAATGTCATACTCGCCCGATTCAATCCGGCGGTACTCATCCGCCGACATTCCGCACTTTCCGGCCATTTCCTCTATTGTCAAATCCAGCGCATCCCGCAATCCGCAGATACGCTCGGCAATCTGTCTTATCTGTTCATCCATAGTGTGATTATGTTAGTTCCCGCCAAAATTACGAAAGATTCTGATACCAAAAGGCAAAAAAGCGAGAAAAAAGTTTCAGGATAAACCATTTCTCCTGAAAGAATGGAAAGCGCACCAATCCTGTCTGATAATTTTGTAAATTTGCAATCACAAGCCCAATGTATTCAATGAAAAAGTTGATACTCATAATTATGGCGGCAAGCAGCATGATTTCATGCACCGTCACTTCCGGAAAGCAGGAAGATATTCATGGAGACACCCTCAAGCAAATCTCCATCCCTTTTGCCGGGCAAACCTCCAAGGAGGCGGAAATCATTCTGGAGAAAGACACTGTCCTCCCCAATGAAGACAAAATAAGACTGACCGTCAGAAACAGTTCGCCTCACACCATCCGAACAGGAAATGAACATTATCTTGACCGATGGAACGGGAAAGAATGGGAACGAATTGACCTGAATGCCACCGATGAGGGTACAATCATCGTGTTCAATGCCGTCGGATATGAACTTGCTCCGGGGGAAGAAATGATTCAGCACGCACATCTGCTAAGGGATATGCATCATTACACCGCAGGGAGGTACAGAATCTGTTGGCCCTTCACTGAAAACGGAAAAAAACGGCTCTTGACCAAAGAATTCTATATGGAGGAATGAGACATGATTAGACAAGATTATCTGATACGAATGATTCAGCAGGTGATTTCCGCAATAGTGGAAGCCCTTCTGCACCGCAAGCCCATCCGGAAGCAGGAATGGGAGGAATACGACGGAATCGCCCGCCAGATTTTCGGTTTTTCCACTGAGGAACTGAAGACGGCGGACATTCATGAATTAATCGCCCGCTTTGACGGTCAAGACCGCGCGGACAAAATCGAGTTGGCCGCCGTGATTCTCTTAAAGATTGCGGATGATACGGAAAACGACCCGGTCATGAAAGCCAAGTTCCGCCAGGACGGTGTGGAATTGCTGGAATACGTGCAGCAACACGGGCGCACCTACTCACTTCAAAGGGAGATGCTGATTGCGATGCTGAAGAAGTTCTGACCTTTCCTCAAAGATTATGAAACGCAACCGCCAATGACGGGTTTCCCTTCGCACTTGCCCGGAATCCATTTGGGCATTTTCCTGACGACACGCACTGCCTCTTTATCCAAAAGAGGGTCCAAAGACCTTAGTATCTCTATATCGGATATCGAGCCGTCTTTGTTGACCACGAACCGCATGACTGTACGTCCCGGTATGCCGCATCCTCCGTTGATGTCTTTTGGCACACGCTTTCTCAGTTCTTTGCGGATGAATTCATTCATCTTTTCCGTTCCGCCGGGATATTGCGGCATTTCTTCCACTTTGAGGTATATGGAGTCAGAATCAGCCTGTAAGGTCTGTGCGCTCAGATGATTAATTGACGAACAAAGAATCATAACCAAACAATAGAAATACAATTTCTTCATACGCAATTTCGATTTCGGATCAAACTCAATCAATAGCACAAATGGCTGTAAGAAACTATCACTACAAAACGTATTCTCACGTTCTTTCCGTTATGTTTGCCCGGAATCCATTTGGGCATACTCTTGACAATACGGACAGCTTCCTTGTCGCAAACGGAATCCCAAGACCTGGCTACCTTCACATTGGATAACGAACCGTCGCTCTCCACTACGAACTCCACGACTGTGCGCGGCCATCCCATTACATTCCCCCAAAAGTATTCGCTTGGCAATTGAATGTTTTCGCGGATGTAGTCAAGCATCTTCCTCCACCCGCCGGGATATTGCGGCATTTCTTCTGTCTGCCAATATATTGTGTTTCCCGGCATTTCCTGCTCCAAGGTGGGCGAATAGCTTTCAAAGGGAATCCATCCGTGTTTGGCAAGGCTTTCAAGGTGGTCTCTCAGGTGGATGATTTTATTGGGTACGATATGTGTGAGATTGTTATAGACCAAAGTGTCCGTTTTGCCGGTACCAGAGTTCGTGTAAGAGAAGGATTGCAAGTGTCCGTTCTTGTAAAGACATCGGAAGGTTCTCCACGAACGGTTGTATATCCATTCTCCGTCCGCATAGCCGCCTTCGTCAAAGTGACCGACAAACGTGTTCCCGTCATTTTCCACGCTTGCATCCCCAGTCACCCGGTTGTCCTTCATTATGAAGGACAGTTCAAACCGGGATGTATCGCGGTCAGAAAACACATCCTTCAAGCCGGGCATTTCCCCCTCAAAGCGGTAAGGGCCGTCCAGCTTGCCTCCTTTATAATGCACTTCCAGCTTGCCTTTTCCTGTGTCGTACATCCATAGTCCGTCCTTCATGTCGTTCTTGTATCTCCCTGTGATTCTGACGGGATCGTTGGTATAGCGGAAATCGCCTTCATAGATGCGTTCTCCATCGGAGGCAGTCTTGTAAGTATAAGCGGCTTCCCCTCCTTCGTATTTTCCTGAATAAGTCTGTAATGTCTGCGCGTTCAGGAGATTCGCATACAGGCAGATGGCTACAGTCAGCCCATAACGGAACTGTTTTTTCATGGCATTGATGTTTATAGCAAGTTAAACATGACCGGAACCGTGTACCTTGCTCTCACAATCTTCCCATTCTGACGGCCGGGAATCCATTTGGGCATACTTTTAATGATACGCACAGCTTCCTTATCCAGAATCGGATCGAAATGTTTTATGATTTCTATATCGGCCAAAGATCCGTCTTTGTTGACTGTAAATAGAACAACTACAATTCCATAAGAAGGGCCGATGCTGCAAATCAGTCCCTCCGGTTCGGGCAACCGCTGGTTCTTTCTGATGTATTCGAGCATCTTTACCCTTCCGCCGGGGAATTGAGGCTCGACTTCCACTTTGCTGAATACCGAATCGGATGTGTCAACGAGTTCTTCTTCGGGAGCGGTGCAGATAGGGGCGGGCTTTTTTTCATCCGCTTTCCCTGAGCAGCTTTGTAGGGCCGATGCGCTCAGGAGAAAGATGCACAGACAGGGGAGTATAGCCGCGTGATGGGAGTACAGCCTTTTCATGTGTCGTTCCGATTAGTTGGTTAAACTCTGTAAATGTAAGAAAATATATTGAACGTTCCAACGGAAAACACGAAAAAAGCACAGACCATCAAAAATGTCCGTGCCTTTTTTGATTGATAACAAGTTGAATCTTTCCGCTTATCTTATTCCTGTTGGGCGTTCAACTTCTTCCCCTTGTGCGTTCAAGTAAATGTCTTTTTCCTGATAGCCTTGCTCTATCTCTATATGATAGTAGATGCCGTTCGAGCTTGTCTCGTACTTTTCCGCATCATCAATCCGATAATCGGGATAATTGGTTTGCACGAAGTTGCGCACCACATCCGGGATGTTCCGCAAGTCGTATTCCGTTTTGGTCTGCATCCATGAAGAGGATGCGTCGAACCATATTTCGTATTTGACGCCGTTGTCGACAATCTCGACTTCCGTTCCGTTGCGTTCTACGTCCATGTCTACGATTCTTGCGTTGGGGAAGTTTTGCGCCAGCCAGCTCTCTATTTCCGAAACGGGCGTTTGGGGCAGATAGCCGGAATAGTCGTTCTCTTTTCCGTCCGAGTCAACGTATTCGTTCACGAGCACGCCGTCTTCTGTGAAATAGAGGTCCACTTCTGTTTCTTTGTCTTCCATCTCAACCACGTATAGCGTCTCTGCTCCGTTTCTTTCCAGCATGTCGGCCGTTTCGTCCGGTCTCCATTGTGCATACGCGCTCGCTTCAATCGCAGAAAGCACAGCCTTTGGCAATGACGCATAGGGTATCTCCGTTTCGGTCATTCCCCAACGCGCATCGGCCAAGGTGTACCATGCCGTCGTTTCTTTGCCGTTGTTTTGAAATTCGGCTATCGCATAGCCGTTTTCTACAGACCAGGAGGCACGTGTTTCTCCGTATTGGTTCCGGAATGCCTCCAATACACTCTGAGGCACATTCCCGCTGCCTCCGCCGTTCTCATCTTCACTGCATGATGCGAAGAAAGACACCAAGCAAAACATTGATGCCAAAGATGTCAAAAAAAGCAATTTCTTCATAAAGCGTTGTTTTATTGTTTACTCTACAAAGAAAGCATACGATTCTGAAAAGAATCTGAAATTCGCCATTGATTCAAATGGAAACCGATAAAAAAAGACGGCCCTCCCTGCCGGGAGAGCCGTCTGATTATCTGATTGAAATTGGAAATTACAATTTCGGACCAGCAGCAACCAAAGCCTTGCCAGCTTCGTTGCCTTCGAACTTAGCGAAGTTCTTGATGAAGCGGCCAGCCAAGTCTTTTGCTTTTTCTTCCCACTTGCAAGCGCAGTCGTAAGTATCGCGCGGGTCAAGAATCTTCGGATCAACGCCCGGCAATTCAGTCGGAACCACGAAGTTGAAGAACGGAATAGTCTTAGTCGGAGCCTTGTCGATAGAACCGTCCAGGATAGCGTCGATGATGCCACGAGTGTCGCGGATAGAGATACGCTTGCCGGTACCGTTCCAACCGGTGTTCACCAAGTAAGCCTTCGCACCAACCTTTTCCATCTTCTTAACCAGTTCTTCAGCATACTTAGTCGGGTGCAAGCTCAAGAATGCAGCGCCGAAGCAAGCAGAGAATGTCGGAGTCGGTTCAGTGATGCCGCGTTCTGTTCCGGCCAGCTTAGCGGTAAATCCGGAGAGGAAGTAATACTTGGCCTGTTCTGCGCTCAGGATAGATACAGGAGGCAATACGCCGAATGCATCAGCAGACAGGAAGATTACCTGATGAGCGTGAGGACCTTTGGAAACCGGCTTCACGATGTTGTTGATGTGGTAGATAGGATAAGAAACACGAGTGTTTTCAGTTACGCTCTTGTCTGCGAAGTCAATCTTACCGGTAGCGTCAACTGTAACGTTTTCCAGCAAAGCGTCGCGCTTGATGGCGTTGTAGATATCCGGTTCTGATTCCTTGTCCAGGTTGATAACCTTAGCGTAGCAACCGCCTTCGTAGTTGAACACGCCTTCGTCATCCCATCCGTGTTCGTCGTCACCGATCAACAGACGTTTCGGGTCAGTTGACAAAGTAGTCTTGCCAGTACCGGACAGACCGAAGAAGATGGCAGTGTCAGTGCCTTCCATGTTCGTGTTGGCAGAGCAGTGCATAGAAGCGATGCCGCGCAACGGGTTCAGGTAGTTCATGATAGAGAAGATACCCTTCTTCATTTCACCGCCGTACCACGTGTTCAGGATTACCTGTTCGTTGGTCTTCAGGTTGAATACGGTAGCTGTTTCTGAGTTCAGACCCA
Source organism: uncultured Phocaeicola sp. (assembly GCA_944320135.1). Classification (GTDB taxonomy): domain Bacteria; phylum Bacteroidota; class Bacteroidia; order Bacteroidales; family Bacteroidaceae; genus Phocaeicola. The sequence goes on along the minus strand of CALUGI010000034.1, from coordinate 21,607 downwards.
GTTCCTTGTAGTTGTCAACCTTAGCCTTTGCAGCGTTGAACGATACGAAGTCGGGTTCGCCGTAGTTAGCCAGTTCTTCTTCTGTCGGACGGATGAACATGTTCTTCACGAAGTGAGCCTGCCAAGCCACTTCCATGATGAAACGCACTTTCAGACGAGTGGCGGGGTTGGCGCCGCAGAAAGTATCCATCACGAACAGACGCTTGCCGCTCAGCTGCTTGACAGCTTTAGCCTTCAGGTCAGCCCAAGCCTCTTCAGAGCAAGGCTTGTTGTCGTTCTTATATTCATCAGAAGTCCACCATACAGTGTCTTTGCTGGCTTCATTATATACGAAGAATTTGTCTTTAGGCGAACGGCCCGTGTAGATACCGGTCATTACGTTGACGGCACCCAGTTCAGTTACCTGGCCTTTTTCATAGCCTTCAAGACCTTCTTTAGTCTCTTCAGCGAACAATACTTCATAAGACGGGTTGTGGAGGATTTCCTTCACGTCGGTAATACCGTACTTGCTTAAATCTAAATTTGCCATTGTTCAATTGATTAATTGGTTATCGTATCAAATGTTTGTTTTCTGCTTTTGTGTTTCGGGCAAGAAAAAGATGTTCAAAAACATCTTCCTCCCTTTCGGCGGTACAAAAGTAGCAGTTATTTTTTTATTCGGATAACTTATTACAGAAAAAAATCCGTAATGTCTCAAAGTTTTATACTTGTGTAACAAATTTGTCAGATTCACTTAGCAATTGATTCGGCTTTGCTTTCGCGAAGGCCGCCGTGTTCGGCTGAAAACGCCGGGGCGTTTCCGGCGAAGCGTCCCGGCGTTTTTTCAAAAGGCGGCGGACATTCGGCAGAGAATCAAAATATATTCGTATTTTTGCGCAATATTCATTTCCAACGGCAAGCATACGATTATGAAAATAACCTGTTTCAATACGCATAATTCTATCTTGAACCAATTTTTGTCCGAACTCCGCGACACGTCCGTTCAGGGCGACAGTATGCGCTTCCGGCGGAACGTGGAGCGCATCGGGGAAATCATGGCATACGAAATCAGCAAGGAACTGCTCTACGGGCCGAGGGCGGTGAAGACCCCTCTGTCTACGGCTGTGGAAAACGTGCCGGCCGAGCAGCCGGTCATCGCCACCATTCTCCGTGCGGGAATCCCTCTGCACCAAGGTTTTCTGAACTATTTTGACCGCGCGCAGAACGCGTTCGTGTCCGCTTACCGGAAATATACCGACGAAGCGCATTTCGACATCCATATCGAATACATCGCTTCGCCCCGGCTGGACGGGAAAACGCTGATTCTTACCGATACCATGCTGGCTACGGGCGCTTCGATGGAGTATGCCTACGAAGCGCTGCTGACCAAAGGCGCGCCGGCGCGCATCCATATCGCATCGGCCATAGCCAGTCAGCGGGCGATAGAGCATATTCAGAGCGTGTTTCCCGGCGACAAGACCTCGGTGTGGTGCGGCGCAATAGACCCGGAGCTGAACGCCCATTCGTACATCGTGCCGGGGCTGGGGGACGCAGGCGATTTGTGTTACGGAGAAAAAGAGTGACGCGCGCGTATGTTGACTCTCATTTCATGCGCAAAGACGATGACCGCGCGCAGCAATGTCCGGACTCCGTTCGTCTCCGTCCCTTGCTTTGAGGATGAGGCCGGAAAAACCTCGCGGCATCTTGCCCAATTCTCCGCCGAAGAATTGAAAAACATGCTGCGCGTCAATTCCAAACTGGCGGCGGAAAATTTCCTCCGATACCGCAACTTCTTTTCTGAAGACAACCGGCCGCTTCCCGCTTTGCTCGCGTACACGGGCATCGTGTTCAAGCGCATTCGTCCGGAAGACTTTACGGACGAGGACTTTCTTTTCGCCCAGCAGCATCTGCTTGTCACCTCTTTTCTGTACGGCTTGCTGCGCCCGCTCGACGGCATCCGGAATTACAGGTTGGAGGGGAACGTCAGGCTTCCGGAGTATGGGGGAAGCATGTTCGACCATTGGAAGCCGCTGCTCACCGATTTCTTCATCGGCAGGATAAAGGAGCAGGGAGGGACGTTGGTGAATCTGGCGAGTGGAGAGATGAAGGCGCTGTTCGACTGGGAAAAGGTTTGCCGGGAAGTGCGCGTGATTACTCCCGAATTTTATGTCGTCAAGAACGGAAAGCCTTCTACCGTGGTCGTCTATACGAAGATGTGCCGTGGAGAAATGACAAGATACATACTGAAAAGCAGGACGGACAGCCCGGACGGGCTGAAACGCTTCGGGTGGGAGGGTTTCGCGTACAGCGAAGAACTCAGCGCACCGGACGGGCCGGTGTTTCTTCTTTGACGGCATATTTTTAAATGGGTATGGAAAAGGCCGGTTTGTAACGCTGTAGAAACATATCTTTAAACCATTCTTCACTTCAACGATATAATGATGTAACCGCATAAGCCGAACTTTGCAATCGAAAACAAAGCATCGATTGAAAAGTAATGGATAGGGTAAAAAAATGGATTAGCGCGGCTGCATTCATGCTTATGGCCGCACAGGTTTTTGGAGCGGGGGAAGCGGAAGTGAACATCCGGGGAAGCATCAAAGACCGGAACTCGAAAGAACCGCTGATTGGGGCTACCGTGCAGATTGTGGGAAGCAATCTCGCCACCATGACGGACATTGACGGAAACTTCCAGCTTTCCGGCGTAAAAGACGGCATCTATGACATCGAAATCAAGTACGTAGGCTACAAAACGGCCGTCAAAAGACAGGTAAAGATTGAGGATAACAAAATCACCACGCTCGACTTTGAAATGGTGACTGACGAGCATCTCTTGTCGGACGTAGTGGTGGTGGCCAAAGCCAACCGCGAGTCTGAAAACGTGACGCTGCTCGAACAGAAGCGTTCGGTCGTTGCCGTTCAAGCCGTTGGAGCGCAAGAACTCTCGCGCAAGGGCGTAAGCGACGCACAAGGGGCAGTCACTAAGATATCCGGCATCTCGCAACAGGATGGAGTGAAGAACGTGTTTGTGCGCGGCCTGGGCGACCGGTACAACATTACGACGCTGAACCGCTTTCCCATCCCCTCGGAAGACCCGGAATACAAGAACATTGCGCTCGACTTCTTCTCGACGGATGTCATCCAGTCGGTGGAAGTGAACAAGGCTTTCTACAGCAATACGCTTGCCGACGTAGCGGGTGCAAACATCAACATCACCTCGAAAGAGCTTACCGGCAACGGGAAACTGAACGTCAGCCTGTCGGGAGGGTTGAACACGCAGACTGTATCTTCGGATTTCCTGAAGATGGACGGCGTGAATGCGTTCGGGTTTGCCGACAAAACACAGCCGGGAGCGAATATTGGCGGCTACAGTTTCCGCAATTCGCTCGACCCAAGCAAGCAGAACCTGCAGGTCAACCAAAGCTATGCCGTGTCGGGAGGGAAGAAATTCCGCATTGGCGAGAACAACCGCTTGTCGTTCTATCTGGTGGGAAGCCACAACAAAGACTACACGCACTACGAAGAAGAAGTGAGGAACTCCACGACAACCGGAACTTTGTCGCAGGATATGGACGGAGACATCTCGCAAGTGGAAACCAGCCAGCTCGCTATGGCCAATATAGAGTACAGCCACAACCACAAACACCGCATCGCATACAATTTCATGATGGTACATGCGGCCAAAGAATCCGTCGGGGAGTACCTGGGTATGGACAACGATTACCAGTCGTCGGACACATTCGAGGGATTTATGCGCCGCCAGCAGACGAACGACAACCTGCTGTTCGTGAACCAGCTGAGCAGCAAATGGGAATTGAACAAGAAGTTTGACTTACATGCCGGGCTGTCGTACAACACTATCAAGGGAAGCGAGCCGGACCGCCGCATCAACAATCTCTCCAAGACGGACGAGGGATATGTGCCGATGAGGGGGACAGGCGTACAGCAACGCTATTTTTCGGAACTGAACGAGAAGGATTTGAACCTGCGCGCCTCTCTTGTGTACAAAATAGCCGACCGGTTTGAGCAGAACTCCAACGTGCAAATCGGCTATATGGGGCGCATCATTGACGACGGGTTCGAGGCAGTTGAGTATGACATGTCGGTAGTGCGCCAGTCGGTGTTCGACATCAACGACGTGCGCTTCGACAACTATTACAATCAAGACGACTATCTTTCCGGCAACTTCCGCTTGGACTATAACTTGGACGAGTACGGAGTGAAGAAGAACATCCACTCGGCATACGCGGAAGCCACCTATCAGTTTACGTCGAAGTTCATCGCCAATCTCGGATTGAAGTACGACGATGTATATATGAAGGTAGACTACAACGTCAACCGGGGCGGAAACACGGGAGAGCAGAAGATTGACAAATCGTATTTCCTGCCGAGCCTGAACCTCCGTTACAACGTGAACGACAATCATGCCCTGCGGCTTGCCGCAAGCAAGACCTACACCTTGCCGCAGGCCAAGGAGATATCTCCTTACCGTTACGTCAGCGTTCGGTTCAACAGCCAAGGTAATCCCGACCTGAAGCCGTCGGACAACTACAATATCGACCTGAAGTGGGACTGGTATCTGTCGCCGTCCGAACTGTTCTCGGTGACCGGATTCTACAAATACATCAAGCGTCCGATTTCGCGCATCGAGATTGCCAGCGCGGGAGGCTTCCTTTCTTACCAGAACATCGCCGACCATGCGACGGCTGCCGGAGTGGAAGTGGAACTGAAGAAGAACCTGTTTTCGCGCCAGCTCCAGAACAACGGGCTCAGCAAGCTGAGCTTTGGGGTGAACGGAGCCTATACGTACACCTGTGCGAAAGTGCCTTTGGCAAGCGACCCCACCGGCTCGCAATTGGAAGGAGCGGCGCCTTGGATTGTCAACGCCGACCTGAGCTATCTGATTCGCAAAGGGACGAACTCGTTCAGCACGGCATTGGTGCTCAACTACTTCAGCGACCGCGTCTACACCATCGGAACGCAAGGTTATCAGGACATCATTGAAAACGGGATACCGACGCTCGATTTCGTGGCCTCCACGCAGATAGGGAAGCACTTCTCGGTCAGCCTGAAAGCGCGGAATCTGCTGAACTCCACCCATCAGCTCACGCGCAAAGGCAATGACAGCAACGAGGAAATCGTATTGAGCAAATACAAGAAGGGAATGGACTTCAGCATCGGGCTGAGCTGCAGCTTCTGACGGGCGGCGGGCTTTACCCGCAAAAGCGGACGCATTTTCAGAAAAGCCCCCGGCGGATTCCGGCTAAGGCAAACAAGAGAGAATTGCAACAAGAACATAATTACAAACCAATTTCTAACCAATTTTTATCAACATGAAAAAGTTATTTTTTACCGCAATGGCATTTGTTGCCATCGTTAGTGGAATGACGTTTACATCTTGCAGCGATGACGAGAACGATCCCAACAACGGAAATCCGACAGAGGGCGAAAACCTGCCCGGCGTCATCAGTGAAGATTTGACCCTCGACGCAAGCAAACAGTACTTCATCAGCGGTTCGGTACAGGTGCAGGACGGCGCAACTTTGACGATTCCTGCCGGAATGACCATCAGGGCAAGAAAAGGATTCGCAAGCTACATATTGGTGGAACGCGGCGGAAAGATTGAGGCAAGAGGGACGGCCGAGGCTCCTATCACCTTCACTGCCGACGACGAGAGCAAGGCAAGCGCAGGATATTGGGGCGGCTTGATTATCAACGGCAAAGCGGTGATTTCAGGCCCCAGCGCAGGAACGGAAGGCTCCACCGAGATAAACAACAACTACCTGTACGGCGGAACTGACAACGCCGACAATTCGGGAACGCTCACCTACGTGAAGTTGCTTTACACGGGAGCACGCTCAAGCGCTGACATCGAACACAACGGCTTGACGCTGAACGGTGTCGGAAACGGTACGACAATCAACAACATCTACATCGCAGAAGGCGCTGACGATGCAATCGAGTTCTTCGGAGGTTCGGTAAACGTAAGCAACTTGCTGGCCGTAAACTGCGACGATGACATGTTCGATTTCACTCAAGGCTACTGCGGAACGCTGAGTAACTGCTACGGAAGATGGGAATCCTCGTTCACCAGCACGGAGGAAGACCCGCGCGGCGTGGAAGCGGACGGCAACTTGGACGGAAACGGTCAGAGCCATACTCCGCAATCGAACTTCACGATTAAGGACATGACCATCGAAACTTTGGCAACCGCAACCGGACCTGAGGGAACTATGGTTGACGCTATCAAAATCCGTCGCGGGGCGAAAGCCACTATAGAGAACGCATTGGTGAAAGGTTCGGGTGTGATTTCGGAAATAGTTGACCTCACTGACGGCAAAGGTTCAGCAGCCGACGGTACATCCGTCGAAGTGACCAACGAGGCTTCCAACGTAACGGCTGACACCAACAGCTCGAATCCGGCAGGCTCTACCGTCACCATCGAAGCAGACCACACCGGTTGTCCGACCAATATCTTCGGCTGGACAGGCTATCAGCTCTAAACTTTCGGGAATTCCCCTTGTAATTACACTTTCATAAAGCGACGCGAATCTCCGCTTGCCGCCTCTTTCAGAAAGGCGGCGCGGAGATTCTTTTTTTGCGCCCGCGCAAGCGGTTATATTCTTCCTTTTTGTTACATTTGCATCAGTCTAACATTCAAAAAAAGCGATATGTATCCTTTGAAATTCAAACCGATTTTAAAGTCTACCATCTGGGGAGGCAACAAAATCATCCCGTTCAAACATCTCGATTGCCAACAGGAGCAGGTTGGCGAAAGCTGGGAAATCTCCGACGTGCCGGGCGACGAGTCTGTAGTGGCTGACGGAAACGATGCGGGAAAGAACCTGACCGAACTCGTCGGCGAGTACAAAGAGAAATTAGTCGGGACGGAAAACTACAAGCGTTTCCACGGAAAATTTCCGCTGCTCATCAAGTTTATCGACGCGCAGCAAGACCTTTCGATTCAAGTACACCCCAACGACGAACTGGCCATGAAGCGTCACAACTCGATGGGGAAGACGGAAATGTGGTACGTCATCGGGGCTGCGGAGGGAGCCCATCTGCGTTCGGGCCTTTCCCAACGGATTACGCCCGAAGAGTATGCGCAGCGGATTGCCGACAACACCATCTGCGACGTGCTGGCCGATTATCCCATCCATCCGGGCGACGTGTTCTTCCTGCCTGCCGGACGCATCCACAGCATCGGCGCGGGTTCGTTTATCGCCGAAATCCAGCAAACGTCGAACGTAACCTACCGGATTTACGACTTCAACCGGAAGGACAAGAACGGAAACACCCGCGAGCTTCATACGGAACTCTCGAAAGATGCCATCGACTATACGGTGCATGACGACTACCGCACGCACTACACTCCGAAAAAGAACGAAGGGGTGGAGCTGGTGGAATGTCCGTATTTCACTACTTCCGTCTACGACCTGACAGAGCCGATGACCGTCGATTACAGCGAACTCGATTCGTTTGTCATCTATATCTGCATGGAAGGCGCTTGCACCGTGACTGACGACGAAGGAAACGAGCTGAGGCTGCAGGCCGGAGAGTCGGCGCTTTTCCCTGCCGTTACGAAGAACGTTGAAATACGTCCGGAGGGAAGCGTGAAATTCCTTGAGACTTACGTGTAAAAAAGCCCTGGGCGAATACAAAAACGTCCCGGCGTTCAGCATCGAACGCCGGGACGTTTTGTATCAAATGCGGCAGTCTTTCCGCTCAAAACTTGTAGCCTGCCGTGAAAAAGAATGCGAGGTTGCGCGTTTTGCTGTCCGGAACCACTTTGCACAGCCCGAACTCTCCGTCGAGCCCCACCGTCCATTTGGGAAAGTCCAACGCCACGCCCGCCTGGATGCCCGCGTCAAAGCGGTTGGCGCCCGTTAAAGTTTTTCCATCTACAATCACATTGTCAAAAGTGTTCCACGATGTGGTAATATCTCCTTCTTCCACTTCGCTTTTCCCCTTCACCCCGTAGGCCAAATATCCTCCGGCTGTAAACACCATGTCGAAGTTGGCCGGGGTTCCTACGTGGAAGGCTGCCAGCAAAGGCATCTGGAAGTAGTTCTGGTTGCAGTCCACATCGTATTCTGTGTTCGAAGCATACATGCTGTAGCTTGCGCCTTTCGACTCCCACATCAGCCCCGTCTGGAAAGAAACCAACCACGTCATCGGAATGTCGAGCATCACGCCTACTTTCTGGTTGAACAAGGGCGACGAGCCTCCCGCGTCCTTGCCCATCCAGGTGCTCATGCCTAAACCGGCTTTCATGCCCCATCCCACTTTGTTTTGCGCGCCGGCCGTCAGCACGGAGCAGGCGCACAGCAGTATAAACAATACCCTTTTCATAACTCAGCGTCAGAATTCGTAGTCGATACCGATAGAAATGTTTTCTCCGTCCACGCGCACTCCGAATCCGTCTTGGGAGATGGTTCTGTAATCGTCGCGGAATCCGGCGAAACCTATCTTGGTGATAAAGCTAAGATGGTTGTTCAGCTTGATGGCCAATCCCGGCTTCAAACCGATTTCAAAGCCGTTTTCCCTGTCTCCATGCTTCACTTTCGTAGTAGAGAAGCCCAGTCCCATGTCGATGAACAGGCGCACTATCTTGTTTTCATAGCAGGAATAGCGCGCGTATGGGGCGATGGCGAAGGAAGTTTTTTTGGCATAGGTGTTGCCTTCTCCTTGGAAGTCGAGAAGCAGTTCGCCTCCCACAGCCCATTTCTCGCTCAGATTGTATCCGAAATCAGGGGCGATGGAAAACGATGTCCTGTCGTCGTCCGTGTCTCTCCACAGACTGACGGCACCTCCCAAATACATTTCCTGTGCATGGGCCGATACGAAGCCCAGCATTACCGCAATTACTAACAAAAACTTTTTCATGATTCTTTGCTATTTAGTTTATATTCATTATGATTGTCGCAAGACTGCACGGCGGCCCCTTACCCGTTCTTGTGGCGGTTGGCCCGTCGACGGCGGTATTCCGCTTTCATCTTGGCCGAACCGGAACCGTGGGAACCGGCGATATACGCTTTCTTTTTCGCTTTGGTTTTCACTTTGTCCTCTTTCTTTCCGGGCGAAGAACTTTTTCCTCTGAAGACGATGCCTTCTCTAATAATCTTCTCTATATCCATAACCGTCAAAAATATAACAAACTAACGTCTTCTGCGTCGGCAAACTCTTCCAGCAGTCCGACCATGTAGCCCGCAGAATCTTCCAACCCCTCCGGTCCGCTGTAAGCGTTCATGATGGCAAGCAGACGAACGGTGTCCAAACTGATTTTCGTGCGCTCGTTGTCGCTGGTGGGCGTGCCGATGCCTCCTGCCGCATCCCGATACACCGGCATTCCTTCGATGTTCAGTTCGCCCCGTCCGATGCCTTCGTAAGGTTCTCCCGCCTTCCCGATTCCCAATACCAAGCGGTTGCCTTGAATCTTGTCGAGGTCGAACCCTCCGATGGAGTGGCCGCTGTAGATGGATGCCAGATTAATCAGGTCGACCAGCGTGTCAATCTGATAAAGAGGGATGCCCCGCAAAATGCGGCGGCATAGGGCTTCCGATGAAGGACGATAGCGGCTGGGGTCTTTTCCGCACTTCTTGTACGCTTGGCGAGTGGCTTGTATTGCAGGCATCTGCTTGATGGAATCCACGGTGTACGTGTTCCGGTAGAGTTCCGTAAATTCCTCTATCCGCTTCCACAGTTCTTCGCTATAGGCGGAATTTCTCACTTTTGCAAATACGGCGGCTCCCCGAAACTGAGGCCATGCCTGCCTCAATTCGTCGGAAACTTCTATCGTCAAATTATTCATAATCGTCAGTTATCGGAGGCAAAAGTAGCGATTTATCTTTCATGTTCAAACGCTTGCGCCCTTTTTTATGCCGTATAGGAGAAAAAGGACGTTCTTTCGGAGATATATTTGCCGGACTTTTTGTGGGCTTTGGGAGAAAGTCGCCCGTCTGATTTTAAAACGCGCGCGCCTTTTCTGGAAAAGGCGCGCGCGTTTCAAGAAGCCGGAAAAGGCTTGAGTTACTTCAGCCGCATGATGCCTGAAAGGATGCGGCCCGAACGGATACCTGAACGGCGGGCGGAGAAGAAATCGGCCGGGTTGCCGTAAGTGCAGATGCCGGCCAGTTCGATGTTCGCCGGGCGTATGCCGGATTCTGTCAGCTGGATGCGGTTGGCCTCCCAGAGGTCGATGTGCCATTTCTCCCGGCGGAATGCGATGCGCTCCATGTCGAATCCCTCTTTGCGGAAGGCTTCGTACACCTCATCGCCCACCTCGAAAGCCTCCCGCGAGATGCCGGGGCCGATGCAGGCCGCCACGTCTTCTCCCTTCGTGCCGTAGAGTCGGGCCATCTCGCGAAGCGTTTTTTCCGTAATCCGCGCCGCCGTGCCCCTCCATCCGGCATGTATGGCGGCTATCACGTTGAGGCGCGTGTCGTAACACATCACCGGGATGCAGTCGGCCGTAGATATGCACAGGCAGATTTGCGGACGGTCGCTCACCAATGCGTCCACCCCTTCCAGCAATGCGGCCCGTTCCGCTTCCGTCTTCTCCGGAAAGTCTTTCCCGATGGCCCGTATCTCCGTGCCATGCACCTGACGGGGGATTGCCATGCATTCGGGAGGCGCGGGCATCAGCGAGCGGAGCAGGGCTTGGTTCCGCTCCGTGTCTTCCGGCGCGTCTCCGCAATACGGATTGCAGTTGAACGAGGCGTATGCGCCCCGGCTGCATCCTCCGTGTCTGGAAGTAGAGAAGCAATACACGTCGGGATATGCCTTCGTGAGGCCATATTCCAGCATTCTTCCGTCTTTCTTCAGTTCGTACATCGTTTTTGCTATAATCGGTTCTTATAGATTTCCGCCATCAGCTTCTGGTAGCGGTTTTCTATCTCCATATAGGCTTGCAGGTTCTTGTAGACATTGTCGGCCTCCACGTAGAACTCGATGATGGAGAGCTGCCCGGCCTGCACCGCGTCATAGAGCAGGCGCAAGGTCTTGTGCATCAGCACCACATCGTAAGCCTTCATTGCCTCGCGGAGCTGCTGCATCTCGTTGAACTTGCTTTGCACTTGGGCTTCGGCCTGCAGGCGTGCGTTGTCCAACTGGAGTTGGGCACTGAGCGCCTGGGCGCGCACAATCTTCCTTTTCTTCCGGTTGGAGAAGACGGGCAGGCTTCCGCCTATCAGGAAGCCGTTGCTCTTCTCGTCGAGCGAGGTGTTGCGGCGGTATCCCACTTCAATCTTCGGAAGCCAGCTCTGACGTTGCACCTTCAGCTCTTTTTGGGCGGCCTGGGCGTTGGCATCCGCCGCAAGGAGTTCCGCATCAGTGGCCATCACCTCGTCATACAGGGCGTTGTAGTCGTTCAGTTCCGGGAATTCGGGGTAGGTGTCCGAGCTGAACGTGAGGGGCATGTTCCCGTTCATGGCGAGAAGCTGCTGGAGGGCGGTTCGGTGGGCTGCGTTGTTTTGGGCCGCTTCGGTCTGGATGTTCATCCGTTCCATCTTGATTTTGTTCACTTCTATAATGCCTGCATCCCCTTCTTGGAGGCGTTTCTCGAACAGGGCGAGAAGCTCGTCGGCATTCTTCATCCGTTCGTTTAAGAGCTGTTGCTGCTGGTTGAGCATGATGAGGTCGAGGCAGAGGTTCTTTGCCGCCAGCAAGATGTCCCGGCGCACGGCCTGATGTTGGCAGTCGAGTGCGGCCTGTTGCCATTTCCCCGACTGGCGGCGCGCCGCATAGAGGGTGGGGAAGTCGAATCCTTGGGTCACGACAAGCTCCGAACTCGACATTCCGGTGATGCCCCGCGTATAGAAAGGGCTGTATTCCACCGAGGGATCTTCTAAATTGTTGCGGCTCATCACTTCAAGTTTGTCCGCTTCCGTGGCCAGGCTTTGCGCTTGAAGTTCCTTGTTGTTGCGCTCAACTTGCCTGAGCACTTCCTCAATGTTCTGCGCCTGAATGCCGATTGCGCTCAGAACGCAGGCAATCAATAAGATATGTCTTGGTTTCATGATTCTCAATTCTTCGTTCATAATTCTTCACTCTTCATTTTTCTTGTGCATCAGTTCATATACCGCCGGCACGATGAATGCGTTCAGGAATGTGGAGGTCAGCAATCCTCCGAGGATGACCTTCGCCATCGGACTTTGAATTTCGTTTCCCGGCAGGTCGCCTCTCAGCGCCAGCGGAATCAGGGCGAGAGCCGATGAGAGTGCCGTCATGAGAATCGGATTCAGCCGGTCGAGCGAACCGTGTACGATGCACTCGCGCAAGCCCATCTGCCGTTCCTCTTTCAAGAGCTTGTAGTGGCTGATGAGAAGCATCCCGTTACGGGTGGCGATGCCGAAAAGGGAGATGAATCCGATGATGGCCGGAATGCTCAGCTCTCCCGTGGTGAATATCAATGCGAACACCCCTCCGATCAGTGCCAGCGGAAGGTTCAGCAGAATTGCGCCGCTTTCGGCACTGCTCCGGAACTGCATGTAGAGAAGCAGGAATATCACTGCGATGCTCATCACCGAAGTCAGGAGCAGAGTCCGGCTGGCCGATTGCTCGCTTTCGAACTGCCCTCCGTATTCCACGTGGTAACCTTCAGGCAACTGGATGCGCTCGTCCACTCTTTTCTGGATGTCGTTGACTACGCTCCGCAGGTCTCGTCCGCTTGCGTTGGCGGAGATGACAATCTTGCGCTTCACGTTCTCCCGGTTGACGGTGTTCGGTCCGGCAGACGATACCACGTCTGCAACGTATGTCAACGGAACTTTTCGCCCTTGTGCATCGTCAATCATCAAGTCTTTGATGCGTTCTATCGAACCTCGGTTGGCTTCGCTCGAACGCACCACGAGGTTGAATGACTTCCCTTGCTCATAGACTTGCGAAACCACTTCTCCCGCCATGTTGACCGTGACGAACTCGTTGAATTGGGGCAGGGAGATTCCGTATTTCGCCAGCATCTCTCGTTTGGGAGTGATGGTCAGTTCCGGACGTTCTATCTGCTGTTCTACATTCAGGTCGGCTATGCCTTCCACATCGCGGACGGCTTCTTTTATTTGATTTCCCAAGGAGAACATCTTGTTCAGGTCGTCTCCAAAAAGTTTGATGGCGATGCTTGCCTGCGTTCCGCTCAGCATGGCGTCGATACGGTGGCTGATGGGCTGGCCGATTTCGATGTTCGCTCCGGAGATGGCCGAGAGTTTCTTGCGTACCTCGTCCAAAAGTTCCTGATGCGAGCGGTCTTCCAGCTCGAACGGGGCTTCGATTTCCGACACGTTCACGCCTAATGCGTGCTCGTCGAGTTCGGCGCGTCCGGTCTTTCTCGCCACGGTTTGGATTTCCGGGATGGAGAGCAGGAGTTCTTCCGCCTGTCGTCCGATTTTATCCGACTCTTCCAGCGAGATGCCCGGCATGGAACTGATGTTGATGGTGAACGAACCTTCGTTGAATGCCGGGAGGAAGCTGTGCCCCAGCGTGAAGAAGAATCCTAAGGCGGCCGCGAAAAGTGCGGCGGAGCATCCCAGCACTCTCTTTTTGTGTTCCAACGCCCAAAGCAGGGCACGTTCGTAATGTTTTTTCAGCCATACGGCCACGAACGCTTCTTTCGGCACTTTACCTTCCTGGCTTCCCAACAGGTAGCTGCAAAGAACCGGGGTAAGGGTTAGGGCTACGATTGTTGAGGCAAAGAGGGAAACGATAAAGGATATTCCGAGCGGAACCAGCATACGGCCCTCCATTCCGCTCAGGAAAAAGAGGGGCACGAAGCTCACGATGATTATCAGCGTGGAGTTGAGAATCGGCATACGCACCTCGCGCGAAGCGTTGAACACCACGTCGAGCACGGGCTTCCGTTCTGAAACTGGAAGCGTCCGGTTCTCGCGCAGATGCTTCCATACGTTTTCCACGTCTACTATCGCATCGTCCACCAACGAACCGATGGCAATCGCCATACCTCCTAAACTCATGGTGTTGATGCTCAGCCCCATGTAGTGGAGCACGAGGATAGTGACCAGCAAAGACAAAGGGAGCGTGACGAGAGAGATGACCGTGGTGCGTGCGTTTGCAAGGAAAAGAAAGAGCACGATGACCACAAAGACAGCTCCCTCGTAAAGGGACTTCTGCACGTTGCTGATGGAGCTTTCGATGAAGCGCGACTGGCGGAACGTGTCGGTCGAGACCTTCACGTCGGGCGGCAGGTTCTTCTGCAAGTCTTTCAACGACGCTTCCAGACGCTCTGTCAGTTCGATGGTGCCGGTGTTCGGCTGTTTGGTGACCGTTATCAGCACGGCCGGTTTCCCTTTCTCCGAAGCTACGCCCAATTTGGGCTGTTGGGCGCCGATGCGCACGTCTGCCACGTCCTCCAGTGTGACGGGAGCGCCTCCGACGGTTTTGATGACGGCGCGTCCCATCTTCTTTACGTCATCGGTGGAAACCACTCCGCGCACGATGTATTCGTTTCCGTACTCATAGATTACCCCTCCGCTGGTGTTCCGGTTCATGTCGCGCGTCACGTCCATGACTTCTCCCAGCGTCACGCCATAGTGCTTCATCCGTTCCGGATGAATGAGTATCTGGTATTCCTTGATGTCCCCTCCGAGCACCGCTACTTGGGCCACGCCGCCGGTAGAGAGCAGGCGCGGACGGATAGTCCAGTCGGCCAAGGTGCGCAAGTCGAGCATGGAAGTGGAGTCAGAGGTAAGCCCCACTATCAGCAGTTCGCCCAAGATGGACGATTGCGGGCCGAGCGTAGGTTTGCCCACATTGTCCGGAAGGCTCTCGCCGACTGTGGCCAGCTTTTCCGAAACAATCTGGCGTGCCAGATAGATGTCCGTATCCCAGTCGAACTCGACCCATACGACCGAGAACCCGGCAGTAGAGGAAGAACGGACGCGGCGCACGTTCGTGGCTCCGTTCACGGCGGTCTCAATCGGGAAGGTCACGAGTTGTTCCACCTCTTCGGCGGCCATCCCATTGGCTTCCGTCATCACCACTACCGTAGGAGCGTTCAGGTCGGGGAACACGTCAACTTCCGTGCGGAAGGTCGTATAAAGCCCTCCGACCAGAAGCAGAACCGAAGCGACAAGAATCAGCAAACGGTTTTGCAACGAGAAATGTATAATTTTGTTCAGCATAAGCTATTCGTTTTATCGGTTCGGTCAATGATTGTGCGTGTGAGCAGGGATGGCGTTGGATGCCGAGGCTAATTTCACATGGACAGCCCCTTCGGTGACAACTTTCTCTCCGCCTTTCAGACCGGACAGGATTTCCACGCGTGCGCCGTCGCTTCCTCCGAGTTTCACCTCCTGTTTCTTGTAGCCTTCCGCATCCAGCCGGATGTAGACGAAGTTCAGTCCTTGTTCCTCTGTAAGGGCGGAAACCGGCACGCTGATTACTCCTTGGCGAGGCGATGCCAGCAAATAGACCTCTACGAACGATCCGGGAACGATGCCTCCCCGGTTGTCGAACTCAAAAGTGACGGGTATGTAATAGGAAGTGTCGCCCGACGTTTTTCCGTAAGAGAGCAGACGGCCGTTCAGTTGGTTCAGCTCGTAGACTTTGTTGTCGTAGGGAGTTTTGAAGTTGGCCGACTTTACCTGCCCCAGCATCGGGTAATGACGTTCGGACACTTCGGCTTTCAGCATCAGCCTGCGGGTCTGGGTGACGGTCATCAGCGGCTGGCCGACACTCACGTAATCGCCCTCTTTCACCAAACACGACTTCACGTATCCGCTCATCGGCGCTTTGATTGCAATCCCTTTGCCCGATTTGCTCGGCGAGAGTGCTTCGTATGCTAAGCGGGCATTCTCGTATGCCTCATACAAGGCGTTCAGTTCCTTTTGTGAGACGATTCGGCTTTCCGAAAGTTTCCGGGCGCGTTCGTATTCATCCTTCGCCGTGTTGTAAGCCACTTCCGCCCGCTTTATCGGGTCGCCGTCCTGCACGTTCTGGGCGGAGACGCTCATCACTTCCGCGCCCTTCTCCACCTGCATTCCTTCGCTCACCGTGCGCGAGAAAGAAACCACTCCTGCGGCTCCGGCCACGATTGCGGTTTCGTTTCCTTGGGCGGCCAGAATCTGTCCGCTGGTCGGTATCACTTGGGCGAATGTTCCCGGCTGGATTGTTTCTGTCTTTACTCCGGCGGCTTTCGCCTTTTCCGGAGAAAGGATGATTTCGTCGGAATGAGTATGTGTTTCTTTCTGCATTTCGGCCTCATGGTCGTGCCCCTCAGTTCCGTGTCGGTGCGCGTTGCACGCGCTCAGCAGGAGCATGGCGAATGCTCCCGCATAGATATACTTTTTCATGTGGATGTTGTTTTATTAATGCTGCAAAGATAAGGCGGAAGCAGTACAACCGGGTTGTAAAGATGCTTCCTTTTCCTTTGATTCAAAATGATGTATTTCCTGTTATGCGAGGGCGGGAGGGGCGCGGAAGTTGCGCACGGCACAGAAATGCCTTGCATGGAGGTGTTCGATGTAGTAGGCCGCTTCATCGGGAAGTCCCGGCGTTCCGGCCCTTTCCGGAAGCATGTCCGATAAAAGATAAATCAGCGTGAAAAAAGAATAGCAGGGAGTGCAGTCCGTATGGTGCTGCGGTGCGGAAAACGAGAAGCGGGTGACGCATGTCGTGCCGCATGTATGGCTGTCGGCATCTCCCGGATGATGCTTGGCGGCGTCGGAATCATGGGCAGGCAGCGTGCAGGTCTCGATGTCTTCGTTCAGACAGAGACTCTCGTTGTGATGGTGATGGGGAAACGAACTCGCCACCAGCATCAGGATGCTTGCTGCAAGCAGAATATATGTCCTCAACCGTTGTTTCATATTCCGTGTGGTCTTCGGCGGCAAAGATAGAATAATATTTAAAAACATCCAAACCGGCGTTGCGGATTGGCCGGGATGTCGTAACTTTATGCCTGTCCTTTATATATGCGGTGTCTATGAAGCAATTGGTTCTCGTGGTTTTCTTGTGTTGGCTTTCTTGTCCGGCGCTTGACGCGCAAGGGCCGGATCGCAAGCCGCGCCGTACTCTTGCGGAAGAAGAAATTCCGGGCACTCCGGCTTACGAGAAGTTGGGCGAGTTTGAGGTGGCGGACAGTTTGCTTGCGCCCAACGTGCTGCTGTTCTGTGGACAGCAGGTCAACCTTGATCCGATGAACCGCCAACGGAAATTGCGGAGGGAACTGGCTTCTCTGTCCCGTTTCACTCCGGTACTGATGGAGCGGGCGGAGATATTCTTTCCTATCGTGGAGCCCATCTTGGAGGAACACGGGGTGCCCGACGACTTCAAATATCTGATGGCGGTTGAAAGCGGGATGAACCCGGAAGCGCGTTCGCCTGCGGGTGCGCTGGGGTTGTGGCAGTTCATGAGGGAAACGGCAAAAGAATACGGGCTGAACGTGAGCCGGAAGATTGACGAGCGGCTGGATGTGGAGAAGTCGACTCATGCGGCATGTTGCTATTTGCTCGATGCGCATTCGAAGTTCCGCGATTGGGTGGCCGTAGCCCAGTCTTACAATATCGGCCAGAATCGGATTGGGACGGAACTGAAACGTCAGAAAGTGGACGAGGCTATCGATTTGGAACTGGTGGAAGAGACTAACCGCTATATTTACCGGCTTATGGCCATAAAGATAATCTTCACGCATCCCGAAAATTTCGGCTTGAAGGAGGTTCGCTACAAGAAGTTGCGGAGAAGATAGCTTTAAATGTATAAAGACACGGAGACGCAAAGTTCTTGTTTTTACGTCTCCGTGTCTTTATGTTGAACAAAAAGAGAAATGTCATTCGTTTTCCTGCCGGAGTGCTGCTCGGCTTTTGTCTTCTATACCTTTTGGATGGATTACCTTTTCAAGCAGCATCTCGAAGATGAGTACAGAGTGTCCCGGAATGGCATCTTGACTGCTGTCGCCGTAACCGAGGTCGGAGGGGATATACAGCATCACGTAATCGCCTTCCTTCATGTATTGCAGGGCCGTAACCCATCCGTTCACTAATCCGTCGTACCCGGACGATTGCAGGGCGAATGTGGTCGGAGTATGTATGTCCGTATTCAAATCACCCTGGAAGTTCTGGTCGAACACCTCTCCGTTGATGAGCGAACCGCGATAGTACACGCTTACGCTGTCGGTATATAGCGGAGTTTGCCCGCTTCCCGGCTTGAGCACCTTGATGTATACTGAATCCGTTTCGTCTGGTACTTTATCATATGGGTTAGTAATGGCGGAATTTTCGGTTTTGACCTTGTAGTTGCGGTAGATTTCCCATTTTTCATCCGTACTGGTACGCGCCACGTCCACGATTGAATCAAGGAAATGTTCGTTGCGTGCCTGCCAGTTGGCATAAGGGTCGGCCACTTCCGTGTCTTCGGCACATGAGACAAAGCCCAATGAAAGCGTCATCCATGCGGCTATCAGCAAAAAAATGTTTCTCTTCATGTAGTCGGTCGGTTATTGGAGCGTTTTCAGCAAGCTCGTGATGCTTACCTTGTCCGCTATGATGTTGTTCAAGTCCGCAATTGCCACACGTGACTGTTCCATCGTGTCACGATTGCGCAGGGTCACGCAATTGTCTTCCAGCGTCTGGTGGTCGACAGTCACGCAATACGGCGTGCCGATGGCATCTTGTCGGCGGTAACGCTTGCCGATAGAGTCCTTTTCGTCATATTGGCAATGGAAATGGAACTTCAAGTCGTTCATGATTTCGCGCGCCTTTTCGGGCAGACCGTCCTTCTTCACTAACGGCATTACGGCTAGTTTCACCGGAGCGAGGGCGGCGGGCAGTTTCAGTACCACGCGGGTTTCGCCGTTTTCCAGTTTCTCTTCGCAATAGGATGCGCTCATCACGCTCAAGAACATGCGGTCTACACCGATGGACGTTTCGATGACATACGGAGTGTACGATTCGTTGATTTCCGGGTCGAAATACTTGATGCTCTTGCCGGAGAACTTTTCATGCTGGCTCAGGTCGAAGTTTGTGCGCGAGTGGATGCCTTCCACTTCCTTGAACCCGAACGGCATCAGGAACTCGATGTCGGTGGCGGCGTTGGCGTAGTGGGCCAGTTTCTCGTGGTCGTGATAGCGGTAGTGGTCATCGCCGAAGCCCAGAGCTTTGTGCCATTTCAAACGGATTTCCTTCCATTTCTTGAACCAGTCGAGTTCGGTGCCCGGCTTCACGAAGAACTGCATTTCCATCTGTTCGAACTCGCGCATACGGAAAATGAACTGACGCGCCACGATTTCGTTGCGGAAAGCCTTGCCGATTTGTGCGATACCGAACGGAACCTTCATGCGGCCCGTTTTCTGCACGTTCAGGTAGTTCACGAAGATTCCTTGAGCCGTTTCCGGACGCAGATATACCTTCATCGCTCCATCGGCGGTGGAGCCCATCTCGGTGGAGAACATCAGGTTGAACTGGCGCACTTCCGTCCAGTTCTTCGTGCCCGAAATCGGGCATACGATTTCTTCGTCCAGAATAATCTGGCGCAGTTCGTTCAGGTCCGGCCCGGCGTTCATCGCCTTTGTGTAGCGTTCATGGAGAGCGTCACGCTTCGCTTGATGTTCCAGCACACGTGCGTTGGTAGAGCGGAACTCCTGTTCGTTGAACGCGTCACCGTATTTCTTTGCGGCCTTCGCCACTTCCTTATTAATCTTTTCATCGTACTTTGCAATCTGGTCTTCAATCAGCACATCGGCACGGTAACGCTTCTTTGAGTCGCGGTTGTCGATGAGGGGGTCGTTGAATGCGTCCACATGTCCCGAAGCCTTCCAGATAGTAGGGTGCATGAAGATGGCCGAGTCGATGCCCACGATGTTTTCGTGGAGCAGCACCATGCTCTGCCACCAATATTGCTTGATATTGTTTTTCAGTTCCACACCGTTCTGTCCGTAGTCGTATACGGCGCCCAATCCGTCATAGATTTCGCTCGACGGGAATACGAATCCGTATTCCTTGCAGTGTGAAACCAATTTCTTGAAAACGTCTTCTTGTGCCATTTTAGTTATTGTTTTTGTTCTGAATTTGTCTTTTCTGTCAGGGTGCAAAGATACGCATTTGCGGGGAAAATGAAGCATGTCAGCGTATTAATTTAAATGAATGTCCGTAAATACTCGATTAAATACTTGATTAATATATTCGATATTTTTATGTCGATTTGCAGTATAGGTACAGGCTCAAATCTGTCAAAAGGACAATATATGCCCGCAGCAGTGTTCTGTTCACTTCTTTTCTTATCCTTGGGGCAATATTAGGCACTTATGTTAATTAGGGCTATTGCATTGTGATTTTGTTGTTTGTTATATTGAAATCAACATTGTCGGTTATCATATCCAGAACAGAGTTTAAGTGTTTTGTGAGCATTTCTTTTGCGATACTTAAATGGAACAGTCCAATATTGTTTGGTTGTACTGATAGAATCTTCTCAATGCTTTTGTCAAAACTTTCAGTATAGAAGAGGTCATATACCTGCTTTAGAACTTTTTGCTCAAGTGCAGGGATTGGTATAGAAAGAAATTGTTCTGACTTTATTTCTTTCATTTTGGAGCCAACGCTAAGTGCCGCGCAATATTTTCTCATCATTTTTGTATTCATAAATGCAGTAATGAATACAAGAAGTTTTTTGTCGTATCCAGTGATGCGATAAATGCCTTGGTTATGATGTCCCTTACCGTATGCTTTATAGTCGTAAAAAGTGCCGATACCCACATATTCTCCTTTGCCGCCTCTTGAAGTTCTGTTGACAAGCAATACCGCATCTTCATTTAAATTGTTTTTTGCCGGTGTTGAAATCTTTTCATGTGTTTGGATAAAGCCCTAATCAGAACAATTAGTGGGAGTAATCCATCTTGTGCTGCCTTCGCTATAACTTGATATATTCCTTGTTCTGGGCGTGTTCCCGCTTTTAAGTTTTTGTGTGTCGATATAAAACACTCCTAATTTATAATTGGTTAAAAGATGGAATATCCGCTGAAAGGTATCAGAATACACTCCCGTATCAAGTCGTTTGCACGTTGAAAGTTGTTTATATGTAGTATGAGAACAAATATAGTTGTTATTGTGTTTTTGATTCTTGACAATCTCAGTTTCAATTATATCGTTAATTTGACTGTTTCGTTTTCTGATTTCAATTTCAATATTGACAATCTTTCGAGTTGCATAAGATACATAATCGACAATTGCGTCTCTATTGTTGGCGGGAAAAGGAATGTTACAATCTAAAAACTTTGTGCCTGCATGTCTTAATGTAGCTCCTTTCGGTACCAAACGATTCAATTGCTCCCGAAAATATCGGTGCTTGATGAAGGATAGAATATAGAACTTGTCTGAATCGTTCAACGGCAATTTGTATAATGCTCCAGAAAGCATGTAATTAGGATAATCTTGATCCAATATTATAGTTTTGCCTATATTGCTGTCTTTTGAAAGTATTACATCTCCAGCTTTTAGATTATGGTCAACAAAGGATTGGGGCATAATTGACTCTGTGCTTTCTGGGTTTAAGATAGGCAGAAAACTGAAAGTTTGAAGTGCTTTTGTTTTAATGAAAAAGAAATTGGAACCCACTACTGTCCCGTAAAAGTGGATAAATAGTTCTTTGAAATTATTGAAATATAGTCAATTACACGGTCTTTTGAAAT
>CALUGI010000033.1 GCA_944320135.1 uncultured Phocaeicola sp. | reverse complement strand
AAGAATACGACGGATAAGTCACTTTATAATTGGTATCAGGACGGTGCTGTTAAACTGTATTACGACGGCCATACTTATCCCGGAGCTTCTGTTACAAGAATGGAGCTTGGAGACTATATCGGCAAGATGGGAACCGGACTGGTTGATGCCGGAGCATTGCTGAACAGCATTGCCGGTGCAGGTTCGGAAATGAAGCTGCCCAACGTGTATGTGGCGGCGGGAGCGGTTTGTACCATTGATCTTGCTTCCTATTTCGTGAACGGAGAGAGCCTGACTTACAGTGCCGCTTCGTCTGACGATGCGGTGGCGACGGCAGCCGTGAACGGTACGTTGATGACCGTGACGGGCGTGAAGACCGGAACGGCACAGATAACCGTGCAGGTTGGCAACGGAACGTCGCAGACCATTGCGGTCACCGTGCGCAAGAATGCAGGCGGAAACGGATGGATGTAATTTGAACTTTAAAAGTGCTTGAGCTTTGAAAAATTGTTTCTGCCGCATATTGCTGTTGGCCGCTTGGGCGGCAGGCGGACTGGCCGTGCAGGCGCAGAAAGTCCCCTTCCGCTCGCGCGCCCAAATCGACTCGCTGCTCAATCCGCCCTTGATGAAGAATGCGGAATCAGTTCTTCGGTTTGACAGCGTGGTGCGCCATATCGGGACGCTCACTGAAGACGATGCTCCGGTGACCCGTGAGTTCACCTGCACGAACGTCAGCGGAAAGCCGGTGGAGCTGGCATTGGTGAGAACCACGTGCGGCTGCATGACGGCAGACTATCGGCGCGGAACAATCGGCGCGGGCGAGAGCTGCAAGATATTGCTGACCTATCACCCGAAAAACCATCCGGGAACGGCCGACTCCAACGCGTTTGTCTATCTCGCCGGTTCGGAGAAAACGCCTGTCGCCCGGCTGACGTTGCTCGGCAACGTGCTTTCTGGGGCTGACGAGTGGGCAAGGTTTCCTTTCTTTATGGGCAAGCTCCGCCTGAAGCGGAAATCGGTTGAGATAAAGTTCGGTTCCGGAGGCAAGGCGGTGGAGCGTATCCTGTGCGGCAACAGCGGTGGCGAAACGTTGCGCTTGTCGGCGCAGCTGATTCCAAACTACGCCGCGTTTCGCACGGAGCCGGAGACCATCTCTCCGGGCGGGCAGGCCGACATCGTGATAACGGTCGACAAGGCCCTGCTCCCCCAGGGAAAGAAGGACGGCTTCACCTTTCCGATAGTGGTAGGCGGCATCGGCGGACGGCCTTCCGACCGGACGATAAGCGTGAAAGTGTTTCCCGCAGGCTCTCTCTGACCGGGAGCTTGTCGGGCAGACGTGAAAATGAATGTTTAATAATTAAAGAAGATGATGAAGAATATATTTAAATTGATGGCATTGCTGGCGTTGGTTTGCTTCTCGTCGTGCGAAGACGACGGAGTGACGGTTAACAGGGATGGCCTTCCGACGTTTTCAGGGCTGGAAGTCACTCCGGCGAACCTGAACGGTACGTGGCAGCTTGCGGAATGGAACGGACAGCCTTTGGCCGAAGGGCTGTATTGCTACATCACGTTCAACCGCAGAGAACGCACTTTCGAGATGTACCAGAAGTTCGACAGCATGTATGCCCGCTACATCACGGGCAGCTTCGAGATTGAGAAAGACCCGTATGTCGGCTATGTCATCAGCGGCGAATACGACTACTGGATGGGTGACTGGAACAGCGAGTACATCGTTACCGACCTGCTCGAATCCGGTTCGATGACTTGGACCGCAAAGGACGACGAAACCGACGTGCACAAGTATGTGCGTTGCGAGAAAGTGCCCGACGAGATAGTGGCGGAAGCGAGAGTTCCTGAAGACTGATTTTTGTTTTGGCCGTTTGAGGCATATATAAAATCTCTCTAACAACGTGGAGCGGCAGGGAAGGGCAACCTTTTCCTGCCGCTTTTTTGGTTTGCGCTTCGTCTTTTTTAATATATTTGCGGAAAAATAAGTGGAAACGTATGGGAACATTTGATTTGCAGGAGCTGCTGAGCGCGTTTATCGTGCTCTTTGCCGTGATTGACATCTTCGGGGCGATACCTATTATTCTGGATCAGAAGCAGAAAGGGCGGAAGGTCGATGCGCTTCGGGCCACAGTAATCGCTTTTGCCCTGCTGTTAGGATTTTTCTTTGCGGGCGACATGATGCTTCGCCTGTTTCAAGTGGACATCGCTTCGTTTGCAGTGGCCGGAGCGTTCGTCATCTTCCTGATGTCGCTTGAGATGATTCTCGACATTGAGATATTCAAGAATGTCGGTCCCATTAAGGAGGCTACGTTGGTTCCCCTCGTGTTTCCGTTGCTGGCGGGGGCAGGTTCGTTTACTACCCTGCTTTCTTTGCGCGCCGAATACGCTTCGGTCAATATTATCGTCGCTTTGGTGTTGAACATGGCGTGCGTGTTTTTCGTGCTGAAGATGACCGGACGCATCGAGCGTCTGCTGGGAAAAGGAGGCATCTATGTCATCCGGAAATTCTTCGGAATCATCCTGCTTGCCATTTCCGTGCGTCTTTTCACCGCCAATCTGACCTCTTTGTTCGAGCAGTTCCATGTGTTGAAATAACGGGGCGGGAAAGCGGCGCGAATGCGGAGGGGAAAAAACATTTCGCCTCCGCGTTAAGATGAGAAAACGGTCGGGATTTTGTTACGTCGTATCAAAACTTTTCATTATCTTTGCTATAGAAGAAAGAATTAGGAAAATGGCTTTTGGATATTGCCAAATACATGACAACTGCCGTGCTGCTGACTTCCTTATTCAGCAGGATGGACAAGGGAGCATGGTATCTGTATTGTTCTGTATTGCTCGCTGTATTGTTGACCCTTGCAGCGGGACTCGTATTGATTGACGATAAAAAGGAGGATAAGTGATGGGAGCGATTATGGTATCGGTGATGATGATTGTCATCTCGCTTGGGAGCTTGATTTATTTCAAATATCAGGAAAAGAAAGAGGCTCGGAAGAACGGACGCTGAGCGCGCGGAAAAACGTATGCGAAGCCGCAAAAGCACAAGGGATGCCGCTATTCGCGGTGTCTCTCTGCTTTTGCGGCTTTTTTGCAGCAGAGGCTTACTCGTCGCAGCTGTACAGGTAGGGAAGGGAGGCAAGCCGGTAGTCGAACAGCTCTTCCGGCTTGAAGAAGCGTTTGAGCTCCTCTTCCGCGTTCTGCGGCGAGTCGGACGTATGCACGATGTTTTCTTGTCCGCTGACGCTGTAGTCTCCGCGAATGGTGCCGGGAGCGGCTGCGCGTCCGTTGGTAGAGCCTGTCATGGAGCGCACCACCTGCACGGCATCCACCCCCTCGTAGCAGCACGCGATGACGGGCGAAGCCATCATCGAGGCTTTGACGCGGGTGAAGAACGGCTTGTTTGCCAGATGCGCGTAATGCTCGTTCAGCAGTTCGTCGGTGAGCTGCATCATTTTCATGCCTGCCAGCCGCAAGCCTTTCCGTTCGAAGCGTGAAGTGATTTCTCCGACAAGTTTGCGCTGCACTGCGCTCGGTTTCAGAATGACCAATGTTTTTTCCATGCTCATAGCAGTTGAATTTTAGAGTTGGGTAATAATTGTTTGAAAGAGTGCGTTGCCCGAACCGGAAACGTGCGGCAAGCGTCTATAGGCCGAATACGTTCCGAAACGTTCCCCACGCTATAATGGCGATGAAGCATCCCCAAATGAAAGCCGGCTTGTGGACTTTTGCGTAGAAGCCGGGCTTTTTTTCCCGGAAGATTTCCGCATAAATCAGCACGGCAACGAGGGGAAGCGAAACGACGAGCAGCGCATTGCAGGCGAAAGCCTGCCCGATGTCGAGATGCAGGAGACTGTGGACGGCCCTTTGCGAGCCGCATCCCGGACAGCGCAGCCCTGTAAGAAGCAGGAAAGGGCATTTCGGAAACCATGCGGAAGCGGCAGGATTGAACGTGAAGAAGACGAATCCCAATGCCGTCGCGAGCAGGATTGCCGCAATGCCCTTTCCTTTCGTCATTCGTCCATGAATCATGCGTTCATGAGGGCGGTGACGGCAGAGATGTTGATAATCGTGTAGACGACAATCACAATCAAGCCCACGATGAAGCCGATTTTAGTCCATTTTCCTGCGTTCTTGCTGGCTGCTTCGGCTTCTTCAATCTTGCCTGAGGCGTAGAGCGAACTCACTTTTGCAGCATAAACGATTCCTGCGATGCCGAAAGGCAGGCAGCAGAAGATGGTCACGAGGATGGATTCGACCATCCATGTTTTGGGACAAGCGTTTGTTTCCATAATATAAGGGTTTAAATGTAAGAATTTGACTCGAACAGGAAGAGGAAGAGCAGAAAGAAAAAGTAGAGCGCCACGCATCCCGCAGCGGCAATCACTCCCCAAAGAATCCACTTCTTGGCCTGCTTCGAGCGGTAGAGCGATTCTTCGTAGAAACCTCCGTAGTAGAGGGTGTCGACCTTGACGGCATTGATGATTCCCACGATGCCGAAAGGCAGGCAGCAGAACAGCGTGACCAATATAGATTCCACGAGCCACGTTTTCGGCATCGGCTTTTGCACGGGGATGTCGGGCGGGGTGCTGTACAGGATGCTTTCCAGTTCCGGGACGTCTTTAGCCTGTTTCCATTCCTTGTAGCCTACAGCCCATATCAGGGTGTCGGGCACAATCCGTTTTTCAGGCAGTTCGTCGAGCGTGAAAGGGCCTTCTTTGCGGTCGTTCCTTGAGATGTAATATTCCATCGTGATGTTCTTGAATATGCGGTTTGCTTGTGTAAAAATAAAAGTTTCGTTTGTAATCTGCAACTTTTCCTTGAAAAAATAATAAAACCTTGCTTTCGGATGAGAATCTGTAGGGGCGTATTGCATGCGCCCGAATGCGCAACTTGTCTATGCGGACGCTATAGGGCGTATGCGATACGCCCCTATGAAGGTTGTTTGCGGACAATTATATATTTTGTGACATTCTGACAAAATGCGCATCCCGGCACGATGAGAATGCGCCGTTTCGGGCCGGAGGGAAACGGGATGCGGAAAAACGCAGGGGGAAGCGTTGGGAGAATAACTCGTTGCTTTTAAAATGCAGCTTTTCCTTTCTTTCGTCTTTTGTATGAGGCTCTCGGATGTTTGCAAGGATGCGATGGGCCGTTCTTCGTGTCTTTCCGACGGGCCGGAGCGGGGCTTTCGGAAAAAGATTCTACACGAAAAACGGACACGTTTGTGCAGAAAAAGCCGTTTCTGTCCGGCTTGTCTGATAAGTTCGGCAAGTTTTGCGCAGAAGTCGGGATGTTTTCCACGGAAAGTGCGGACGTCTTTCCGCAAAAGTCGGCACGTTTTTGCGCGGAAGTCGGGAAGTCCGACCCCCTCCACAAGCCGTCTGAAGGGGGCGTGCGTTTGCTTCCGTTAGGAAACCGCTTCCCGGAACGCGGAAAATTCCGCCGGATGCGGTTATGGAAAAAGCGGATTTCCTTTCTTTTTGAAAGGTTTTTCCGGACATTGGCGGCTGTCAGGCCGTCGGTGATTCGTCGGAATCCGTTTCGGAGGCCAGCATCTTTTGGATTTCCCTGTCGGCTTTGTAGAGCTTGTCTTTGCAGAATTTGATGAGTTTCTGGGCCTCCTTCAAGTGCGTGCCTAATTCGTCGATGTCGAGTTCGTTGCTTTCGATGCGCGACACGATGCTTTCAAGCCGCTTCATCGCTTCCGAATACGTGTAGGTCTCTTTCTTTGCAGCCATTTCTTTGTATGTTATTTTTTTACGATGCTCTTGAAACTTCCTTTTGCCAAGCGGGTTTCCACCTCGTCGCCCGGACGGAGGGCCGAAGCGTCCGTCACCGCCTTTCCGTCTTTCAGCGTGATGCTGTAGCCCCGCTTCAGCAAGACCTCCGGCGAAGCGGCGTTCACCCGTTGCGACCACAGCTCTATCCGGTGCCTTTCCGCCTGCATACGCGCTTTCAAGGCCGTTTCCATGCGTTTTGCCAAGCGTTCTTGAGCGAAGGCTTCGCGCTGCAGCCGCATCTGCACCTTCGAGGGGATGCGCATCAGCCAGTTTTCCAATCGTTCCTTCTCCCGCGTCAGGCGCAGAGGCACCTCCTGATAAATGCATTGCGACAGCCCTTCCAGCTTTTCCGCCGTCATCCGCGTATGGTTGACGAGGAACTCGGCGGCGGCAGTAGGGGTCTTCACGCGAGTGTGCGCCACCATGTCGATAACCGTATCGTCGCGTTCGTGCCCGATTCCCGTGATAATTGGCAAAGGGAACTGCGCACAGTTGACGGCCAGGTCGTATGTGTCGAATCCGGAGAGGTCGGATGTTGCCCCTCCTCCGCGTATGATTACCACCGCATCCCAGCGGTCGAGCTTTTCGTATATCCTGTCCAAGGCAGAAATGACGGACGCTTCCACCTTGTCTCCCTGCATGACGGCAGGAAACAGGCAGGGGTAAAACACGAAGCCGAAGGCGTTGTCGCGCAGTTGCTTGCAGAAGTCGCCGTAGCCTGCTGCCGTGGGGGATGAAATGACTGCGATGCGCTGCGCCAGTTCCGGAAGCTCCAGTTCCTTGTTGAGGGTGAGCACCCCTTCCTGCTTCAGGCGTTCCAGTATCTCCCTTCGCCTCCGGGCCATGTCGCCCAACGTATAGGTGGGGTCGATGTCGGTCACTGTCAGCGAATATCCGTATAGTTCGTGGAAGCCCACCGTCACCTTCACTAACACCTTGATGCCCGACACGAAAGCCTGCCCCGTTTCCCTCTCGAAATAAGGCTTCAGCCGCGCGAACGTGCCCGCCCAGATGATTCCTCTCGCCTTGGCTGCTAACGAGTTGCCCGACGCATCCTTCTGCACGAACTCTAAGTAGCAGTGGCCGGAGGCGTTGGCGCGCACGTCGCTCAGCTCCGCCTGCACCCAGAGGGCATCGGGGAAACACGTCTGGAGGCTCCTGCGCACCAATGCGTTAAGCTCCGCCAATGAGAGAGGACTATTGCTTTCCATTGTCTTTCAGTTTGAGGGCCAGACGGTAGGCTTTCCAGATGTCTGTCACCCCGTATCCGTAGATGTTGTCGGGAAAGGCGTAGCGGTCGCTTGCCCGATGCACCACGTCTATCAGCTGGCGCACCGTCAGCCACGGACATGCCTGCCACAGGCAAGCCGCTAATCCGCAGAACACGGGCGAGGCGAACGAGGTGCCGTTGGCGTATGCCGTGCCGCCGTTTCTGCCTGCCACAGCCGTGTGTACGCCCATTGCCATGATGTCCGGCTTGATGCGGTTGTCGGCCGTGTTGCCTACCGACGAGAACGGTGCGTTCAAGCCGAGCGCGTCTATCGCGCCGACCGTCAGCACGTTCTTTGCGTCGGCGGGAGGCGTTATCTTTTTCCATGAGGCGGCTCCCGAATTGCCTGCGCTGCACACTACGAGCATCCCTTTGTCCGCAGCCCGCGAGGCCGAAGCGGCCATCAGCGAAGTGTGTCCGTCGAGTTCCCGGTAGAGGTAGTTGTCAGTTGCGTCGTTGAACGAGAAATATCCGAGCGACGTGTTTACGATGTCCGCTCCCACGCTGTCGGCAAATTCGACGGCTGCCGCCCAGTTGTCTTCTTCCGCAGGCTGCTCCGAGTCGTTGTCCTCGGTGCGCAGCAGCCAGTAGGCGGCTTCGGGGGCCGTGCCCACCATCACGTGAGGCTTGTCGGCCGCCATGCACGAAAGCACCTTCATCCCGTGATCGTGTTCCGCGTAGATGTCTGACGACGGGTTCACGAAGTCTTTGGCGCCCAAGATGCGCAGCTTTCCGAATATTTTCATTGCGTCTACGTTGTAATAGCCCGCATCGATTACTGCAATTGTCATGCCCTGTCCCCGGAATCCGGCTTCGTGGAGGCTGTCTCCCCGATGTATCCGGATTTGGTCGGCGGCCGTTCCGTAAACGTCGCCGAGTTTGTTCCATTTGTCGGCGACCTCTTTTTTTCTGTCGCGCGGACGTTCGGGGACGGAATCGGAGCCGACCCACACTTTTCGTACCGACTTGACGAACGGGTTGGCCAGAAACCGTTCCGCCGTCTGCTCGTCGGCAGTTTGCATCAGCACCGTGTTGTTCCATTTGCTGGCCGACACGAATTTTCCTCCCTGCGCCTCCAAGCGGCGGATGTATGCCGCGCATACGGGCAAGTCGGTAGAGTCCGGCTTCAGTCCCTGGCGCGTTCTCCGTTCGATAGAGCGCAGAGAGAGGAACTCTTCCGGACGGTCGAGGCTGTAGGCGGTCTGCGCCTTGTCTTTCAGCTGCACCCGATAGCGGTAGAGCGTGTTCTCGGCGGATGCCGTCGCCGTGCAGACCAGCATCCATGCGCACAATAGTATATCTTTCAGCTTCATCCGATTGTTTTTGAGACGCAAATATAAGGAAACTTTTCCGTATTGGCGAAAAAAGCCGTAACTTTGCGCGGCTTTTATCAGGAAACGTTTTAGATTGGAGGAAGCCGTATAGTGAACTTGCAGCATGAACAATCAAGTGGAGCAGAACATAAGCCTGAACACGGGCAATATTTTTAAAGAGAAGGAATTAAGTCCCTGTTCAGTTGTCAAGGAATCCTTGGCAACTGCCGCAGACGACAAGGAATATCGGCGGGTGAAACCCGTGTTCCGCCAAGCAGAAATAATCGGATAGTGAACTTGCAGCCATGAACGGCCAAGGAGAAACCATATATCGACATTGGAAATTAAGTTTATCAGGATACAATCTAACAACCAACAAACGGAAAATTTATGTCACAGAAAGGAACTGCCACAGAATTGGGGACGCAACCCATCGGCAAGCTGCTCACGCAGTATG
This sequence comes from uncultured Phocaeicola sp., assembly GCA_944320135.1. Classification (GTDB taxonomy): domain Bacteria; phylum Bacteroidota; class Bacteroidia; order Bacteroidales; family Bacteroidaceae; genus Phocaeicola. The sequence goes on along the minus strand of CALUGI010000033.1, from coordinate 28,177 downwards.
CCATCCCTGCCATTATTGCGATGACAGCTTCGTCGCTTTACAACATGATCGACAGCATCTTTATCGGACACGGGGTGGGAGCGATGGCCATTTCGGGGCTTGCCATCACTTTCCCGCTCATGAATCTGGCCGCCGCTTTCGGCTCGTTAGTGGGAGCGGGAGCGGCTACGATAGCTTCGGTGAAATTGGGACAGAAAGACTATAAGGCTGCCCAGCAGATATTGGGCAATGTCATTACGCTGAACCTCGTGATAGGCATCGCCTTCACCGTCGTCACGCTTCTTTTTCTCGACCCTATCCTCTACTTCTTCGGAGCCAGCGAAGCGACCATTCCGTATGCGCGCGACTACATGGTGGTCATTCTGCTCGGCAACGTCGTCACCCATTCTTATTTGGGGCTTAACTCGATGCTCCGTTCGGCAGGATATCCCCGGAAGGCGATGTTTGCCACCATCATGACGGTGGTAATCAACATCGTGCTCGCTCCGCTGTTTATCTTCACCTTCGACATGGGCATCGAGGGGGCGGCCTTAGCTACCGTGCTGGCGCAGGCTATTGCCCTTGCGTGGCTCGTCAAGCTGTTCTGCAACAAAGGCGAACAGCTGCATTTGCAGAGGGGCATCTACAGGCTCCGCCGCAACTTGGTGGAGAACATTATCGGTATCGGCATGGCTCCGTTTCTGATGAATCTGGCTGCCTGCTTCATCGTGATTCTCATCAACAAGGGACTGAAGCAATACGACGGCGATTTGGCCATCGGCGCGTTCGGCATCGTGAACCGCATCACCTTCCTTTTCATCATGATTGTGATGGGGTTGAACCAGGGGATGCAGCCGATTGCGGGCTACAACTACGGAGCGCAGCAGTATCAGCGGGTAAACCGCGTGATGAAGCTCACCATAGTGGCGGCCACCGTCGTGACAACTGTGGGCTTCTTGGTGGGCGAACTCCTGCCGGAGCTTGCGGTGAAGGCGTTCACCACCGACCCGACGCTTGTAGAAATGGGAGCGCGGGGAATGCGCATCGTGGTGATGTTCTATCCGGTCATCGGTTTCCAGATGGTCACTTCCAACTTCTTCCAGAGCATCGGCATGGCCAAGAAAGCTATCATCCTGTCGCTGAGCCGTCAGGTGATGATTCTTATTCCGTGTCTGATTGTCCTTCCGCTGTTTTGGGGGGCCGACGGGGTATGGTTCAGCATGCCGATTTCCGATGCGGCTGCCAGCGTGATTGCCGCAGTGATGCTCTACCGCCAGTTCAAGCAGTTTAAGAAACGTTCTGCGGTCTGAACGGATTCAGCCGGTTTGCGGTTCATTCAAAATGGCCGTCCTTTTCGGCGTGCCGTTAGCCTGTAGGGGCGGGCCTGCGTGTCCGCCCGGATTCATTGGCGTGGCGTTGTCGGGCAGACACGCGGGTCTGCCCCTACGTGAGGAAACCGTGTGCCGGATTTATGATTGTTCTTGGAATGACGCCGCCGCGTCCGGGAAAGGATGCGGCGGCGTTTGTTTCATAAGAGGGCGGCGGAAAAAGAAAAGGACGTGTCTCGCGACACATCCTTTCCTGAAAGTTAGATTGTTAGTGAAATCATTCCGCTCCGCCAGTGTTGAGCAGGAAGCGGAAGTTGTTGTCGATGACAGCTTGCAGGAGGTCGTCGCCGTGCATGTCCATGCCGGCAAGTCCGCTCTCCGTGCCTGTTCCGGCATAGTTCATCAGAACGATGCCCAACGGGCCTCTGTCGTCGTATTCGGTGTTCAGGATGTAGTTGTAAATCGCCTGGTTGATGTCGCGCGCATACGGGGGGATGTTTCCGTGGCGGCCTGCGTCGGATTCTACATTCAAAAGTCCAACCCAAGATTGCCCGGACAATCCTCCCGAAACACTGGCGATATAGTACCCTCTGAGTGAGTTGATGTACATAGAATTGCCCGACAAATCATTTTTCAGTTCCGACATGGCATCGCGCATGAACGCTTCCGTGCCGTTTATCTTCTCCGTTTTCGATTCGTACCAATAGGTTCTGCTGGAAACGTTTGTGGCGTGATATGCATGTGTGTAGTATCCTTCGTGCTCGCATACGCGCTCCCAATCGTAAACGTAGTAGGTAATGATCTTAAATTTGTCTGACGCTTCAAACGTCCAGTTGGCTTTTATGTAGCTGCCGCTTCCGGGATTCTTTTTACCCTTCCATTGCCATTGTTGCTTGCCGTCCACCTGATTCCAATTGGAGCCGTTTGAGACATCATACCCCCGCTTGTACCATCTGTCGCGGTCCAAATCCCAATCGAATACCGCCGACGTGTATCTTAGAATTTCTTCGTATTCGTTGGTGCCTGTGAACGCATCGGCCATATCGTCTTGGCTTCCTGCATAGCGGGTAAGCACGAGGATTTTTCCTCTTGCGTCACGCATCTTCATCTTGCCGTCGAAAGGAGCTATCTCTACTCCGGAGATTGTTATGTGTGTCAGGTAGTCATGAAGCGTTTGTGCCCATCTTTTTACGTTAGACCCGCTTCGCGGATCATAATATGGCATGATTACAGCAAACTCGCTTGGGTTGGTTGCTACCAGTGTGGCGAGGTTTTTCAGTGCATGTTCCAAGTCGTAGCCGCCTCCTGTGTCTTCTTCTCCTGCGGTGAGGATAAGTTTTCTGTTTCCCCAATCCGTGTTTGCATTATACAGGTCGGTAGCTATCTCAAAAGCCCGTACCCCTGCATTGAACTGATCGGTCACGCTTTGCCATTGCGTCACGTCCATTTCATTGCCTTGCGAGTAAGAATAGTTCGGAAGGATGTCGCGTGTGAAGGCATTCACGCTCCCCGGTATGGACACTTGCGATATTTGTACGTCGTTGTCGATGCCGGACATCCAGCGGTTCGCGCCCTTTCCCGGAGTGTATCCGGGCAGGCGGAGGCGGTTGACCGTGCCCACTTCGATGTTGATGCCGTCGTTGTAGCTGATTCGGGCCGACCCCACGCCGAAGCCAGGCACCCGGACTTGCAGGTCGCGGAGCGTGCGGTTGCCCTCATTGTCCGCGCCCGGAAGCAGGAATATGGTGAACGACACCGACTTGCCCGGCGCCACTTCGATAGGCTGCAGGTTGCCTTCGGAATCCTTCTGGCGGGCATCGACGGTAATCTGGTAGTTGTTTGTCTGGTCGTTCGCTCCGAGCGTCACGGTTCCTGTGCTCAAATCCATCTCGAAGTCGCCGCATACGGCTTGACGGCGGGTGCCGGCCTTGTCTTGGGCCAGTATGTTGATTGACGAGAGCAACGCAGGTTCGTTCATGGTTTCGGCAGCTGTGACGACAATCTGCACGGCCGTGGTGAGCGGCTTGAAGTGCAGGGTGACAGGCTCGCCCACGTTTTCGGCCGCCACAGTCTCTTCTGCGCGCATGAACGCATACTTCATATCGGGCGCGCCTGCCCAATTGCCCTCAGCGTCCTGCGTCCAGCTGATAGTTTGCGTGTTGGGAATGCTCCCCTTGATTACGCCTTTCTCCGGATTGGCGGTTTCCTGCACGAGCGAAGCCGGGTAGAAAGCATAGAATGTGTGTTCCACATTTTCGTTTCCCCAGATGAGCGGTTCGCCCGTTTTCTCCATCGCTGCAGGGCCTTCCTCGGCATACACGTCACCTTTCTGTCCGCCGTCCCACACGATGCGGTAGTCGGCGCTTTTCTTTGCGGGAGAAGTGGCTTGGGCGCAGTACACGCGCACCTCGTCGCCGTATACCCAATCGATGTCGCAGTACCATTTTCCGTCTTGCGCGTAGCCCTGTCCGTAGGCCGTGCGCGACTCCGGCGTATCGTTGTCGGCAAACGACGGAGCTTCCGCCGGGCCGAATATCACTTCGTTGGCTACAGCTTCCGTTGTCTTTTCGTTCCCCGTTTCAATCAGTTCGTCCTGGCATCCGGCAAAGGCTGCTGCGGTTGCCGCCAATACGAGTGTCAATTTGTTTTTCATCATTGGCATTTGTTTTTATTTCCGTTTAAAAATAGATTAGAACTGCCTTCCGCTTCTGAACGACAGTGAGTTGGGCTCGTCGTCCCAGCCTCCTTCGTAATCTCCGCCGGGGTTTTGCCCTTCGATGACTCCCCCTCCCGGCTCAGAGGCCATAATCACATCCGGCATTTCCGTCTGTACCACTGTGACGGACGGTTTTTCATAGCTTTCTTTCTCTTTCATTTCCATTTTCATGATTGCTTTTGTTTTGAGACTTTATCCTTTTTTCTGTTTTTGCGGCAAAATTATTAAATTAGCGCAGCCGCTCAAAAGATTGCTGCGCTTTTTAATGATATTTAACCCGCTTGCGGCCGTGCGTTTTTGCGGTGGTCTTTCGAGAAAAAGCGTTCGCATTCGGAGGGAAGTTCCGCCTTTTTTTATTAATGTATCCGCCCCTTTTCTGTTTTTCGTCTTTTCCTGTCCGGGAGATGCGGAAAAGTCGGAAATCCTGTTTGCAGACCGGAAAATTTAAGGGGGTAGGGGGATATTTTTTTTATTTTATATATAATAATAAGGTAAGCCTTTTCGCGTTGGTCCGCTGTTGGTCCGAAAGAGGGTTTAACGCGCTGTTTGTCAGAAGGATGTTTGGTCCACTTTTGGTTCTTGTCCGGTATTATGTTTTTTTAACTTGAAAAGTCGCCGTAAGTCCTCATTTACGCAGTGCGGTTTCACTATCTTTGTGGGTTAACAGAAACGCAAGATTGCCATGATACAGGAATACCAGCTAAGAGTGCTGCCCGAACAGGCGGCCAGCGAGCAGTCGCTGAAGCAATATATCAGCCGCGAGAAGGGGCTTGACGTGCGCACTGTCCAAGCCGTCCGGGTGTTGAGGCGGAGCATCGACGCGAGACAGCGCGTCATCTTCGTCAACCTGAAGGTGAGGGTGTTCGTCAACGAGCAGCCTGCGGACGACGAGTTCGTGCGCACCGACTATCCGAACGTGGAGGGCAAGCCGTCCGTCATCGTGGTCGGCGCGGGCCCCGGCGGACTGTTTGCGGCTTTGAAACTCATTGAGTTAGGATTTCGTCCTGTTGTGGTGGAGCGCGGGAAGAACGTCCGCGAACGCAAGGCGGACTTGGCGCGCATCAGCCGCGAGCACAAGGTAGACCCGGAGTCGAACTACAGCTTCGGCGAAGGGGGAGCGGGCGCGTATTCCGACGGAAAGCTGTATACCCGGAGCAAGAAGCGGGGCAGCGTGGAAAAAATCCTCAGCGTGTTTTGCCAGCACGGGGCCAGTCCTTCCATTTTGGCCGACGCGCATCCCCACATCGGCACCGACAAGCTGCCGGGAGTTATCGAGAACATGCGCGAAACAATACTGGCCTGCGGCGGGGAGGTGCGCTTCGAAACCCGCATGGACGCGCTGCTGATTGAAGGAAACAAGGCCGTGGGCATTGAAACGAATCGGGGAGAAACCCTCCGGGGGCCGGTGATTCTTGCCACGGGCCACTCGGCGCGCGACGTCTACCGCTGGCTTTACGCCCACGGCGTGGCGATAGAGGCGAAAGGCATCGCGGCGGGCGTTCGTCTGGAGCATCCGGCAAAGCTGATCGACCAGATACAATACCACAACAAGAACGGGCGGGGCAACTATTTGCCCCCGGCGGAATACAGCTTCGTGCAGCAGGTAGGCGGACGCGGGGTGTACAGTTTCTGCATGTGTCCCGGCGGTTTCGTGGTGCCGGCGGCCAGCGGCCCCCATCAGTTGGTGGTGAACGGGATGAGCCCCAGCAACCGGGGCACGAAGTGGAGCAACGCGGGCATGGTGGTCGAGCTTCGTCCGGACGACCTGCTCGACCCGGCGCTGCAAGTGCAGGCCGAAGCCTTCGAAAATTCGGCGGAAGCGCAGACCGAACGCCTCATGCAGACCCCTTCGGACGGCATCCATCCCCTTGCCATGATGCGCTTTCAGGAGAAATTGGAGCAGGTGTGCTGGCAGCAGGGCAACATGCGGCAGACGGCTCCCGCACAGCGCATGGCCGACTTCACCCGCCGCAAGCTCAGCTACGACCTGCCGGAAACGTCCTACAGCCCCGGTCTGGTGTCGTCGCCGCTGCACTTCTGGCTTCCTCCCTTCATCGGCGAGCGGATAGGGAAGGCTTTCCAGCTTTTCGGCAAGGCTTCGCTCGGCTTCCTGACCAACGATGCGGTGATGATTGCCGTGGAGACCCGCTCGTCTGCCCCCGTGCGGATTGTGCGCCGTCCCGACACCTTGCAGCACGTGGCGATAGAGGGCTTGTTCCCGTGCGGAGAAGGGGCGGGATATGCCGGAGGCATCGTCTCGGCGGCGATAGACGGAGAACGTTGCGCGGAGGCGGCGTGTGCGTATCTCGCCGCAAATGGATGAAAGAGGATTATTAAACAGCATAAAATGATGAGACGAACCGTTTTTTGCCTGCTTGCAGCATTCTGCCTGTGTGCGCTTTCAAGCGTGTCCGTGCAGGCGCAAGTCACTTGTGAGGTGAAGGAAGGCCCCTTCGTGGAGAACGACACGACCTTTCTCCGCAAGATATACTACAAAAGCCCGAACCCGTCGGAGTGCTACACGCACAGCCTGTATGTGGAGACCGACAGGCGTTCTTCCGCATATCAGGACTTCTTGCGGTGCAGTTACGACGCGGATTTCGACATGCCGTGGATGCTTTCGCAGATAGACGCCGTCTGTCGGAAATTCGCCTTGTCCGCCGACCTGCCCGCCGCGCTCAACGGGGTCTACCTCCCCCTCTACAAATTCCAAGGGCGGTATTATCTTTACACCGTCTGCGAGGGGAAGGTGTGGATGCAGATTGCGAAGCCTTTCTTCATCGCCCGCTATGCAGGTGAGTCGGTGCCTTACGGCATCGTCCGCGCGGGGCAAACGTCCGAATCGTACCGCCTGCAGGTGGACAACGGCTGGGACAAGAGTCTCCGGACGATAGAAATCTTTCCTATTGGCGAGGAAAAAGGCGTGTACGTCTGGAAATGCCGGTCGGAAGACGGCGACGTGTCGTATGAGCTGTACGTGGAAAAGAGCAAAGCCGGGGCGTTCGACCTGCTCAACTGGCGGATAACGGAACTGGAAGACGAGTTCGACAAGTTCGAGCCGATTGACTATGAAGGCATCATCCGCGCGAAAAAACTGTTTTGACATGGAGACTTCCACACCCGAAATCGCCATTGTCGATCCGAACACCCTTTCCGCGCTCGGCCTTCGGGCCATTCTGGAAGAGCTGATTCCGGATGCCGTGATACGCGCGTTCCCCTCTTTCGAGGATTTGGTTGACGATACCCCCGACATGTACGCGCATTACTTCGTGTCGGCGAACGTCTTTTTCAAACACACGGCCTTCTTTTTAGAAAGGACGCCGAAGTGTATCGTGCTCGCTTCCGGCGAACAGCCCTTGTTCAACGGCGTGCCTGCACTCAACACCTCCCAGACTCAAGAACAGTTGGTGAAGTCCATCGTCCGCCTCCGCCGGACAGGGCACGGGCACTCCCGCCCTCCGATGCCCTCGCCTGCCTCGAACGGCAAGGACGAGCTTACGCCGAGAGAAATCGAAGTGCTTGTGCTTGTGGCGAGAGGGCTTATCAACAAAGAGATTGCCGACAGGCTGCATATCGGGCTGACCACCGTCATCTCGCACCGGAAGAACATCACGGAAAAGTTGGGCATCAAGTCGGTTCCGGGGCTGGCCGTGTATGCGGTGATGCACGGATACGTCGATGTCGACCGCCTGTAAATGCAATAATCCCAGTTTTTTCACTTATTGAACCAAAAAGTTCACATCAAATCGTTTCGTAAGGCGTACTTTTGTATCGTGAGAAACAGCAATATTTCTAATCATTCAATAAAAAAGTACCATGAAGAAACCGACAACAATGAAACAATGGTTTTTGGCTGCGGGCATTGCGCTATCGTCGTGGGGATGCGCTTCCCAGTCCGAGCGGACTGCCGAAGCCCAGTCGCCTGCAAGCGACGAACTCTACGCTTCGCTGCCTTTCAAGATGGACAAGGTGCAGCAACCCGTGTTCCCCGACTATTCCCGGTTTGTCGACGAGTTCGGAGCGAAGGCCGACGGAGTCACGCTGAACACGGAGGCCATCAACGCGGCTATCAGAGAAGTGTCTGAAAAAGGCGGCGGCACGGTAGTCGTTCCGGCGGGAATCTGGCTGAGCGGCCCCATCGAGATTTTGAGCAACGTCAACCTCCATTTGGAAAGGAACGCGCTGCTTTATTTCACAGCCGACCATACGCAATATCCTATCGTAGAGACTTCGTTCGAAGGGTTGGAAACGCGCCGTTGCCAGGCTCCCATCTCTGCCCGGAATGCGGAGAACATAGCCGTTACGGGCGAGGGCGTTATCGACGGGAACGGCGACACTTGGCGTCCTGTCAAGCAGGGGAAGCTCACTCCCTCGCAGTGGAAGAAATTGGTCGCTTCGGGAGGCGTGCTCGATGCGAAGGGCACCACGTGGTATCCCAGCGAAGGCTCGTTGAAAGGAGCGATGGCCTGCAAAAACTTCAACGTGCCGGAAGGCATCGACACGGAGGAAGAGTGGAACAGCATACGCGACTGGCTGCGTCCGGTGCTGCTGAATTTCGTGAAATGCAAGAAGGTGCTGCTCGAAGGGGTGACGTTCAAGAACTCTCCGAGCTGGTGCCTGCATCCGCTGTCGTGCGAGGATGTCACCATCAACCGCATAAGCGTCTCCAATCCGTGGTATTCTCAGAACGGCGACGCGCTCGACTTGGAGTCGTGCAACCGTGCGCTGGTAATCAACAGCCAGTTTGATGCGGGCGACGACGGCATTTGCCTGAAATCAGGAAAGGACGAAGACGGCCGCCGTCGCGGAGAGCCTTGCCAGAATGTCGTCATAAAGAATAATGTCGTGCTTCACGGACATGGAGGCTTCGTGGTGGGAAGCGAGATGTCGGGCGGCGTGAAAAACGTCTTTGTGGACAACTGCACTTTCCTCGGTACGGACGTAGGATTGCGCTTCAAGAGCACGCGCGGACGGGGCGGGGTAGTGGAAAACATCCACATCAGCCGGATAAACATGATCAACATCCCTAACGAGGGGCTGATATTCGACCTCTTTTACGGGGGCAAAGGGCCGGGAGAGGAAGGCTACGGGACAACTCCGCAGGAGGTCTCCATCCCGGAGGTGACGGAAGAAACTCCCGCTTTCAAGGATATCTTCATCAAAGACGTGACGGTGAACGGCGTGGGGCGCGCAATCTATTTCAACGGCCTGCCGGAAATGCCCGTGAGGAACATCAGCATGGAAAATATCGTCATGACCAATGCCGGAGAGGGCATCGTCTTGAACCGCGCGGAGGGAGTGTCTGTCAAAAACGTGAAAATCGTCACGAAGGAAGGCGGAGACAATCTGATGATGCGTAACGTGAAAAACGTGACAGTCAACGACAATACATACAAAGAAGTAGGCGGCGAAGCGAAATCCGTTGCCTTCTAAACAGCCAGATGCCGAGATGAAAACATTCGTATATTCTTTTTTGCTGGGAGCCGCGCTGCTGTGCGCTCCCGTGTGCGCCCAGAACTACGTGTCTGAGGTGTGGGTGGCCGACCAAGGGGACGGCACGTACAAGAATCCGGTGCTTTATGCCGACTATTCCGACCCTGACGTAATCCGCGTGGGAGAGGACTATTATCTGACCTCGTCCAGTTTCGGATGCCTTCCGGGATTGCAGATACTTCATTCGAAAGACCTTGTAAACTGGTCGATAGTCGGCGCGGCAGTGCCCTGGTCGCTGCCTCCGCATTCCGACGTTATGCCCCAGCACGGCAACCGGATATGGGCGCCTTGCATCCGTCATCACGACGGGGAGTTCTACATCTTTTGGGGAGACCCCGACCAAGGCATTTTCATGACCAAGGCGAAAGACGTGAAGGGCCCGTGGTGCGAACCGGTATTGGTGAAGAAAGCTGTCGGAATCATCGACACCACTCCGTTGTGGGACGAGGACGGCCGCGTTTATCTGGCCCACGCATACGCCGGAAGCCGGGCGGGTTTGAAGAGTGTCATCGCCGTGTGTGAATTGAACGCCGAGGCGACTGAGGCTGTCACTCCGTCGCGCATCGTGTTCGACGGGCATGAGGCGCACGAAACGTGCGAAGGGCCCAAATTCTACAAGCGCGACGGATATTACTACATGTTCTTCCCCGCAGGGGGAGTGCCTACGGGATGGCAGGTGGTGGCACGATCGAAAGACGTGTACGGACCATACGAGTGGCGCACCGTCATGGCGCAGGGCGACAGTCCCGTAAACGGCCCTCATCAAGGAGGGTGGGTGGACACTCCGACAGGCGAAGACTGGTTCATGCACTTTCAGGACGTAGGCGCTGCGGGACGGCTCGTGCATCTGCAGCCGATGAAGTGGACAGACGGATGGCCCGTAATCGGCGAGGACAAAGACGGTGACGGGTGCGGCCAGCCCGTAACAACGTTCAAAAAGCCGGACGTGGGCAAGACATATCCCGTCTGCACCCCCCAGGAGTCTGACGAGTTCGATTCCAACAAACTTGGGCTGCAGTGGCAGTGGTACGCCAATGCCAACGAAAAGTGGTACTTCTGCGACAAGGAACACGGCTGCCTGCGCCTATATTCTTATCCCGTCTCTGAAAACTGCAAGAGCCTGTGGGACGTGCCCAACGTCGTGGCGCAGAAATTCCCCGCTCCTTCGTTCACGGCTACCATGAAGCTGAAGTTCGTTCCCATCGGCAAATACAAGGGAGAACGGACGGGATTGGTGGTGATGGGGCGCGACTATGCCGCTCTCGTGATAGAGAACACGGACAAAGGTCTCGTCCTTTCGCAAGTGGAATGCAGGAAAGCCGACCGCAACGGGACGGAAACCGTCAGCGCTTCCGTGCCTGTGGAAAACGAAATCTATCTGCGAGCCAAAATCACTTCTACCGGAGAAAAAATAGGCAAGAGCGAAGGCGGGCACGACTTGGTGGTGATGTGCGAGTTGAGCTACAGTGCCAACGGAAAGAAGTTCCGCACGCTCGGAAAGCCGTTCCAAGTGAAGGAAGGAAAGTGGATAGGGGCGAAAGTCGGCACGTTCTGCACACGTCCCCATCTCGTGTCGAACGACGGAGGATGGGCGGACATCGACTGGTTCCGCATCAGCAAATGAAAAATAATCCGGCGGCAAGCTGAGCGTCCGGCGGGCGCGAAGGTTGTGAAAGCGCGGGCATTTATCGGAAAAGGCGTGCGGCTGCTTCGGCAGCGGCGCGCCTTTTTCGGCTCTTTTCCGAAGAAAAAAGAAGCGGGAGAGCCGTGCTTTTGTTTTCAAAATATCGTCTCTAAAAGAAATCTGCAATCAAATTGACAAGTTTTTGCGATACTTTCATTGCAAATATGCGAAATAAGACTATCTTTGCCAGACAAATTTAAAACAAACCAAACAACAACCTATGAGCTACCTTATAAAACCTGCCAACTACAAGCCGCTGCTCGACATGAAGCAGACGGAATTGGGCATCAAACAGATAAAGGAGTTTTTCCAGCAGAACCTCTCGTCAGAGCTTCGTCTGCGGCGCGTGACGGCACCGCTGTTCGTGTTGAAAGGCATGGGTATCAACGATGACTTGAGCGGGACGGAACGTCCGGTCACTTTCCCTATCAAAGATTTGGGCGACCGGGAGGCGGAGGTGGTGCATTCGCTGGCAAAATGGAAGCGGGTGACCTTGGCCGACTACAAGATTGAGCCGGGATACGGAATCTATACCGACATGAATGCCATCCGCGCCGATGAAGAATTGGGAAACCTGCATTCCCTCTACGTGGACCAGTGGGACTGGGAGCGGGTCATCACGCCCGAACAGCGCACGGTGGACTTCCTGAAAAGCATCGTGACGCGCATCTACGCCGCCATGCGCCGCACGGAATACATGATTTGCGAGATGTATCCGCAAATCACCTCCTTCCTTGCCCATGACATCCACTTCATCCATTCGGAAGACCTGCTGCAAATGTATCCCGACAAGACGGCGAAAGAGCGCGAAGACTTGATTACGCAACGCTACGGGGCGGTGTTCATTATCGGAATCGGCTGTAAGCTGAGCAACGGAGAGCCGCACGACTTGCGCGCTCCCGACTATGATGACTACACGACCGTCGATCCGAAGACCGGACTTCCGGGACTGAACGGCGACCTGATGGTGTGGAACAGCGTGTTGGGCCGCGCTTTCGAAATCTCGTCGATGGGTATCCGCGTAAATAAGGAGGCGATGCTGAAGCAGCTGGAGCTGGCGGGCAAGGAAGACCGCACAAAACTGTATTTCCACCGCCGCCTGCTTGAAGGAAGCCTCCCGCTCACCATTGGCGGAGGTATCGGGCAGTCGCGTTTGTGTATGCTCTATCTGAAGAAGGCGCACATCGGAGAAATCCAGGCGAGCATCTGGCCGGAAGACATGCGCGTGGAGTGTGAGAAGTTAGGTATGCAGCTTATCTGATGCCGATAGGAGGGTATGAAATATGCGGAGGCGAACCGTTCGGTTCGCCTCCGTTTTTATATTGCGGGCGGTTGTCTTTTTGATGCAAGCCGGACGGCACTTGCGGAAAGAGACGGGATGCGCTACCAGTGTATCGGCGTTTCCCCGTGTTTCGCCAAGTAAGCGTTGGCCCGGCTGAAGTGCTTGTTCCCGAAGAAGCCGTGATAAGCCGAGAGGGGAGACGGATGCACGGAGGTCAGCACTAAGTGTTTTTCCCGGTCGATGAAGGCCCCTTTCTTTTGCGCGTATGCTCCCCACAGGATGAATACGAGATGCTCGCGGCTTTCGGCCAGCGTGCGGATGGCGGCGTCGGTGAATGTTTCCCATCCCCTTCCCTGATGCGAGCCTGCTTGGTGGGCGCGTACCGTCAGCGTGGCGTTCAGCAGGAGGACTCCCTGCTGTGCCCAGCGGGTCAGATTGCCGCTTGCGGGAATCGGCGTGCCCAAATCGTCGTGAATCTCCTTGAAGATATTCTGGAGCGAAGGCGGGAAAGGCACTCCGTCGTTCACCGAAAAACAAAGTCCGTGCGCCTGTCCCGGCCCGTGATACGGGTCTTGCCCGATAATCACGACCTTCACCTTGTCGAACGGGCAGAGGTTGAAAGCGTTGAATATCAGCCTTCCGGGAGGATAAACCGCAGTGGTGCGGTATTCCTGCCTCACGAAGCCGGTCAGTTGTTCGAAATACGGTTTCTCAAATTCGGGAGCCAAGGCTCTTTTCCAGCCTTCTTCTATTTGTACGTCCATATATATTGTCTTAAGTGTCAGTCCCAAAGGTTCAGCCTGTTCTTCTTCGCTTCTTCCAGCGGCACGGTATTTGCCGTTTTCTCGCGGTGTTTTTTCCGAAGCCCCTCGTATTCGGCTTCCAATTCGGCCGTAAAATGTTTGCAAGTCGCCGGGTTCAAAAGGCGGGCTGCTACGGGGGCGTTCTGCGAAGCGTCTTTCATATACACCACCGGGCCGTCGTAGGCCGGAGCTATCTTGAGGGCTGTGTGAAGTTTGGAGGTGGTCGCTCCGCCAATCATCACCGGGATGTGCAGTCCTGCGCGTTTCATTTCGGTCACCACGTGAACCATTTCTTCGAGCGAGGGGGTAATCAGTCCGCTCAGCCCCACAATGTCCGCCTGTTCGCGCACGGCGGTTTCCACAATCGTTTCGGCAGGCACCATTACGCCCAAGTCGATGATTTCGTAATTGTTGCAGGCCATCACTACAGACACGATGTTTTTCCCGATGTCGTGTACGTCGCCTTTCACCGTGGCCAGCAGCACTTTTCCTGCTTTCTTCGCTCCTTCCTGCTTTTCCGCCTCGATATACGGCTGCAGCACGGCTACCGCCTTTTTCATCGTGCGGGCCGTTTTGACCACTTGCGGGAGGAACATCTTTCCCGAACCGAACAGTTCGCCCACCCGGTTCATGCCGTCCATCAGCGGCCCTTCGATGATGCTGACCGCGTTCGGGTATGCCGCCAGAGCCTCCCGGAGGTCGGTCTCGATATAGTCGTCTATTCCTTTCACCAATGCGTGTTGCAGACGTTCTTCCACCGGTGCCTCCCTCCATTGCAGGCGCACGGGGGCGGAGGTTTCGGTGTCTGCCTTCATCCTCTCGGCCGTTTCAATCAACCGTTCGGCTGCGTCCGGACGGCGGTTCAGCACCACGTCTTCGATGTGTTCCAGCACGTCGGAGGGAATGTCGGTATAAAGCACCGACGTGCCCGGATTGACGATTCCCATGTCCATCCCTTCGCGGATGGCGTGGTAAAGGAACACTGCGTGCATGGCCTCGCGGATGTAGTTGTTGCCCCGGAACGAGAACGACAGGTTGCTCACTCCGCCGCTCACGTGCGCGCCCGGAAGATTCTTCCGAATCCATCCGGCTGCTTTGATGAAGTCAACTGCATAATTGTTGTGTTCGTCGATTCCGGTGGCCACGGCCAGCACGTTAGGGTCGAAGATGATGTCTTGAGGGTTGAACCGGAGACGGCTTGTCAGCAGGCGGTAAGCCCTTTCGCACACCTCGATTTTGCGCTCGAACGTGGCGGCCTGTCCCTTTTCGTCGAACGCCATGACCACTGCGGCGGCTCCCATCCGTTGGATTTCGCGGGCGTGCGAGAGGAAGGTTTCTTCGCCTTCTTTCAGAGAGATGGAGTTGACCACGCATTTCCCCTGCACGCATTTCAGTCCGGCGCGGACAACCTCCCATTTTGACGAGTCGATCATGACGGGCACGCGGGCGATGTCCGGCTCCGATGCCATCAGGTTGAGGAAGTTTGTCATCTCGGCGGTTGCGTCCAGCAGTCCGTCGTCCATGTTTATGTCCAGAATTTGCGCCCCGTCTTCCACCTGCTTGCGTGCGATGGAGAGGGCTTCGTCATATTTCTTTTCGTTTATCAGGCGGAGGAACTTGCGCGAACCTGCCACGTTGCACCGTTCGCCCACGTTCACGAAATTGATTTCCGGAGTCACTTCGAGCAGCTCCAGACCGGAGAGGCGCAAGTGCTTCGGTTTTTCCGGCGGCGTGTGAGGGCGAACGCCGCGAACCAAGTCTTGAAAGGCGGCGATGAATTTTTCAGTTGTCCCGCAGCATCCTCCGATAATGTTTACCAGCCCTTCGTCAACGTATTCCCGCATTTCGGCGGCCATTGCTTCGGGTGTCTGGTCGTATTCGCCCAACGAGTTGGGAAGTCCTGCATTCGGATAGGCGCTGATGAGGTAGGGGGCGCGGCGAGCCAGCTGTTCCAGGAACGGTTTCAGCTGCCGTGCGCCGAACGAGCAGTTCAGCCCCACCGAGAAGATGTCGGCATGTTCCACGGAAGCCAGAAACGCATCCAGCGTTTGTCCCGAAAGCGTCCTTCCAGCCGTATCGGACACCGTGACGGAGAGCATCAGCGGCACCCGCCTTCCTGTGCGCTCCATTGCAGACACGGCTGCGCTGATGGCGGCTTTCGCGTTCAGCGTGTCGAAAATGGTTTCTATCAGAATCGCGTCTACACCTCCTTCAAGCAGCGCTTCCGTCTGCTCCCGGTAGGCTTCTTGCAGCATGTCGAACGTCACGGCGCGGAAAGCGGGGTCGTTTACGTCCGGGCTCATGGAGCAAGTCTTGTTGGTCGGGCCTACCGACCCTGCCACGAAACGCGGCTTGTCGGGCGTGCGTGCCGTAAACTCGTCGGCTGCCCGGCGCGCTATCCTTGCCGCTTCTATATTGATTTCCCGGCAGAAGTCCTGCGTATGGTAGTCGGCCATCGATATGGAGGTGGCGTTGAACGTGTTCGTCTCGATGATGTCGGCCCCTGCTGCCAAGTATTTCCGGTGAATTTCTTCGATTATGTCCGGACGGGTGAGGCAGAGCAGGTCGTTGTTCCCCCGCATCATGCCGGGAATGTCTTTGAACCGTTCTCCCCGGAAGTCATCTTCCGAGAGGTTGTATCGCTGGATCATCGTGCCCATTGCCCCGTCGAGCACTAAGATGCGCTCTGCGGCCAGCTGCTGTATCGTTTTGTGTTGCATTTGCGTAGCCTTTCTTCGTTATCTCTTGAACATGCGGTCTATCATCCGCTTGTCCTCTTTTTCTTTCAGCGACTGGCGTTTGTCGTACTGCTTCTTTCCTTTGGCTAAAGCGACGACCACCTTTGCCAGTCCCCGTTCGTTGATGTAGAGGCGGGTGGGCACGATGGTGAATCCCGGTTCGGCGGAAGTGCGCTCCAATTTGCGCAGCTCCTTCTTGTTGAGAAGCAGCTTGCGGTCGCGGCGCGCCGAGTGGTTGTTGTAGGAGCCGTAGAAGTATTCGGCTATGTGCATGTTTTTCACCCACAGCTCGCCTCTTGAGAAGTAGCAGTACGTGTCGACCAAGCTGGCTTTCCCTTGGCGGATGGACTTGATTTCCGTCCCCGTCAGCACGATTCCCGCCGTGTAGGTGTCGATAAACTCGTAGTCGAACGACGCTCGCTTGTTTTTTATGTTGATGTTGCTGGTCTTTTCTTTCATCAGTTCAGTATTACGGTCAGTTCGTTAAATATAAATTCTATCAGCGCCGGCGACAGAAGGACGATGGCTGAGGCCGCTATCGTGTAGGCCGTCAGTCTGTTTTCAGGAACCTGCATGAACTTCCGTGCGCCTTCGAACACAATCAGGATGGTGTAGAGCTGGAGAATCCATTGCAGGATGACGATAGAGTAGAAGCCCGCCGCGATGTCGAGCACGAATATCACCGCCATCGAGTAGCCTGCGAAGGTCTGGACTTTTTCTTTCGACGGCTTTTCAATCCATCCGCCGCCGAGTTTTTCTAAAAGGCAGGCGGCCAGAAAAAATCCTCCGAACAGGGCTACGGCCACCGCGCAGCAGCGCATCAGCGCCCATTGGAACATTTCGCCCGCGCTTCCGTCGTATCTGAAAAACGTGCCGACGAACTCTGCCAGTCCGCACAGGCCGATCATCGGATACACGAAGTTTGTCTGCACGTTCCGCTCCGCCTGCCCTTCCAGCTTGTCCCAGAACTTTCCGGGAGCCGAGAGCAGCTGCATGGTTTTATGGAACAAATCTTTGTAGTTCATGTCGTCTAACTTTCGTTTTCAATTCGTTGCCGTTGAAATGCAAAGATACAAAAAACTATTACGATAACGAAAAAAAGAACCGTGCCGGACTGAAAAATCACACTTTTAAGCATTTTTCAGTCCGGCACGGTTCTTTACGTTTCCGCCGTTCAGTTTGTGGCGGAAGTTTGAGTCAGCCAATTGTATGGAGCCGTTTCGCTCGTTTTCTTTTCGGGGTCCATTGTCGGGCTTCCCTTCTCGTATTCTATCACAATCTTTTCCGGGTTTCCGACATTCCCGGCGCTGTTGTATGCGGAAATCGCCTGGCTTATGTTTACATACGCCGGATAGTTGTAAGATATGTTGTAGTCCTTTTCCCACTCGTCGGTTGAGGATTCCTCATCCGATGATTCTATGCCGTCTATCGTGTAGCGCAGATGCAGGGTGAGGGTCTTCGAGTCTGTGTCTTCTCCCGGCACGTAGTACAGCGTCAGCCGGTGGTTGGCGAGTTCGGAGCTCAGGTTTTCTTCAGTCGTGCTCGATTTCAGCATCAGGGTCGGCATCAGAATCAAAAATTCGTTGTTCCCCCAGATTCCTCCGCTGCTTGCGTTCAAAGAAGTGATGGAAACCGTCTTGTCTTCTGCCGGAAGAGCGGTGCTGTTGAATCCCAAGCGTTCCAGATACACCGGTTCTCCCTCCAAGGTGATGTCCAGTTCCTTTGCTCCTTGCGTCATGTCGTTCTGGTTGTAAGAGAACAATATATAGGCCAGTTCGGAACTTGACGTGGACAGAAAGGAGGCGGTAGGAATATACTTGTAGCCGTAAATGTCTTCAAAGTAGGTCGTTCCGTAATAGCTGTTCACCACCCGGTAATATCCGTACCCCGACCGCGTTCCGTCGTCGTCGTTGTCCAAACATGATGTAAATCCGGCCATAGCCGCCAATGCGACACACACTGCCGCCCATTTCATTCTTTTCATATCTTTCGTTTCCGTTTTTAATTGTTTAATGACAAGCGTTTGCAAATTAAATGCAATTTGCGGAAAAGCACTGCATTCCCCGCTCTTGTTTTAACATAAAAAAACGGCTTCTTCCGGCGTTTATTCCCGGATTTCCGCAAAGTCGGCTATGTGTTCGTTCACGTAGCTTGCTATCGTTTCCGTGGTTTCCTCTTCGATTTCCATGAATTGTTCTTCTATCTCGTCGAATGCCTCGTATTGTTCGTACATGGCCATGAACTCTTCGTCGGTGCGGTCGCGTTCTAAGTCTTCCTGATTCTTTTTGTAGATGTTTCTCGCCTCGAACACCAAGTTCGCAAACTTCCTTGCGCCCGCCATGCGCATCGCCTTGGCGAACGGATTGTCGAAGATGTAAGGCCCGTAGCCGTTCTGGATGAGCTGCACGAACCCTCCGTCGAGCACTTCCCGGCGGAAGATGTGGTATCCTAAAAGGGTGTGCTGCCAGCCGTTGAGCAGGGGCATCGTCTCCGCGCTGATGTCTCCGCCCGTGGCTTTCAGGTATTCGTCGGTAAACACTTGCAGGAATGCGTCCATTCCCTTTTCCGCCCCTTCGCGCAGAGCCGCGTCGGTCAGTGTGATTTTGCTTTCTTCCATTTTTTTCTCTTTTTCCCTTTAATAAAATAGGTGAACCGGCCGCACCGGATGCAGCCCGCATTTTTTGCGGAAAAGCGGCGGAACTTTACGGCTTGAACGCCGGGGTTTTCCCGCTTAAACGGCGGGACTTTGCCGCTTGTCCGGCGCGGCGTTTCCCGTTGCTTTTCCGGATGTGCAGGCAAAGATACGAGTAAAAAGCGAAAGGCGAAACTCTTTTTGCCAACTTGACTTTGCAAAACGGTGCGAGGCAAGAAAAATATCATTAAAATGCGGCAAAAAGTTGGGCTTGCCGCGTTGCAGAACTGAAATAAAAGGAGTAACTTTGCGTGCGGATTCGAGGGGCTTCCTCCGCATCCTTGGTTTTACGGAACTTATTTTTATTACCAACAAAACGTAAAGAATATGACTTATTCACACGAAGTTGAACACATGTGTTGTGTCGCAAAAGGACCCAATCACGGTCCCGCTCCAATTCCTGAAGAAGGAAAATGGATTCAGGCAAAAGAAATCAAAGACATTTCAGGTTTGACTCACGGTATCGGATGGTGCGCTCCGCAGCAGGGTACTTGCAAGCTGACATTGAACGTGAAGGAAGGTGTCATCGAAGAATGTCTGATTGAAACGATCGGTTGCTCAGGTATGACTCACTCGGCTGCTATGGCATCAGAAATCCTGCCGGGAAAGACCATCCTGGAAGCTATGAACACCGACTTGGTTTGTGACGCCATCAACACTGCCATGCGCGAGCTGTTCTTGCAAATCGTTTACGGACGCACCCAGTCGGCTTTCTCTGAAGGCGGTCTGATGATTGGCGCAGGTCTGGAAGACTTGGGCAAGGGCCTCCGCAGCCAGACAGGTACGCTGTACGGCACCAAAGCCAAAGGCACCCGCTATCTGGAGCTGACGGAAGGATACATCACCCGCATGGCTCTCGACAAAGACAACCAGGTGATCGGCTACGAATTCGTTCACATGGGCAAGTTCATGGAACAGGTGAAGAAGGGCGTTGACGCAAACGAAGCGTTGAAGGCAGTGACCGGAACTTACGGCCGCTTCAAACCCGAACAAGGCGCAGTTAAATATATTGACCCACGTAAAGAATAATAGGAGGACACAGATTATGATTAGACCAGTACAGTTTGAAAGTCAAGACCGCCGCGTGAAGCAGATTCTCGCTGCATTGAACGAAAACGGCATCAAGGACATTGAAGAAGCTAACGCAATCTGTGACGCAGCAGGTCTCGACCCGTACTTGACTTGTCAGGAAACTCAGGGCATCTGCTTCGAAAACGCTAAATGGGCTTACGTGGTTGGTTGCGCCATCGCGCTGAAGAAAGGCTGCAAAAACGCCGCTGACGCTGCCGAAGCTATCGGTATCGGCTTGCAGGCATTCTGCATTCCGGGCTCTGTAGCCGACGACCGCAAGGTAGGTCTGGGCCACGGCAACTTGGCAGCCCGTCTGCTTCGCGAAGAAACCCAGTGCTTCGCTTTCCTGGCAGGACACGAATCATTCGCTGCTGCCGAAGGCGCCATCAAGATTGCAGAAATGGCAAACAAGGTGCGCAAGAACCCGTTGCGCTGCATCCTGAACGGTCTGGGCAAGGACGCCGCTATGATTATCTCCCGTATCAACGGCTTCACTTACGTGCAGACCAAGTTCGACTATTTCACCGGCGAACTGAACATCGTGAAGGAAACTCCGTATTCTGACGGTCCGCGCGCGAAGGTAAAATGCTATGGCGCTGACGACGTTCGCGAAGGCGTTGCCATCATGTGGCATGAAAACGTAGACGTTTCCATCACAGGAAACTCTACCAACCCGACCCGCTTCCAGCATCCGGTTGCAGGAACTTACAAGAAAGAGCGTGTGCTTGCCGGCAAGCCTTACTTCTCAGTAGCATCCGGTGGCGGTACAGGCCGTACACTCCATCCGGACAACATGGCCGCAGGTCCCGCTTCTTACGGTATGACCGACACGATGGGCCGTATGCACTCGGACGCTCAGTTCGCAGGTTCTTCATCAGTTCCCGCTCACGTGGAAATGATGGGCTTCCTCGGTATCGGCAACAACCCGATGGTAGGATGTACAGTGGCTTGCGCCGTGAACGTGGCTCTGGCTCTGAACAAGTAATTGAAATTTGCTTATAAAAAAAGAGAGGCTGCCTCAAATAAAATCGGGGCAGCCTCTCTTTTTGTCATTCTGCAAAGGTCATTTCCTTAATCAGGTGAGACGCGCCTGCATATTTGTCGATGATGAACAGCGTGTAGCGGATGTCTACACATGAAGCGCGTTGCAGTTGCGGGTTGTAGGCGATGTCGCCCGTCAGCCCTTCGTAGTTGCGGTCGAATCCGGTGCCTATCAGTTCGCCTTTTGCGTTGAACACCGGCGAGCCTGAGTTGCCGCCCGTGTTGTCTGTTGCCGTGACGAAGCAGACGGGCATCCGTCCGTCGGGCATGGCATACGGCCCGAAGTCTTTGGCTTCATACAGTTTTTTCAACTTTTCGGGCACCACGAACTCCGGATTGTCCGGGTCTTCCTTTTCCATTACTCCCTTCAATGTGGTATAGTACAGATATTTTTTTCCGTCGTCCGGTTCGTATGACCCGATTTTCCCGTAGGTCAGACGGAGCGTGGAGTTCGCGTCCGGATAAACCGGTTCGCCGTTTTTGCGTTTCAGGGCGAGCATCCCGGCCACCCACGTCTTGTGTGCGCGGTTGTAGGCGTCCGTTTCTTCCTTCATCGCTTCTCCGGCGGTGCGGTAGCCTTCTTTCACCGATTGAGCGTATTGCACCATCAGGTCGTTTTCCAACGTCTTCACGTCAGGACTTTGCAGGAAGGCTTCCAGCGCTTCCGGACTGCGGAATATGGAAGTGTCGAAACAAGCGTCGACAAACGCCTCCGCGTTTCCGTTGAATTGCCTGCGGATTGTGTGGAAAACGCCGATGCGTTTTTCGGCGGGGATGAGCTTGGCATATAATGCGAGCAACCGTTTTGACACTTTGCGGTCGACGTCAGGGTTGTAGTCCTTGTTGAAGAACTTCTTTCCTGCCTTTCTGAGCGTTTCCGTTTCTTCCGCGATTTTCTTTTTGTCATTCCCTTTCAGCGCCTCCATCAGCCCTTTCGTGTCCGGTATTTGGTAGAACTCCGTGCCTAATATCATCGCTTCGTAGATAGCCTGCTGGTGGTAGACGTGCGGAAACCGTTTGGCCACGATGCGCTTGATGGTCCGGTACGCTTCGTTCCAGGCCGTGTCGCCGGTTTCGCGTCCGTAGGCCAGCAACGCTTCCTGCTGTTTCCGTTTCGTGTCGAGCACTTTGAGCTTTATCAGTCCCTCGTTCATGCCGATGGCGTTTTTCCAATAGTTGGCAGAAGAGGCGTATTTTGCTGCATATTGGATGCGGGTGCGGTCGTCCTTCCGCATTTCTTCATCCAAGGCACGCAAACGCACTCCGCGCACTGTGTCGCGCATGAAGTTGACGGTTTTCATCCGTTCTTCCACTTCATCGCTGATCATGTATCTCCAGTTGTTTCCCGGAAATCCCATAACGAACGTAAAGTCGCCCTCTTTCACTCCCTTCATGTTGACAGTCAGGTGTTTTTTTACTTTCAGAGGAATGTTTTCCGCGCTGTATCCGGCCGGTTTCCCGTCCTTCGAAGCATATATGCGGAAAAGGGAGAAGTCGCCGCAGTGTCGCGGCCACATCCAGTTGTCGGTGTCCGCTCCAAACTTTCCGATGGAAGAGGGGGGAGCGCCGACCATGCGCACGTCTTTGTAGACCGTTTTGACGAACAGGTAGTACTTGTTTGCCCCATAGAACGGTTTCAACTCCAGTACGGTAAAGTCGTCGGTTTTGATTTTCTCCTTTTTGGCGAAGCGTTCCGCCACCTTTTCCAGATAGGTAGGAGAGAGGTAGTTGGTTCCGTCCGGGTCAGAGTCTTTTTTCAGTTGTTCTTCCACGTAAGCGGTTACATCCAAAATCCGGTCGATGAACGTCACTTTCAATCCTTCGCACGGCAGTTCCTGTTCGCGGGTCATTGCCCAGAACCCGTCGGTCAGGTAGTCGTGTTCCACCGAGCTGTGCTGCTGTATGTAGCGGTATCCGCAATGATGGTTGGTGAGCACCAGCCCCTCCGCCGAAATCACTTCTCCCGTGCATCCGCCTCCGAAGTGTACCACAGCGTCTTTCAGGCTGATGTTGTCGGGGCAGTACACCTCGTCGATGCTGATGTCCAGCCCCAGATTCTGCATGACGGCTGCATTCTGCTGCTTCAAGTCGGTCAACATCCACATGCCCTCGTCGGCATGTCCGGCGAGGGTCAATGTGGCCAGTAAAGATAGTAAGGCAATTCTTTTCATCATTCTACGATTGTCATTTCATCGATAAGGTGTTTGCATCCTCCCAGCTTTTCCACGATAAACAATATGTAGCGTATGTCTACCGCGATGCAGCGTTGCAGGTTGCTGTCGAAGTTGATGTCGCCGGAAAGCGACTCCCAGTTTCCGTCGAATGCAGCGCCTATCAGTTCCCCGTTGCCGTTCATGACCGGAGAGCCGGAGTTGCCTCCCGTAATGTCGTTGGTGGTCAGGAAGCAGGCGGGCATCTCGCCGTTGGGGAGCGCGTAACGTCCGTAGTTCTTGGCTGCGTACAGTTCTTTCAGCTTTTCAGGCACCACGAACTCCGGATTGTTCGGGTCTTCCTTCTCCATTACTCCTTTCAGCGTGGTGTAGTATTTGTAGTGGATTCCGTCTTTCGGGTCGTATGACTTTACGTTTCCGTAAGTCAGGCGGATGGTGAAGTTGGCGTCCGGTGCTTTCGGGGTAGGAGCGTACATTTCGCAGAGGCCGCGCACGTAAGTCTTGTGCAGGAGGTTGATGCTTCCGCTGGCTTCGTCCAGCTTGTCGGCCAATTCTTCGTATTTGTTTCCGATGGTTTCCGCATACTGTACGGACAAATCCTTCTCCAAGGCTTCAGCCGTAGGGTTGTCGATGAATGCGTTGAAGTTGCTTTCGTTGGCGAAGATGGAATTGTCGTAGAGCGCGTCGATGTACGCGTTGAAGTCCCCCTTGAATCTGTCTTTGACCGTCAGGTAGAAAGCGGGCAGCGCGTCGGCTGGCACTTTGTCCATGTACAGCGGTATCAACACTTTTGCCACTTTGCGGTCCACTTCGTGGTCGTAGTCTTTGTTGTGGATGTCGAAATAGGCTTCTTTCAGTGCGGATACAGCCTTTTCGATGTCTTTCTTTTTGTTCTTGTCCAAGGCTGCGGCAAGCGTCTCCACGGAGCTGTTTATCTTCGTATAGTTTGCAAATTCGATTCCGCTCCGGAACGTTTCGGCGAAATAGGTCATTTGCGTTTGCAGCGGAGCGGCCGAATCCACGTAGTCGTTGATTTTTGCTACTACGGTCTTGTAGTCTTCATTTTGCTTCTTTTCGGCGAATTCCAGGAACTTCAGTTCTTGTTCGGCCTTCGTTTCCAGCACTTTGTTGTCGACGATTGCCTTGTTCATGCCGATAGAGTTCTTCCAGTAGTTGCTTGACGAGGCGAATTTGCTGGCATATTGGATGCGCACCTTGTCGCTGGCCGCCATTTCTTTGCGGAGAATGTTCTGGCGTGCCTCTCTTACGGTAATCCGGGGGATGTTGGTTCCCTCCATGCGCAAGCGCACTTCGCTTTCTGTCAAGTAGCGGCTGGTGCTTCCGGGGAATCCCATAATCATGGCATAGTCGCCTTCTTGCAAGCCTTTCAGGGAAACGGCCAGATGCTTTTTCGCTTTCAGGGGCACATTGCTTTCTTCATAGTCAGATGTGGGGTTGCCTTCCTTGTCGGCGTAGATGCGGAACATGGAGAAGTCGCATGTGTGTCGCGGCCACATCCAGTTGTCCGTTTCCCCTCCGAACTTTCCGATAGACGAGGGAGGGGCGGCCACCATACGCACGTCGCCGTATGTCTTGATGTAGAAGAGATAATATTTGTTGCCTGCATAAAACGGAAGCGCCAGCGCAGAAATGCCCGGTTTGCCTTTCAGGTCGCTTTTCTTAAGCTCTTTGTCTGCCAGTTCTTTCAGGTATTTGCTTCCGAACGATTCGGCTTCGGTCACTTTTCCCTTTTCGATGTCTTTGCCGACCAATCCGGTCACGTCGACGATGCGCTCCACAAACTTGAAAGTCAGTCCCGGAGTAGGAAGCTCCTCCTGATAGTTTTTCGCCCAGAATCCGTCGGTCAGGTAGTCGTGTTCCACCGAGCTGTGCTGCTGGATGGCGTCGTATCCGCAGTGATGGTTTGTCAGAATCAGGCCGTTGGGCGAGATGATTTCTCCCGTGCATCCCCGTCCGAAAATGCCGACGGCATCTTTCAGAGTCACTTTGTTCGGGTTGTAGATGTCTGCAATGTCCATTGTCATGCCTTGCGCTTTCATTCGGTCGGCCAGGTTCTGCTCTTGCATGAGCTGGAGCAGCCACATGCCCTCGTCGGCTTTTGCCGGAGAGACGGCGGCGCAAATCAATAAGGCCGCCAGCAATTTCCATTTTCTCTTCATGTTTTTTTATATTAAAAGGTTGTTGTCTTCAGCGGTATTCCGCAAAAGGATTGCACAAAAATAGTAAAAAAAAGGACATGGAAATATCTTCTCCCGTCAAAAGGGTAATAAACCACTATCGATGTATAAATTTTGATAATTTATTTCTGTCCGTTCTTGAAAGACCTTATTTTTGTCCCGGATTTTAAAAGGCTTGCGTATGCATAAACTTTGGTTTTTTCTGTTTTGCGTATTGGCTTGTGCTTCGTGCGGCAAGAAATACAAGATAGAGGGGACTTCTTCCGTTTCCGTTCTTGACGGGAAAATGCTTTTTGTCAAAGTGCCGTCCGGAGACAAGTGGGTGGATATCGATTCGGCGGAAGTGATACACGGCTTGTTCAAGATGAAGGGAATAGTGGATTCGGTTGTGTTGGCTTCGCTGTATATGGATGAAGATTGCATCATGCCGTTGGTCATTGAACCTGGAAATATCGACATACAGATTGACAACGCCGGAATCGTGGTCAAGGGCACTCCGCTGAACGATTGCTTCAACGAATTTGTAATGAAGAAAAATTCGCTGGATGACCGCGCCTACGAGGTGGAGCACGAAGAAAGCCGGATGATTATGGACGGAAAAGACTTGCAGACCGTTCACGAAGAAATCAGCAAGAAACGCCAGCAACTGTCAGACGAAATGAACAGTCTCGTGAAGGCTTTCATCCAAGACAACTATGAGAACGTGCTCGGACCGGGAGTTTTCATTATGTTGGGCAGCGGCTTGCCTTGCCCCTTGCTCACCCCGCTGATGGAAGATATTATATCCGGCGCGCCCGATTCTTTCAAGAGCAATTTCATGGTGAAGGCTTACGTGGACGCTGCCCGCGAGAATATGGAGCGCATGAAAACGGCAGACTGAGGGGCGGCGGATATTTTGCCGTCAGCCAATTGCAATATCTACTTTGCATCCATGTCTTTTGTAATGGAAATGTCATGATTTATGTCAACAATATGTGTCGCAGGGCATATTTTCTTTTTGACGGAACACGCTCGTTGCGCTTTTATTGTTACATTTGCTACGGAAAATCATTTACTAACAATTTATAAACATTATCGCAATGGTTAATTACAAAGATTTGGGTCTGGTAAACACGAAAGAAATGTTTGCCAGGGCAATTAAAGGCGGATATGCTATCCCGGCTTTCAACTTCAACAATATGGAACAGCTGCAGGCTATCATCAAAGCTGCGGTCGAAACCAAGTCTCCGGTTATTTTGCAGGTGTCTAAGGGCGCGCGCAACTATGCGAACCAGACTTTGCTCCGCTATATGGCTGAAGGAGCTGTGGCATACGCCAAAGAATTGGGCTGCGAACATCCTGAAATCGTTCTCCACCTTGACCACGGAGATTCTTTTGAACTCTGCAAATCTTGCGTAGACTTGGGATTCTCTTCTGTAATGATCGACGGTTCTCATCTGCCTTACGAAGAAAACGTGGCTTTGACCAAAAAAGTGGTTGAATATGCTCATCAGTTCGACGTGACGGTTGAAGGCGAATTGGGCGTTCTGGCCGGTGTGGAAGACGAAGTGTCTGCAGAACATCATACTTACACCAATCCTGAAGAAGTAATCGATTTCGCTACCCGTACAGGCTGCGACTCTTTGGCTATTTCTATCGGCACTTCTCACGGAGCTTACAAGTTCAAACCCGAACAATGTCATGTAGACCCGGCTACAGGCCGTCTGGTTCCTCCTCCTTTGGCATTCGACGTGTTGGACGCTGTAATGGAAAAACTGCCGGGATTCCCCATCGTGCTTCACGGGTCTTCTTCAGTTCCTCAGGAATATGTGGATATGATCAACCAGTACGGAGGCAAGCTGGAAGCGGCTATCGGCATTCCGGAAGAAGAACTGCGCAAAGCTGCCAAGTCTGCGGTTTGCAAGATTAACATCGACTCGGACTCTCGTCTGGCTATGACTGCTGCCGTTCGCCGTGTGTTCGTTGAGAAACCGGCTGAGTTCGATCCGCGCAAGTATCTTGGCCCGGCTCGCGACGAAATGGAAAAGATGTACAAGCACAAAATTATCAACGTATTGGGTTCTGACGGAAAACTGGCTCAGTGCTGATTGAAATTCGCTGCAATATAATGAAGAAAGCTGCCTCATAAAATTTGGGGCAGCTTTTTTTCTTCTATAAGTGTGCAGTCTGGTTTACGCCGGGATGCAGTCTTTGCGCGAGGAAGCGCAGAGAGCGAAAATATGGGGTCAGTATAAATTTTCAGTGTAATCGAACAGCCATTCCGCATCTTTCAGCAAAGGATGGTGCTTGTCTTTTTCAGAAAGGATTACCTTGTCGGCCGGAATGCGCCAGTCGATATGCAGGTCAGGGTCGTTCCATGCGATGGCTCCTTCGCTTTGAGGCGCATAGAAGTTGTCGCATTTGTATTGGAATATCACTTCCTCACTTAATACGCTGAATCCGTGGGCAAATCCTCTTGGCACGAAAAGCTGGAGATGGTTTTCTTCCGTAAGCTCCACAGCTACATGCTGCCCGAAAGTGGGAGAGCCTTTCCGTATGTCAACCGCCACATCAAGCACAGCCCCTTTGATGACTCGCACCAGTTTGCTTTGCGTGAAAGGCGGTTTCTGGAAATGCAGCCCGCGCAACACTCCGTAACTTGATTTGCTTTCGTTGTCCTGCACGAAACGGATATTCCTCACTTGGTTTTCAAAATCGCGTTGAGAGAATGATTCGAAAAAGTATCCTCTTTCATCGTTGAAAAGGCGAGGTTCGATAATCGTTACGCCTTCTATTTCAGTTTTTATAACCTTCATTTTTCTCTGTTATGTCTGTAAAATGTTTTTTTCCCGCGAAGAATTCAAAATCTGCGGGCAAAGATACAAAAAAGGCCGTCTCATCCTCAGAATGAGACGGCCTTTTCTATTTGTTCGCCCAGCACGAACATTCTCTAATCGGTGCAAGTCCGTAACACGCCCGATAGCGGGAAGTGTATAGCCTAA
>CALUGI010000032.1 GCA_944320135.1 uncultured Phocaeicola sp. | reverse complement strand
TTCAACACCAAACTTGAAGTCAATCCCAAGAACTGGCAAGCCAAGACGGGAAAGGTGTCCGGACGTGGAGCGGAGTTGTTTTCATTTGATTTCGGTATCCCATCCGCTTTTCGCCCGCATTCCGAAAAAGCCCGCCCAAACTTTCGAAACAGTTCCGCCGGACTTTCCCCTAAAAACGACCGGGTTTTGAATTGCAAAGTTTGCTGAAACAAACAAAAGGGCCTCCCTCAGCAGAAGCCCTACAAACAATCTCAAACAGAACAAACTGAAAATCAAAATAAAGAAACAAGCTGAATCACAATATTAGCAGAAAAAGGAGATTGGCGGAAAGAAAAGTGAAAAAAAGAATCAGAGATGTCGAAACTGCCTACAGATTCTCCATAGACTTCAACCAAGCAAATACTAATCCGCTCTTTGAAAACAAACAGCACAACCTGTAGTTCAGACGTGCCTGCCAAGAAGCCCTGACGCTTCCGCATCCCCCATATCCTTCTCCTAAAGCCAACCTACCCGGCCCTCCGACAAGCCGGGATGGAATCCGCGTTAAAATAATAATGGCATTTTATCTTACACTATTTAAATAAGCACTAACTTTGCAAACACTGAAAGCTACTTTTATCCATGAACATAACTTTTGTTTTTACATTTTCCAGATAATATATGAGAAACTATAGTTTGAGTATTTATCGAATTTCTATCAATAAACGTCTGAACAAAGACGAAAAAATGTACTTGTCTGATTATGATAATGGCAAGGATCTGTTAGCCCAAGTAAAAGAGCTGCTTGACATTTGGAAATTCGAGAATATAAAAGAAGACTCGCCCACAATAGCAAAAGACGAAGACGAAAAGAAAATTAGCAGAATACTTCAAAATGCTGACGGATCTTTTGAACTGCATTCACTTGGAAGATGCATTTCGGGCATTATCGAATCCGGTGAATTCGGTACTGAAGAAAACATCATCAATTCCAATACCGGTGAATTGAAATATCGAAAACGTGCAGAGGATGCCCAAATGATACCGTTTTTCTTCCTGTTCAATATCCCGGAACATTCATATTATGGATATTTGATTATAGAGAGGATTCGAAATGTAGGCATCTATTCCATTTTAACCAAAGCTATCCAAAAGCATATAGAACGAAAGATACATGCAAATCTGGTTCTGAAGATTGAACCGTTTATGATTCAAGAGGTTTTCAATCGTAATTTGAGCGTAATTTCAGAAGCCAAAAAGGTAATCTTAAAAAGGGTGTATTCTCAAAAGCTGAATCTTTCACAAATTGCAGAAAACCTCGTAGAAGGAGATGACGTACAAACAGACGTTGTTTACAGAGCGCCACGGAACCGTTTTTTACAAGTAAAACAATGGATAGACAAACTCAATGCGTCCAGGAACAAGAAAGGCGGATACACATTTCAAAATATTGAATATGCAGACGTAGCTTTCGAACTTAAAATAGGAGGAAAAGTCAAAACGGTATCGATTGCCAAAATTAACGGATTGGGAACGAATCTGGAAATTACCGACAATGTCGAATTAGGGGCCAACGGCTATCCTACATACAATTCGCTAAAAACAGAAGCACAAAGATTATTGTCATTTATAAGAGATGAAGATAAAAAATAACATTATAATGATTCTTGCCTGCCTTTCAACGGTTTTGGCTTTCGTTGCGAGCATCTATTTCATCTTTATTGCAATGATGAATGTTCCTTCATATCCGCAGGCCGAAAAAGAAATCGTTGCACAAATGAAATTAGGATTCGGTGATTTAATAGCAGGTACAGTCGGAATACTTTTGTCGTTTGCAGCCACGCTATTTCTTTTCGTTACATTTAAAGAGCAAAGGAAACAGTTTTCCGAGAATCACATCGATGCAGATAAAAACCGGTTTGAAAGTACGTTTTTCAACCTCTTGTCAATGCTCTACCAAGTGAGGGAAAATATAAATAAGGAAATCGCGTTATGCACCGACAACGAAATGAAATCTATCAAAGAGTTCTATAACGGCTTCAAGGATTACTATCTTGCACAGGCAGATACGGAAGAACAAAAAGAAATTGAAGATTACTTATCCCAAGATCAAAGGAATACCGTGGAACAGGAGAAAATAGAGTATCATTTAGGGCAGCTATATGAAAATTACATAAAGACAAAAGCGTGCAATATCAACTACTATTATCGCTATGTCTTTAATATGATAAATTTTGTCATAGGACAATGGATACATGCGGAAAACGGGAAGGCACATATCCACAAATATCTGAATTTCATCCAAGCGCAAATGTCTGACGAAGAATTGGCGCTTATCTTTTATGATGCAATTTCTCATCACGGCTTGGACAACAACTACAGCCATCAATTTAAGGAAACAATAGACTGTTACGGCTTTCTGGAAAATATAAATCCGCACATTCTTCTGGACAGAAGTCACCACATCATTTTCCCTAAAACAAAGTTCAAGTTTTTGAATAGGGACGAAAAGATGTCAAAACAACAATAAACGGCAGCTGCCAAGGGGCATCCTCCACACTGCATCAAGGTTCAAACAAATCTTCCGGATAACCTATGTCGACCAGAAAGAGCGCATTTCCGGGAGCTGACGTGCCCGCACTGCAGCGGTCTTTCTTCTCGATTACGCGCCGGAAACCCTCTACAGAGAGCTTGCCTCTTCCCACTTCGACCAGCGTGCCCACAATGGCCCTCACCATATTGCGCAAGAACCGGTCGGCCTGAATGGTAAACACCCATTCGTCCTCGCCCGTCTGTTCCCAAAAGGCTTGCATGATGCGGCAATTGTTCGTCTTTACGTCCGTATGAAGTTTGCTGAAGCTCGTGAAGTCCGTATAATCAAGCAACGTCCGGGCCGCCTCGTTCATCCGGTCGAAATCAAGACGGCGGAAGACTCGCCACACGTACATCCGGTTGAACGGGTCTTTACGGGTAGTCAGATAATATTTGTACGTGCGGTACGTAGCGTCGAACCGGGCATGGGCATCCTGCCTCACGCGGCGCACCCCATACACCGATATGTCCGGCGGAAGAATCCGGTTCAGCTTGTCGGCTATCGTTTCCGGATCGGCCATCCGCTCCACGTCGAAATGCGCAACCATCAGACGCGCATGAACACCCGCATCGGTGCGTCCCGCTCCGGTCACCTCTATCGCGTCGTCGCGCAAGAAGGTCACTAACGCCTTGGTCAGGGTCTCCTGCACGCTCGCCCCGTTGGGCTGCACCTGCCACCCGTGGTAGTTGGTGCCGTCGTAAGCCAAATATACGAAATATCGGAACATACTGAAAGTTATCTTGCGGTTATATGAAAGCATCCTTGGCGCAGTTCGTATTTCACGTAGCAGCGGTCGGCCTTGCGCAAGTCGCGCAGCACTTCCGAAAGCACCAGCTTCAACGTGTCGGCGCTGACATCTTGCATCGGACGGCCGTCAGGGTCTTCCACCTTCTCGAAACGCTTCCAGCTGATGTCGAAAGTCGTCCCGTAGAAATGGCACGATTTCAGCGAAGCGTTCGTGTTGACACGGCGCAAACGTTTCACGTCGTCCTTAGTGCGTGTGACCGAAGTCACGATAATCCGGTTCGGATTCAGCCCCTTGCATTCCAGCGAATCGAGAAAGTTCGCCCCGATAGTGTCAAGCAGCGCGCCGGCCTGAGGTATCAGATAAGGGATGGAATGAGTGAGGGAGTCCATATCATACAGTTCGCAGGGAGCGATTTCCACAAGCCGCCCGGCCATATTCTCCGCATCTTCACGGCTTTCCATCGGACGGATGCCTATCCGCTTTGCAGCAGCCAGCTGCACGTCGTTCAAATCTCCGAACGAACGCTTGTAGCTGATTACGCCACGAATATTGCGGGGATTGTTCATCTTCATCGACATGTCCTTCTTTTCCGAGCATCCGGCAACCGCCATTCCGAAAAGCAGCGCAAACAAGCTGCACACATATACCAATCTTTTCATTGCTGTTTCCTTTATATTTCGGACGCAAAGATACATAAAAAAAACGACAAGCCGGGCCTGCCATAAAAATGCCGCAGCATTTCATATCGAACGCTGCGGCATTCCGACCGGAATCCGGCCAAGTTTTCCCGGCTTTACGCCTGTCCTTTTTCCTCCGTCCCTTGCTGCTTCCTGCAAAACTCCGCATAATTCACCGGAGCCACTCCGTAGAACTCCTTGAACACCGTAGAGAAATAAGAGATATTCATGAAGCCTACCAGCAAAGCCACTTCAGACACGTTGTAGTTTTTGTTGGACATCAGCAAAGAGGCAGCCTGCTTCAGGCGGCAATTGCGGATAAAGTCGCGGGTAGACTGGTTGGTCAGTTCCTTCAGCTTGCGGTAAAGATGCACGCGGCTGATGCCCACTTCTTTGGCAATCATCTCCACGCTCAGCTCCGGATTGCTGATGTTCTCGTTAATCACTTTCATCACTTTTTCCATCAGCTTCTCGTCGGGCGACTGCGCCTTGATATACTGCATCTTGGATTCCTGTTCTTGATTGCCGCTGAAGTTGTTGCGGAGCATCTCTCGGTTCTTGATGAGGTTGACCACGGTCATGCGCAGGATATCCAGATTGAACGGCTTGGTGAGATAAGCGTCCGCTCCGGTCGAAAGCCCCTCAATATTGTCTTCCTCCTTGTTTCTCACCGTAAGGAGAATGATAGGAATGTGGTTGGTGTTCGTGTTCTGCTTGATTTTATGGCAAAGGCTCAGCCCGTCCATCTCCGGCATCACCACATCGCTGATAACCAGATGCACCTTCTCCTGCAACAGCTTGGCGAAAGCCTCCTTTCCGTTCGGAGCCGTATATACGTTGAACTCGTCTTCCAGCTCGTGGCGGAGATACTTGCGCGTTTCTTCGTCGTCTTCAGCAATCAGGATGTGGTATTTCTTCTTCCTCTTGCTCTTATCTTCGTCTTGAGGCAGGCCGACAGGCACAATCAAGTCTTTCTCGTCCTTCTGCGCGGGAAGGGATGCAGGCGTTTCCGGACTGATTTCTTCTGCCGAAAGATGGTCTTTCCCCAACGGTATGCGGACAATGAACCGGCTTCCCGACACGTCCTTCCTGTTCTCCGCCCAGATAATGCCGTGATGCAGCGTCACGAGCGACTGCGCAAGGTGAAGCCCGATGCCGGTTCCGATGTTGGGCTGCGAGGCATTGTTCCGTATCTGGTAGAAACGCTCGAAGATGTGTTTCAGTTCTTTCTCTTCTATGCCCCTTCCGTTGTCCTCCACCACAATTTCCGCATAGTCGGCAAGCGGAGCCGACTGCGGATTCGGGTCGTGTCCCTTGCGGACGGCAACGCTGATTGCGCCGTTCTCCGGAGTATATTTGAAGGCGTTCGAAAGCAAGTTCAGAATCACTTTGTCGAAATTCTTGGGGTCAATCCACACTTTCAGTTCCTCCAGTTCGGATATCAAGGAGAAGTTGATGTTCTTGTCCTTGGCCGTAGCGAGGAATGTCTCATCGAGCGTATTGATAAAACGGATGAGGTCTGTCTCTTGGAACAAGAGCTTCATCTGCCCCTTGTCCAGCTTGCGTATATCCATCAGCTGGTTCACAAGCGAAAGGATGCGCTCGGTGTTGTATTTCATCAAAGAATATATTTTCTGGCGCTGCGGGTCGGAATCGGCCAGAATCAGCTTTTGCAGAGGACTGATGATAAGCGACATCGGAGTCTTCAGCTCATGAGAGATATTGATGAAGAACTGCAGCTTGGCTTCCTTGATTTCCTCTCCGTGTATGTGCTTCAATATCTCCTGCTTCGTCCTGTAATGCCGCTGAATCTGACGGATAATCAGATAAACGCAGGCTATGCAGATAATGACATAAGCCGTGTATGCCCACGAAGACGCATACCATGCCGGATGAATCACAATCTTGATTTCTTTTACCTCGGATGAGATTTCATTTATCCACGCCCGTATGCGCAAAACGTGCCTCCCCGGAGAGAGATTGCTGAACGAGATTCGGTTCGTACCCGGCTGCAACGTATTCCAAATGCCATTGTCTACAGAATAACTGTAAGACGCGGGCATACTGTAATCCGTAGTCGTAAACTCAAAAGTAAAAGAATTGTCCTGATGCGAGAGATTGAACTCCGATTCTTCCGACACGAGCGTATCGGTAACGACGTACTTCCCGGACTTCATCCCCTTAGTCACCTTATTCCCTTGAAGGAAGAGATCGGTAATCCGAATCTCCGGCTTGCGAATAGAGAAAGAGATAGAAGCCGGATCAAACCATGTCACTCCGTTCGTTCCCCCAAACCAGATGATGCCGTTGCGGTCGGCATACCCCGCTCCCCTGCTGTATTCATTGTTGACCAAGCCGTTGTACGTGCGGTATGGAGTAAACTTTCGGGTCTGCACGTGGCAGCAGGCCAATCCCTGATCGGTGCTCAGCCACAGATTCCCTGCACGGTCTTCTGCAATGGCAAGAATGCTGTTTCCGGGTATCCCGTCTTCCGAAGAATAAAACGCCGTCTCCTGCGTGTGAGGGTTCAGCACGGCCAAGCCTCCTGTCATGCCTATCCAGACGTTTCCCTGCGCATCTTCATGCAAACAATTGATTACGTTGGCACGCAATATCTGCTTCTTTCCGAACGTATTGAGGAAATCCATTGTGGAGATGTCCAAACAACATAATCCGTCGAACGTGCCGATATAGAGCTTGTTGTCGCGGCTGTGCAGCAAACAGTTAATCCATGTGTTGGCAAGCAAGTTCGATTCCGCCGTGAAATCTTCCGCTTGATGCTGGTACTTTATCGGAGTGACTTGCCCGCTCCGGATGTCCATACGGAAAAGCCCATTGCCCATCGTCCCTATCCACAGACGCTTGTCATTGTCTTCGGCGAAACAATACACCCGTTGCGCCTTGCTTCCGTTCTGGTCTGTCAACGGGAAATACCGGCAAGTTCCATTGTCCGGATTCAAGCGCGCCATCCCGTTGAGAAAAGAGCCTATCCAGACATTCTGTTCCGAGTCTTCATAGATGCTCATGACGGTGGCCGGAACCGACGCGCTTGCACTCGTATGACTGAAATGCGCTTTCCGTTCACCATCGGGCGCAAGCCGGTAAAGCCCGTCATTGTCGGTGCCAATCCACAAGTTATCCCTGCTGTCCTTGCAGATTGACATCACGCAATTGGAACCGATTGTATTGTAAGCTGTAGAATAATGCCCGATATAATTGAAGTTGCTGCTCTTCCCCGGCAACATAGCCACGCCTTTCTGGTATACTCCCAACCAAAGATTGTCGAAGTTATCTTTGATAATGGTATGTATCTTGGAGTTGCTGAGGTCAAGACTCATCACGTGCAGATTGGCCTCGGCTATTTCTCCGGTGGAGGTGTCGTATATCTTCAAGCCCTTTCCGTCCGTTCCGATGAGCACTTCGCCGTCCGCCGCATTGAATGTCAATGACTTGACAGGAAAAGAGCGGCTTTTCTCATAAGGAATATGCACAAAGTTGTCACTCTCCTTGTCGTACTTGAACAGCCCGTCGTCCATGATTCCGGCATAGATGTTTCCTTTGTCGTCTTCGCAAATGCTGGTAATGGAGTGATACCGGGCATCGGTCAGATAACGGGAGAACCCCATATCCTTGTCTACACGCTGAATCCCCCGCGTCTCGGTGGCAAGCCACAAGTTGCCTTGCGAATCATACCACATCTGATTGACAATGTCGTAAATGTGTTGCGGAAGGAACCTTTCCCTCGCACGCATGAAAGTGCCCTCGGTATCCACGACATACACTCCGTAGCCGCTCGTACCGGCGAGAAGCCTGCCCTCTCCGTCTTCTATAATACAGGACACCGTAGGATAAAAGAGCCTTCCTTCATCGTCATACATGCTGATAGAACGGAAAGTGTCGGAAGCGTAATCATACTCCTGCATACCGGTCTGGGTGCCGACCAGCAACCGTCCTTCCCGATTCTCATATACCACCTTAACATAATTGTTGTTCAACGAAGCGGAATCTTGCGAATCATGGCGGTAAACCGTAAACTTCACTCCGTCATACTTGTTCAGGCCGTTCTCCGTAGCTACCCAGATATATCCTTTTGAGTCTTGGTACAGATGGTTGACCATGCTGCTCGATATCTGTCGGTCTACCGTGAAAAGGCGGTCGGCCTGAGCGTAAGCTGCATGACAAACGAACAACAAAGAAGCGATAAGAACCAGCGTCATTTTATGAACAGTGTACATGTTTTGCAGTCTTTTGGCATTAGTATCAAGGAACGCACAAAGATACGAATAATCACAAAATAGCGTTAATTATACAAAGGGAAAATTTACGCAAACTTCAGCAAGACATTTTTTGCAGCAGAAAGTTTTCCCCCAACGGGCGGTCATCGCTTTTTCTTCTTCAGTTCTTCCGCAATACGATAATGGATAGCAGCTTCTGCATCCTTCCCGATTTTCTCAAGGGCCTCGGCGAAAAATTCGTGAGCCCCGGCGTGTTCAGGCTTCAAGCTGGTGGCCTTATCCAAATCGGCGGCGGCGTTTTCGGCATTCCCGATGAAAAGCCGCAACTTACCCCGGTTGTAAACGGCCTTGAACTCTCCGGGGCGTATCTGCACGGCTTTGTTGAGACATTCTTCCGCCTCACCTGGCCGTCCGTCGTCGAACAAGGTGATTCCTTTGCGCACCCATGCGTCCACATAGTCCGGATATAACTCGATGGCCTTGTCGTAATTGGCAACGGCCGCCCTTGCATCGTGCGCTTTCGTAACACACTCGTTTCCCATC
This sequence comes from uncultured Phocaeicola sp., assembly GCA_944320135.1. Taxonomy (GTDB): domain Bacteria; phylum Bacteroidota; class Bacteroidia; order Bacteroidales; family Bacteroidaceae; genus Phocaeicola. The sequence continues at coordinate 28,211 of CALUGI010000032.1, read as the reverse complement.
AGGTAATATTCGCGGGCATACTTTTCCAGCCTTTTCCTTTGCGCGGCCATTTCTTCCTTGAGACGAACGTTTTCTTCTTTCAAACGGTTGATGACATGCAACTTCCGGCGGATGAAACGCTGGACGAGAGGCTTCTCGATGTCATACCGGCTATGGATGGCTTTGAAAAACGAACTGAGGAAGGCGGTGAAATCGCCCTTGTTGAAGGCTTTCACGGCTTCTGCATACTCCACATCGGCCTGAGCCTGCTTCATGGCGCGGTCGAACGCAACCCGGTCATTGAAACGTTTGGAAAAATCTACGATTTCCGGCCTCACGAAGATGTCGCTCCGCGCAATCTCCCGTTTCAGACGGATGCCTTCGAGCGAGGTGCATCGGCTCAGCGCCACGTAGGTCTGCCCTCCGGCAAACACCCCTCCGGTAAAGTCTATCACCACACGGCTGAACGTAAGTCCCTGGCTCTTGTGTACGGTGATGGCCCATGCCAAACGAATAGGGTATTGCGTGAAGGTGCCCAGTTCTTCTTCCTCTACCTTCTTCTCCTTTTCGTTATAGCGGTACCGGATGTTGCTCCAGCTTTCCTGGCGCACGTCGAACTCGCGTCCGGTTTCGGCAACGATATAAAGGATGCCGTCATCAGAGATTCCGGAGATGGTGCCGATAGTTCCGTTCACCCACCGCTTGTCCTGGTCGTTCTTGATAAATATCACCTGCGCGCCGGGCTTCACCACCAGCTCCATAAGCGTGGGAAGACTGCTTTCAGGAAACTCCCCTTGTATAATGCCTTTCAGCGTGACGGGTTCTCCCGGAAGCTCCGCCAGCTTCTTTTCGTTGATGTAGTCCACGGTGTCGCGACGTGTGGCGAGGGTGACGTACATGTCGCTTTCATCCTTGTTTTCCGGCACATTGCAGCGTGTGTTCAGAAGCTGGAGGTCGGCGGAACCTGCCGTGTTGGTGCGGATATGGTCGAGCACGCTCACAAACGCCTTGTCGGTCTGGCGGTACACCTTGGTCAGTTCGACAGACACCAGCTCCATCTCTTGAAACACCTTGGCGGAGAAGAAGTAAGGATTCGCATAGAAACGGTTCAAAATCTCCCTCTCGTCACTTTTCACCACCGGTTCCAGCTGGTACACGTCGCCCACAAGCAAAAGCTGCTTGCCCCCGAAAGGTTCCCGCATGTTCTGCGAATAGATGCGCAGGATGCGGTCGATGAAGTCGATGACGTCCGCGCGCACCATCGATATCTCGTCGATAATAACCAGTTCTACGTTTTTGATGAGTTTCCGGCGGTCGGACGAGTATTTCAGATAGTCTTTGAGCTTGCTTCCCGCGAACTTGGGGTCGTCCGGCAGGAGGGGATGGAAAGGAAGTTTGAAGAAACTATGCAGAGTGCTCCCGCCTGCGTTGATGGCGGCTATGCCTGTGGGGGCAAGCACCACGTGTTTTTTCTTAGTGGTCTGACACACGTATTTCAGGAACGTCGACTTTCCCGTACCGGCCTTTCCGGTAAGGAAGACCGACTGGCGCGTGTATTGTATCAGTTTCAGCGCGTTCTGAAACTCCGGGTTGTCTGTATCGATAGAGAGACGGGTCATTTTCTTTTCCTAATTGAAGATCAAAACGGTCGGCCCGGCAACATAATCTGAGCCCACTCCGGAATGTCATCTGTATAACGCTTTACAAGTTTTCCTTCGGACAAGCGGAAAAGCAAACGAGCTTCTGCATTATTCACCGAATTATCGTAAACATAAGTTCTGTCTGCAAAACGCGAAACGACATTGCCACGTATAATTGACTTGTTATATCGAGAAATAATTTTTGGAATAGGCACGTCATGTCCGCCTTCCATCACCCGTTGTGCTATACGAGCCGCATTAATGGTCGGATTAGCCGTACAGACAAAAAAGAAACGGATGAAAAAACCTGCTTTATGAGCCCGCAGGATATAGTTTACCTTCTCATCTATAGATAGAACGGTTTCAAAAACAAGACTTTTCTTTTCTGCCAGACATTGTTCGCGCAAGCCCTCGCAGTATTGGGCTGCTTTCATAACGGCATCTTGCGAGTTCCAGTCTCCGAACTTCTCTTGGGCTATAATGTCCGGATTGACATAAATGGCATCTTCCATCCACTCATGGCGCAACAGTCTGGACGTAACAGAGGTTTTGCCTGAACCGTTCGGTCCTGCTATGACGATGAGGATAGGGCGATGTTCAGACTTATTCATGTTCTTGCTCATGATTTGTAGATTCTGTTTTCCCACTTATGCAAATATTCGATATTGTCTTTTTTCAACTCGTCGAAATAACGTTTGTTCGCTTCCCTACTTTTTCGAACAGCCTCTTCACACATTTCTTTCATGATGACAGACAACATTTCATCGGTCGGTTCTTCTATATCGGTAAGCCGATAGTCATTCAATTCTGCAGCAGGCATATCGTTTACTTTTTGGTTCACTTCGCGAATATACGGATTTATTCTGAATATTTCCTGCATTTGTTCATTATGTTTAGGCATCCATACCTTTTGCCTGAACCTCGGCATGAACGGGCCGACACGACGCATTGCGGAATGAAGGCGGAAAGCAGAAGCATGACGGAGCGCAATGTTTTCTGCAAAAGATGAAAAGTTTATAAATGTGAGGCCGTCAAACACTTCTTGCCGGAGAAAAGCATTAACTTTAAACGTTATCCGTTTTTTTAATTCGCTGCGATATGAAAAAGATATGTTGCCTGACGCTTTTCTGTCTTTGGTTCGGTTTCATAAAAGGAACGATACCTACCGGCATCAGTCCGGACGTGCTTGTATATAAAGACTGGAAATGTCTGGTCCGCATGGCCGGATTCAGCAGAACCCTGTATCCCGTAAAGGACGGACAGATGCTTCTGCTTCCCGATTCCTTGCGCTCCGAACGCATGTGGTATCCCCAATATGGCGAACATGGGTACAGATGCGTGTGGGAACTTCGCAACGACAGCCTTTTCCTCACCAAGATTTATGCTGAAAAAGAAGTGCCTTTGAGCTATGTTTACCCTGACAAAGATACGTCGCGCGGAGTTTTTGCCGACTGGTTCTCCAGAATTTTGATAGCCTGCACGGGAGACGGGATGCCCATGCTGCTCGCGGATTTCAAAAACGGGAAGGTAAACCCCAACAAACACAAACCTGCATATCCGTCCGGACCGACGGAACTGGCAGGAGACTGGGAAAGCGTAAGTTCCGGAGACTCCGTCTATGCCGTGCGGATAAGAAAGATTTCTTCCGAGGACTACGAAGGGGAAATCCTTTTCAGCAAACGAAGCGGCCCGCTCCCGAAGGATACGCTATGCACCTTTACGGGAGAATACCGATACATGTCGTTGTATGTCACTTACCACGGCTTTCCGCACAAAAACAGCCGCCCTTTCGGTTCCATAAGCCTGCTCATGGACGGGCGTATGAGGCTGCAAATCTGGCCGGACAGGGCCAGCATACGATGCCGGAAGATGCGGGACGGCCTTTCCAACTGACGGCCGATCAATAATCGCGGACGGCATCATCCTCTCAGAAGGCTTTGCGAAGAGACACCTCTGCATCCTTTTGCGGAAAAACGCCCCCATGTTTGCGGTCAAATGCCGGGACGTTTTATATGAAGATGCCCGGCATTGCTCTGCCAACGCCCAAAAACGTTCGTTTCCCCCCGAAAAGAAAAAAGAGGATGAACCTCAAGGGAACATCCTCTCTCTGTAATATTAACCAATGGCCTTGCGGCCCTCTGATTTCTCTAAAGAATGCTGAACTATTGTCAGCGTTCCGCAACAATTATTTACTTGCGGTTAACTTCATTCAGCATTACGTAACCCCAGATCATCGGATCTGCGTTAGCGATTTTGTGGAAAATGTTTTTTACCTTTTTCATAATTGTTACCCTTTCTTTTTAATTAATACCTAAAAACTCTTTTTCTCTCAGACGGACCCTCGCGGCCGGTCTTTCGAGTCTTTCTACCTATTTGCACTTTAACGTTATCCTTTAAAAACTTTCTTCTTACCTTTTATCAAGTTCCGGAACTCGTTTTCTTTTGATTACGCTGCAAAGATAAGGCTTTTTCTTCATCAAAATATGTTTTACAGCATAAAATTCAATTTTACCCCCGTTTTATTGATGTAAATCAAAAAATAAGTTTATAGCATGACATTCCTGTTTCAAGCGCGAACAAAACGAGGTTCGCTTTTGAGAAGCGAAGAACATTGCGTACCTTTGCGAACCAACCTTATATAAACGAATCATGAAAACAGTAGATTTTGAGGCTTCTCCGCGCTTGAAAGGAAAGGCTTGTGCGGCAAGCGGCCTGGCATACGCCATCCTTTGGTCGCCGATAGAATATCTTTTGGGAGGCGGATACGGAAAAATCGCCGTCACGTGGGTTATAAGCGCTGTCTTGTGCGGAATAGGGCTTTACTGCTATCTCCGCCGCACCCCTTTTATATATAAAGTGTCGTTGGAAAGTTGGGCAGACCGCACCTACACGAAAGGGCGCGCCGCATATCTCGCAAAAAGCATCATTCTCGGCCTGCTTGTCTATCTGGCAGTAACAGTAGCACTGACTCTCGTTTCCGGAAGTCTCACCTGGGACACATGGAAAAACTCTCTTTTGGGCACAGACATCACAATCCTGCTTGTTTTCTATTTGGCCGCAAACAGTTTCCTCACCTACTCCGAATACTACAAGCAACGACGACAATAAAAAATCCTGCCGGAAGGCGCAATCTTGCGCGCTTCCGGCAGGAATACAATCTATATCCGGTTAAAATCTTTTCTTCAGGCTTCAAGCAGTTTCACCGCATCCACATATTGGGCGATGCCCGCAGCCACCTGCTTGGCGGCTTTCATGGCAAGCACAACCGTATGGGGACGATGTACCACATCGCCTCCGGCAAACACGCCCTTGCGCGTGGTCATGCCGTAAGGACGGTCTTTCACGATGACGTATCCGGTCTCGTCCACATCGATGCCCGTAGTGGTAGAAACGATACGGTTGGCCGGACGCGAACCGATAGCGAGGAAGATGCGGTCGAACGGAATGACTTTCTCGCCTTCGGGAGTAGCAGCACGAATGGCACACACCTTCCCTTCTTCATTGCCGATGAACTCCTTCGTAGAAGTTTCCCACAAGAATTGCACGCCTTCTTTCACGGCTTCCTGATATTCGCTCGGTATGGCCGTCATGTCCGCTTCCGTCTTGTGATAAATCACATGGACGCTTCCGGCCCCCATGCGCACGGCAGTGCGGGCGGCATCCATCGCCACGTTCCCACACCCGATAACGCCAACCTTTTCTCCTTGAACCAAAGGCACCATACTGCGCGGAACAATGTTCTGATTGAATATCGTAACCATGTGAAGCAGATAGGACGACTGGACGATTCCCCTAAGCGTGCCTCCGGGCACATCCAATGCCTTAGGCAGAGCTGTTCCCGTTCCGATAAAAATAGCGTCATATCCCTGCTCGAACATCTGGTCGATGGTTATCTGCTTTCCAACCAAACAATTCAACACAAAGTTGACTCCAAGCGCCTCAATCTTCTTGATTTCTTTGTTTACAACCTCTTTCGGAAGCCGATATTCGGGTATTCCGTACATCAACACGCCGCCCGGTTCGCTCTGTCCCTCAAATATCGTGACGTTGAAGCCTTGACGCGCCAAATCGCCCGCCACAGTCAATCCGGCAGGACCCGAACCGATAACCGCCACTTTTCCGCGCGTCTTCTGCGGAAGGCGTTCACGAATCAGATTCATGTCCGTATCAAAGTCGGCCACAAACCGTTCCAATTTGCCGATTTGTATGCCTTTCCCTTTCGCATAAAGCACGCAATGCCCCTGACACTGCTTCTCATGCGGACATACACGCCCGCAAATGGCCGGCAAATTGCTCTTTTCATTGATAATACGCATAGCGTCACCCATGTTTCCCATGGAAAGCTGATGAATAAAGTCTGGGATGTCGTTTTCGATAGGGCAGCCTTTCTTGCAGGAAGGATTCTTGCAGTTCAGGCAACGTTTCGCTTCATCAATTGCTTCTTTGATAGTGAAGCTCTCATTGATTTCCTTGAAAGTGTTGTTGTTCATAGATACTGCTATTTTGCAAACTTGACTTTGCAAAAGTAGACATTTTAGGCTATTCGTACAACTGTTTCTCGCAGATTTAAGTTTGTTTTAACATTGCCGGAAAGCAGGAGCAGGGAAGTATCCGCTTTTTCAGCATCAATTAGGTAACTTTGCGCACCATTAATATGAACCAGAACAACAAATATGAAGAACGGCTCGGAACAGAGCGCATGTTGCCTCTTGTTTTTAAGATGGCGCTTCCGGCCGTAGCAGCCCAGTTTGTCAACCTGCTTTACAATCTGGTTGACCGTATATATATAGGCCACATACCGGAAATCGGTACGGACGCATTGGCCGGTGTGGGAGTAACCACTTCCGTCATCATACTTATTTCGGCCTTCTCGTCCATTGTAGGTGCAGGAGGTTCGCCTTTGGCAGCCATCGCCCTCGGACAAGGCGACCGCGTGCGAGCAGGAGAGATTCTGGGAAACGGTTTTGTCCTGCTGGTACTTCTCGCCCTGCTCACCTCATCCATCGCCTATGCGTTCATGAAACCCATCCTGCTGCTTACGGGAGCCTCGGAAAACACCCTGCCATACGCTGTCGATTACTTGTCGGTGTATCTGCTGGGGACGGTGTTCGTGGAAATATCTACCGGCCTGAACACTTTCATCAATTGTCAGGGACGGCCTACCATTGCCATGTATTCCGTATTGGTGGGTGCCTTGCTCAATATCATCCTCGACCCGATTTTCATTTTCGTGCTTGACATGGGCGTGAAAGGGGCTGCTCTGGCCACTATCATTTCCCAAGCGTGCAGTGCAGCATGGGTGTTAGGTTTCCTGTTTTCCGGCAAAGCAACCCTCCCGCTTGAAAGACGGTATATGAAAGCAGACAAAAAAATTATCCTTTCGATGCTGGCATTGGGCATATCCCCTTTCGTTATGGCCAGCACTGAAAGTCTTGTGGGCTTCGTACTCAACGGAAGTCTGGAACGCTTCGGAGACATCCACGTGAGTGCGCTTGCCATTCTGCAAAGTGCCATGCAAATTGCCAGCGTACCTTTGACCGGTTTCGCCCAAGGGTTCGTCCCGATAGCCAGCTACAACTACGGACACGGCGACAAGCAGCGCGTAAAAGACTGTTTTCGGATAGCCTTGATCGTGATGTTCTCGTTCAACTTCGTGCTGATGATTTTCATGATGTGTTTCCCCGCGTTAGTGGCCGCCGCATTTACCGATGATGCAAGACTGATTGAGACTGTACGCCGGACAATGCCCTTGTTTCTTGCCGGAATGACCATCTTCGGACTGCAGCGTACCTGCCAGAATATGTTTGTAGCTCTCGGTCAGGCTAAAATCTCCATATTCATCGCCTTGCTCCGCAAGGTCATCCTGCTGATACCTTTAGCACTTCTGCTTCCGCACTTCATGGGCGTGAGAGGCGTATATGCGGCCGAAGCCATATCCGATGCAATCGCAGCCATCTGCTGTACATTGCTGTTTGCATGGCAATTCCCGAAGGTTCTCAAGCACATGCCAACGAACAAATGACAGCATTACTCCTTCGAGGCAAAAGGCAGGCGGAAAGTGCATCCTTTTCTCCATTGCGAACATCCGTAAGCGGTATTCCCTTTGATGACAATGCCTTTCCCGCACATCGGACACGCCTTTCCCACAATGCTGTCATCAGTCGGAAGCGCCTTAGGCTCCTTGACCGAAGCGGATTTTGCTTTCCGAACTGTTCGTGTACGCGGTTTGGATGCCGTTTCCTTCTTTACATTCATCGGTTCAGGCGAATCCTCTGCAACGGTAATGCGCCGATTTGTATTGTCGCGCAATACGCTGTACACGATGTCTGTAACCATTTGTTTCAGTTCGGTCAAGAAGGTGGCCGCATCGTATGACTTCCTTTCTATTTCCCGAAGTTTCTTTTCCCAGATGCCTGTCAGTTCAGCCGATTTCAGAAGTTCTTCACGGATTAGCTGGATAAGCTCTATGCCTGTGGGAGTAGCAATCAGGTTTTTCCGTTCCTTGCGTATGTAATGGCGTTTGAACAATGTTTCGATGATGGCCGCACGAGTAGATGGACGTCCGATTCCGTTTTCCTTAAGCGCATCGCGCAGTTCGTCGTTGTCCACCAACTTGCCCGCAGTTTCCATCGCACGAAGCAGCGTAGCTTCCGTATAAGGACGAGGAGGCTGCGTCCATTTCTCATAAAGGGCCGGCTTGTGGGGGCCGGATTCGCCTTTCGCAAAGGCGGGAAGCACTTTCTCATCATCCCCTTCCTTCTGTTCCTCGGACGTATCTTTGGCATCTTTTGCAAAAACGATTTTCCATCCCGGTTCCAGAATCTGCTTTCCCGTCACCTTAAATTCTATTTTGTCGGCTTCTCCGATAACGGTAGTCGTAGAGAACTTGCAATCCGGATAAAACACGGCAATGAAACGCTTGGCTATCAAATCGAACACACGCATTTCCATATCGCTCAGTCCTTGAGGCTGCACGCCGGTGGGAATGATGGCATGGTGGTCCGTCACTTTCGAATTGTCGAACACCTTTTTCGATTTGGCAAGCATCTTTCCTGCAAGCGGGGCCGTAAATGAAGCGTAGCTTTTCAGCCCTTCCAGAATCTTCGGACATTTGGGATAGATGTCATCGCTCAAGAAAGTAGTGTCCACACGCGGATAAGTAGTCACTTTCTTTTCGTAAAGCGACTGGATAAGCTGGAGCGTCATATCGGCAGAATAGCTGAACTTTTTGTTGCATTCCACCTGAAGCGAAGTGAGGTCGAACAGACGGGGAGGCGCCTCTGTCCCCTTCTTGAAAGAGACTTCCGTGATAGTGAAAGGCGATTTGCGGACACGTTCGAGCAGTTCCTGCCCTGTCTTTTCGTCCGTAATCTGAGGAATTCCGCGATTGGAGTCCAAAGTTGCCGCCTTCCTTTTGGCTGCATTCTCCTTTTCCCTGTCGGCTTCTTCGGCCAGTTCCTCATCGCTCTTGCGGACTATGGCCGAGAACAACGTGTCCCGATAAACGGTTTTCAATTCCCAATACTGCTTGGGCACGAAATGTTCGATTTCCTGCTGGCGTTTCACTATCAGCGCAAGGGTCGGAGTCTGCACGCGTCCGATGGAGAGCACCTGCTTGTTCTGCCCGTATTTCAGCGTATAGAGCCGCGTGGCGTTCATGCCTAACGTCCAGTCGCCGATAGCCCGGCTCAGCCCGGCTTCATAAAGGGGCTGAAACTCAGACTGGTCCTTCAGATTGGAGAATCCTTCACGGATGGCCTCTTCCGTCAGAGATGAAATCCAGAGACGTTTGACCGGACATTTGGCTCCCGCCTTCTGCATCACCCAACGCTGGATAAGCTCCCCCTCCTGGCCGGCATCCCCGCAGTTGACAATCATGTCGGCTTTCCGCATCAAGTCTTCGATAATGCGGAACTGCTTCTCTATACCGGGGTCGTTGATGAGCTTGATGCCGAAGCGGGGCGGAATCATGGGGAGGGAACTGAGGCTCCATGCCTTCCACGAAGGCGTGTACTCGTGCGGCTCCTTCAGCGTACACAAATGCCCGAATGTCCAGGTCACCTGGTATCCGTTTCCTTCAATATATCCTTCTTTCCTGTTCCGTGCTCCAAGCACATCTGCAATATCACGGGCCACGCTGGGCTTTTCGGCGATGCAAACTATCATGGTCGTTTCAAATAATCAACAAAATTACGTAAAGTTGTCCAATAAAAAAATAAAAAAATTCCCTATCCGCGCCCGGACATCGCAAATTGCTTAACTTTGAGCGTCTTTTCCGCGCGAACGGTCGGAAAAATGCTTTTGGCAGACTTTTTGCAGTACTCTACCATAACCATTAACAAGAAGAAAGATTATGCTTATTTGGATTGTATTCATCGGCATCGCGATTGTCAGCTATATCGTGCAGGCCAGACTGAAAAGTAAATTTGAGAAGTATTCCGAACTCCCGCTGTCGAACGGCATGACAGGACGGGAGGTAGCGGAAAAAATGTTGCGCGACAACGGAATCTACGACGTGACGGTGACAAGCACTTCGGGGATGCTGACCGACCACTACAACCCGGCCAACAAAACGGTGAACCTGAGCGAAGGAGTGTACGGCACGTGCAGCGTGGCGGCGGCAGCGGTAGCGGCACATGAGTGCGGACACGCCGTACAGCACGCCCGCGCTTACGGACCTCTGCAGATGCGCTCGGCACTGGTTCCGGTGGTGCAGTTTTCCTCGTCCATCGTATCGTGGGTGCTCTTGGGAGGCATCTTGTTGGTCAACTCGTTTCCGCAACTTCTGCTGATAGGCATCTGCCTTTTCGCAATGACTACCCTGTTCAGCCTCATCACGCTGCCGGTGGAAATCGACGCAAGCCGCCGTGCGCTGGCATGGCTGAGCGGAGCGGGCATCACCAACTCGTTCAACCACCGCCAGGCGAGCGACGCGCTGAGGTCGGCCGCCTATACGTATGTAGTGGCCGCCTTGGGTTCGTTGGCCACACTGATCTACTACGTCATGATTTACATGAACCGCCGCGAGTAGTCAAGGCGGCAGTGCCATAGACGAACGCCGGGCCGTTTCCCGGAAAACGCCGACAAGTTTCAGTGAAAACGCCGTCGGGTTTCCGGGAAACGGCCCGGCGTTTTCATGCCTTCTCGCCCGGAAAACCGGACGATTATTCTTGACACTTATTTTAAGAATCGGATATTTCATTGTAAATTTGCGGCAACTTAATCTTAAAAGCGATTCATTATGGCAACGAAACCAGGCATACCGAAGGGAACCAGAGACTTTTCGCCGGCAGAAATGGCGAAGCGCAACTACATATTCAACACCATCCGTGAGGTGTTCTACCTCTACGGATTCCAGCAAATCGAGACTCCGGCAATGGAAAATCTCTCTACCCTGATGGGAAAATACGGAGAGGAAGGCGACAAGCTGCTCTTCAAGATACAGAATTCGGGCGACTATTTTTCCGGACTGACCGACGAAGAGCTGCTGAGCCGCAACGCCGCAAAATTAGCAAGCAAGTTCTGCGAAAAGGGTCTGCGCTACGACCTGACGGTGCCTTTCGCCCGCTACGTGGTGATGCACCGCGATGAAATCGCCTTCCCGTTCAAACGCTTCCAAATCCAACCGGTATGGCGTGCCGACCGGCCTCAGAAAGGACGTTACCGCGAGTTCTACCAATGCGATGCGGACGTGGTGGGAAGCGATTCGCTCTTGAACGAAGTGGAATTAGTGCAGATGCTTGACACCGTGTTCAACCGCTTCGGCATCCGCGTCGCCATAAAGGTCAACAACCGCAAGATTCTGACAGGAATAGCCGAAATCATCGGCGAGGCAGACAAGATTGTAGACATCACCGTAGCCATCGACAAGCTCGACAAAATCGGCCTCGACAACGTGAACGCCGAACTCGCATCGAAAGGCATTCCGCAGGAAGCTATCGGCAAGCTCCAGCCGATTATCCTGCTGGACGGTTCGAACGCAGACAAAATCCAAACGCTCAAAACGGTGCTTTCCGCCAGTGAAACGGGCATGAAAGGCGTAGAAGAATGCGAATTTATCCTGAACAAAGTGGCACAGTTAGGAGTGAAATCGGAGGTGGAACTCGACCTGACTCTGGCGCGCGGGCTGAACTATTACACGGGAGCCATCTTCGAGGTGAAAGCTCTCGACGTGCAAATCGGAAGCATCAGCGGAGGCGGAAGATATGACAATCTGACAGGCGTGTTCGGCATGGAAGGCATGTCGGGAGTAGGAATCTCCTTCGGGGCCGACCGCATCTATGACGTGCTGAACCAGCTCGACCTCTATCCGAAGAAAGGAGCCTACTCCACGCAACTGCTGTTCGTCCACTTCGGGGAAGCTGAAGCCGCATACGTGCTGCCGATGCTGGCCAAAGCGCGCGAAGCGGGCATACGCGCGGAAATCTATCCCGACAGCTCAAAAATGAGAAAGCAAATGAGCTACGCCAACAGCAAAAACATCCCTTTCGTGGCGATTGCAGGCGAAACGGAGATGAACGAAAACAAGGTCACTTTGAAGAATATGCTCACAGGCGAACAGTCCATGCTGACAATCGACGAAGCGATTGCCGCCGTAAAAGCCTGACGCAAGACATCAGAAAAGGCGTGCCTCCAAAAAGCGGGATTCCGTTTTCCACTTTTTGGAGGCGCGCCTCTCGCACCCGTCTCCACAAACGAAAGGCGCATTCCGGTTTATATTAATTAAACGGTATTTCCCCGCGCATTAAACATTCTTTAAAGCAGACGAATCCTTTTTTTCATGCAATCTTTCTTACCTTTGAAAGCAACTCTTAATCTGCATGAACTTATGGAAACATTTCTTTTCTGGATTGTGCCGTTGTCGTCTGCATTGGCACTCCTGCTCGCCTGGTACTTCTACCGGCAGATGAAAGCCGAAAGCGAAGGCACCCTCACAATGGAACGCATCGCACTGCATGTGCGCATGGGCGCCATGTCGTATCTGAAACAACAGTATAAGGTGGTTACGCAAGTGTTCGTCGGCCTCGTTATCTTCTTCGCTGTCATGGCCTACGGATTCAACCTGCAGAACCATTGGGTGCCGATAGCGTTCCTGACCGGAGGATTCTTCTCCGGACTTTCAGGCTATCTCGGCATGAAAACCGCCACATACGCTTCAGCGCGCACCGCCAACGCCGCACGCACCTCGCTCAACAAGGGGCTGCGCATCGCATTCCGGAGCGGCGCGGTGATGGGGCTTGTCGTGGTCGGTCTGGGACTGCTGGACATTTCGTTCTGGTATCTGCTGCTGCAATACTGCATCCCGGAAGACGCGATGAACCCGGCCTCCAAGCTCTGCGTCATCACTACCACCATGCTTACTTTCGGGATGGGCGCTTCCACGCAAGCCTTGTTTGCCCGTGTAGGCGGAGGCATCTACACGAAAGCAGCCGACGTAGGAGCCGACCTTGTGGGGAAGGTAGAAGCCGGAATCCCTGAAGACGACCCGCGCAACCCGGCCACGATAGCCGACAACGTAGGCGACAATGTGGGCGATGTAGCCGGCATGGGAGCCGACCTCTACGAATCTTATTGCGGCTCGATTCTCGCAACTTCCGCACTGGGCGCGGCAGCATTCATCGCTTCGGGCGATACGGAAATGCAGTTCAAGGCAGTCATCGCCCCGATGCTGATTGCAGCAGTGGGCATCCTGCTCTCCATCCTCGGCATCTTTTCCGTGCGCACCAAGGAAGATGCAGGCATGAAAGACCTGCTCAAGTCCCTGTCATTCGGCACAAATATCAGCTCTATTCTCATCGTTGGCGCTACATTCCTCATCCTATGGCTGCTGCGCATCGACAATTGGCTGAACATATCCGTCTCCGTCGTCATCGGCTTGATAGTAGGAGTCGTAATCGGACGCTCCACCGAATATTATACCTCACAATCCTACCGCCCCACCCGCAAGCTCTCGGAAAGCGGAAAGACAGGGCCCGCCACGGTGATTATATCCGGCATCGGATTGGGAATGATTTCAACCACCATCCCCGTAATCGCCGTAGTCATCGGCATCATCCTCTCCTATTGGTTTGCCGCAGGGTTCGACTTCACCAACATAAGCATGGGCCTCTACGGTATAGGCATCGCTGCCGTGGGAATGCTTTCCACTTTGGGCATCACTCTTGCCACAGACGCTTACGGACCGATTGCGGACAATGCGGGCGGAAACGCCGAGATGAGCGGTCTGGGCGAGGAAGTGCGCAAACGTACCGACGCGCTCGATTCGTTGGGAAACACCACCGCAGCCACCGGAAAGGGATTCGCCATCGGTTCGGCAGCTCTTACGGGATTGTCCCTGCTGGCTTCCTACATCGAGGAGATACGCATCGGACTTGACCGCATCGGAACGGCCATCTTGGAACTTCCGAACGGCATCGAGGTGGCCATCCATGAAGCCAGCTTCACTGACTTCATGATGTATTACGACGTGACGCTGATGAACCCGAAAGTGATTGCGGGCATGTTCATCGGAAGCATGATGGCCTTCCTGTTCTGCGGACTGACCATGAACGCCGTGGGACGCGCCGCCTCGCGCATGGTGGAGGAAGTGCGCCGCCAGTTCCGCGAGATTAAAGGCATATTGGAGGGCAAGGCTGAGCCTGACTATGCGCGTTGCGTGCAGATTTCCACCAAGGGAGCGCAACACGAGATGGTGTTCCCTTCATTGCTCGCCATCATTGCTCCGGTAGCTACAGGACTGATATTCGGAGTGCCGGGAGTGATTGGCCTGCTCATCGGAGGACTGTCATCGGGCTTTGTGCTCGCTGTCTTCATGGCGAATGCAGGCGGAGCGTGGGACAATGCGAAGAAATATGTAGAAGAAGGCAACTTCGGCGGAAAGGGAAGCGAAGTGCATCGTGCCACCGTGGTAGGCGACACCGTGGGCGACCCGTTCAAGGATACGTCCGGACCGAGCCTCAACATTCTCGTGAAGCTGATGAGCATGGTAGCCATCGTCATGGCGGGTCTCACCGTTTCGTGGAGCTTGTTCTGACATCTGAAACACGGAAGCGCAGAGGTTATCCATCATCCCCTCTGCGCTTTCCATTTTCTCAGTCGGTCATCTTGCATATACGTCATATACATCATTCAAATACTTCTTCGCAAGATTTCCCCTCACTCCGTTCCTCCAATAGTAGAACATCCCTTTATAGAACTTATTATAATTGAACATTCCGGAAGAATTGAAAGGATAACTGTGAAGGCTGCCGTCGTTTTGAATATAGAAATATCCCTTTGCCGAAGGATTTGCCTGAAGGTCAATAAAATGCTTTCCGAACGCATCTACAGGAGACGTCACTCTGTACAGACGCTTCCGGCGGCTCTCTTGCGACCGCTGAATCCATTTGCTGCTGTCCCTGTACTTGCAGGTAAACGGATACAGATAACGCACAGGCGTATCGCCCACTTTTGCCGGTGTCCAGCGCATCTTTCCGATGGCGTCTGCCACGATGCTGTCCGCCTGAATGCCTGCCGCACCGAAATCAGGCAAACGGGTAAACTCGATACCGCTTACCGTACCGTCCTTTTCCACGACAAAACTCCCGGAAATGGAATATTCCGTATTTATCCCCCTCTGTCTCAGCATCTCACCCAACGAACGGAGGGCATCTTTGCGGAAGTTCTTCCCACCTACGCAAACCGGTTTTTTATCCGGATTATACACAATCCTTTCATAATCGCCCGGCATAGCGGCATCCCGCTTGTACACATCGTCCACACAGGTCAGGCACGACAACTTTCCTTTCGCATCTGAACGGAAAACTATCCTGTCGCGTATCACCACATCAATGTCCCGGTATCCGTCCGCCGTTGCCGGAATCCATCTCGGAGACCTCCTCGCCGCACGTTTCAGTCCGTCCTTGAGCCAATCTTCCTTGCAGCGAAGCACGGAAAAGTCCTTCACCTTTCCTTTCGACGTAACGGTATATTGCACGGCAACGGTGTCCGTCGCACCGGCAGACAGAGATTCCGATGCCCCCACTTCATCGCAAAGCCATTCCATATAGGCTTCACGCCCCTCGAAATAAGAAGACTTTACCCCTTTCGGGCGGAAAACCGGAGGGGTATGCACGGAAACCTGCATCATATTTCCGCACCTTTCTTCAGGAATATACTGATAGAAATCCACTTCTACACAACGGTAAGCCTCTTCCACCACGTCAGGAACATCCGCGCATCGCGGGGCGTTCGCAACAACCCGCTCTATTTCTTCCGCATAGGCAGGATGAAGTGTATTCAGACGACCGGGCAGAAACACCTTGCCGTCCCACGAAACACTGAGACATATTTGCTCCACCCCGGCCATTCCGTACCCGTATGCTTCTTCCGGAAAGCGGATATTCGCCAATACCCACGCTGAAACTTTGTCCAGATTCCACGCTTTTTCCGAACTGCCGGACCAACCATAAACACCGACGCATGCCGGAAGAAGTATCGCAAACAAAAGCCCTTTGAATAAACAACTGCTCATAACCTAAAAGTTTAACCGCCAAACAGTTCTACAAAGAAAAGGAAAAATCGCTAAACGCCGGAACCTGCCAACACTTTTTGATATAATAAATTTCAAATCCGCAAAGAAAAGATAAAACGCCGAGGCTTTTGCTGAAAAGTTCTCCGCCTTTTGCGCAAAAGACGGCCGGGTTTTACTCCAATCTTCCGACGGCTTTCAGATATTCCGTCTCATAAATCTTGTATTGCGTCTGAGCCTCGATTAGATTGCTCTGAGCCTGCTGCCATTGCGACTGTGCGTCGAGCAAATCGGTCAGCGTACATAACGCGTTCCTGTAGCAGTTCTGCATCACGCGCAGATTCTCATCCGCCTGACGGGAAGCCAGTTCCGCAGTTTCCACCATGCGGTATCCGTCCGTCACGTTCTGTATGGACTGACGCGCTTCGATGCTCAACAGACGGCGGTTCTTCTGAAGGTCAAGCCGGGCGTTCTCCAAATCGAGCTTCGCCTTCTTCACCTTCTTCAGCCCCTCGCCCCAATGAAAAAGAGGGAAGCTGACCGAGGCCATCACAAGCCCCAATCCGTCATCGAACTTCTGCGTAAACGGAATGGCGGTACCGGCTGCATCGTAATTCATTCCTTTCAGCTTGACATTGCCGTAATACAGATAACCTGCCGACAGACCGATTTGGGGAAGCACGTCTCCGCGCGCCACTTTCACCTGCTGTTCGCACGCTTCAACCTGTTTCTCCAGCAAAGCCAGTTCCGGACGCGCGGCAATGTTCTCGTCCATCTCACGCGGAGCCGAAACCACGATTGCCGTATCAAGCGGAACAAACTCCGTATCGAGCGGTTGCCCCAGCACATTGCACAAGGCAAGCCGGCAAAGGTTCAGTCCGTTCTTCGCCTTCTGGTACTGATAATGAATCTCGCTCCGCTTGGTCTGGATGCGGAGCAAGTCGTTCTCTACCCCCATTCCGGCGGAAAGCGCCACTTCCACCTGCCGGAACACCGTATCCATCTGCGCCCTGTAGCTGTCGAGCATCCGCACCTTCCTCGCGACAGAGATGTAAGTCCAGTAGGCATTGTCGGCATCCGCTATCACCTGCATCCGGGTCTTCCTGCGGCTTTCCTCGGCCGCTTCCCGTCCAATCTTCGCCAATTTGTTTCCGGCGATGATTTTCCCTCCGGCATACAAAGGCTGTACCAGATTGATACCGGCCATATACATGCCCCTCATCTGCAACTCCATGCCCATCATGTCCATGTCGGTCATATAAGTTCCCGTGGCCGTCGCGTCAAATTTGGGCAGATAGGCACTGAAAGCAATCTTCTTGTCCAGTTCCGCCTGACGGAACGCATTGTCCGCACGCTGCAAATCCTCGTTATGCGCCAGCGCCATCTCCCGGCATTCCTGCAAAGAAAACTCAAGAGGCCCCTGGGCCTTTGCCGCCACGCAAAGGACAGCGGCAAGCAATATAATCAGCTTTTTCATATCCAATCAAAAGTTTAAAGTTTCAACTCTCAACTGCCTTTCCTGATGCGGAACAGAGCCGTATAGAACAGCGGCAGCAATACCAGCGTGATGATTGTCCCTATCGTAAGCCCTCCCATGATGGTGACGGCCATTGAGCCGTACATAGGGTCGTTCACAAGCGGAATCATGCCCACAATGGTGGTCAATGAAGCCATCAGCACCGGACGCACGCGCGAAACCGTAGCCTCAACCACCGACTCATACGGGTCGCGGCGTTCCTCAGTCTGCAGACGGTTGATTTCATCGACCAGCACAATCGCGTTCTTCACCATCATGCCGATAAGTCCCATCATGCCGATAATCGCCATGAACGTAAACGGCTGGCGGAACAGAAGCAAGGCAGGCGTGATGCCGCAGAACACGAAAGGAAAGCAGACAAGTATCAGAATCACCTTCTTCCAGTTGTTGAACAACAAAAGCAGAATACCCAGAATCAGGAAGATGGTGAGCGGCACAAACTTCAGGAGGTTGGAGATAGCATCGTCACGAAGCTCGTCCTCTCCCACCCATCTCATCCGATAACCTTCGGGAAGCGGAATCGCATCGATTTCCTTCTCTATGGATTCCCTGACCTTCGCAGGAGTCCCGGCATACAAGTCCGTGTTGGGGTCGCATTCGGCTTCAATAGCACGCCGTCCGTTCATTCTGTACACCACATCTTCCTCCCAGTCCATCCGCACGGGCTGCGACACGCTGCTCAAAGGCACGCTCCGGAACAGCCCGTCCTGAATGTCGGCGGCATTCTTGCTTCCCGTCAGAATCCCTTCCATGTCTTCATCCGTCAGCCGCATGTTCATCATGCTCCACACTGGGATGTCGTTCAAGTCCGCAATCCGGCTTCCGTCCGCGTTGCGCACCATCAGATTGACCGTAACCATCCGGTCCTGGTCGGCCAGCACACCGACCGGCATTCCGTCCGTCGCGGCCAGAAGCGCATTGGCCACATCGCCCCGTTCAATCCCCGACCGGAGCGCGTCGGCACGCACATAATCCACCGCCAGCGACTTTGCGGAAGGCTTCCAGTTGTTCTGCACCGAATAAGGGTCGACATACGGACACCGGCGCATGATGTCCTCCGCCTGACGGCTCAAATCCCTGAGCACGGCAGGGTCGGGGCCGGAGAACTCCACTTCCACCGTATGTGATGTAGAAATAGAGAAATTGTATTTCCGCATACGGATGTACGCGTCGGGATAGCGTTGCCGCAACTCGTCACGAAGTCCGGGAAGAATCTCCATCACCGTGGCGTAATCCTTGCAGTCTACCATCAGTTCGCCGTAGCAGTCGCCTCCCGAAGTCATCGGGCGCACTAAACAATAATGCGCCGGTGCGCTTCCCATGCTGGCCGCCACACGAATCACCGCCGGTTTTTCTCGAAGCATGGCGGTGATTTCAAGCAAATCCCGCCGCACTTCATCCGGACTGGACTGGGAAGGCAAATAATACTCCACCACAAACTGACGGTAATCAAAGTCCGGAAAGAACAGGTTCTTCACCTTCGTCATGCCAAAGATACATGCGGCAAGCACAACTCCGGCAATAGCCAAAGTGAGTTTCCGATGCCCGATCAACACGCCGATAGTGCGGCGGACAAAGCGATGCACAGGCGAGTTCAACACCTCGCCCTTATTCCCAACCTTCTTCTTGTCGCGCAAAGGAAGCCACGACTTCGCACATACCGGCACCTGAATCAAAGCCAGCACCCAGCTTGCCAGCAGACTGACGCAAAGCACAAGGAAAAGGTCGCGGGCATATTCTCCGGCAGAGTCCGGAGAAAGATAAACAGAGATGAAAGTGGATGCCGCAATAACGGTCGCCCCCAACAAAGGCAAGGCCGTGTTGCGCCCGATACGGTAGAGGTATGTTTTCGGCCCGTACCCTCTTTGTTTATCTATCAGGATACCGTCCATGATGACGATTGCGTTGTCCACCAGCATCCCCATCGCCACGATGAACGCTCCCAAAGAAATGCGCTGCAAGGTGGTGCCGCACACAAGCAGGATGGGGAAAGACACGGCGATGGTCAGTATCAGTCCGAACCCGATGATGACGCCGCTCCGGATGCCCATCGTAAAGACAAGAACCAGAATCACGATGGCAACCGACTCCACCAGATTGACCATAAACGAACTGATGGCCTCGTCCACCTTGTCGGGCTGGAAGAAAATCTTCTCCGTCTCCATTCCGGCAGGCATCGACTTCATCACCTCAGCCAGTTTCGCGTCTACCGCCTCGCCCACGTCGGGCACGATGGCATCCGCTTCCATCGCGATGCAGACGGCAAGAGCCGGTTTCCCGTCGACGAAGAATCCGTTGCGCTGCGGTTCTGAAAAGGCGCGTTCCACCCGTGCCACATCGCCTACACGCACCTGCTTCCCGTCAAACGTGCCTATCAGCAACCGACGGATATCCGCTTCATCTTTGACGGCCTCCCCCACACGTATATGCAGGCGGTCGCCCCCTGTCTGATAGTCACCGGAATTGACTGTTTTCCCTGCATTCTGCAATGCCATCATGATTTGCGCCGGAAGTACGCCGTTGCGGGCTATCTTGTCTTTCGAAAGCACAATGTTGATAACCTCGTCACGGTTGCCCACAATGTTGACGCGCTTCACTCCCTTCACGTTCATCAGCTCGCGCCGGAGCATCCGAGCATACCGATAAAGTTCGGGATACGAATACCCGTCGCCCGTGAAAGCATAAAAGATGCCGTACACGTCCATCATGTCGTCCACCACCACCGGGTCGTAGCATCCTTGGGGAAGACGCATCTTCAGGTCGTTCACCTTCCGGCGCAGGAGGTCGAAATGCTGCTCCAGCTCTTTCAGCAACACAGTCATGTGGAACTCCACGGTCAGCATGGCCATCCCGTTCTGACATTCGCTTTTCACTTTCTTCACGTTCGGAAGGTTTCGCAGCTCGTCCTCCATCAGCTGGGCCACTTCCAGCTCTACCTGATGGGCACTCGCACCGGGATAAGGCACTACCACCATCGCCTGCTTCACCGCCACCGCCGGGTCTTCTAACTTCGGCATCTGAATGAAGGACAGCACACCCGCCAGCATGATGAACACCGCAAACGACCAGAACAGCGTAGGCCGCTTCATGAAAAACTCCGTAATCTTCATCAGAGCAGTCCTCCCACATTCGTTTTTTCCGGTTCGGCCATCACGCCCACCTTCTCGTTCTCTTTAAGCGCATTCACTCCGGCTCTGACCACCTGCTCGTCTCCCTCTAATCCGGAAGCGACAACCGCCTGCCCTTGTTCGTCCATCCCGTCGAGAACCACCGGCCGCTTATGCACCACAGAGTCCGCGTCCACCGTCCAGACATACGTGTCCTCCTTTTCCTTGAACACCGCATGAACCGGAAGCGTAAAGCGTCCCTTCGCTTCATCGGAGGCCAAGAGAATGCGTATGCCAGCATTCATTCCTGCGGTCAGGTGCCCCGGCATATTTCCGCCGAACGACAGACGCATCCGATAAAGCTGGGTGCCGTCGGCTTTCGGGGTGACACTGACAAGCGTCATGGGCACCCTTTTCTCTCCGCCGTCCTCATAAAAGATTCCGGATATGCCGTCCTTCTGCCGATAGACCTCCACGGGAATGTCCAGCTCCACCTCCATCCGCCTCGTGTCAAGCAGTGAAAACACCGGAGTTCCCGCATCCACCATCTCGGAGGGCTCGAAGTTTACGCTCTGGATGTAGCCCGGAACAGGAGCATGAAGCCGGGTATAGTCGAGTTTGTTGCGGTTCAGCTGCAGCTGCACCTTGAGCTGGCGCAGTCCGGCCACCGCCTTTTCATAGTCGTTGACCGATATGCTTTTCGCCTCGTAAAGCTGCTTCATCCTCCGCACTTCATCTTCAAGCTGTTCCGCCTGAATCTGCAAGGCTTCCACGCCCAGCTGATAGTCGTCGTCGTCCAGTTCGGCCAAAAGCTGGCCCGCATAGATGAAATCTCCCTCCTTCACATAAATGCGTTCAATCTGTCCGGCGGTCTTGAACCCCAGACTGATTTCGCTCGCCTCCTTCACCGTTCCGGAGAACGACTTCACCCGCTCGCCGTCCGAAGGAAGCGGACGGACGCACACGACATGGTGCAACACACTCTTTTCAGCCTGCTTCTCCCCGCAACCGACAAGCCAAAAGCAGACCATTCCCAAAGCAATCAGAACATTCGTTTTCATCAGTCAAAAAAAATTATTCGTCAAGCGAATCCGGCTCCGCCAAGTTTTCCCCGAAAAAACGCCCCGGAGTTTCCGTCCGAACGCGGGCGCGTCGCCCCGCCACGGCGCGGAGCTTTCCGAAGAAACGCGGCGGCCTTTCAATCGCTCTATGCAAAGATGCGCCTTTTATCGGCATCTTGCACGAGCCAACAGGCGGCAAAAACGTTCCAAAAGTCGAATTTTTAAGAGAACAAGCAGGATTTCCCGCTCCAATCAATCCGAAAAGGAGTATCTTTGAGGCGGAACAAACAGACAAGGCTTATGAAGAAAGACAACCGGACGCTGCTGAACAAACTGGAAATGGTGATGCTTCCCACATCGGAACGGACGCTGAACTTTGAAAACACGCTGATGCTGGACGACAACTTCAACTCTCCCGGCATCGAAGAAGAAGAAACGAAACCGTACATCTCCCCGGCCTATCCTATCAAAATCATGTTTTCCATGATACAGATATGCACGGAAGGATACATGCGCATCCGCTACAACCTGCAAGAATACGTAATCAAGAAAAACAGCGTGGCCATCATCCTGCCCAACTCTATCGGCGAATGCGTGGAAATCAGCAAAGACTTCCAGGTGGCTTTCATCACCTATAAAGAAGACGCCTACATGGAAAACCACACTTCTTCCTACTCTGCCGGATTCCGCAGCTCGCTGACCTGCCAAGCCGTAATAAGCCTTTCCGAAGAAAAGACGGAAAACCTGCTGACGCTCTACCGCATGATGCGGAAAAAGATAGCGGAGCCGCATACCGGGTTCACCCGCGAAGCCCTGAAAGGGTATATGCAGGTCGTATTGGCCTGCTGCTACGAAGAATTGGCGAAGGAGCCGCATCCTGCGGAAATGCAGGGCAAGGAAAACCGCCAGAAGTATCTGTTCAACAAGTTCCTCTCTTTAGTGCAAAAGAACTACACCAAGGAACGAAGCGTCACGTTCTATGCCGACGCGCTCTGCATCACCCCCAAATACCTGTCGCAGGTGATTTATCAGACGAGCGGGCGACATCCCGGAGAGTGGATAAAGGATTACGTCATCCTCGAAGCGAAAGCGTTGCTGAAAAGCGGCCGATACACCGTCCAGCAGATAGGCGACATGCTGAACTTCGCCAACGCTTCTTTTTTCGGGAAATACTTCAAGGCAGCCACCGGACTCCCGCCAAAAAAGTACCGGAAAGAGTCTTGACAACATAAAGGGCAATTCTTTTTGACGAATACCGAAACATTGCGTATCTTTGCCCGTATCTAAACTTGAGGGCAAACGGTATGCAGACAAGCGACAGCATAGTAATCATTCCTACCTACAACGAAAAGGAAAACATTGAGCACATCATCCGGGCGGTGTTCGGGCTGGAAAAGTGCTTCCACATTCTGGTCATCGAAGACAACTCGCCCGACGGCACGGCCGACATCGTGCGACGGCTGCAGCGGGAGTTCCCCGAACGGCTTTTCATGATTGAGCGAAAAGGCAAGTTGGGACTGGGCACGGCGTACATTACAGGATTCAAATGGGCGCTCGAACGGCAGTACGGCTTCGTATTCGAGATGGACGCCGATTTCAGCCACAATCCGAACGACCTTCCCCGCCTCTACACGGCGTGCCGGAACGAAGGGGCAGACGTGGCCGTCGGCTCGCGCTACGTGAGCGGAGTGAATGTGGTCAACTGGCCGATGGGTCGCGTACTGATGTCGTATTTCGCCTCGAAATACGTGCGTCTGATTACCCGGCTTCCCGTCCACGACACTACAGCCGGATTCGTCTGCTACAGCCGGAAGGTGCTCGAAACCATCCGCCTCGACCGCATCCGCTTCAAAGGCTATGCCTTCCAGATAGAGATGAAGTTCACGGCCTACAAATGCGGCTTCCGCATCAAAGAAGTGCCCGTCATCTTTATCAACCGCGAGCTGGGCACCTCGAAAATGAACAGCAGCATCTTCGGCGAAGCGGTGTTCGGAGTAGTCCGGCTGAAGTGGGACAGCTGGTTCAAGAAATATCCCCGCAACAATTAACCGACAAAATATGAAACGTACTTGGATACATCATGCCACAATAGTGAACGAAGGCAGGCAATTTGCCGGTTCCGTAGTGATTGAAGGCGAAAAAATCAGCGAAGTGCTGGAAGGGGACGCGCTTCCTTCCTCCCCTTGCGAAGAAGAAATCGACGCAAGCGGACGGTTCCTGCTTCCGGGAGTGATTGACGACCACGTGCATTTCCGCGACCCCGGACTGACGCACAAAGCGGACATGGCTACGGAAACGGCGGCAGCGGCGGCAGGAGGAGTCACTTCTTTCATGGACATGCCCAACTGTAACCCGCAAACCACCACTCTCGAAGCCCTCGACAGCAAGTTTGCCGATGCAGCCCGGAAGTGCATCGTGAACTACTCGTTCTACTTCGGAGCCACCAACACCAATGCCGACCTTCTCGGACAACTCGACAAGACGCGCGTATGCGGCGTGAAGCTGTTTATGGGAGCAAGCACCGGAAACATGCTGGTAGACCGCATGGAGACCTTGCGCAAAATCTTCTCGGAAGCGGGAATGCTGATTGCCACGCACTGCGAAGACCAGAACATCATCCGCAAAAACACGGAAACATTCAAAGAAAAATACGGCGAAGACCCCGACGTATGCTTCCACCCGCTTATCCGGAGCGAGCAAGCGTGTTGGGAATCATCGTCGCTGGCTGTACGTCTGGCCAAAGAAACAGGCGCAAGGCTGCACATCCTCCATGTCAGCACGGCCCGCGAGCTGGAACTGTTCGACGACAAACCTCTCAGCGAAAAGCGCATCACTGCGGAAGCCTGCGTATCGCACCTCTTTTTCTGCGATGAAGACTACAAGACATTGGGCACACGCATCAAATGCAATCCAAGCATCAAGACTCGCCGCGACCGCGACGCGCTGCGGGCCGCGCTCCGCACCGACCGCATCGACGTAATCGGCACAGACCACGCCCCTCACCTTTTAAGCGAGAAGCAAGGCGGGGCGTTGAAAGCAGTGTCCGGTATGCCTACACTGCAATTCTCATTGGCAAGCGTCTGCGAATTGGTGCGCGAAGGAGTATTGAGCATGGAGCAGCTGGTGCAAAAGATGTGTCATGCCCCTGCCGAACTGTTCCGAATCAAAGGAAGAGGCTACATCCGGCCGGGGTATCAAGCCGACTTGGTGCTGCTGAATCCCAACGCCGAGTGGACGGTAACCGCCGACTGCATCCAAAGCAAATGCGGATGGAGCCCGATGGAAGGACGCACTTTCCATGCGAAAGTGGAAAAGACATTCGTCAACGGCCATTTAGTGTACTCCGATGGGAAAGCGACCGACACTCCGCGCGGGCAGGCCCTTATTTTCGAACGCTAACACGAGGAACCGACAATGCAAACAAACGTCACTCCAGTCACCTACCGGATTCATGAACTGACGGATTACATCAACTGGATTTACTTCTTCCACGCATGGGGATTCCAGCCTCGGTTTGCCGCCATTGCCGACATCCACGGATGCGACTCCTGCCGTGCCGGATGGCTGGCATCCTTCCCGACGGAAGACATCCCCAAAGCGGCCGAAGCCATGCAGCTGCACAAGGAAGCGATGCGCCTGCTTCGCGCTGCCAATAAAAGCTACCACGTATATGCCGTCTACCGGCTGATGGATGCCAACTCCGACGGAGACAACCTGATATTGGACGGAACCGTATTTCCGCTGCTCCGCCAGCAGACCCGCACCCGTCCGGATGACCCGTACCTGTGTCTGAGCGACTTTGTCCGCCCCGCATCATCAGGCATCAAAGATACGGTAGGAGGATTCGCCACAACGGTTGATGTGCGCATGGAAGAGGCCTATCCGGACGACGAATACAAACGCTTGCTCACGAAGACCTTATGCGAGCGTTTAGCTGAAGCGGCGGCGGAAAAGTTGCACGAAACCATCCGCAAAGAGGTGTGGGGCTATGCAAAAGACGAACGGCTGACAATGAAACAACTGCTCAACGAGGAATATCAGGGGATTCGCCCGGCCGTAGGATATCCTTCCCTCCCGGACATGTCCGTCAACTTCGTCCTCGACAAACTGATTGACATGAAACGCATCGGAATCCGCCTGACGGAAAACGGAATGATGCAGCCCCATGCGTCGGTATGCGGACTGATGTTCGCCCACCCTGCCTCAAGGTATTTCTCGATAGGAAGAATCGGAAACGACCAACTGGAGGACTATGCAGCCCGCCGGGGAATGAGCGCAAGGACAATGAGCAAATACTTAGTATCCAACCTGCAATGAACATTTAAAACCGCTGTACGAAAATGATGATATTACTGAGAGTCCTAATCTTCTTTCTGGTTCTTCTGCTCCTGCCCGACTGGTACATCTATCGAACATACGTCGCACGCATAAAAAGCCGAACCGCCCGAAGACTTTATTGGCTTCCCAGCATCCTCCTGCTTGCAGGGTTGCTGACATTCATCGCAGCCCGCGACGCATTGCAGGACGGCATCGGCGTCTACCTCGTCATCATGCTGTGCGTAGCCGTGCCGAAACTGACGTTCGCTCTGTTCAGCCTGCTGCTGAGAGGAATATGCAGAATATGCCGGTTCACCCTCCCCCACGGATGGATTTCGCTCGCTCCCGCGTTGGGCGTGTTGGGCTACGTGATGTTCGGTGCCATCGAAGGCAAAGAGCACTTTCAAGTGAAGGAAGTGACATTCGCCTCGCCCGACCTCCCGGAGGCTTTCGACGGATACCGGATTCTGCAAATCTCCGACATCCATTCGGGAAGCTGGAAAGGGAATGAAGAAGCGATACGCAAGGCCGTAGACATCTGCAACCGCCAGCAGGCCGACCTGATAGCCTTTACGGGCGACCTCGTGAACAGCCGGGCGGACGAACTTTTAAGCCTCATGCCCGCCTTGTCGCAGCTGAAGGCCAAAGACGGGGTGTACTCCATTGTCGGGAACCACGACTACGGCACGTATGTCCGCTGGGACTCAGATGCGGAAAGAGAAGCCAACTTCCGCAAACTGGTCGAAAGGGAAAAGCAGATGGGATGGGACCTTCTGCTGAACGAGCGCCGGATTCTGCGCCGGGGAAACGACTCCATTGCATTGGCAGGAGTGGAAAACAGCGGCAACCCTCCCTTTCCGGACAAAGCCGACATGCCCCGCGCCTTGAAAGGGACGGAAGGCATGTTCAAAGTGCTGCTCAGCCACGACCCTACCCATTGGAGGCGCAGCGTCCTGCGCGACACGGACATCCAGCTGATGCTGGCCGGACACACGCACGACATGCAAATCAGCGTGTTCGGCTTTTCCGCCTCGCGCTTCATCTATCCGGAGCATCGGGGCATGTACCTCGAAGGAAAACGGGGACTCTACGTGAACATCGGCTTGGGTTTCGTCCTCTTCCCGTTCCGCCTCGGCTCGTGGCCCGAAATCACCGTCATCACATTGAAAAAAGAGAAATAAAAACAAAACGCTTATGAGAATCTTATACATCGTCTATCAAATCTGCATCGGACTGCCTGTGTTTCTGGTGCTTACTATCCTGACAGCCCTCACCACCATGCTGGGATGCTGGTTGGGCAACGGCCACCTCTGGGGATACTACCCCGGAAAAATCTGGTCGCAACTCACCTGCTACCTTTTCCTGCTCCCCGTAAAGGTGGAAGGGCATGAACACATCGACCACAAAACCTCATACGTATTCGTGGCCAACCATCAGGGAGCCTTCGACATCTTCCTCGTCTACGGATTTTTAGGCAGAAACTTCAAATGGATGATGAAGCAAAGCCTGCGCAAGATTCCGTTTGTGGGGAAGGCGTGCGAGTCGGCGGGATTCATCTTCATCGACCGCTCCAATGCAAGACAGATTTACCGCACAATCAAATACGCGGAAAAAGTGCTGCAGGGAGGCACTTCGTTAGTGGTGTTCCCCGAAGGAAGGCGCACCTTCACCGGCCGCATGAACGAGTTCAAGAAAGGGGCTTTCTTTCTGGCCGACCAGCTCCAGCTTCCGGTAGTGCCCATCACCATAGACGGCTCGTTCGACATCCTTCCCCGCACGGGAAAACTCCTGCACCGGCATCCGCTGAAACTGACTATCCACAAGCCTATCTTCCCCACCGGGAAAGGGGAAGAAAACCTGAAGATGCTGATGGAAGAATCGCGCAAGGCGATTGAAACGGATTTGCCGGAGAAGTACAAAGGCTAACAGAGACGCATATTTACGAGAAAACGGCCGTCGGACAATTTGAAACGAAAAGTTTCGGTTGTCCGACGGCCGTTTTTCATATTCTCCCGCAATATGGACGGATAAAAAACAATCCGTCTCTTACGGAGAGACGGA
>CALUGI010000031.1 GCA_944320135.1 uncultured Phocaeicola sp. | reverse complement strand
CCCCAACGGCGGACGGACATATACTGCGCCTTACCGATTCTTTTCCTCGTTCTCTCACATTTCCTCAATGATCGCTTGTTTTTACGCCTTTCAATAAAAAGAAGAAGCGAATACAAATATAAAGCGTTTTTCCTTTCAATCCAATTCTTTTTGCATCTTTTAATCAAAAAGACATCTTTTTTACTCGTTCCCACTCTTTAATATTTCATCTATCACCCTTTCTCTCTCGAAAGCGGTTGCAAAAGTACAGACTTTTTGCACACGAGCAACTTTTACGCACACTTTTTTGTCACTTTTTTCATAAAAATAAATATATCTATCTGGTACATAAAGCATTATCCGCATAGAAAAGACATCACGCAAGAGGAAAATCATTTCAATGTACACCTTATATTATATACCAACAAAGGAAACGACCTAAATGTTCATTCGCGATTCCCCCCCCTATCCGCCCTGCATCTGTCCAGGCACCGCCAAAGAATTTTCACTTAAAGCCGATGCGGTTATTCCAGAACAAACACTAACATATAAAAAGAGGCAAAAAAGCAACGGCCTTGAAACCGAAATGCCGCTCCGGTTTCAAGGCCGTCAAATTGCTCTGTCTCACTATCAAAAAAATCATTCAAGCGGCTTCAACTCTTGCGACGGAGCCAACTCGTAGCACTTCCCGCCCACAGAAACGGAAACCGCCGAAGATGACGTATAAAGCCAACCGCCTTTTCCCTTAAACAAGAGCACGTTTGAAGGAGAATGCGCGGAGATTTCCACAGAAGCCGCCCGAAATTTCGTACCGCCTCCCAAGAAACACATCTGCACGCCGCTGTCCTTGCCCGTGCGAACCAGCGAATAAACGCCGGACGCCTCCATACCTTCCGCTTTCACCGTATCATCCGCATCGTCCGATGAAAGAATCAAATCCGTGTTGCCGTCCGTGAGCTTCACCTTCACGGCCACTTTTCCCTCCAAGCCCGTGTCGGGGAAAGAAACGGACGCAATACGCGACGGCTCCGTCTGCGTATGCGGCTCATAGACAGCGGCAAAAGGACGTGTCCACGCTTCACCTCGCTGGCGGGCTACGAAAGTGAGGGTCGGCTGGTCGGCGATGACATACGGCATGTCCTTGATGCGGCTCAACCCTTCCGTCATCGGGCTCAACGCGGAGAACACTTCCCTATCCTTCTCCCCCTTCATCCACAAAGTCATCGTAATGTCGTCCTTGTCCGGCATACGGATTGTAAAGTCCGCGCGCACATCTTTTTCCGTCGAAGCGCTTTTCTTGTCATACAGATACGAGTAGGCATACAGATGCCCCCCGGCAAAAGCCAGTTCTTCGGTCGGCTGAAGGCCGAGCGGCTGCCCGTCGGATGCCTTCAGCGTCATCTCCTGCCCCAGATTGTGATAGAAATAGTCGTGCATCTTGTCGCCGCCTTCCACTTTCCGGCTGCGGAACACGTCTATATAGTATCCCGTAGAATCAGAGGTGTTGACGATAGCGTTCAGACGAGTCTGGTCGGAATAAGTTTCCGGCTCGCGGAAATACACTTCACTGTACGACACAGGCTGATAGCCTACCCTCACGCCCGCCTGAGGATACATGCTTCGGAGTTTGAACGAATGGCAGCTTTTCATCACCGGATACGAAGATATTCCGTCGACGCACACCGTATTGTGCGAAGGGAACTGGCTGTAATACTCTAAATAGTCGAGACCTTGATAAAGCGTCTTCCCGATGCCCGCATCAGGCCCCAGCACATAGCCTTTTCCGTACAGCTCCATGCTGATGCCGTTGGCGTGCATGTGGTTGCCTTCGCTGGCGTTCAACGAAACCATCAGGCTGTTGTTTCGGTCCATACCGTTGCGCTGCACTAACCAGCTCACGTTGGGTGCATAAAATGTCGGAGTCACATACTCGTCAATGCTTCCCGCCTCCACTTTTTCATCTACTTCAAACGGCTTTTCCGCGAAGAACGAAGTGACAGCCACCGGCATTTTCCGGTTCGCCGCAGGCACGGAAGCCGAAGGGTCGAACAGCTTCAGCATGGCGGTGAACTTGCGTTCTTCCTCTTTCTTTCCGTGCTGGCGGGCATTGCTCACCATATAACGGAAAATGTCCGTGCGAAGCCCTCCGGGATGGGTGTCTCCAAAGCCGCAAACCATCCGGTTCGGGAAAAGATACTGAGGCATGGCCTCCGCCGCTTTCGGAAGCACCGGGATTTCCTTCGTCAGGTCCATGTTCAGATTGCGGTCGAAAAGATTCATGAAAGCCGCATAATCGCCCACCACCACGCTGCTGTATCCCGGACATTCCGACCAAATGCCCGTCGAATCGAAGCCGTAGTCGGCCAGCTTCTTGAGCGACCATTGGCGGATAGACGACCGGTTGAGAAGATAATCGATGTAATACTGCCGCCCTTTCCTGTCCTGATACGCAGAATCATCCTCCAATATCAAGGCGATGTTCATCACGAAACGCGCCTGAAGCAGGTTCCAGTTGTTGTGGGGCACCCCTTTGGCAATGATGTTGTCGGCACACTTCTTGAACGCATCCGCATAGATTCCCATCTTGTCAGGCCGATGCTCCTGAAGATAGGCATGAAGAAAATCGTAAAGCGGCACCAAGTCGTTGAGCACGTCCTCATGAATCACCTCGAACGAAGTCATCCCCACCAGCGTCTGCTGGTGTCCGTGATTCAAGTCGACGGGCACATTCCGATAATACAGCCCGGTCATGTAAGTGTCGAAGACGGCGTCGGCGGCTTTCGCATACTTTTCTTCTCCCGTCATCCACCAGAGGAAAGCCGCATCGCGGGCAATCCCTACGATTTCGCGGTTGATGCTTTCAACGATTCTTCCCGTTTTCCCTATGTTGGCCCATTCATACGCCTTCAGCGCGGAGTTTTCAAGATACATGCCGCGCGCGTCTTCCTGATAAGGTTTCAGTTCT
Organism: uncultured Phocaeicola sp.; assembly: GCA_944320135.1. Taxonomy (GTDB): domain Bacteria; phylum Bacteroidota; class Bacteroidia; order Bacteroidales; family Bacteroidaceae; genus Phocaeicola. The sequence continues at coordinate 34,451 of CALUGI010000031.1, read as the reverse complement.
TCCAGCGGAGGGCGGCGGTAACTTGTGGCATGGCTGCGCGCCCCCGTAAAGACAACGGTAGGGGCAGGCGCCTTCTCTCCCCCCGCATGGTCGTAATACTCTCCTTTTATATACACGTCGGTGGCGTGCGTGTTCCAATACATTTGAAGGCGGGAAGAAAGCCAGTCGCTCCCCCTGTCTACATACTTGTCGGTCCGTCCCTTCAGTTTCCCGAACACATCTTCCGCCCATTTTTCTTTCTTGATCAAACGCTCGGTTTCCTTCTTTCCCTCCTGAGTCGTCAGATAGCGCGGATGTCCCTGAGGCAACCGGAGAGGCAAACTTGTCTGCGCATTCAGCGCAACGGCCAGAAACATGCCGGCCACCAATCCCATTCTTCTCATATTCTTTTGCTGTTTTTCCTTTAAATACGAATGAAAGCCCAAATATACTTAATTTTAAAACGCCGCGCATTTTCCGGAAACGCCCACACGCTCCGGCTGCAAAGCGGCGGACTTCCGGAAAACGAACACCCGAACTTTCTTCGGCCAAGACTGAAAGCCTTCCTGCAAACGCAAACAACGCCCGCCAAAGAAACCTTTTGCAAAACTTTTTTCAAAACATGCTCTATAACATGCGCCATTATTAGTGTAATTTTACACTTATTCGTAATATTGCACCCGAATCATGAAACGGCAGGCTGCCGGAGCAAAATGCAATCGCTCGCCAACCTGAAATCAATACCTATAATTAAAAACATAAAATTATGAATTGGAATTCACAAGAATTTGTTTGGCTCGACTGGGCCATCATCGCAATCGGAATCGCCCTCGTAGGCTGGGCCGTCTACCGGTCAGTACAAAAAGACAAGCGTATGCAACAAGGCGCGAACAGTGAGGACTATCTGTTCGGAAAAGGAGAGCCTTGGTACATCATCGGTGCCGCCATCTTCGCGGCAAACATCGGCTCTGAACATCTTGTAGGGCTTGCCGGCACGGGCGCCAAAGACGGTGTAGGCATGGCGCACTGGGAAATGCAAGGATGGATGATTCTTATCCTCGGATGGCTCTTCGTTCCGTTTTACCAGCTGCTCAACAACAAACTGGGCAAAATCATCACGATGCCTGACTTTCTGAAGTTCCGCTATACGAAAGCTACCGGCTCATGGCTGTCTATCATCACCCTTGTGGCCTACGTGCTTACGAAAGTGAGCGTAACGGCCTTCACCGGAGGCATTTTCTTCGAGTACCTGCTCGGCATCCCGTTCTGGTACGGAGCGGTCGGCCTGATTGCCGTCACTGCCATCTTCACCGTGTTCGGCGGAATGAAAGGTGTCATGACGCTTTCGGCCATCCAGACCCCCATACTGATTATCGGCTCTTTCCTCGTCCTATTCCTCGGACTTGCCACGTTAGGAGGCGGCAACATCTGCGACGGATGGACAACCATGATGGATTTCTGCGGAAAGCTCCATGACGGATACGGAACGACGCACATGTTCCACTGGGACGAAGGCGACCCGATGTACAAGGAATATCCCGGCTTTGTGGTGTTCATCGGAGCAAGCATCATCGGCTTCTGGTATTGGTGTACCGACCAGCACATCGTGCAGCGTGTGCTCGGACAGACTAAAGGCGAAGCCAACGAAGAAGTGATCAAGCGCGCCCGCCGGGGCACCATTGCAGCAGGCTACTTCAAGCTCCTCCCTGTTTTCATGTTCCTCATCCCCGGCATGATTGCAGCTGCGCTGGCGGAAGACCCCAACAGCGGATTCGCGTTCTCCATGAAGGCCGGAACAGACATTCCCGACACTGACGCCGCCTTCGCGCAAATGGTGAAGTTCATCCTTCCGGCCGGTGTGAAAGGCATCGTGACTATCGGATTCATTTGCGCCCTTGTCGCTTCTTTGGCGGCATTCTTCAACTCTTGCGCAACCCTTTTCACCGAAGACTTCTACAAGCCGATGAAGAAAGGCATGAGCGAAGCCCACTACGTGTTGGTTGGACGCATCGCCACCGTGGTTGTCGTGCTGCTCGGTCTGGCATGGATGCCGGTGATGATGAGCATGGACACGCTCTACAGCTATCTGCAGAACATCCAGTCGCTGCTCGCTCCGGCTATGGTGGCTGTCTTTACGATGGGTATCTTCTCCAAGAAAATCACTCCGCTTGCCGGAGAATGGGGCTTGATAGGCGGCTTCATTGTGGGTATGCTCCGCCTTGCCACGAACGTCATCACCAAAAACGGCAACGCCGTCATGGAAGGAGCTTTCTGGGAAAGCACGTCTTGGTTCTGGCAAACCAATTGGTTGGTGTTTGAAATCTGGCTGCTCGTCTTCATCATCCTTCTGATGGTAGCCGTTTCCTTCTTCACTCCGGCACCCTCGCAAGCGCAAGTGGAAGCTATCACATTCACCAAAGACTACAAGAAAACGATTCGCGACAGCTGGAACAAATGGGATGTTGCCGCTTCTCTGGGCGTTATTGCTCTCTGCGGCGCATTCTACTACTATTTCTGGTAAATAATCATGCAACAGACAATTCTCCGATAGCCAAAAACCTTAAAAGGCTGCCTCAAAATGACGAATCATTTAGGGCAGCCTTTTAAGGTTTTCGACTATATCTTACATTTATTCTCGCAAAAAGATTCCAGTGACTTCACCTATATACATTTTATAGGATTTGGAAGTGTCGACAGTCTGGTTAAGCGATTTCAACTCGTCAACTGTCATGATTTTCGACATCGACTTCTTGCAGTTGATGACGACACTCGCTTGTACAGCGCCGGGAAGATAGAATGAAATTGTGTAGTTGTCCGCATGTTCAGCCAATGCGCTGATGGCAATCTTGCTCTGATCTATCAGCGTGTAGGCCACATCTTTGTCAAACAACTTTCCGAATCCTCCCCAATTCTCTTGCTTGATTTCCATTTCTTCGCCGTCGGCAGTAAATGTAATCCTTCCCTTGGCTGCTATTTCATCCAGGTTAGAAGGAAGTTCTCCTATCTTTATGCTTCTCAATTCGCCGCCTGCGGCAGCTGTTGCGGGAGCAACCGGTGTGACAACTGATATGGTCTTTTCGCCAATCGCGTCAGCTGCTGATTTGAACAGCGCGTCTTTCAAATCAATAGTTTCCCGTCTGAACTTGCCGCAAATAGGAGCCAGTTTCGTCTTTTTCTTGTTGAGAGCCATGTCGTCTGTAATCCATTCTTCCGCTGTGTACTTCTGTCCTCCGTCACGGTTCTCGTCATACCAATAACGAATGCGGGTCATGGTCATGTCGCACGCTCCATCCTGCACGTTGATGAAGTATTGATAGTATATCCGCGTCCGGTCAAGCGACAAAGCTGAAGACGAGAATACGACGTATTCTTCCGCCGAGGCTGCTATGTCGCCCTTTTCTTCATCAGTATAAACTACTCGGCTAATCAATTTGCCATCTGACTTGAAGCGTCCGTTCGCCCATTTAAGCATAATGTCGTACAGTTCCTTTTTTGACAGCGAGGGAGCTTTGATTTCTTTGCTGAAACTTATTTTCCCTTCTTCGTTTAAGGTGACAGCTCCGACAAGATATTTAGGATTGGAATTGTCTTTCTTTTCCTTGGCGAACCCCAAAAGAGGGAGCAATGTCAGCAGAATTAATAAATATTTTCTCATGATTTCATAATTTATTGTTTGCAAACATAGTAAAAGAGCCTGTATCAGAAAAAGCAGATTAACGCAATTTTTCACAGATTAAACAAAAATATCTGTGGAACTTGCGTCAATCTGCTTTTGCAGATAGGCTTGCGCATTTCGTTACTCAGTCCGTATCGTGCGCAGCGTCATTTCACCGGAATCTTGTCGACACGAATTTGATGGCGTCCTCCTTCAAACGAAGTGCTGAAGAACTCGGTCATAATCTTGTCGGCCATGTCAGTATCGATGAACCGCCCCGGCATCACAAGTACGTTAGCGTCATTGTGCTGACGTGCCAAGTGGGCAATTTCCGGAATCCAGCACAAAGCAGCCCGGATACCCTGATGCTTGTTCAGGGTGATGCCGATACCTTCACCGCTCCCGCAAACGGCAATACCCGGATAGCATTCGCCCTTTTCAACAGCGACAGCCAGCGGATGAGCGTAATCGGGATAGTCGCAGCTTTCGGGAGTGTAGGTGCCGAAATCTTTGTACTCCCATCCTCTTGCTTCCAGCCACTTCTTTACATATTGCTTCAGTTCAAATCCAGCATGGTCGGAAGCCAGTCCTATCACCTTCATCAGCACATCGACTTTACTTGGTTATATACATTTTCTGCCGTGAAACCGAGCTTTTCATCGAGCACCTTATAAGGAGCGGAGAAGCCGAACGATTCCAGACCCCAGATTTTTCCGTTTGCGCCGACCAAGCCCAACAAGTTGACGGGAAGACCCGCCGTGAGTCCGAACACTTTCGCTCCGGCCGGGATGACGCTTTCCTGATATTCCTTGCTCTGGCTGCGGAACAAACCTTCTGACGGGACGGACACGATGCGGGTCTTGATGCCGTCTTTGCGAAGCAGGTCTGCGCCTGCCACCAATGTAGAGACCTCAGAACCGGAAGCGACCATCACAACGTCCGGATTCTCGTCGGAACCGGCAACGATGTATGCGCCTTTGGCCGCTTGCGTATAGTCGGTGCCTTCGGGCAGCATGTTGATGTTCTGGCGAGAGAGAATCAGCGCAGTCGGAGTGTCGGTATTCTCCATAGCCATTTTCCAGCATACGGTAGTCTCTTCCGCGTCGGCAGGGCGGAGCACCAGCATGGAGTTCTTTCCGTGATGGTTTTTCAGCTTCTCCATCAGGCGGATTTGCGCTTCCTGCTCAACCGGTTCGTGAGTCGGTCCGTCTTCGCCCACGCGGAATGCGTCGTGCGTCCAGATGAACTTGACCGGCAGCTGCATCAAGGCAGCCATACGCACGGCCGGTTTCATGTAGTCGGAGAATACGAAGAATGTGCCGCACGCTGCAACAACGCCTCCGTGAAGCGCCATTCCGATGCAGCAGCAGGCCATTGTCAGCTCGGCCACGCCTGCCTGGAAGAACGCTCCGCTGAAGTCGCCGCGCACGAAAGCGTGGGTCTGCTTCAGGAATCCGTCGGTCTTGTCGGAGTTCGACAGGTCGGCCGACGCGCAAATCATATTGGGAACTTGCTGAGCCAATGCGCTCAACACGGTTGCCGAAGCGTTGCGTGTGGCATCGTTGGCTTTCTGCTGGATTTGCTCCCAATCCACTTTCGGAGCCGCTCCGCTGAACCATTCCTTCTGCTGTGCGGCTTTTTCCGGATTAGCTGCAGCCCATGCGTTTTCTTCTTCATGGCGGGCAGCGGCAATCTGCTTCAATTCTTCCGCGCGCTTCGCGTACATTTCCTTCACGTCATCGAATATTACGAACGGGTCGTCCGGGTTTCCGCCCAAGTTGACGACGGTATTTCTGTAGGCATCACCTCCCAACGGAGCGCCGTGGGTCTTGCAGTTGTGCTCGTATGAAGAGTTGTCTGCCTTGCGCGCGCCTTTACCCATGACGCAGCGGCCGATAATCAGTGTCGGACGCTTGTCTTCAGCCTTGGCCGCATCAAGAGCCTTGCGGATTTCTTCACAGTCGTTTCCGTTGATTTCAAGCACGTTCCACCCCCATGCGCGGTATTTCATGGCAGTATCTTCCGCAGTCACGTCTTTCGTTTCCGTAGAAAGCTGGATTTCGTTGGAATCATAGAACATAATCAAATTGTCCAGTCCCAGATAACCGGCGATACGTCCGCTTCCTTGCGAGATTTCCTCCTGGATACCTCCGTCGGATATATATGCGTAAATGGTTTCTTTTTCAAAGGTAGGATTGCCGGTGCGGGCTGCAAGGAACTTGGCTGCAATGGCTGCTCCCACAGCGAACACATGTCCTTGTCCGAGCGGTCCGGACGTGTTTTCTATGCCGCGTTCGATGTCCACTTCCGGATGTCCCGGCGTAGGAGACCCCCATTGGCGGAGCTGCTGCAGCTCGTCTAAAGAGAATTTCCCGATAAGGGCCAGTTGCGAATACAGCATCGGCGCCATGTGTCCCGGATCAAGGAAGAAACGGTCGCGTCCCTCCCATCTGGGATTCTGCGGGTCATACTGCAAATACTCGGAGTAGAGCACGTTGATGAAGTCGGCTCCGCCCATAGCGCCTCCCGGATGGCCGGATTTCGCTTTTTCTACCATTGACGCAGCCAGAATACGGATGTTGTCGGCTGCATGGTCCATTACTCGTTTGTTGTTCATACTGAAAATTTGTTTTGATTGTTACATAAAATGGGCTTTATCCCTTGTTGTGGCAAAGGTAACTTTTTTATGCGTAAACTTGTCTTTTTTCAATGATTTATCTTTAAGAATCGCTGAAATTGTCGTGTCCGGCGAACACTGCTCGGAAAAACGCCCGCCTTTGCCGGAACGGACGGGCATTCCTGTCGGGGAATGCCGCCGCCTTTTCCGTCAAAGTCCGCGCTATTTCTTGAACCGTACCGCCGCCTCTTCCACCGGCAGTCCAGCCTTGTAGCTTTCGATATATGCGTTGAATCCTGCCACTTCTTCGGGAGTCGGAGAAATTTCCGTTCCCGTATTTCCTGCAAACACGCATTCGTCGAGGAAATCGGCAAGCGGCAGCTTCTTTTCGTTGCGCACCAGATAAGAGGCCAAGAGCGCGATGCCCCATGCGCCTCCTTCGCCCGCCGTCTCCATGACGGAGATGGGCGAGTTGAGCGCGGCTGCCAGCACCCTCTGTCCCACGCCTTTTGTCTTGAACAGTCCTCCGTGCCCCGTAATCCGATCGACTTTGATTTTCTCTTCGTTGAAAAGAATGTCGTTCCCGATCTTCAGCACTCCTACGGAAGCATACAGATGGGCGCGCATGAAGTTGGCCAGGTTAAACTTGTCGTTGGCCGAACGCACGAACAGAGGCCGCCCCTCGGCAAGACCTGTGACAGGCTCTCCCGAAATATAGTTGTAAGAAACAAGTCCGCCGCAGTCCGCATCACCTTCAAGAGCGTGGTTGTAGAGCTTGCCGAACACTTCGTTCATATCGACGGGAACGCCCAGAAGTTCCTGATACTCCTTAAACAGGCTGACCCATGCGTTGAGGTCGGACGTGCAGTTGTTGCAGTGGACCATCGCAACGGGACTCCCGTCGGGAGTAGTCACCATGTCAATCATTTCGTAAGGCTTCGACAGCTCCTTTTCAAGCACAATCATCGAGAACGAAGACGTGCCGGCCGAAACGTTGCCGGTGCGCTGCTTCACGGCGTTGGTTGCCACCATGCCGGTGCCTGCATCGCCTTCCGGGGGGCAGAGAGGGACGCCGGGTTTCAAGTGTCCCGACACGTCGAGCCTTTTCGCTCCTTCAGGAGTAAGAAAACCTGCGTTCTCGCCTGCCGGCAAGACCTTCGGCAAAATGTCAGACAAACGCCAGCCGAGTTTCTTCGGAGCAATCATGCTCTCGAACTTTTCGATCATCTCAGCCGAATAGTTCCGCGTCTTCTGGTCGATGGGCAACATGCCGGAAGCGTCGCCAATGCCCAGCACTTTTTCTCCCGTCAGTTGCCAGTGGGCGTATCCTGCAAGCGTGGTCAGGAAAGCGATGTCGTTCACATGCGGTTCATCGTTCAGTATAGCCTGATACAAGTGGGAAATGCTCCATCTAAGCGGAATGTTGAACACGAAGGCTTCCGAGAGAGCCGCAGCCGCCATGCCCGTATTGGTGTTTCTCCATGTGCGGAAAGGCACAAGAATCTCCCCCTTGCCGTTGAAAGCCATGTAGCCGTGCATCATAGCGCTGACCCCGATAGCCGCCAAAGTCTCAATCTCTGTGCCGTAAAGTTCCTTTACATTTGCGCGAAGGTCGGCATAACAGTCCTGAAGTCCGCTCCAAATAGCCTCGATACTGTAGGTCCAAAGCCCGTCCGACAACTGGTTTTCCCAGTTATGGCTTCCCTGTGCGATAGGCTTGTTCTCCGGGTCTATCAGCACCGCCTTGATACGTGTCGATCCGAACTCGATGCCGAGTATTGCCTGTCCGGATTCAATTACCGATTTTATGTCTGATTTCATGGTATAAAGTGAATGAAATTAAAGAACAAACGCAGAGATACAAAGGCTCAAAAGGAAGCAGCCTGCTCCGTGCCTCGGCATCTCTGCATTACTTATTGTCAGCAAAGCGCCTTGTTCAGCATGTAATACACCTCATTCATGCGAAGCTCCTTCTTGAAGTCGCCGATGTTGGTATTTTTATTGATATGCAGCATTTCAATGCCGGCGATTTCAGCATAGTCCTCCCAATACTCTGCGGTCAGGTCGTATGAGAAGCAGGAGTGATGGGTTCCGCCTGCCAGAATCCATGCGCCTGCGCCCACTTCGAAGTCGGGCTGCGGAATCCACAAGGCAGACGCAACCGGAAGTTTCGGCAGGGGTTTCGGTTCGATACATTCCACATCGTTTACAATCAGGCGGAAGCGGTTGCCCAAGTCAACCACTGTAGCTGTGCATCCAGTTCCGGTCTTCGACGTGAACACGAGGCGTGCCGTTTGGCTTTTGCGCACGCCGATGCCGAGGAAGTGGACTTCCAGACGGGGACGTCTTGCGGCAATCAGCGGACATACTTCCAACATGTGAGCCTGAAGGATGGCGCTCTTTTCCCCGTCGAAGTTCAACGTGTAGTCTTCCAGGAACGAACATCCGTTGGGGAGTCCCTGGTTCATTACCCATACGGTGCGGTAGAGAGCTGCCGATTTCCAGTCGCCTTCCGCACCGAATCCGTAGCCTTCCGCCATCAGACGCTGCGATGCGAGGCCCGGAATCTGGTCGAAGTGGCTGCCGTCGGTCTGGCCGAGGTCGTCGAAGTTGGTAGTAAATCCCTTGGCTCCTTTGGCTTTCAGGATGGCGCGCAGGGCGAGTTCGGCTTTTGCCGAGTTCCATACTTTCCGGTAAGCCTCTGTAGACTTGTCTTCCAAAGCGGCATCGTGGTCGTATTCTTGGAAGTAAGTCTGAACAAGCGCGTCCACGTCTTCGTCCTTCACTTGGCTGTGGTATTCCATCAGTTCGCTTGCCGGGCAATAGTCAACGTGGTATCCCATGCGCACTTCGGCCTCCACCTTGTCGCCGTCCGTTACGGCTACATTGTTCATCTGGTCGCCGAAGCGGATGATAAGCATGTCCTGAGCGTCGGCCCACGCCGCGCAGACGCGCATCCATACGGCAATTTTGTGCAAAGTTTCTTCGTCCTTCCAATAGCCCACAACCACTTTGCGGCGGATGCGCATACGGGTGCAGATGTGTCCGAACTCGCGGTCGCCGTGAGCCGACTGGTTAAGGTTCATGAAGTCCATGTCCATTGTGTCCCAAGGGATCTCTTTGTTGAACTGCGTGTGCAGGTGGAGCAGCGGCTTCTTCAGCTGCTGCAGGCCGTGAATCCACATCTTGGCGGGAGAGAACGTGTGCATCCAAGTGATGATGCCGACACACTTTTCATCGTTGTTGGCAGCCTTCATGACGGCTTCCACTTCTTTTGAAGAATTTGCGGTTCCCTTGTACACCACTTTTACCGGCAGCTTTCCGCTGTCGTTAAGTCCGGCCACCATTTCGTTGCTGTGTGCGTCTACTGCGATTACTGCATCGCCTCCGTACAGAAGCTGAGCTCCTGTTACGAACCATACTTCGTATTGGTCAAATGTGTTCATAAGATATTGTTTTTTTAGGGTATGTTTTATTGTTGCTTTTCGGCTGTTTGTCAAACGCCCCGGCGTTCGGAAAGAAATGCCCCGGCATTCGGTACGGAACGCCCCGGCGTTTTTCCGTCATTTCTTCTGTCCGTAATAAGCGTTAGGCCCGTGCTTGCGGCTGAAGTGCTTTTCCACCAGCAACGGATTCATGGTAAGGTGCGGATTGACTGCGTATGCAATGCTGGCCATTTTAGCCACCTGCTCCATCACCACTGCATTGTGGACTGCATCGTGGGCGTCTTTTCCCCATGCGAACGGGCCGTGGTTTTTCACCAGCACTCCCGGAGTGTGCATCGGATTCATGCCTTCGAAGCGTTTTACGATTACGTTGCCGGTTTCCAGCTCGTATTCGCCCTTTACTTCCGCTTCGGTCATGTCGGCCGTGCAGGGGATTGCTTCATGAAAATAGTCGGCATGAGTCGTGCCGATATTGGGGATGTCGCAGCCGGCCTGAGCCCATGCGGTGGCATAAGTGGAGTGCGTATGCACCACGCCGCCTATTTCAGGGAAAGCCTTGTAGAGGGCCAAGTGAGTAGGCGTGTCGCTCGACGGACGAAGACTGCCTTCCACCACCTTGCCGTCGAGGTCGACAACCACCATGTCTTCCGCCTTCATTTCATCGTATGACACTCCGCTGGGCTTGATCACCACCAGCCCGCTTTCGCGGTCGACGGCCGATACGTTTCCCCACGTGAAGATAACCAGTCCATGCTTCACTAATTCAAGGTTCGCATGAAACACTTTTTCTTTTAAACTTTCTAACATAATACTTTAAAGTTTGAATTTAGGGTCTTTCTGATAGGCCAAATCATTGAACTTGTACAAGCTGGCCCCTCGTTTCGACCCCGTTTTGTCAATTTTGTCCGTTTTCTCTATAAATCCCATGTCGGCGATGCGTTTCCGGAAATTGCGCTTGTCCATAGGTTCTCCGTAGATTGCCTCATAGAGGTTCTGCAGCTGCGTAAGCGTAAACAGTTCGGGAAGCAGGTTGAACCCGATAGGCGCGCGCGAAGCCTTCTGCTTCATCACGTTCCTTGCCTTTTCCACCATCTGGTTATGGTCGAAGATAAGGTCGGGCATTTCATCTACGTTCACCCAATGGGCATTGTGCCGGCTCACGAGCTCGCAGTCGTATTCGTTGATGTTGATCAGAGCGTAATACGCAAGCGAGATAACCCGTTCTCCCGGATCACGGCGAACCTCGCCGAACGCCCCTATCTGTTCCATATATACGTCGTCTAACCCCGTCAGTTCAAACAAAACGCGCTTTGCCGCATCGTCGGCACTCTCATTCTCTTGGACGAATCCTCCCATGAGAGACCATTGGCCTTTTGCCGGCTCGAAGTTCCTTTGCAGAAGCAGCAAGTTCAGTTTGTCTTTCTCAAATCCGAAAATGATGCAGTCGATGCCGACATAAAATTTAGGATTTTTACTGTAATAGTCTGTCATATCGTTGTTGTTATTGTTGTTGGCGCGAGATTGTCAGTTCTTTATTCTTCTATTCTTCCACGCCGAATTTGAAGATGCAATGGCTCCGGTAAGTTTCTCCCGGCTTTAACGTAACGGACGGCCATTGCGGTTTGTTAGGGCTGTCTGGATAATGCTGGGTTTCCAGACACACGGAAGCGCGTTGAGGATAAGCGATGCCTTTTTTCCCTTTCACCGTTCCGTCAAGGAAGTTGCCTGTGTAGACTTGGATTCCCGGTTCGTCCGTATAGACGGTGAGGCTGATGCCTGTTGTCGGGCTGGTCAGTTTGGCTGCGGGACGGGTGATGTCTCCTTTGGTGGCCAGCACCCAGTTATGATCAAATCCGTTGCCGAATTTCACCTGCTCGTTGCTGAAATCAGTCACAGCCGGAGCAATGGGTTTCGGCGTGTTGAAATCGAAAGGAGTGCCTTTCACCGCCATCATCGTGCCGTCAGTCATATAGGTGCCGTCCACCGGAGTAATGCTGTCGGACGCCACATACAAAATATTGTCCGTAGCGGGTTTCGACGGATCGCCGTTCAAGTTGAAATAAGAGTGGTTGGTCATATTGATGACGGTCGTCTTGTCTGTCACAGCATCGTACTTGATATCGATAGCATTGTCGGCAGTGAGCGAATAAGTCACGTGGGCCGTAACGTTTCCGGGGAAGTTGTTGTCCCCGTCAGCCGAGTTCATGGTCAGCACAAGCGTGCTGTCATTCGTCTGACTGGCTTCATACACTTGATATTGCCACCCCGTCGGCCCTCCGTGAAGGCAGTGCCCGAAATTGTTTGTCGGCAATTGAATCAGCGTACCGTCAACCTTCATCAGCCCTTTGTTGATTCGGTTGGCATAACGGCCGATAGAAGCCCCGAAATCACTCGGTATGCGCTGGTAGTCGGCAATGCTGTCAAACCCTAAAACCACATCGGTCATCGTGCCGTTCTTGTCCGGAACCATAATTGAAACGATGCGCCCTCCGAAGTTTGTGACACACACTTCCATTCCGCTGTGGTTCTTCAACGTGTAGAGTTTGACCGATTTGGTTCCGTCAACGGTCGTTTCAAAATTAGCCGGATTCAGTCCGGAAAGAGTCAGCGACGGTTTTTCTACCTTTGTTCCGCAGCTCGCAAGAAGCGCCAGAGCTGCTCCCATTCCTAAAATAGAAGTCTTCATGCTTTTCATGATTGTAATTATATGGTTTAATATGGTGTAAAAGTAACACTTATCTCGACAACTTGGATATGAAGCCGTTATGTTATGCAACATAAAACAGATGTTTTTCGTTCTTTTACAGGAAATTTCTAAATGAAAAGCTGAACTATTCGCGTCATGCCGGGATAAAAAAGGGTGGTCTCTGCTGAAACCACCCTTGTCCGTTTGCGCCTGATTTCGTCAGGGCTGTATTTCTATGTTGGATTTGAACATGTTCAGTTGCACCAATGTACGGTTTGCCATGTCTATGCTCCAGAAACATTCGGCATCATTCGGGTCCAAATAGATTTTTTGCAGTTTTCCAAATCTGCCGGCGCTGGTGCGAAGACGAATGTTTTCCGCCTTTTCAGCCGACACAGACGCACGCACTGCCGGCGCGCCCTCCAGTATCTTTCTGCTGAATATGTCAAGCGATCCGTCCAAACGTGTCACATACACCTTCCGGTCTGTAATCAGCAAGCCCGTAGGCTGGTATGCCAAAGGAAGCGCCCGGTTGCGCAGGTCTTGCTGCTGCCAGTATTTTCCGGCTTGCACGTAAGGGTCTGCCTTCGAGAGGTCGAAGCTGTAGATTCCTTGGAACGCATTGTCATATTCTGTCATATAGATACTTCCGTCTGTCGGGTCTACCGCCCACTGCGTAGGATGATAGTCGGTATGCGTCATCTTCATGTTGTCTCTTGTGACACAGGTTATTTCTTGAAACTTTCCGGCAACAATGTCTTCATACAGATAGGTATCCAAACTCATGTTGTCGCGCAACAAGAGATAATTCTCCGCAGGAAGTATCGCACCGCTTCCGCTCAGGCGATTCCGGACAGTTGCGCCGGATTCAAAGGGTTTGCCGATACGAGTGACGTATTCCGGTTGGAGCGGATTGGAAATGTCGAACACTTCCACGTACGATTGGCGACGCATCACGTACAAACGGTTGTTTCGTTCGTCCGCCACCAAGTCGTCTATCTGGTCCGATTTGTCTGCTGTGCCTTGGAAACTCAGTGTCTGCCCGTTGAAAGTCCATTCGGACAACTTCTTTACCACTTGCTTCTGCTCCATGTCATAGACCAACAGACAGGGAGAATCGGACTCCGTCCCGTTGTAATTGTTGGCAAACAGCAGGTATCGGTTCTGTAAAAATACCAGACTTCCCCCCGGAACAAACTTCCCTTCTTCATATCCGAAATCAGCCGCCTGCCAAACTTGACGGACATAGGGCGTTTCGTATTCGATGACGTTCTCGTCATAAGGATATACCTTTATGGACATTTCGAGACTCCCGGCACGCAACGTGATTGCAGAAGGCGCTTCGTCCGCTCCCTTGCAGCCGTCTTTAAGCCGGAATGCAACGGCAGCCAGCACCCCTTGCCCTCCATGATTTTCCGACACTTCCAACCATTCGGGCATGTCGTCGGCCAACCTCCACCCTTCTGCCTCAGTGGTCAATATTTGAAGCAGGTCGGTCTTTTGTTCCGTCACTCTCAGTTCAGCCTTGTCGGTTGCCAGGTAATCAGTGGCATTATACACCATCTGCGTCAGATTCCCGACTTCCGGGCGCAATTCCAACGCAGCATGTATGTTTGCCGAAGAATTGCTGCAAGCCTCTTCCGGCGTATCATAGCCTGCCTGGGTCACTCTGGTGATGTTCAGCACGTAATGCTTGTTGCGCAACAGGTCGACAGGGCGCATATATCCCGTTTTCTTATCCTGTTCTGAAAAATTCACCCGGTACCATGAGAGTTGGCCGCTGTTCTCAAAGTAGCCTCCGATAAGGAAAGTCGTATTCCACGCTCCGCCGGCATCCGATTCCGGAACAATTATTTTTCCACGGATGGCATTGGACGGGGAGACTTGCCCGGTAGTGAGGGACATCAGTTCAGCATCGGCCTTCACTGTAGCCTTTTTCAATACATACTCGTTCCGCATCTGCGCGTCCGTTTGCCGTTCCTCCCATTCGAAATGTCCGGGAGCCGGCGCTGCAAAGCCTTTGACCGGCACGTCGCGCACTTCCACACAGCCCAGCCGGAAATTGTCCAGCCCCATAGCCTCAAAAGAATTTCCATTCAACACCACATCTACCGTTGAAACCGCACGAAGCATTGACACTCTGTTCACGTCTTGGTGCGGAGACGTGCTGTCGTAGGCAGAAGGCGTTTCTCCCCACATGGGAAAGGCATCCGAATTGTTCGCCCAATCCGAGTTGGCAAACTCTATCTGGCGATACAATTCGTCTTTCTTTGCGATGCGCCCTTCCTGCACGGCTCGAACCACCTCGTCATGCAGATTGGCGAAGAACACGAAACGCAAGCCTTGCGCTTCATTTTTTGCCAATGGAATCCGGTAAAGCCACTTCCCCCCTCCGTCGACAGAATACAGTTCTTCGGCTTGGCAATGAGTATAGAACAAGCCGTCGGCATCAAAAGCCAGCACATCCAAAGTCTGGATAAGATTTATCCGCGACACGGCTGCGGCACGAGACCGCCCTGCCGCCAATTCAACCTGCGGGAGATTCAGTTCAAACACCGCCGCGTTTTCTTCCGAAGAGGGCGGCGCTGCAAAATCATCCGCCCGGCATGAAGCGAACAGAAACAGGCCGATGCTCAGAAACAAATATGCGAAATATCTATAAATAGGTCTGTTCTTTTCCATTTGTCTTTATTTATATAAGTTCGGGTTGTTTTTGCTGTCCAGATAATCCGGCGAATCAACGGGAAGTCTGGACAAATTCTCAAGATAAAAATGGCTCATCAGCTGGTGCGCCCACGGCCCATTGGTGAAACTGCTGCTGTGGTTGTATCCCAACACATGCCCCAACTCATGAAACATGATTATACAGTCGCTGAGCAGGTTGTAGTGTTCGAGCCATCCTTTTTGGTAAAGTCCGAACACTCCGGGGCCTCCCAAGCCGAACGCATATCCCGGCCATACCAATCCTACGGCAATGCTGTGTTCCTGTTTCATTTGAGACAAAACGCGGTCTGCCGTCACTTTGTCGCCCGTCCCTCCGTTGCCGTAAAGCAAATCTTCGTTGGCCCTTATAAGCTCTTCATGTTCTTTCATGTCGATGATGTAGCAGATATTCAGGAATACGGCAACCGCTTCGCGGCAGTGTACAGGACGTATTCCCATCCAGTTGGTGGTGTGTCCGCCGTCCGGTTTGGTCGGGTCTCCTCCAAACAGGCTGAAACTGATGTTCCATCCGTGTTTGATTTGTTGGAGACGGCGCCAGTAGTCGCAATAGGAAACGGCGCGAAGACTGAGCATGTTGTCAGGGAAATAAGGATTCTGCCGGACTACGACAGACTTCCCCGAAGCAGTTCTGAAAGTGCAGTCTTTCGTCAAGAAAGGCAATTCTTTATAATAATCAATGAAAGGAGCCACTTCTTCAAACCGCGCCAGCAGAAACTCTTCTTCCGACAAGCCGGAAACTTTGGCCCATATCTCCACCTGCTCCAGCTTGCGCGGAGAATAGAACCGCAGGTGCAGCTGCCCGTCTTCTACATTTACTTGCAAGGGTTGTGCGGTGTTGAAACTTCTTACAGACTTGTCGCAATAGACAGAAGCCGGCTCGTCGTCTTGCAGAATGCGCAGATTTTCCGGTGCGTTCATCTCATCCGCCGTAACGCTGATTGCATCATCCTTTTCTTCTTTTACGACTGTTTGGCGTACAGCAATCCATTTCCGCAAATTTCCGGCAACGAAACAAAGCGTTCCGCTACGTTCTGCTGTGGCCGCCTCAGCCGTCAAGAGCACATTAGTCGTGCCTTGAGGCGCCGAAGCGATGTCAGTTTCCAGCCATTCCGGGCACTCTGCCAACGTCCATCCTGCGGGATGCGTAGCGTTTATCCGCAAGGTGGCATGTCCGCCTTCCAACGGCAAAGTAAGATCATTTGCACTGACGGAAAATGCTTCCTGCCCGAACTGGATGGCGTCAAGCTGGTCTTCTTCCCAACTTTGCACAGTGAGGCTGTGGTCTAAAAGCAGTTCAAAGGTATAGTACATGCCGACCTCAAACTTGCCGTTCCGGATTTGATTTCCGGAAAAGGCCAATGTCTTGTACTGAGCATCTGTAGTTTCCACTATAAACGTAAACTCCACATCTTCGGTCGAGTTAGGCAACAAAGTCGCATTGAGCGTAAATTCTCCCTGAGCCGGAACAGTGTAGTATTCGTCCTTTACTTGAACCGACAGCGTGCCATAAGCGCCGCTTGTGTGCAGGTTTATACTGTCGTTAGCCACATAATACGCGCACGACGGCAGAAAGTAAGATGTGCTTCCGTCCTTTCTTCGGGCACTGACGCTGACGCGTTTCACTTGAACCGGATTGGATTGCCTGTTCAGTACCCGGAAACGCATAAGACTGGTTCGGTGAATCAGAGTGAAATCCGGCAGTTTTACATAGCCGTTCTCCTGAGTCAGTTCATTGCCTCCGCCTCTTTCTATATCCACTTTCCCCGAAGTCATCAGCATATATTGGCTGAGATGGCGGCTCGTAGCCCCTTCCTGCGTTTGGGTTGAGGGGAAATGATATTCGTAGTATCCCCCCAACTTCGGATCGTCCCCCCGACTGTGCGGCCGGGGATAGAAAGCATAATAGTCATCGGCTCTGTTCAACAAATGATCTATCAGATAGATGCCCATGTCAGAGGGGTCGGCTCCTGACAGATTATATTGGAATACAGCTGTTTTCGTCCCTTCCGATTCTTGCGACGTTCCGAAAGTGGCCGTAAACATGGCGCCGAAACTATTGTAATAGCTGTCGATTACATAGACAGTGTCTTTGGCATTCCAGAAGAAACCTCCTTTAGTATCTATATAGGCACGTGTCTGAGTGTCATTCGCCGGCATATTCCCTGCAAACTGTATGCCAGCAATCTGCTTTTGCGGCTCCGGTTGCATTTTTTTCAGTTCGTCCTTGCATCCGGACGCTCCGGCAATCAATAAAAACAACCATACTATTTTTCCTGTTTTCTTCATATATGAACCTTTAAGGATTGAGGAAATCGTTTTGCACATTCGAATTCGGCCAACTGCTTCTCATGCTTCCACGGCCATAGTATCCTCCGTTCTGAAAATCTTTTTCGTCTAACACTGAAGCGGCTATGACATGAGCCACTTCCATTTCGATTATTTTCACTTCAGGCGCAACGTAACTTTCTTTCATTTCTTGTACTTTTTTCATAATCAATTCAGTTAAATGATACACAGCATGGATTTGTCCAATGTTTTCCTCATAAACAAAAATTCCGGCAGTTTTGTTCAACTGAAGCGGGCGAACCGGCATTCTTTATCAGAGCGGCCAACAAAAAAGGCTGTCTCCCGACAGCCTCCTTTTTCTTTATATCCGATTTTTCACAACAAAGACTTCCGTCACTTCGCCACACGCTCAAGCCATCTCACCATAGCGAGCATCACAATCATCGACGCGCCCGTGGCTCCGACGAACACTAACCAGCAAGCCCAAATCGGCACAGTAGTATAGAGCAAGCCGCCAATGAAAAGCAACGAATTGCCCACGGCGGTAGCGGCCAGCCAGCATCCCTGCATCAGTCCCTGAAGATGGGGAGGAGCCACTTTCGATACGAACGACAGCCCCAACGGCGAAATAAACAGTTCGGCCACAGTAAGGATGAAATAAAGACCTACCATAATCCACGGAGTGACGCGGATGGCGTCAATCTGGTCGGCAGTCATTCCTGCAAGCGCGTCTTTGGCCGGAAGCGTGAGCGAGAAGAACATCAAGAACAGGTAAGCCAATGCAGCGATACCCATACCGATGGCAATCTTCATCGGAGTGGAAGGTTCTTTGCCTTTCGCCTTCAGCGAACCGAACACCCACATGATGATTGGAGTGAGGAACACCACGAAGAACGGATTCACCGCCTGGAAGATTTCGGCTCCCTTTATCTGCGTAAAGCCCAAATCGATATTGATGACGCTCAAATCCACATAGTCGCGGGCAAAATAGGTCAGCGAATACCCGTTCTGATGGAAAGAAAGCCAGAAGAAAATAACCACTCCGAACACTGCAAACAACGCATAAATGCGCTGGCGTATCTCGGTCGCGCTGATTCGGATTTCCTCCTTGCCGGGAACTGCCTTCTCCTGCGCCTCAACCGCTTTCTTGCCCGGATCGGGGAAAACGCTCTTGTTCTTCAAATAAATGGCCAAAGAAACGAGCATTGCCACGATAGCCGCCATAAACGCATAATGGAACCCGCGATTGAACACGTCCAAATAGCTGTTGACAAAAGCCGTCATATCAGTCACCCGGCTTCCGTCGAGCATTACTTTGTCGGCCAGAACGGTGAGCTTTTCCATCTCTTGCGGAAGCATCGCTCCTGCATCCTCCAGATATTTATGGCAGAGTTCGGGGAGCGTAGCGTCATAATCAAAATTGTTGACTTTCAGCCACCAGTTGCGCACGCCGATAGCAATGAACGGAGCGAACACCGCACCTACATTGATGAACATATAGAAAATCTGGAATCCGGCATCGCGCAGGCTGGAATACTTCGGATTGTCATACATCTGCCCTACCAACGCCTGAAGGTTTCCCTTGAACAGGCCGTTGCCGAACGCAATGACGGCAAGCCCCACACACGTCAGTCCCAAAAACAAAGGCAGGTTGGAAACGGGAGTCGGAGTCGGAATGGCGATAATCAGATATCCGAAAGCCATCAGCACCAGTCCCGCAAGAATTGTCCCCTTGAAATTCTTGGTCTTGTCGGCAATGATTCCGCCCACTAAGGCCAGAATGTAAATCGAAGCGTAAAACGCTGAATAGATGTATCCGGTAGTCGTTTCCGACAAGCCGAATTTTGCAGAAATAAACAAGGTCAGAATCGCCATCATGATATAGAAGCCGAAACGTTCTCCCATATTCGCCAACGCTGCGGCGACCAGCCCCTTAGGATGTTTGTTGAACATAAGTTAATGAAGATTTGATTATTAATTGTTAAAACATAAATTCCTTTAGGGGCAAATATACAACAAATCCGCGAACATGCAAAAAGTTTCGAGCGAGACGCCGCCGTCCCGAATCAAGAAGGCCGCCGCCCTGACCTCAAAATCCGCCGCATCACGCTCAAAAGGCCGCCGCCCTTCAATCGGGACGGACGCAGAAAGTGCATACGAAATCGGGGTGAATAAAATAACGGAGCCGGAAAACCTCCCTTCCCCCCGTGCGGTATTCTTCCCCTACAATCTCTCCTTTAGAGGCAAGCCTGAAAGGGCGGACGCGCAAATGCTGAACGAAGTCTACCTCCTCCTGCTCCAGCACTTTATACATCGTCTCCTTTGCCGACCAATGAAGCAGCAGCTGGCAAAGGTATTCCCTGTCGTCCATCAGCTTCCTGCCGGGCATCTCGTCGTCCCGGACAAAGCGCGGCATCACCTTTCTCACTTTTTCCCCGAAACGCTCGACATCGATTCCCGGAGATGCGCTGCCGTGTATTCCCACGGCCACGTACCCGTTTGTATGCGAAATCGTAATCCGCCTCCGGTCTCCTTCAAGAAACGGCTTTCCCGACGGAGCGTGGAGCACCCGCTTCTCTCCGTCCGACAAAGTTTTCAGCAACACCCTTGCGCCCAACAGCTCCAACCGCCGTTTCTGAGAGCGCACCGGCTCCAGCTCGGCCGCAAAGAGCGATTTGTCGCACAACATCCCTTCAAGTTCCTCAGGAGTTTCCGTCACCTCCCAGATGCCCCAAAGCCCTCCGTCCTCATTCCAGCGATACAGCAACGGCACGGTCAGCCCTCCTTCTTGCTCTTGTCCACTTCCGGAGGGAACACGGTGACTTTCACCCTCAATATCCGCCGGCTGTTCATCTCAAGAACCTCGAAACGATAGTTCCTGTAGTTGATGATTTCATGCAGGAAAGGGAACTCCCCCTTCAGTTCGAGCACAAGGCCGGCAAGCGTGTCCGAATCGCCGGCCACTTCCTCAAAATCGTCCGGGTCTGCTTTCAGTATCTTGTAGAAATCGGACAGCAGGGTCTTCGCCTCGAAGACATACACATTGTCCGTAAGTTTTACATACGTGCGCTCGTCGTCGTCATACTCGTCATTGATTTCCCCCACTATTTCCTCTATCAGGTCTTCCATCGTTACGATGCCCGACGTTCCGCCGAACTCGTCCACCACCACCGCGATATGAATCTTGTTCGCCTGAAAGTCGCGCAACAAATCGTCTATCATCTTCGTTTCCGGGACGAACAGAGCCGGACGAATCAGGTTCTGCCACCTGAACGAATCGTCTTTTCCCAAATAAGGAAGCAGGTCTTTGATATACAAGATTCCTTTAATATTGTCGCGCGAATCCTCATAGACAGGGATACGGGAATAACCGTTCTCCACCACGCACTTCAGCACGCCGGAAAAAGGGGTCTTTATTTCGATGTCCACCATGTCGAGACGGGAAGTCATCACTTCCTTGGCGGTTTCCTCGCCGAAACGGATGATGCCCTCAAGCATGTTGTTTTCTTCAGGAGTTTCATTGATGTCCGTCAGTTCGAGCGCTTGGGAAAGTTCGTCCACTGAAAGGTTGCGCGCCGCCTTGTTGCGCTGGGCCATCTTGCCGATGAAGAAAGACGAGCGCACCAACATGGCCGACAAAGGCTTGAACGCCGCACGGAGCAGGCACACGACAGGAGCGGCCTTGCGCACGAAAGCCAGCGCATTCTGAGCCGAATAGATTTTAGGTATCATCTCGCCGAACAACAGCAGCAGGAAAGCCAGCGCCACGGCAACGGCAATGAATCCCACAAGCTGCGCAGAGCCGAAATCTGCCACTGAAAGGACGAAATAGTTCAGCAGCAGCACCACGGCCACATTCGCGAAGTTGTTTGATACCAATACAGTGGCCAGAAGACGCTCCGAATCGTCTAAAAGAGACTTGACCTTGCGGTCGGAAGGATGCTTGCCTTCGCCGATTTCCTGCAAATCGGAAGGGGAAAGCGAAAAGAACGCGGTTTCGGAAGCCGACACGAGGCCGGACACATACAATAGCGCAAGCGCCAAAAGCAAAGCCGCAACCGCCCCGACAGAAGGGGGGAAAACGGCTATTCCGTCAAAAACATCCGCCAAGCGGCATAAATACGAGTCTGGGTCCATTCAATAATTTGTAGTTAAACAATCGGGCCTCCGTGCAGAAAGGCCCGTCTTTTCTTTCAGAAAGGCAAATCGTCGGAGGGCGACGGCGCCTGCTGCTGCACTCCCTGGCGCGGCGAAGAACTCTGCGCGCCGGCGGACGCCTGCGGAGCGGAAGGCTGCGACGGACGCGGAGTTAGCATCTCCATGTTGTCGCCGAAGATTTCCACCACGTAGCGCTTCACCCCGTTCTGGTCGTCGTATGAACGGCTGCGGATTTTGCCTTCGATATAGAGCTTGTCGCCTTTATGCACGTATTTCTCGGCAGTTTCGGCCAGCCCGCGCCACAGCACGATGTTGTGCCATTCGGTGCGTTCGGGCACTTGGGTGCCGTTGGCCAACGTATATCCGCGCTCCGTGGTGGCCAGCGGAAAAGAGGCCACGGCCACGCCGTTATCCAAATATCTCACGTCGGGGTCTTTCCCTACATTGCCGATCAACTGCACTTTGTTCAATGACATACCAATAGTTTTAAAATTCAGGCTTCAAAACTATAGAAAAAAAACGAGATATCAAACGGGAAACGGGGAATTTATCCAAATCGCAGACCGCCACCCGCCGGAAGCCGGGCATTTGAGCGCCTTCGTCCGACAACGTTATTTCATAGCAACGCGCGCGAATCACCCGATGGGAAAGCACATGCCGCACCTCTCCCCCCGCCGGACGGACGCTTCCAAGGGCCTGTCCGCGAAACATCTCACGGAACTCCGCCAAGGCCGACAGCTCCTCCCACGAAGCCTCGCCCGGCGTTTCTATCAAAGGAAACTCATAGAGATTCCGCCAGATGTCGCCCGCCTCGCGCTTGCGGAGAAACGTATGCGCGCCTGCGCACACGTACATATAATTAAAGAAGCGTTCCGTCACCTTCGCCTTGCGCTTTTTCCGGGGAAGCTCGCCCACAAGCCCCTTCCGGAACGCCGCGCAACCGTCGGCCAGCGGACACGAAAGGCAGTCGGGCGACGAAGGCACGCACTGCAGCGCGCCGAAATCCATTATCGCCTGGTTATACTCCGCCGGACGCTCCCGGTCGAGCATCTCTCCGGCTAAAGCGGCAAAAACCTTCTTCCCTTCCGACGTATCCGTCGGCACGTCCACTCCCAAATAACGGGACAGCACCCGACAGACATTGCCGTCGACCACCGCGCAAGGCATCCCGTAGGCGAACGAGCAAACGGCCGCCGCCGTGTAGTCGCCCACCCCTTTTAGGCTTTTCACCTCATCGAAGCCGACAGGAAAGCTCCCGCGAGCCGCAATGTCCTTGGCCGCCGCATGGAGATTCCGCGCACGGGAATAATAGCCCAGCCCCTGCCAATACTTCATCACCTCGTCTTCCTCTGCCGAAACGAGCGACTCCACGTCGGGGAAACGCTCCACAAAACGGAGGTAATAGCCGTATCCTTGGGCCACCCTCGTCTGCTGGAGGATGATTTCAGACACCCATATCCTGTAAGGGTCTGCCGTGTTCCGCCACGGCAGGTCGCGCCCCCTTTCCCTGTACCACGACACCAACTTTTCAGAAAACTGACTCATACGATTCGATTTACCGGTGCAAAAATAACGCATTTCCCCGACACTTGCACCATCTTCCCAAGCCGGGCGCAAAAACCGGCGGAGTTTGCCGCAAAACGCCCCGAAGCCGAGCGCAGAAACCGCCGGGGTTTGCCGCAAAACGCGCCGGACTTTTCCTGAAAAACTTCGGCGCGCGTCCGCCCAAAACCGGGCAAACGAACAAAAACAACAGCTTTCGTCAAAAATGTGGCTTAGAAATTTTTCAGTGAGCGAGAAAAGCTATATATTTGCAATCCAAAAAATTAAGAACTAGGTATAACAATAATTATTAACGAAATGACAAAAGCGGATATCGTAAACGAAATTGCCAAAAATACGGGAATTGACAAAGCTACAGTATTGGCTACCCTGGAGGCGTTCATGGAATCAGTAAAAGAATCTTTGTCGAAAGATGAGAATGTCTATCTCCGCGGATTCGGCAGTTTCATCGTGAAGAAGAGAGCGCAGAAAACGGCTCGCAACATTTCCAAGAATACGACCATCATCATTCCGGAACACAACATTCCGGCGTTCAAACCGGCAAAGACGTTTACTCTTTCAGTAAAGAAATAACTAACATTAGTATTAACCCCTAAAAATTTGAAGCTATGCCAAGCGGAAAGAAAAGAAAAAGACATAAAATGTCTACTCACAAGCGTAAAAAAAGACTGAGAAAGAACAGACATAAAAGCAAAAAATAATTGTTAGTCTGTCCGACTTCAATAAAGAACAAACTTGCAAGGCGCTTCCAAAGTCTTTCGGGTTTGTTCTTTGTGTATGGTACAAACTGCGGAGAAGCCGAGAGCGCCTCCGCGTCCAAATTGAATCAATCATTAATTAATCCGAAAAAACCAAGCAATTAAAGTGACAAGCGAATTAGTAGTAGACGTACAGCCCAAAGAAATATCCATCGCTCTCATGGAAGACAAGAACCTGGTGGAATTTCAGAAAGAAGCGCGAAACCTCTCTTTCGCGGTGGGCAACATGTACATAGGCAAAGTCAGAAAACTGATGCCCGGACTCAACGCCTGCTTCGTGGACATAGGTTCCGGAAAAGACGCTTTCCTTCACTACCTTGACTTGGGACCGCAATTCCATTCTTACGAGAAATACCTGAAGCAAGTCACCAGCAACCGCAAGAAGTCCTTCCCGATGTCGAAAGCCTCCATGCTGCCCGACATCGAAAAAGAAGGCACCATTTCGGGCGTGCTCAAGCAAGGGCAGGAGGTCATCGTGCAAATCGTGAAAGAACCGATTTCCACCAAAGGGCCCCGCCTGACCTGCGAACTTTCTTTTGCGGGACGCTATCTGGTGCTTATCCCGTTCAACGACAAAGTGTCGGTGTCGCAGAAAATCAAGTCGAGCGAAGAACGTGCCCGGCTCAAACAGCTCTTGCAGAGCATCAAGCCGAAAAACTTCGGAGTGATAGTGCGCACGGTAGCCGAAGGCAAGCGCGTGGCCGAACTCGACTCCGAGCTGAAGACATTGCTGAAACACTGGGAAGAAACCATCAACAGAGTGCAGAAAGCCACCAAGCTGCCCGCACTGGTATATGAAGAAACAAGCCGCACCGTAGCCATGCTGCGCGACTTGTTCAACCCTTCATACGAAAACATTTACGTGAACGACGAAAACGTCTTCAACGAAGTAAGGAATTACGTGGCGCTCATCGCACCCGAACGGACGGGCATCGTAAAGCGCTACACCGGACAGCTTCCCATTTTCGACAATTTCGGCATCACCAAACAAATCAAGTCGTCGTTCGGACGGACCATCTCCTACAAGAGCGGGGCATACCTCATTATCGAGCACACCGAAGCGCTCCACGTGATAGACGTGAACAGCGGAAACCGCTCCAAGGCAGCCAACGGACAGGAAGCCAACGCGCTCGACGTCAATCTGGGAGCCGCCGACGAACTGGCCCGCCAACTCAGGCTGAGAGACATGGGAGGAATCATCGTGGTCGACTTCATCGACATGAACCTGGCAGAAAACCGCCAGAAGCTCTATGAGCGAATGTGCCAGAACATGCAGAAAGACCGCGCCAAGCACAACATCCTTCCGCTCAGCAAATTCGGACTGATGCAGATTACCCGCCAGCGCGTGCGGCCGGCCATCGACGTGATGACCGATGAAGACTGCCCCACTTGTTTCGGGAAAGGAAAAATCAAACCGTCGATTTTGTTCACCGATTCGTTGGAAAGCAAAATCGACTACATGGTCAACAAGCTGAAAGTGAAAAAGTTCACCCTGCACATCCATCCGTATGTAGCAGCATACGTCAATCAGGGAATCGTCTCCATGAAGCGAAAATGGCAGATGAAATACGGGTTCGGAATCAAGATTATCCCCGACCAAAGTCTGGCCTATCTTCAATACAAGTTCTTCGACAAGCACGGCCAAGAGCTGGACATGAAAGAAGAACGCGAAATGAAATAAGTCCGGACAAAACAACCCGGTTGTAAAAAGAGATGCTTATCTTTGTCCTCAAAGACAAGCATCTCTTTTATTTCTCGCATCATGAAAGCCGAAAGCTATATACCCATACTTGAAAATGCAGGCATACGCCCTACATCTACCCGCCTGCTCGTTTACGATGCAATCTGCAAAATAAGCGACACGTTCAGCCTCACCTCTCTCGAAAACGAACTGCCGAGCATCGACAAATCCGTCATCTTCCGCACCCTTTCGATCTTCCACGAACGCCGCCTCATCCACAGCGTGGATGACGGAAGCGGGCTCCACAAATTCTGCCTGTGCCACAATCGGGGACATTGCAGCGCAGAAGAAGCGCATTGCCATTTTTACTGCGAGAAATGCCGGAAAACATATTGCCTGAACGAAGACTCTATCCCTCCCGTCCGGATTCCGGAAGGTTTCACCGCCCACGAAGTGAACTACATCGTGAAAGGAGTATGCGCCGAATGCGCAAAGAAAAAATAAGAAAGGGCATGGAGCGCGCGTCTCCATGCCCTGTTTTATACCAATACCGCTTCAATCAATACACCAGATGCACATTGTCCACCCACAACGTGTTGCCCGGCGAACCAATAAACGCTCCTCCCAAACTGGAAGTGAACTGAAGAATCAGGTGAGTCGGCTGCTCGTCTGCATCTGCCCAACCGTTTTCCTGAATCAACACGCTCTCTCCTTCTTTATTGCGCGCATAATAGTGTCCGGCTCCCAATCCCATCATCTCGGCATCATAACGTTCGTCACGGGTAATGTCGCCGTACATAATCTCATAAGTAGCTCCGTTGCGCCAATCTTCCGTCTTGTCGTAACGCACCACCGCCGTTCCTACACGCTTGGCAATGATATTCCCGTCTTCATCCTCTGTGCGCTTCTGAAGGAAACAAGTCATGATTGCACAATCCTGCCCCGGCACCGTCGACTTGCGGCTGAAGCCCGTCTGCCGAATCCGGTCAGGCTGGCCAGACATCTTCACCTTGTAGTCGTAGCGCACCGCCTTAGGGCGCGAAGTGAACGGCACTCCGGAATTAAGCGCCTTCTCCCCGTCTTTCGTTCCGGTAATCGGCTCTTTCATATCGCCCAAAAACAACGAACCGGAGGCAAGCACCGTAATGTTCACCAATCCCAACACCTTTACGCTCTCGATATGCGTTTCCAGACGAGCGCAATATCCGCCCGTTTCCCGCTTCTCCGGAAATACACTGACATTGGTCTTCACAATGCCCATCACCTTCGCCATCACATTGGAGTTGCCCCACGGCGACCCTCCCTGATTGACATACGCAATGTTTCCGTCGACTTCCTGCGCAGGCCCAAGCTCATAAAGCAACTTAGTCTTCCCGCCTATAATGCCTGATTCATGAATCTTGCGAGTAACCCATTGTTCCATATCGCCATATTTGACCGGAACCACCTTCTCCTGCGCTTGCGCCGCAAACGGCAAGGCGAAAAAAGCGAAAGCAAAAACCTTATACAATCTCATACAATCCAATTCTTTTTCTGTTTTTTACGCAGGGGCAAAGATACAAAAAAAAGCGACAGGTATCACGCTGCCGCTTTCAAACAAGAAATATTGAATACGAAATCTTCCTAATCAGCAATCAAAGACGATACAACAACCATGCGCCTTGGAAGTCCTCACGGCCCGGATATTTGGCCTTGAAAGCGTCCCTTGCACGGGCAGCTTCAGCATGAGTGTTGAATGATTCCACAATCACGCGATACATGTTGCGTTCTGCATTATACACCACTTTCGCACTATAGCCTTCTCCCTCAAGCCAAGTTTTCAGACCATCGGCATTAGGTTTGCCAATAAAACTGCCGCATACCACGCTGTACGCCTTCAGCCCGTCGCCGGAAACAAGTTCTACCTTTTCCTCACGGACGGGAGCGGCAACGACCACAGGCTGAGGCGTTGTCTCCACCACCGGAGCCGCTTCTACAGCCGGAGCCTCGACAGGCTGCTCAGCTGCCGCATTTTGCGCTTCAGCCAACTCCATCTGCTTAGCCTTTTCGTAAGCCTTCTTATATGCACTTTCACTTGATTTGCACGAAGAGAACGCAAGTGCCGCGCACAATGCCATTCCCATTACAACTACTTTCTTCATGTTATCTATAGATTCATCAATAAATATTTGCGACAAAATTAACAATATAAAGAGAGCAATGCTATTAAATTCTGTTAATATTCGATATGCATAACGACAACTTCTCATTTTTCTCGAAAAAACATACAATTTATCGGTATTATTTATTAGATTTGTAATGTATAACTTTTAAATGATTGAATTATGAAAGCATTAAGCATTGTAGCCGCATTCTTGGGTGGAGTTACCTTAGGAGCAGCAGCGGGCCTTTTGTTCGCTCCGGAAAAAGGAGAAGACACTCGCAGGAAAATCGCGGAAGCACTCCGCAAAAAAGGCATCCGTCTGAACCGTGCAGAAATGGACGACTTGGTTGACCAAATCGCAGCAGAAGTGAAAGATGCCGATTGATTCTTCTGTAAAAGTATGACAAGAGGGTGTGTCATCATGCAAGAAACCATTTTTGATACACCCTCTTTTATCTGACATAATCACCCCCAAACGACATGTTTGCAAACGAAAACAGCATAAACAATCTGGAAAGCCTTGTCAAAGAGGTCAAAAGATACATTGAGCTACAAGGCCAGTACCTCAAACTTGACGTAGTGGAGAAACTAACCATCCTGCTCTCCACGCTAATACTGATACTCATACTCACGGTACTAAGCATGATGGCCTTATTCTACTTCTCATTCATGCTGGTTTATGCACTCGCACCCCTCACCGGAAGCCTGATAAGCGCGTATGCAATCATCGGAGCAGTCATTCTCTTATTGGGGATACTCATCTACCAAATGCGGAAAAAATGGATTTTCAAACCTATCGTGAACTTTCTGTCCAAGCTATTTCTTGAAGACTCTTCTGAAAACGAAAAATAATGAACGAAATACAGAACATACAACCGCAAAGATATACCATAGAAACCATCTCCCGAATGCGACTCCGGAAGAAACGGGAACTGAAAGCGTCTAAAGAACGTATCCAAGAACTGACGCAAGAATTATTCTCCCCCCGGCAAAGCAAAAACAAGATGGAAAATCTTATGCAGCACGTCAATGCAGGAATTGCAGCATGGGATGGAGTGCGCACCGGATTAATGATACTCAAGCGAATGCGCGCTTTCTTCCGAAAAAAAAGAAAATAAGCCCACAGGTTAAGTGAGCTTATTTTTCTCTTTCAGCCTTTCAATGATTTTCAACTTTCAAACGACGATTGCCTGCACCGCTTGACACAGAAGCCAAGCTGTCCGGATAAGGAATAGCAAGTTTCAACAGTTCTTCCCAAGAACCGTTGAACACATTCAAGTCTACCCTTTCACGAATACCCGGAAGTTTCCCCATATCCGTATGCTGCCAAAACTGCCACTTTCCCCGATACTCCACTGAATCTACATAATAATGGGCAATCCAATACGGATAAGCATTGAACAAAGAATCATTCAAGTAACGTGTCTTGAACTTATAAGAAGTGTAAAGAATAGGTTTTACCTTATAATACTGCTCTATACGCCGGAGCCATATCTGAAGATCATTGCGAAGTTTCCGGTCGTCATCCCCTCTTACCTCAATATCAAGCACAGGAGGCAGATCGCCAGGTTCGAGTTTTACAGAACGGATAAAGAAATCAGCTTGGCGCAAAGCATCCGTTTTAGGGTTATAGAAATGGTAAGCGCCGCGTATGAACCCGTACCGGCGCGCCGCGTCGAAATTGCGAACGAAAGCCGTATCACTGAAGTCTCCTCCCTCTGAAGCCTTCATAAACACGAAACGAACAGGAAACGGAGAATCCTGCAACTTCTGCAACTCGCTCCAATCAATCTGCCCCTGATGGTGCGAGATGTCAAAGCCATGCACACCAAAGCCATAAGGAAGACAAACCCCGTATGCCTTCATTCCATAGCATGGCTTCCAACGGTAGGCATAAGGCTGAATGAAAAGATAATAGAAAACAATCAAAACAAGAGCTGCCGTCACTCCCAGCATGATGTAATAAACCCAACCGGGTACACTCCATGTATGTTCTCCCCTTTTCTTTCCTCGCTGCTTGCGGAAAGACTTTTTTCCGGATGAAGTTTTTTTCTCAGAAGAAGGCGTTTTCTTCTTTGAGACCCTCTTGCGGGAGGCTGCTTTTCCTCCAGACTGGTTCACCGCCGTTATGGGAGGCTGTTTGACCATAGTTCGTGTTCGTTTAGTGCAAATCATAAATAACAATTACGTCGAACTTCACAGCCCGACGTAATCAAAAGAATTAAAAAAGAAAAATCGGAAAAACAATCTATTTTGTTTGTTCCAATAGCAAGGTCTTGGTTGTCTGATCGCAAACTTCAGCAGGACCGAAATACTGAATCGGACCCGGATAAACGTAAGCGGTTTCTTTTGCCCACATGTCGCGCACAGCGGCAAAGGCTTTGAACGGAGCGCCGTCCAATCTTACCAACGCTTTCTGGATAACCGGCTTCATCTCGCCATGACGACGTTCCATGTTCATCATCATAGTGATAGGCACGCCGCCTGCAATCCATTCTTCAGCGGGTGCGGTCAAGTTGCGCACTGACGACATGTAACCGGTCTTTCCGTTTGCAATCAGCATGGATGCGGTATAACCCAACGCGTAGCAATAGTCCGCATCGAAGTTGGACGGAGCCGCACAACGCCCTTCATAACCGAAGAAGTGGTGCTGTGCAGAGAACTTCCCTGTATATTTGCCTTCCGCCTTCCAAGCGGCAAGTTTCTTGCCTACCATTTCAGACAGCAACTTTTCCGTTTCAATCAAAGACACTTGGACATTTCCGTGCGGGTCGCGATCAAGGGTCAGCTGGCGAGCCACGCCTTCCGGCAGAGAAGCGTAAACCGCCGCATTGTCAGCGGACAACTTGCTGATGATGTATTCACGCTGCTTGTTCGGCTCGATAGCTGCATATTCTTCTGCATGAACAGCCAAGAAGTCGTTCAACTCGGCAATCAGCTTCTTCATGGCAGGGATAAACTCAATCAAACCTTCCGGAACCAACACCGTACCGAAGTTGTTGCCTTCAGCCGCACGTGCTGCAACCGCATTCGCGATATAGGTAACCACATCGTCCAGCGACATGTTCTTAGCCTCAACCTCTTCCGATATCAAACAGATATTCGGCTGGGTCTGCAAAGCGCACTCCAATGCGATGTGAGAAGCGGAACGTCCCATCAGCTTGATGAAATGCCAATACTTGCGTGCCGAATTGCAGTCGCGCTCGATATTGCCGATCAATTCCGAATAGGTCTTGCAGGCCGTATCGAATCCGAAAGAAGTTTCAATCATTTCGTTCTTCAGGTCGCCGTCGATGGTTTTCGGACAGCCGATCACCTGAACGCCGTAATTCTTTGCCGCATAATATTCCGCCAGCACGCAAGCGTTGGTGTTCGAATCGTCGCCGCCGATAATCACCACGGCTTTGATGCCCAATTCTTTCAAGATTTCATATCCTTTTTCAAACTGGGCTTCTTTTTCCAGTTTGGTACGTCCCGAACCGATGATGTCGAATCCGCCGGTGTTGCGGTATTCATCGATTACGTCTGCGGTCAGTTCCGTATATTTATGGTCAACCAAACCGCCGGGGCCCAGAATAAACCCGTACAGCTTGTTGGCCGGATTCAGCTTCTTGACGCCGTCGAACAGGCCGGAAATCACGTTATGCCCGCCGGGAGCTTGTCCTCCGGACAAAATTACGCCTACGTTCATCGGAGCGTAATCTTTTTCCTCCCCTTCCACGAACTTGATCAGCGGCATGCCGTATGTGTTCGGAAACAGCTTCTTGATTTCTTCCTCGTCAGCTACAGAGTGAGTGGGTTCCCCTTCCTGAACCTTTACCGCCCCTTTCAGCGCTTTCGGCAGCTTGGGCTGGTAAGCGGCTCTTGCAATTTGTAATGCACTTTTTGTCATAATCGTATTATTTATTAAAGGTGTATAGCTTTTTACAAATTCATCCCTGCAAATTTCGCATTTTTTTTGGATATACGAAAGAAACGTGCGCTTTATTCATTCTTTCCTTCCGCATTTTCCTTATTTCCTTCTTCCAGCTTCGCCTTGATTCTTTCGAGCAGGTGCAGACCTCCCAACAGCTTGGGATTTTCATAACAAAGGTATGCCTGCTTGAACAAGCGGGTAACAGTATCCGCCACGTTAGGGACGAATGTTGCCTTGTCTACTTGCAAAGAAGCGGGAAGGGCAGCTTTGTCGAACCAGGCTTCCAGTTCTTCCACCTCCTGCCGGGTATAAGTTTCTTCTATCTTTTTCATATCTTCTATCTTATGGGTTAGAACGGATATCCTACAGCAAAATGAAAAGTAAAGTCTCTCTTGAATTTGGGCGAAACAATCGGATAGCGGTCACGCCCTGCAAACATCGGATTGACCGCCTTCATGCCTCCGTCGAAACGGAGAATCAGGAAATCGAGGTCAAAGCGGATTCCCAATCCGTAAGCCACAGCCAGCTGCTTGTAGAACCGGTTGAACTTGAACTGTCCTTCGGGCTGCATCTCGCGGTTGCGGATGGTCCACACGTTTCCGGCATCAACGAATGCGGCGCCGTTCAGTTTCCAGAACAGATGCGTGCGATATTCCAAATTCAAATCGAGCTTGATGTCGCCCGTGTGATTCACGTAGTCAAGGCTGTTTGCATCTCCCCGATAACCGCCCGGCCCCAACGAGCGCACGCTCCATCCGCGCACGCTGTTCGCGCCGCCTGAAAAATACAGCTTCTCGAACGGAAGGCTCTTGGAGTTTCCGTAAGGCACGGCCACCCCTACCCCTACATGGAATACCAGCGAATTGCGGTCGTCAATCATGAAGTTTTTGGCATAGTCAACGTCCATCTTCACATACTGCGCGAAGTCTATGTTTCCCATCTGGAATGCCTCCCCGTTCTTTGGGTGCCGGTTGACAATCTTCGAGAAGGCGTAAAGCAGGTTTCCCGATTCTTCTATATTGAAACGCACCGAATAGGAATTGCGTTGGGAAGTCTTCCGCGAAGCTGCTCCGGAGCTATTGTAGGTGTAGGTATAGCCCAAACGGACGATAAACAGGTCTTCGTAGCTGTAGCGCAGCAAGGGGTTCCGTTCGTCCATCAAATCAAGGTATCTCCTGAACGTTTCCGAACGGTAAGGCATGTAGATGTAGTTCAAGTCGAAAAGGTCGAAACGGTGCGTCGCACGGTTTTTCGACCAGCGGTAGCTCCACGCCGCAGAAGCCACCGTGCGCTCAAATTCCGGACGGATTTGCCAGTTGTATTTCACCGTCACCTCCGAAGTGGCGCGGATGCGGCGCTTGAAGTCAGACGAAAGGAAAGGGAACATAAATTCCGGAAAGTTCAGTCCGGCCTCTACCGCATACTCCATATAGTTGCTGTTGGCATAGCCTTCAAGTCCCGTTATCGCCTCGTATGCGCCGCGAAACCTCACACTGAACGTTTCGGAGCCTTTGAAAAGGTTGCGATGCGTGTACGACACGGATGCGGCAGCTCCCAAGTCGCCTGCCGAGTTTGTGCCTTCTATTTCAAACGCAATCGACTTGTTCTTGTTCCTGCTGAGAGAAACGAACGCATCCAAATAGGCGGAGTCGGGCCTCACGTCTTCACGGAAGCGTATGTTTGAATATCTCAAGATGTTCAGGCGGGCCAACGCATTGTAGGTCAACTGCACGTTGCGTATCCGGTAGAGCCTTCCCGTCCGCAAACGATTGTAATCGGTGATGGTCTTCGGGCGAAGATAGAGCTTTCCGGGAAAATAAAAGCAGGCCCCGCCGTAACGGACAGAGTCAAGCTCTGCCAGAGCTTCGGAAGAAAAATCGGAAAAGTCCGAATCGAACACGAAGTTCACGTTGCGGATATAATACTGCCTGTGGGGGGAGGGCGCGTCTTCTTTGCGCCTTCTGTAAGGCGCGAGCTGCAAGGTCAAGTCTACAATTTTCGAGTTAAGCGTCGTATCCGCCCGATAAGTGATGAAGTCTTTGTTGAAACGGTAATAGCCCCGGTTCTGGAGATAGCGGGTGACGCGCTGCCTTTCCTCGTCGAGCACGTTCACGTCGAAACGCATTCCGGGCGCGAGCAGGGTGCGCGCGGAATCGGCGAAAAGATATTCCCCCACGCGGCGGTCGCCGATGTCATAAACGATGCGCCCCACCTTGTAGGGCTCGCCGGTACGGATTCGGTAATACACCTTCAGCTTCCTTCCCTTGCGCACCTCGGCCGTGTCTACCTGCGCGCCCATATACCCCATGTTGCGGACGGCCTGCTCCATCTGCACGCGAGTTTCCTCAGTCAGCTGCGGGTCGTACACGCGCGGCGCATCTCCTATCTTATAAAGAAGCCTGTTTATCCATTTGGCGGAATCCGTGCCCGCCGCACTGTAGATGTACATAGGAAGTTTCACAAGGCTGAACCATTTCGCGTTGGCGGTCTGGCGGACATACTCGCGCATCTGCGAAGGCTTCACCTCCTTGTTGTCCGACTCTATCTTCACTGCGTCCAGCAGATAGTCCCCCTCCGGAATGAACTTACCGACGGAGCACCCGCTGAGCCCCGCCAAGAGCACCAGCAAGAACAGGCAATGACGCACAACTATCTTCATACAGACACGGAAACGTTTACGGTTTTCCTGCAAAAGTAGGAAAAAAAATGCAATGTCATCCGCAAAAGGCACACGAATATTCCGGCGCTTTTCCTGCAAATGCAAAAGGCAGAGTCAACCAGCAAGTGCAACATTACGGAATATTTTTGAAAAAACACTCGGCCGGTGTCAGAAAATTGA
>CALUGI010000030.1 GCA_944320135.1 uncultured Phocaeicola sp. | reverse complement strand
CCCCTCAAAAACATCCTCACCCTCCGGCCTGATTTCTTCTTTTCATGCCGCTCGTTTTTATAGTCCGGCTGCCGGACCATACAGACTGCATACGTAGGCCGTACAGTCCGGCTGCCGGACTGTACGGCCTGAGAGCCGGACTATAACTGTTTTGAGGAAGACGTTTGCAATTTATGGGCTGCATACAAATCTTTCACTAACTTGCAGGCCACTTGCAACGCCATGCAACCCGTGTTGATCATCAGGTCGTAGCGGTGGGGTTCGCCCCATTTCTCGCCGGTGTAGTACTCATAATGGGCGATGCGGCTTTTGTTGGTACGCTTTATTTCCGTTTCCGCCTGCGCTTCCGGCACTCCGTATTCGTGTACGCAACGGGCGCGGGCGCTCTCGTAATCGGAATAGCAGAACACTTTGATGAGGTTGGGGCTGTCTTTCAGCACGTAATCGGCGCACCTGCCCACTATCACGCACGACTCTTTCGCGGCTATCTCCTGAATGACTTTGCTTTCCGCCACGAAAAGGACGTCGTCCGGCGAAAGGCTCTTCCCCAACGGCATCCCGTAGTCTTGCGAAAAGATGTACTTCAGCCAGAACGAAGGGAGGGTCTGCTCGTTCGCTATCACATACTGCTCGTCGATTCCGCTCTTTTCCGCCGCCAAACGAATCAGTTCCTTGTCGTACAGCTTTATCCCCAACTCGTCGGCTATCATTTTCCCCAGCAAATGCCCGCCGCTCCCGTACTCGCGGGCAATGGTGACAACGATGTGTTCTGACGGACCCCCGCCTGCCTTCCGCGCTTCGGGCAGCCATTTGTCGAAGAAGGCCAAACGGGGACTCACGACATGCACGATAGGGCCCACAATCAGAGCGGCGATGACCGTGCCTTCGCGCACGCCGTAGATGCCGGCCATAAAGACGAAAGACACGATGCAGGACAATACGACCAGCGTCGTGTCGAAACCCAACTTCACGTAGCCGAAATCTTTCTTGAAACGCATCGAGATAATCCGCACGAAGTATTCGCCGGGAGTCATGGCCACGTCCATTTTCACTTCCAAGGCTATCCCGACCGCAAGTATCACGCATCCTGCCACCAAGCTGGCAATCTGGAAAAGATACGTCTCCGGATTCAGCCAATGCAGCATGGCCATCGAGCAATCGATGGACAAGCCGAAAAACACGGTGACGGGTATCTGCAGCAGATAAAGCCTCCACTCGCTGCGCAACCAGCTCCGGTTCATCAGAAACAGCTCAAGCAACACGAACAGCACGTTGACGATTATCGTCCACTGCCCCATAGTGAGGGCGGTGAACAGGCTCAGCACATAGGTGATGCTCGTGATGGGCGAAGTCCCCAGCAGGGCTTTGGTGATAAACGCCACTCCGAAAGCATTGACGAACAAGGAAACCACAAACAACAAGTGTCTCCTGAAAACTGCCTTTCTCATAATCCTATGATTTTTGCGTGCAAAAATACCGCCGCACCGCCATACGGCATTAAACAAAGTGCAACCAATGTTGGTAAAAAACGAAACATTGGCTACATTTGCGGGAAGATTCTAAAAAGATACGGGCATGGACATCCAACACTTTCAGCGCTTCACGACAATCGATGTGGGGAGAATATCGGGAGGACTGTCGTGCGGCATGATGGAGTGCCGAGGCGAAAGGTTCCGCTTCGTGCTGCAACGCCACTTCTACTTCGGGTTCGTCATTCACGGAACAGCCTCCCTTGCCGACATGAAACGGAGCTACGCCATTGAAGAAGCGGACATATTCGTCCTGACTCCCAGCATGACGGCTTGCATAGAGGCAACGGACGAGAATTGCAGGATAAGCTGCATCCGCATGTCGCCCGACTTTTTCGACACGCTCTGCGACGGGCAGCCCGCCTACAACCAGCTGGCACGTTTTTTCTCCGAGGCACGGCTCCCGATAGTCCGTCTGGAAGCCGGACAATGCGAATACCTCAAGAAAACCGTCGCCCTGTTCAGCGAACGGCTGGATGCGTTCGCCTTGAACCAAGAGGGAATCATCCGCCACCTGTGCAGCTTCTATCTGCTGCAAGTGGCCAACGCCCTGTATCAGGAGGGCGGAAAGAAGGCGGAATGCGTAGCGCGTCCGAACGAAATCTACCGGCGTTTCAAGCAATTGGCCGTGGAGAATTACCGGAAACGCCACGGCATTTCTTTCTATGCCTGCAAGCTGCACATCACCCCCACCTACCTGTCGCGGACGGTAAAAGCCGTAACAGGACGGACCGTCCACTCAATCATATCCGAACTTGTGTATGCAGATGCCGTGAAGCATCTGGAATGCACGGACATGGACATCAAGGAAATTGCAGAGATATTGGGCTTCGCCGACCAGTCGTCTTTCGGAAAATTCTTTCTGAAACGGGCAGGCGCGTCGCCCTCGAAGTTCCGCACAAGAAGGCGGCAAGCCTGAACGTTTCGGTTATTGCGAAGAATTGCCTACCTTTGCGCCGAAAACAAATGCACAAACCTCCAAATTCATGAAACGATACAAAACTTATCTTTTCGACTTCGACTACACGCTGGCCGATTCGTCTAAGGGCATCGTCATCTGCTTCCGCAACGTGCTCGAACGGCACCGGCACACGGGCATCTCCGACCAACAGATAAAGCGCACCATCGGCAAGACGTTAGTGGAATCCTTCGCGCTCCTTTCCGGCGTCACGGACGCAGATACGCTGGAAGAATACCGCAAAGAATATGTGAAAGAAGCCGACCGGTTCATGACCGCCAACACCCGTCTGTTTCCCGAAACCGTATCCGTGCTGCAAGCGTTGAAAGAGGAAGGGGCGAAAGTGGGAATCATCTCCACCAAATACAGATACCGGATTATGGAACTGGCCAAAGACCACATCCCCGAAGGCACAATCGACCTCATCGTGGGAGGCGAGGACGTGAAGACGGCCAAGCCATCGCCCGAAGGAGTCTGTATGGCACTCTGCAAACTGAAAACGGAAAAAGAAGACACCTTATATATAGGAGACAGCACCGTCGACGCTGAAACCGCTCAAGCTGCCGGAGTGGACTTTGCCGGAGTATTGCACGGAGCCACCACTGCGGAAGAGCTTGCAGCCTACCCGCACGTAAAAATAATGACGGACTTGAACGGACTGCTGTAATGCGCAGAAAGGAAACGGCAAGCGTTTCCTTTCTGCATATTTCCTATTCTTTCCATCCTCCGCCCAAGGCTTTATACAGGCGGACCATCGTGATTTGTTTGTCGCGGATGGCGTTGCTAAGACTGATCTGCGCTTCCAGATACCCTCGCTGAGCGTCGAGCAAATCCATGTATCCGATCACTCCGTTCATGTATTGCAGCTGAGCCAGATCAAGCGCGCTCTTCGAAGCCTGTTCCAAACGGAGGCGGGTTTCGTAGATTTCCTTGATTTTGTTGAACTCGGCAATCGCATTGTAGGCTTCCTTGAAAGCGTTGAGCACCACCTTCTCGTATTCGTAAGTAGCTCCCTCCAATGCCGCCTTCTGAGCCTTCAGGCGGGCACGGTTTTTCCCCCAGCTGAAGACAGGCTGCAGCAAGTTGGCGCTGAGCAAGTGCCAAGGCGATTCGAGCAATTCGCTGAGCAAGTCGCTTTCCCCTCCATAGCTGGCATTCAGCGTCAGAGTGGGAAACAAACTTGTGAAAGCAATCCCCACCTCGGCATTGGCCGCAATCAAGGCTTGCTCCGCCTGGCGCACGTCCGGACGGCGTTCCAAAAGGCTGGAAGGCAACCCTACCGGCAGACTTACAGGAAACATCACGTCTTCCGGAAGTACGGAACGGTTGATATGGTGAGGATACTCTCCTGTCAAAAAGGCGATTTCATTCTCTTTCAAAGTAATCTGCCGCTCCAAATCGGGGACAAGCGTGGTTGTACGCGCCAACTCCACCTGAGCCTGACGGAAAGCCGTTTCCGAAGTCAGTCCGCCTTCGTAACGGATTCGCGCAAGATGAAGGCTCTCCCGCCGTGCGTCTACGGTTTGCTTGACAATCGACAACTCATTGTCGAGGGCCACCAGCTCGAAATAAGACTGGGCCACCTCAGACACCAAGCTCATCTTCAATGCGCGCTGGTTCTCTATAGAACCGAGAAACTCGGCCACGCTCCTGTCTTTCGCCCAACGGAGCTTGCCCCAAAGGTCAATCTCCCAACTAACGGTACCTTTCAAGTCAAACTCATCATCCTGACTGTAGTCGTTTCCGCCGTAATTCTCCCTCTCACGTTCGGCATAGATGCGCAATCCGACTTGCGGCAGCATATTGGCCACGTCTATGCGTTTCCTTGCCGCCATCTCCTTCACTCTTGCCGCAGCTATCAACATGTCTTTGTTATAGGCCAATGTCTTTCTGATAAGCGCCTGAAGAGTGGTGTCAGTGTACAGCTCCATCCACGCATAGTCGCCGATTGAGGCAGTATCCACACTCAGGCTGTCCAATGTTTGCGGCAAATGCAGTTCAGGACGAGTATAGTGTTTCCCTATCTGGCAGCCTCCCAAAAGCACGGTTGCCAACGCTATGAACAAAGGTTTGTATGTCTGTTTCAATAGTTTCATATTTCTTCAGAATGGTTAGTTAGCGTGTTTCGGTTTAATCTTGTTTTTCGCCTTGTAAATCATGACAAAGAAGAACGGCACCAAGAAAATGCCCACCGTCACCGCCACAATCATACCGAAGAAAACGCCCGTGCCGATTGCCTGGCGGCTGGCAGCTCCCGGACCGGTGGCAAGCACCAACGGCACCATACCGAGAATGAAGGCCAACGAGGTCATCAGAATCGGACGGAACCGCAGATGGGCCGCATGAAGGGCCGCCTCAACTACGTCTTTTCCCGCGTCCACTTCGTCTTTGGCGAACTCTACAATCAGAATGGCATTCTTGGCTGCCAATCCTACCAGCATCACAAGTCCGATTTGGAAATAAGTGTCGTTTTCCAATCCGCAAAGGGCTACTCCTGCGTATGCCCCCAAAGCTGCAACCGGAAGAGAGAGCAACACGGCAACCGGCACGCTCCAGCTTTCATACAAAGCGGCCAAGAAGAGGAACACGAAGATGAACACCAACGTCAGAATCATGCCGGTTTGCCCTCCCGCCTGCTTTTCCTGATAGGAAAGGCCGCTCCATTCCACACCGATATTGTCCGGAAGATGCTCGTCGGCAAGCTGCTCAATAAGTTCCATCGCTTGTCCGGAGCTGTAGCCGTGAGCGGCTGTACCTCGGATTACGGCTGTATTAAACATGTTGAAGCGCTTGATGCTTCCCGGCCCTGTCGTGTATTGCGTGTTGCCGAGAGCCGTCAACGGAATCATGTTGTCGGAACTTCCGCGCACGAAGAACAGATTGATGTTGTCGCGATGTTCCCGATAAGGCGCTTCAGCTTGGATATAAACGCGATAAATACGGTTGAACATGTTGAAGTCGTTCACATAAAGCGAGCCCGTATAGGCTTTCATGGTAGTAAACACGTCCGCCATCGGCACTCCGGAGAGTTTCACCTTGTCGCGGTCTACATCGAAATACAGTTGAGGAATCTCTGCCTGCAAGGAAGAAGAAAGCCCGGACAGTTCTTTCCGTTGCGAAGCGTAATACATCAGCGTATCTGCCGCCTGCACCAGATTGTCGTAAGTGGCGTCGCCGCGCGCTTCCAGCTGCATTTCGAAACCTCCCGACGTTCCCAAGCCCGGAATAACGGGCGGAGTCGACAGATAGACCTTGCATTCGGGATATTCCTTAAACGTATCCTGCACGTCGGCCATGATTTCTTCAATCGTTGTATCATCCCGTTCTTTCCATTCTTTCAGAATGACCGTGAGCGTGCTTCGCGCCTGGCTTGTTCCCACACGAGGACTGGTACCCGTCACGTTCTGCACATACTCCACTGTGGGGTTCTTCATCAAATAGTCGATGGCGCGGTTCGTGACGATGCGCGTGCGCTCAAGCGTAGTTCCTTCCGGCATTTCCAGTTCGACCGTAAAGTATCCTTGGTCTTCCGTGGGAAGGAAGCTGGTAGGTATCAGCCGATAGAGCACAAATATGAACACAAGCACCATTCCGAATCCGGCAGTCACCCGCTTAGGGTTCTTGACAATCTTTCTGATTCCGGATACATACTTTCCGTTGCCCAAATCAAGCCACTTGTTGATAGTGCGGAACACGCGGTTCTTAGGCTTGTCCGGGTCTTGCGGGCGAAGTATCAGCGAACACATCACAGGGCTTAAAGTGAGCGCCACAACCGTTGAAAGCAAGACCGACACTGCGATGGTAATGCTGAACTGGCGGTACAGCTGCCCCGTGATTCCGGACAAGAAACTTACCGGCACGAACACGGCCGCAAGCACCATCGAAGTGGCAATCAGCGCGCCGGTCAACCCGTCCATTGCCTTCTTGGTTGCTTCATAAGGGCTGAGATGTTCTTCTTCCATGATGCGCTCCACGTTCTCCACCACCACAATGGCATCGTCCACCACCAGACCGATGGCAAGCACCAGTCCGAGCAAGGTAAGGAGGTTCAGCGAAAATCCGAAAATGAGCATGAACCCGAATGTACCGATCAGCGAAATCGGCACGGCAATGGTAGGAATAAGCGTGGCGCGCCAGCTTTGCAAAGACAAGAACACCACTACAATCACCAGGAACAAAGCCTCGAACAATGTCTTGTACACCTCATGGATAGACTCGGATATATAGGTGGTCATATCGAACGGGATTTCATATTTCATTCCCTCCGGGAAGTTACGGCTGATTTCGTCCATCGTGTTCTTCACCCGTTCGGCCACTTCCATCGCATTGGCTCCCGGAAGCATGTAGACACCCAATACAGCCGCATTCCCCCCGTTGATGCCGCTCTCGGTGTTGTACGACTGAGCTTCGAGCGACACGCGCGCCACGTCGCGCATACGGATGAGCGATCCGTCGGGATTGGCGCGAAGCACAATATCTTCAAACTGAGCCGCGCTCGACAAACGTCCCTGTGCCGTAATCGGAATGGTGATGTCAAGCCCGTCTACAGGCTGTTGCCCCAACACTCCGGCAGCCGATTCGCGGTTCTGGTCTTTCAGCGCTTTCTGCACGTCCTGAACTGTCAGCCCGAAGTTGGCAAGCCGGGCAGGGTCAAGCCAAATCTGCATGGCGTAATAGCGGCTTCCGATGTTCGACACGCGGCCCACGCCCGGAATACGGCGCAGAAGGTCGAGCACGTTCAGCGTAGCGAAGTTGCTCAAATAGATTTCATCAAACTTCGGATCGTTCGAAGTCAGGCAGATGGTCATAAGCTGGCTGGCAGCCTGCTTTTCGATTTCGATTCCGTTCTGCACGACTTCCGCCGGCAAGCGCGATTCGGCCAGCTTGATACGGTTCTGTATTTCCACGGCGGCGAGGTCGGGATTGGCGGAAATGTCGAAAGTGACCGTTGCGGAAAACCCTCCGGAGTTGGAGCTGTTCGACTCCATGTAGAGCATTCCCGGCGTACCGTTCAATTCCTGCTCGATAGGAGTGGCCACAGCCTGCGACACGGTGAGCGCACTGGCTCCCGGATAAGACGCGCTGATTTTCACCACCGGCGGAGTGATTTGAGGATATTGGTCGATAGGCAGCATGGTAAGGCCGATAAGACCGATGATGACTATCAATATGGAAATGACGATCGAGAATACAGGCCGATCGATAAAGAAACTCACTTTCATGGATTGATGCGTTGTTTAGAATTTTGCGATTTATTCGTCCGTTTTCTCGTTTTCAACTATTTCTCCTATGCGCATCTTGACGCCCGGAGCCAGCTTGTGATAGCCTTCGTCTACAATCATCTCGCCCGGCGTCAGCCCGCGTTCCACCACCACATTGTTGCCTATTTCAGGACCCAGTTCGATAAAACGTTTCTCCGCAGTGGAGTCGCGCCGCATGACGAAGATGTAAGCGCCGCCCTTTTCAATGATGAGCGCCTTTTGCGGCACTACTGTGGCGTTCTCGCGCACGTCGAGCAACAGCTTCACCTTGGTGAACTGGCCCGGCAGCAGCACATGTTCGGGATTGTTCATCTCCGCGCGGACGGAGAAGGTGCCCGTCTTCGGGTCGACCTGCGGCTCGGCGAAGTCCACCAGACCTTTGTAAGGATAGACGCTGTTGTCCGGCAAAGTGATGGTCACGGTCGGCTGCCAAGAACGGGTGGAGTCTTTTTGGCCTATGATGATGTTCCGCTCCTTGCTCTTCAGATAATCCAAGGCAGTCATGCTGAAGTCAATCAGCACCGT
The DNA here is from genome assembly GCA_944320135.1 of uncultured Phocaeicola sp. Lineage (GTDB taxonomy): Bacteria > Bacteroidota > Bacteroidia > Bacteroidales > Bacteroidaceae > Phocaeicola. The sequence goes on along the minus strand of CALUGI010000030.1, from coordinate 30,268 downwards.
ATCGCTCTTCACGATAGTGGCAAGCAGCGACTTGCCCGAAGTGCCCACCAGCGTGCCGAGGTCGACATGGCGCTCGCTGATTTGTCCGGAGATGGGCGAGCGCACCACCGTGTAGCCCAACTCCTGCTCCGCCTGGTCAAGGTCGGCCTGGCTCATGCCCACGCTGGCCACCGCCGTTTCGTATGCGGCCGTAGCGTTGTCCAGGTCCAGCTGGCTGGCAGCGTTCTGCTCGTAAAGCGGACGAATGCGGTTCAAGTCCCGTTCGGCCTTGCGCGCGGTAGCCTCGTCCTTTTTCAGCTGCGCCCGCGCCTTGTCCACTTTGGCCAAATACTGGTCTTGGTTGATGATGAACAGCACCTGATTCCGCTTCACCTGAGTTCCTTCTTCAAACAGCATTTGTTCGAGAAAGCCTTCCACGCGCGCCCGCACCTCGACAAACTGCTGGGCGCGCACTCGTCCCACGTATTCCCCGTAAATCTCCACGTCCTGCCTCAAAGCCGGCGTGGCATGGACAATAGGAAGTTCGGGGACAGGCTTCGGCTTATGCGTCAGAATCAGATAAACCGCAATAATCACTATTACGCCAATGACGGCATAAATGGTTTGTTTTCTTTTTACCTTCAAATCTTTTGCAGACAAAAAACGTTTCATATCTATTATTATCCAGTTTGTTGCTTTTTTGATGCCTCTGAAAACGGAAGCAATACACATGCCAAAATTAAGAATAATATTTTATTTGCTGGCAATCAGTTCCATAAAATAAATTTGCGGTGCCCTTGCGTGTGGAATTTCTGTGGATTTTTTCTACACGAAGCGTTCCCTCCACAAATGTTTGACGGCGGACAACGGATGAAGCCACAGCATTCTGGGCCCGGCATACCGCATCACTTCGCCGATTTTCCGCCTCATTTCGGGCTGGTAGCAATGGACGGGGCAGCGTCGGCAGGTCTTCTTCCCTTCTCCGAAAGGGCAATGCGCAAGCCTTTTCCGCGCGTATTCGAGCAACGCCGCGCACGAAGCGCACAATTGTTCGTTGCCTTCCTTGCGGCGGCAATAGATGCGGATCATCTGTTCCACCGTCCGTTGTTCTTCTTTTATCCTCTGCATGTTTTTGTCAGTTGTGGCTGCAAAGGTAAAAATAAATTGCGTATTTTCCTGCGCCGCCGGCATTTCATCAAAAAGTCCGCCGCTTTTTGACGGAACGCCCCGACATTTTGAAAGAAACGCGCTTACGTTTTCGAGGGAGTATTGCCGCCGTTCGCTATTTTTTCGTAATTTTGCGCCCGAAAAAATCTTTGAACAAAATGGAATTAGAGGAACATTTAGAAACGACAGTAAAGGCCCACGACCAGCAACTGCATCGTAGGGTCGACCTTTTGCTCCGCACGGGGAAATTGCTGGTGGAAAGTCTGGCAGACACGAACCGCATCGTGCGCAACATGAAGCGTACCGCCGCCTATTTAGGCATTCCGGAAGAGAAGCTGCACATCAACGTGAGTTTTACAATGCTGATGGTGAACGTGAGCGACGGCGACTATTCTTTTACCAAGTTCCAGCGCATCGAGGGGCACGGAGTGAACATGACCGCCATATCCGAAGTCAGCAAATTGTCATGGCGCGCCATCGAGAACGACTATTCGCTCGACAAATACGAGGAAGAACTTGAAAAAATCCGCACCAAGAAGCGCAACTACACCCCTTGGCAGGTGGCCATAGGAGCCGGCTTTGCGTGCGGCGGATTCTGCATCCAGTTCGGCTGCGACTGGATGGCTTTCCTCTACGCGTCCATTGCGGCCATTCTGGGTATGCGGCTCCGTCAGATTTGCAACGAATCGGGACTGAACCATTATATGGGAATTGCGATTTCCGCTTTCGTGGCTACCCTTATGGCATGGGCAAGCACGCTGCTCCCTGACGGATGGACTTCCACCCCCTGGCATCCGCTGCTGGCCTGCGCACTGTTCATCGTGCCGGGCGTTCCTCTGATAAACTTCGTAGACGACATGCTCGACAACTACATCCAAGTAGGTATCGTGCGGGCAGTGAACACGCTGCTGATGGTTTCGGCAATGGCTTTCGGCATCGCGTTTGCCGTGAAACTCTGCCAAGTGGACAACTTCTTCCCCACCATCAGCATGGTTCCCCACCACAGTTATCTGGAGTATGCCGTGGCAGCGGCAATCTCGGCAATGGGCTTCTCGATGATATTCAACATCCAACGCCGCCTGCTGTGGGTAGTGGCAATCGGAGGCATCATTGCCGTCTGCACGCGCAACTTCGTCAACCTTGGGCCGAGCACGGACAACATCGGCTTAGACATGGGGCTGGTTATCGGCTCGTTCACCGGTGCGGTGGTCGTGAGTCTGATTACCATTAAAGCCGTCCACTGGTTTCACGTGCCGAACCACGTATTGACAATTCCTTCGGTCATCCCGATGATTCCCGGAGTGCTGATGTACCGTATGCTTTTCGGGCTGATCAACATGAACGTGCAAACCGCAGAACAAGTTACTCCGCTGATGAAAGCATTCGAGAGCGGGGTCAATTCGGGGCTCATCATCTTATGTATCTCCTTAGGAGTAGCCATCCCGAACATCTTCGGCCGCCGGTTCATCGCCCACTCAAAGAATGCGCATCTGCAAGAACTGCTGAAAGAACGCAAAGCGCGCGGAAAATTCGTGGAATGGTAATTTAAAAACAACTATATATGATCAGACTTAACGTTTTCATTCAGGCGGAAGAAAAGAATCATGCCGCTGTAGTTGAAGCTGCAAAGGAACTTGTTGCCGCTTCTTTGAAGGATAAGGGTTGCATCGCATACGATTTGTTCCAAAGCGCAACCCGCCCTGATGTCCTGATGATTTGCGAGACCTGGAAAGACACCGAATGTTTGAGCGCACACGAACAGTCGGTGCATTTCACGACCTTGGTTCCGAAAATCCAGAGTCTGTCAGACATGAAATTGGAGAAATTCCTGTTTTAAGAACGATAGAATAAAAAGAGACCGGGACTGCACAGAATGAGAATCATTTTCCCATCTGTTGCAGTCCCGGTTCTGTTATGCTTTTGTCCGAAGGCTACTCTGTTCAGAGCTTTTTCAGACCTTTCAGTTCGGCTTTGTCTTTTACCTCCATGATGCTTATTGCATATCCTCCGGCGGTGACAGCTTTCAGATTAAGTTTTGTCTTGCAGGTCACGATGCCTTTCCGGATTGTATACGACTGCGGGTTGGTCTTGTAGTCCGCATCCTTTCCGTCGGCATAGATTGTGGCGATGTATTTCTTGTCCTTGTCGAGGAAATCCAGCGTGACCTCCGAAGTGTGAGGCTTTTCGCCTGCCACGCATCCCATAAACCAGTTGCCGGTGCCTTTGGCCTTGCGTGCCACGGTGATGTATTCGCCCGGCTCCGCTTCAAGGTATCTGCTCTCGTCCCAATCCAACGCAACGTCCTTGATGAACTGGAACGCATCCATGAACCGTTCATAGTTCTCCGGCAGGTCGGCCGCCATCTGCAGGGGGCTGTACATCGTTACATACAGAGCCAGCTGGTTGGCGATGGTAGCGTTTACGTGCGAATGGTTGTTCGGGTTGATTTTTTCAATGTCCATTTCAAAGATTCCCGGCGTATAGTCCATCGGACCTCCCTGCAGGCGGGTGAACGGAAGTATTGCCGTATGGAAGGGCTTGCTTCCGCCGAATGCCTGATATTCGGTTCCGCGTGCCGACTCGTTGCCTATCAGGTTCGGATAGGTGCGGCACAGTCCGGTGGGACGGACGGCTTCATGCGCGTTTACCATAATCTTATGTTTCGCAGCCTCCTTCACACAGTGCAGATAATGGTTGTTCATCCATTGTCCGTAGTGGTGTTCGCCATACGGGAGCATGTTCCCCACATAGCCGCTCTTCACCGAGTTGTAGCCATATTTGTTCATCAGCTGATAAGCCGCTTCAAGATGACGTTCGTAGTTGCGCGACGAGCTGGAAGTTTCGTGGTGCATCATCAGCCGCACGCCTTTGGCATGGGCATACTCGTTCAGCATCTTGATGTCGAAGTCGGGGTAGGGGGTTGTGAAATCGAAGACGTAATCCTTCTGGTTCCCGAACCAGTCTTCCCAACCGATATTCCATCCTTCCACGAGCACCTGGTCGAATCCATGCTTGGCGGCGAAGTCGATGTACCGCTTCACATTGTCGTTGTTGGCCGAGTGCGTTCCGTTCGCAGGCAATTTACTGTAGTCGCAGTTGTCCAGCTTGACCGACGGAAGTGCGTTCGTGTACGACCAGCTTCCTTTCCCCGTAATCATTTCCCACCATACGCCTACATACTTGACAGGCTTGATCCATGAAGTGTCTTCCAGTTTGCAGGGGTCGTTCAGGTTCAGGATAAGGTGTGAGGCGAGAATGTCGCGCGCATCGTCCGACACAATCACCGTGCGCCAGGGCGAATGGCAGGGAGCCTGCAGCCGTCCCTTGTAGCCTTCCGCATCCGGAGTCAGCCACGATTCGAAAATCAGATTCTTGTCATCCAGATTCAAATGCATGCACGAATAGTCCACAAGTGCCGCTTCATGCAGGTTGATGTACAGTCCCTCGTCTGTTTTCATCTGGAGCGAAGTCTGCACTCCGGTATCCGAAAAGACAGTCTGTGAAGCGTTGGATGTCACGGCACCGCGCAACAATCCGCGGATTTCCGACAGTCTGGATTTTGTGTAGTCATATTCCTGTGTGTCATAGTCTCCCGGAATCCACCATGCCGTGTGGTCACCGGTCATGGCAAACTGGGTGCGTTCTTCCTTTACGGTGAAGTAGACCAGGTTCTTCTGTTGCGGGAACTCATAGCGGAATCCCACACCGTCGTCGTAGACACGGAACCGGATGTTCATGTAGCGGTCGGTTGACGGTTGTTTCAGCTCGGCAACCAGTTCATTGTAATGGTTGCGTATCTCCTTCACTTCTCCCCATACGGGTTGCCATGTCTCGTCGAAAGAAGATGTCGAAACCTTGATCTGCTCGAAGCCGTCCGTCAGGTTGTTCCCGTCACGCAGCTCCAGTCCCAGCTTGCTTTCCTTGATGACAGGCAGATTCTTGTAATCGATTTTGTAGGTTGGCACTCCGTCCTTCAACTGGAAGTCTACAGCTATCCGGCCGTTGGGCGATTGGATGACTTCCGCATGTGAGGCGACTGCCCCCATCAGAAGTGCGGCAAATGTAAGTTTGAGTTTCATGATAATAGTTTTAATTGGGTTCATTTGTATTCGATTATCAGCATATCCCAGTATTTCAGTGAGGGCAGCGTGAAGTCAAGGTAGTCACCGTTCACTTTGAATCCGATGGGGCACAAGGCACCTCCGGCGAAGTCGGGCGATGCCATCCAGATGCCTTTCACGGCACGGGTCGGACGGAAACTGAACTGCGGGTTCTGCACGAGAGCGGGTTCGGGCATCGTTCCGTCGTCATCCCTCCACTCGTCACTGTCCGCCTGCGAGAAGTTGAGCAGATGGATGATGTCCTTGTCTTGCAGGCTGCGGCCTATGGTACACAACGTTTCTTTCTGCGGAGGCCACTGGCTGACGGCAAATTTCCCGTCGGCTGAAGTGATGTCTACAGAGGTGTGGAGCGTTCCTCCGTCACGCAGCACGTTCTGGTAGGCAGTCAGGAAATCGTAATAATGTATGATTTCGCTTTTCAGTTCTTCGCTCATGCTCAGGTTGTTGTTCGGGAAATATTCCTTGCAGAGCATGTGCGGGCCAAGTTCCAGATGCGAGCCGCCCAATGCAAACATTACGGCATCCGTAAGCAGTACTCCCGGCGTGTTGAACTCTCCTTTATTGTCTGCAAGCCGGTAGTTCATGTAGGCGGCAAACACTGTGTTCAGCTGGTTGTTGCTATATTCTGCGTTCTCATCGATGATTTGCTTGAGGTGGCTGAATTTCGCTTCGGTACGGTCCGCGTCCTTGCCCCACACTTCGTTGTAGAGGAAGTCTACGGCACCTGTCTGCGCGATATTCTTGCTTCCGTATCTGCTGACTGCATTCATGACCAGCCGCTTGTCCGGGTGGGCCGTTTTCATGGCCTTGATGAACGAGGCATATCCTCCCGGAAGGTCAACCTCTTTTCCGTACACGTTGAATACAGTGCCACGGTCGCCCAACTGGTCAATCTGGTATCCGTCGAAATCGAACTGGCTGTAGACTTCCGTATTCCGTTCAACCAGATACTTCTGCCATGCAAGGTTTCCCGGATCGACCAAATAAATGTCGCTTTTCCATCCGTCCGGAAGGTCGTGGAAGTCGCGTGTCTTGGCTGCATAGTCTTTATACAGGCCCCATGCGTCGCTGACTCCGTCTTCACGTGCGTCGGAGAGTGCGCCGAAGCAGAGATTATAGAAGATGGACTGCATTCCGTAGGCATGTTGCACATCAATGTATTTCCGGATGGTTTCCGTATATACGTCCCGGTTGGCAATGTCTTTATACATATCGAGAATCTGTCCGTCAAGTGTGCTGCCGAGCGGCCAGTGATGCTTGTTGTGCCAGTCCTGGAACTGCACGCCGTTGATGTGACAACGGTTCAGATAGTCCATTTCCTCCCGGATAGTTTCGTCTGACTTCTGCCCGAAGTCTGCCACGAACCCGTATCGCGGGAAACGCTTCCAGTCGCTCGACGCATCCACGGCAATGGTGCCGTAGATGGTTTCGGTGTCGTTCGAGGATGAATAAATTTCAACCATATAGCCGGTGAAATCCTTTTCCGGAAGCGTCCAGCTCCATGAGTTGCCGGTGTAGTCCTGTTCTGCGACCACTTCCCCCAACTGACGGTAACGTATCTTGGCACCGGCAGGCACTTGCCCGTCGGCTGTGAACGTAACGCTCTCGCCCGGAGCATAGCAAGCCTTGTCCGTCTGAAGTCCGATTTCCGTTCCGGCGATTACACTTGTCGCCACATCCCCTCCGGAGTGGTCTGACGGATTGACTCCGATTGTCGCATTGTCGTCTTTGCACGAAGAGAAAAGCATGAAGCAACATGCCAGATAAAATATCTTTTTCATGGTGTATTATTCTTTTAGTTTTTTACAATGGTGAGTATTTCAGTCGCTTGATTCAGCGTGATGGTATATTTCCCGGCTTCCATTACCTTCCATTTGTTGTCGAGTGAGCCGTAATTGGGGTCTGACTTGTCAATCAGATACATGGTGTGGTTGCCCGGAGTGAATTCTTCTCCGCTTTGAGCGGCCATGAACCATACGCCGTTCCAACTTTCTTTTTTATCACAACTGAATTTGATTTCTCCGGTATTCAAGTCACCTGTCCAAGTAAAGGTGTATTCATCTGTTTCGGTCATCGGAGTGGCATCTTTTATTTCCCATCCGCTTGGTGCGGCATCTCCGACTAAATATATCATCTCATAAGGCTCGAACGGAGTCATGATCATCTTTTCTTTTCCGTCGGTAATGTCAAGGCGTATCTTGTAGACCTTTCCGCATTCTTCTTCTTTCAGTACCCATTTCTGGTCGGTTCCTCCCAGCTTGACGTTCTGGTCCGTGTAAGGAGCTTTGTCCTGTGTGGCCATGTACATGTTGTCCCAGCTTCCCGGCATTGTCCCGAATTTGAATTCTCCGTCGGCCACCCATTCGAAATTCCTGCTATAGAGGAACACGAAAGGATTTACGGGGTCTTTCTTCATCGGGTCGAAGCTCCAGTTGTTGAAGCTGCCCACAAAATAAATCATGTCGTATGCCGGAGCGAGCGGCTCTGACTTCAGCACACTCAGTGTGTTGTCCAGCAGATTGACGGTAAGTTTGTAAAGCTCGGTTTCGCTGACGGTAAAATTCAAATCGCCTACGCTTTCATCCGTTTTCTTTACTATCGGACAAACCGAACCGTCGGCAAGCCCCGTTCCGCTGTCGGCAGCACGGACGTATGCGGTTGACGTGAAATCTCTTTCCGTAAAGAATTTGAATTCGTCTCCGGCGGTCAGGTTAGTTACGATGCTGAATATGCCCGGCTGCTGGTTGTTTTCGAGCGAGAGAGCCAGCATATCATTCGGATCTCCTGCATTTGCAGCGTCAACGCACAGGTAGAGGGTTTCCGATACGGGTTCATAAGTCGTCACCTTCAGCGTCAGGGATGAGGTTTGCGTGTATTCCTCATAGCCTGTCACCTCGGCTGTAAGCGTAGTGCGGAGGTCAAGCGTCTCGCCATAGTTGAGACTGATTCCCGCATTGTGCAGGTAGTCGTTCAGTTCGCGGACCGTGAACGCATACGAAAGCTCCTGGTCGTTGAACCGCTTGTCGAACAAGGGTTCCGCTCCGGTGTCCCCGGCTGCATTGTCTAATGTCAGCGTATAGTTCAGACGGGCACCGGTTCCGTAGTTCGTTCCGCTTGTCCATGTCAGCGTGACAGCCGTCTGTGAGGCATCCGCTTCCTTCAGATTGATTTCCTGTTTGTCGGCGGTCAGTGTCAGCGTGTCGTAGCCCTTGTTGAGCTCGGCCAGTTCGTCAGCGCAGGATGCGAAAAGGCAAATCATGCCAGCCAACAGTCCTGTCCGTGTGAATATATTTCTTAGTTTCATAATCGGTAAGTAAAAGTTGTTTATAAATATTAGTCAGGCGTTCGTCTGTTCTGAAATGAACGCCCGTCTTGTTCAAGAAAAGCGGTCGTCTTGTTCAAGGAAACCGCCTGTCTTTTTCAGAAAACAGGGCATCTTTCAGAAAAGCGTCCGTCAATATCCCGGATTCTGCTTCATCAGCTCGTTCGCGTCCATTTCCACTTGCGGGATAGGAAGCAGCAGACGGTCTTTGGTGGCGTTGGTCTTTCCGATAGACTGGAAGAATTTCAACGCATAGTCCCCTCCGTCGATGCGGATCAGGTCGAACCAGCGGTGTCCTTCGAAAGCCAGTTCCATACGGCGTTCGTGGATGATCTTTTCCTTCATCTCCCCCTTGTCGGTGCCTGTATAGTTGCTCAGTCCTGCACGGTTACGGACAATGTTCAGCGGTTCCTGCGCCTGCGCCGTTTCTCCCAGTTCGTTCAACGCCTCCGCCTTCATCAGCAGCACGTCCGCATACCGGTAAACGATGAAGTTCTGCGGACATGTCTCCGCATCCTGATACAGATTCAGCGACATGGGGATGAGGAACTTGCGCACGTTGCGGCCTGTCATGAAGGCGTAGCTTGCCTTGTATTCCTTTCCGTCGAATTTCGGACATCCTTCATAGAGCACGGTGATGTCCTTGCGGATGTCTCCCGCTTCGTAAGCGTTGAAGAACTCGTCAGTCGGCTGGTTCCATCCGTAGGAGCCGTAAGTGAACCCTGAGTTGCGGGGCCCCATATAGGTGGAGCACCAGGACGACTGTCCGTCGTTGGCCCAGAATCCTCCCGTTCCGGCGTTCTCTCCGGAATACTGTACTTCAAAGATTGATTCGGCACTGTTCTTGTTGTTGATGAGGTTCTCGTTCCAGAGGTCTTCATACTTGTATTGGCTGAGGTCGTATCCCATATCCTTCACCTGGTCGCAAAGATTGGCTACAGCCTGATAGAACCCCTCTTCAGGCGCGAGCGACTGATAGGTGTCTCCATACGAAGCCAATGTCAGATACACTTTCGCCAGCTGGGTGCATGCCGCGTCTTTTGTGGCCCGCCCCATGTCGGCCGGAGCCAGTTCGCTTTTCTGCGGCAGACGGTCGACGGCTTCCTTGCAGTCCTTGATAATCAGGTCGTACACCTCGGTGACACTGTTGCGTGCGATGTCTTTCGGATCGCTCACTTCAGCCGGTGCCGTGCGGACAGGCACTCCGCCGAAGCAGCGCACAAGGATGAAATAATAGTGGGCGCGAAGGAAATAGGCTTCGCCCAGACAGCGGTTCAGCGTTTCGGGGTCAATGTTCCCTGCATTTTCAGAAAGCGTCTGCAGCGTCGTGTTGCAGTTTCCTATTCCGGTATATCCCCCGCGCCATACGCCGACAGCCAGATTGTTTGTGGGAGTGGCGTAGAAGTTGGCGATTTCTTTGGTCTCCACACCGTCGGTTCCGGTAGACGGGTCGCCGCCCACTTCGCTGTTCCCCGCACAGATGTCGAGTGTCCAGATGCGCTGGTTGTAAAGGTTCATTGACTGGAGCGACTGGTAGCATCCGTTTGTCATGGCGATGGCAAGTTCGTCGTTCACCGGCATGTTCACGTTAGGCGAGTCCTGCGGATATTTTTCCAGAAAGTCGCTGCAGGACGAGCACGTCAGCAGTGTTGCTGCGGTAAAAATATAAAATAGACGTTTCATAATCGGCATTACTTTTAGTGGTTAGAAGTTGAAATTAAGTCCAAGGCTGAATGTCCTTGAAATAGGGTACCGGTTGTTGTCGATACCGTTCACGTCCACTTCCGGGTCGAAACCGGAATAGCTGGTGATGGTGGCCACGTTCTCGCAGGATACGAATATGCGCGCGTTCTCCAGTGTCAGCTTGCTGATCCATTTCTTCGGGAAGTTGTAGCCTAACGTGATGTTCTTTATGCGGAGATAAGAACCGTTCTCCACCCATCTGTCTGAGTTGCGGTTGTTCTTCGCCGGGTCGTTCAGGATGGCCCGCGGCATGGTGTAGCTTGTCCCTTCGCCCGTCCATCGGTCGAGTACGGCCGTGGTCTGGTTGGCTGCTCCTGCCATTCCTTCGTTGCTGATGTTGTTCGCGTTGAAGATGTCGTTTCCGCTCACGCCCTGTAGATAGACTGACAGGTCGAACCCTTTGTAGCTCAGATTGTTTGTCATGGAGAATATCCATTTCGGATTCGGGTCTCCGATGGTGGTGCGGTCTTCCTCGTTGATTTTCCCGTCGTTGTTCAGGTCCTTGAAGCGGATGTCGCCCGGACGTGTCTCCGTGCTCTGGAAAGCATGGGCGTCTATTTCCTCCTGGTTCTGGAAGATGCCGTCGGTTACGTATCCATAGAACGTGTTGATCGGGAAACCGTTGGCCAGTCGGGTCACGTGCTCGCCTCCCAGTTCGTTCCGCGTCATCGGAATGTCGCTGTTCAGGTCGACTATTTCATTCTTGTTGTAGGTCACGTTCAGGCCGGTGTCCCAACTGAATTCATTTCCCGTAAAGTTATAAGTGTGCAAAGCCAGCTCGAAACCCTTGTTGCGCACCTTTCCGGCATTGGTCTTGCAGCTTGAGACCGTTTCGTCAAACCCGGCCGTGATGGGTACGGAAGCCTCCACGAGCATGTCTTTGGTGTTCTTGATGTATCCGTCCACCGACAGGTTGATGCGTGAGTTGAACAGGCTCAGGTCGATACCGATGTTGGCCTGATGGATGGCTTCCCAGCGGATGTCGGGGTTATAGAGACTGGTAGTGGTCAGCGCGTCCACCACTTTCCCGCCGAACGCATACTTCCGTATGTCGAACAGGGCTGCGAAATCGTAGTTCCCGATGGAAGCCTGGTTACCGGTCACACCGTATCCGGCGCGCAGCTTGAGGTCGGAAACGACATTGCTTTGCGGGAACCATGATTCTTTCGAGATGCGCCATGCCAAAGAAGCGGACGGGAAAGTTCCCCAGCGGTTGTTCTCTCCGAACCGCGAAGAACCGTCGCGACGGACGGTAGCCGTAATGAGATACTTGTCATCGTAGTTGTAGTTGACGCGGGCCATGTATGAGAGCAATGCCCATTCGTTCATGCTTCCGGTGAAACTCGTTATTTCCTTGGCGTTTGAAAGCTGGTTGAAATCATCGAACAGGAAACCGGAGACATTGCCGTTCATGTAGTCGTACTTGTTCCATTGTGCGGAACTTCCGACCATGGCATCCACGTGATGCTTGCCGAAATCCTTGTTGAACGTGAAATAGTTATCCCACAGGTAAGTGAACGATTTGTCGCTGCTCTGGTATTTGCTGCTTTCTCCGGTTTCGCCGGATGCTGTCCAGTCGTATTTCGGGAAGAAATTGTCGCTGAACCAGAACTTCGCGTCGTATCCGAATGTACTCTTGAACTGCAGCCAGTCGCAGAACTTGATTTCCGCCGAAATGTTGGCCAGGAAATTGTAGCCGTTAGTTTCGCTGTTGTCGGTGTACATCGGGCCGATGGGGTTGCGCACTGTTCCGTACCAGTTGGCCTGCGAGCGGTTGTCATAGTCCGGATAGCCCGGATAGCTCCAGCCCCCGTCTTCCGTTTTCACCGGTTGGGTGGGAAGAGCTTTCATCGCATCGGCTATGCTGTAGCTTCCCTGTTTCTTCCTGTCTGTAGAGAAAGTCAGGTTGTTCGAGAACTTCAGCCAACTCAGCACCTGTGAGTCTGTATTGGCCTGGAAGGTGAAACGGCGGTAGCTGACAGTCTCCACCGTACCGGTCTGGTTGACGAAACCTCCTGAAATGTAATAGTGTGATTTCTCGTTTCCGCCGGAGTAGCTGAGGGTATAATTCTGTGTGACGCCCGTGCGGAACATTTCGTCCAGCCAGTTTGTGCTTTGTGTCAGACTGCTTGGATCTGTCCACAGCGGATTGGTGGACTGTCCTGCAGCAGACAGCATGTCGTTGCTGTAAGCTGCGTATTGCTGCGCATTCAGCATTTCGGGCTGGTTGGTCACGTTCTGTATGGCCCATTTTCCGCTGAATGAGAGCTTGCCTTTCCCGCTTTCTCCCTTGCGTGTGGTAATCATGACTACTCCGTTCGCACCACGGGAACCATAGATGGCAGTTGCCGATGCGTCTTTCAATACATCCACACGGTCAACGTCGGCCATGTTGATGGCATTCAGTCCCAAGTCGGTAGGTACACCGTCGATGACAATCAGCGGGTTGCTGTCGTTGATAGACCCGATACCGCGCACGCGGATTGTTACGTTGTCTCCGGGTTTCCCGCTGTCTACGATCTGAAGTCCGGCCACTTTTCCCTGCAGTGCCTGTCCGATGTTGCTGGTCGGTGAGTTGCGGATGTCTTTTGCCCCCACAGAGCCGACCGCTCCTGTCAGGTCGCTTTTCTTCATGGTTCCGTAACCGATTACCACTACCTCGTCAAGCAGTTCCGTGTCGTCTTCCAGCGTAATTACGATTGGCTGGTTGCCTGTGACCGTTACGTTCTGGCCCGTATATCCGATGTAGGATATAGAAAGCACACTTCCTTTGGGGACATTTAAGGAGAATTTCCCGTCAAGGTCGGTAATCACTCCGTTTGTCGTGCCCTGCTGGACGACATTCGCTCCAATGACCGGTTCCCCGGCAGAGTCAAGTACAGTACCCGAAATGGTGAGGTCCTGACCGAATGCGCTTGCTGTTATCAACAAGCCCCCGAACAGGGTGAGCATCCGTCTTTTCTTCAGAGAAGTAAAAGCATTGTTTCGCATAAAATTAGACTTTAAATTAATATATAAAAGGAATGAAACCCGATATGGGAATCAGGTAGTGCAAATCTATCCTTTTATATTCAACGCTTTTTTGATTTCAACTGAAAAAGTAGTGAGGCAGGCCTCCTGTATGAATTTAACCATCTGTTGTATAAAGTGTTACAAATAGGTTACGTAATGGAAAAAGTAGTGTGTAGGGAGCGTTTTCGGTACTGTTTCCTTTTAATTATAGCCTATTCTCATTACATTCTTTTCGAACTCATCACGATCTCCTTTTGCCTTGTTCCGCGCCTTGGTCCGGTAGTTGTAGATTGTAGTGACGGAATAACGCAGGAACTGGGCTATCTTGATGCTGTCGGTTATGCCAAGTCTTATCAAAGCGAATATGCGAAGCTCTGTATTGAGCCGTTCCGGATTTTTCAAATGAATCTGTTCATCTTCAGCCAGCAGCTTGTTGAACTCTTCGACAAAGTAGGGGAAGAGCTGCAGGAAGGTTTGGTCGAAATTCTCATAAAAGTCTTTCAACTGGTCATCTATGTATTGCGTGGATTTCAGTTTCATGAAAAGTTCTTCCAGTTTTCCGGCGGCCGCTATCTTTCCCAGACTTTTCCGGTATTCATCCATCTTGTCTATATAAGTGGAGCATTGGTCCATGTATCTGCCGATGTAGACCTCCTTCAGATTGATGTTTTCCGCCAACGAATAGTTGGCCTCCTGCAGTTTGGTATTTGACAAGTGCAGGTCGTTGTTCGCCTGTTTGAGCTTGTCGTTGGCTTCAACCACCTGTCTGCGCGCCAGTGCCAGCCTTTTCATCTGTTTGTACATATAACAGATGCCTGCCGACAGGCACAGGGACAGTGCAAGAATTATGCACAGCATAATCTTGAGCTTATTTTGCTGGGCTTCCTTTTCCTGCTGGTATGCATCGTTGATTACGGGGAAGAGGTCAAGGACTTCCACAATCCGCAGACGTGCATTACAGATGGATGCGTCTTCCATACAAAGTTTTATACACGTATATGCCCTGTCGATGTCTCCGTCGCGGTAGAGCATGACGGCCAGTTCGCGCAGGGCGGAATATTCGCGGATGGCCGATTTCAAGTCATTGATGGAAGAGGCCAGCAGACACCGCTTGCGGTTCTCGTCATCGCCTTTCAGCTTGTATGATTCGGAAAGGGTGAACATGAGCATGGCCTCATCGTGAATTTGCAATTGATGGAACTTTGTGTATTCTTCCAGCATTCTTATCGCCTTGTCCCATTCCCCATGTACATTATATTGGTCTGCCTTTACAATCTGATAAGCCGTCGATTCCGGATCGTTAACGATAAGAATCGAATCACGGTATGCGTCGGTCAGCTTGTTGTAAAGCTGTTTTTGTGAAGGGGTGACCGCATAGTCTCCCATGTATCCGTAAATGGTTCTGTACACATGATAATAGTAAGGCAAAAGGTATTCCGGCAAACTCGACGGATGTATATCTTTAAGGATATCCAAAGCCTCTGCAAACATCCCGGCAACCCCTAACGTTTCCGCCAGACTAAGACGGGCATTATATATATATTCTTTATTGGATGTTTTGGTCGCCGCTTCATGAAGTTCGCGCACGATATGAATAGTAGAGTCAGCGTTGAACAAACGGTATTCGTCGTAAAGTTCTATCAGAATCTTATAGCGTTGTTCTTCTGTGCTGGCATGTTTGAGCCTGTTTTGCAGCCGAGACAATTCTTTTTCCTTGTTTTCAATATAGGTTTGCCTCTGAAGTATGGTTTCATCCAGCTCTCGGAGCAGGATGTCGACGCCCCCATCAGCAAATAGCCGGACAGAGAAAAGTATGCTTATCGCCGTTATAAGAAATCTGTTTTTCATTTTGCCTTTAAGATTGAACCACAAAGTTAAAAACAAAAATGAAAAACAGGACACATTCGAAAGACAAAATGTTTTGTCAGGACAACTGGCACTTGCAGATTTGCTTTTTGCGGTTTACCATTGACTGGAAAGCATGACGTGCGCACAGCAATGCGCCAGACGCTCCGGCCACGAAAACAATGCCGGTGGAAAGCATGATGTCGCCCACGCCGACAAGAGGCGGAACAACGCCGCCGAATGTGAACCCAAGCGCGCCCAACAATGCGGAAGCGACGCCCGCGTTTCTGCGTTCAGAGTCCATAGCCAATGTGTTGGCAGAAGTGAACGTCAGGCCCAACGTGACAAGCAGGCAAAGGAGCAACGCCTCGTATATCCAGAAACTGCAAGAACTGCCCAATGCTATCAGGAGCAGAAAAGCGAATCCCGTCATACATTGGCACCCCCTGAACGCCACCACTTCAAGATGCCTGAATTTCATCGACCATGCGGAAGCGAACACGATGGCCATTGCATTTACTCCGAAACAAACGCTGAACTGCATCGGAGTAAACCCGTAATGTTGCTGCATGATGAAAGGGGCAGACGCAATGTTGGCAAACAAAACGATGTGGCAGAAACTGAACAACAGCACATACGTCGCATATCTGCGGTTGCGCAGAACTGTCCCGAAGTTCAGAAACAAACCGCTCCAATCAGTCTGCTTCCTTCGGGCAACGGACAGCGATTCGTTGAAATGCAAACTTCCGGCCAACAGCAGAACTCCTATAACGAAAAGACACCAGAATATGCCTGTCCAGCCTATGCTCCCGGCCAAAAATCCTCCACCGATAGGAGCGGCCACGGGAGCCACTCCGTTGATAGCTCCGATGATGCCCATCATTTTTGCCAGTTCACGCCCGCTGTATTTGTCCGTAGCCACGGAACGCGAGATTACGATGCCGCTCGCCCCTGCGATGCCTTGCACCAGCCGCCATCCCACAAATTGCATGATGCTTTGCGAATAGATGGAACCGATGGTGGAGATAAGGAAAAGACACATTCCCATAATCAACAGAGGCCGTCTCCCGTATTTGTCGCTTAAGGGACCGAAGAACAATTGTCCTCCCGCCAAACCGATCATGCTCGCCGTCAGACTGAGCTGTACCAATGACGACGTTGTATTAAAACTGTTTGCCATCTCAGGAAGTGTAGGCAGATACATGTCCGTAACGAACGGACCGAATGCAGTGAGCATTCCCAAAAAGATAAGAATAAAGATACTTGAGTTTTGTTTTGTCATAATTTTTTGTTTTTTGCGTCTGCAAAGTTACCAAAAAGAAATGCAGTGCAGAACTCCGCATTTGGAAATGAAAACAATCTATAACAAAAACAAACCCGGCCATTCGCCTTTGCAGGTGAATGGCCGGGCAATTATTGGAGTCAATAATCTCAAAGATTATTTCTTGCCTTCCAACTGTTCTTTCAAAGCTGCCAGAGCATCGATGTCTCCCAATGTAGTAGAAGCTGCCTGATTCTGAATCATCGGAGTTTCTTCTTTCTTAGCCGACTTCTTGGCTCTCTTTTCAGCCTTTTCTTCAGCTTTGGCTACATCCTCAAAGATACGGCTGTGAGACAGGATGATGCGTTTTGCATCCTTGTTGAATTCAATTACCTTGAACTGCAGTTTCTCATCCAACTGAGCCTGCGTACCGTCTTCCTTAACCAAGTGTTTCGGAGTTGCAAAACCTTCCACACCATAAGGCAGAGCTACGACAGCACCCTTGTCCAACATTTCTACGATAGTGCCTTCGTGAATAGAACCTACAGTGAATACTGTTTCGAATACATCCCACGGATTGTCTTCCAATTGCTTGTGACCCAAGCTCAAACGACGGTTTTCCTTGTCAATTTCCAGAACCACTACATCGATATCTGCACCAATCTGAGTGAACTCTGACGGATGTTTAATCTTCTTCGTCCATGACAAGTCAGAAATGTGAATCAAACCGTCAACACCTTCTTCAATTTCTACGAATACGCCGAAGTTAGTGAAGTTGCGAACCTTTGCAGTATGTTTGGAGCCTACAGGATATTTTTCTTCGATAGTTTCCCATGGATCCGGTTTCAGCTGCTTGATACCCAAAGACATCTTGCGTTCTTCACGATCGAGAGTCAAGATAACGGCTTCCACTTCGTCACCCACTTTCATGAAGTCCTGGGCAGAACGCAGGTGTTGTGACCAAGACATTTCAGATACGTGAATCAGACCTTCAACGCCCGGAGCGATTTCAATAAACGCTCCATAGTCAGCCATAACGACAACTTTGCCCTTCACGTGGTCGCCTACTTTCAAGTTCGGATCAAGAGCATCCCACGGATGCGGAGTCAGCTGCTTCAGACCCAAAGCGATACGTTTCTTCTCGTCATCGAAGTCAAGAATAACTACGTTCAGCTTCTGGTCAAGCTGTACTACTTCATGCGGATCGCTTACACGGCCCCACGACAAATCTGTAATATGAATCAGACCGTCTACGCCGCCCAAGTCGATAAACACACCGTAAGAAGTGATATTTTTGACAGTGCCTTCGAGCACCTGGCCTTTTTCGAGCTTGCTGATGATTTCTTTCTTCTGCTGTTCCAATTCGGCTTCGATAAGAGCCTTGTGAGAAACAACCACATTCTTGAATTCCTGGTTGATCTTGACAACCTTGAACTCCATAGTCTTGCCTACGAATACATCGTAGTCGCGGATAGGCTTCACATCGATCTGAGAACCCGGCAAGAACGCTTCTATGCCGAACACGTCAACAATCATACCGCCCTTCGTGCGGCACTTGATGTAGCCCTTAATAATTTCTTCGTTTTCAAGCGCAGCGTTGATGCGGTCCCAAGAACGAGTAGCACGCGCTTTCTTGTGCGACAGAACCAGCTGGCCTTTTTTGTCTTCCTGATTTTCGATGTACACTTCTACAGTGTCGCCTACCTTCAAATCCGGATTATAGCGAAATTCGCTCAACGGAATGATACCGTCTGACTTGTAGCCGATATTGACTACAACTTCGCGTTTGTTCATTGCGATTACCGTACCGTCAACCACTTCGTGGTCGCCCACCTTGTTCAGGGTGTTGTCATAAGCCTTTTCCTGATCTTCTTTGCTTACGTTCGACAGCGTTTCGCCGTTTTCATAAGCATCCCAATTGAAGTCTTCAATAGGATGTACCTCTTTCAAGTTTTCCATTAAATAAAAATAAGTTGTTTAAATAATTAATTGTGTTAGACTTTATATTGATCTAAATCGGCTGCAAAGGTATAATATTTTCCTGAATATTAAAACCTTTGCAGCCTTTTTTTCTTTTTCTTTTCCCGCTTCGCGTCAGCCTTTACGTCAGTCTTCCAGCGAATATTCGACAGTTGTCACTACGCGCACCTTCTTTATATACGGTGTATTTCCATCGCGATCGGTAATGCTGAACTGGCCTTGATTGGCCCGAACGATTTTTCCGAGTTCGCTTTCAGAATCTTTCGCGAATTTCTCGGCCGCTTCACGCGCATTCTTGGTGGCTTCCTCAATCATGCCGGGCTTGATTGCGTTGAGACTGGTGTATTCATACAACACATTATAGCGGTAATCCCCGCCCGTAATGGCGATTCCGCGCTTCAACAGTTCTCCTTGTTCGCTAATGAGCTTGCGTACCAAATCCACTTTAGAAGAAGTGACGGTAATGACGGAAGTAACATTGTAACGATAAGGCGAATCATTGTTGCTGTAGCGTTCTGCCTTCAAGTCGATTATATCCGGTGCATTGACGCTGATTTCCTTTTCATCAATGCCCTTTTCCTTCAGAAATTCGAGAATAGTCTGGTTCGAACGTTTGATATTGTCGTAAAGCGCATTCAAGTCATTGCCCAAACTCTTGTAGACGAGAGGCCATGTCACCTTGTCGGCAGGCACCTCCATCTCCGCCAGCCCTTTCACGTTTACACTTCTGTCTCTTTGGGCAAACTCGCTGAGCCCTCTTTCGATGAATACTCCCAGCAGCACCAATCCGACAGCCAGGATGACAGCTTCCATTTTCCAGTTCTTCATAACGGTAAATATTAAGTGTGAATATTTTCCAAATGGTATTTGGCCAGTTCGCCGATAGGGCTTTTCAAAAACCGCGAAACGGCGAAACCGAATGCAGCGGCACTCTCTCTGATTTCCTCCTGAAAATGCCACGCTACAGAGCCAACAAACGAAACCGGCCATTTGTTCCCGTAAAGATACACATTTCTGCGAAAAAAGTCATCGAAACATCCAATAAGAAAACGGCGCACAGCCGGAATGTTTCTACACTTATATATATAAGGTGCAAATCCGGCTAAAAAACGGTTTGCCTGGGGCATCCGATACACATGCTCCAATATCTGCGAAGGAGTGAGACGATACTCTGCAAGCAGGCCGTCGAAGATGTCTTGCGGAAGCCGGCGTTTCATGCAGTCGCCCAAAAAGCGTTTGCCGATACAGGCGCCGCTCCCTTCATCGCCCAGCACGTAACCCAACGGCGGTATGTTGTCCACGATTCTGTCCCCGTCGTAAAGGCATGAGTTCGAGCCGGTACCCAGAATGCAGGCAATGCCCGGTTCGTGCTTGCACAAAGCCCTTGCCGCACCGAGCAAATCGCTTTCCACTTGGATATCTCCGCAAGACGGAAACAGACTGCGCAAGGGACGGACAACAGACTCCGATTTCTCAGGAGTGCAGCCTGCGCCATAAAAACAAATGCACGAAACTTCATCTGCCGGACAAGGAAGCTGGGGAACCAACTGCTCCGCAATGATTCGCCCGACACCCTCTTCCGACTGATGGAACGGGTTGATGCCTTCCGTATGCACAAGCCGGAAATCGGCAAGGCTCCCGCCCATTCCCCAATCTGTTTTCGTCGCGCCGCTGTCCGCTATCAGCATCATAACAAAAGCGTCAAGACTTTACCGGCAATGACCGCATCCGTGGTCGCCACACTCATGGTCGCCGCATTCGTGGTCGCCGCAACCTCCGCCGCAGCCTTCGCATCCTCCGCCGCAACCTCCGGTCATCGCTTTGACAATTTCCTCGATCTCCCGGTTGGTCGCATCGCGCATTTCGATGACGGAACCTTCAAAAATCAAGTCTTTTCCGGCATGGGGATGGTTAAGGTCGATAACCACTTTGTCATCCGTCACCTCTCCCACGTTGGCATAGAAGCGGTGCCCTTCCCCATCGTTCATCATAATGATGTTTCCCTCGAATATGTTGTCGCTGTCAAATTTGCCGTCGGGCCCGCAGAACACTGATTTGGAAAGCTGCCTTACGTTGTCTTCATCGCGTTCGCCGTATGCCTCCGCACACGGAATGGTAAAGTTAAAACGGTCTCCCTTGTTCAGGGCAAGTATTTCCTTTTCAAACCGGTCGAGCGTATATCCCAAGCCTGAAATGAACTGGAAGGGATGTTCGGCCGGAGCCTCTTCGAGCAAGTCTTTTTCTCCGTCAGTAATGGCATAGAGCTTGTATGCCACTGTGATGTACTTATTTTCCATGTAAAAAAATGAATTAAAATGTTCGTTTGCAAAGATACGAATTTTAGCAATAAAAAAGCCGCCCCTTGACTGATGGAGCGGCTTTTTAAGTTTCTTTCCTGAAACGGAGTTACGCTTCGGCCTTGAAGGGAAGAACAGAAACATAGCTTCTGTTTTTCGGGCCTCCCTTTTTGAAACATACAGTTCCGTCTATCAACGCGTAAAGAGTGTGGTCTTTGCCCATACCTACGTTGTTGCCCGGATTGTGAACCGTTCCTCTCTGACGAACAATGATGTTTCCGGCCTTGCATACAGAACCGCCGAATATTTTAACGCCTAATCGTTTGCTTTCTGATTCACGGCCGTTCTTAGAACTACCTACACCTTTTTTATGTGCCATTGTCTTCTACGTTTTAAATGATTAAGCAATAACTTGTTTGATTGTCAACTCAGTAAACTGCTGGCGATGGCCTCTCAGTTTCTTGTAGCCTTTTCTTCTCTTCTTGTGGAACACGAGCACCTTGTCGCCCTTTACCAGCGGAGATTTCACTTCGCATACCACCTTGGCTCCTTCTACGGTAGGAACGCCTACTGTCACAGCACCGTTGTTGTCAACCAACAAAACCTTGTCAAATTCAACAGTTGCTCCGGCCTCTACGTTCTGTATGTGCTGAACGAAGAGTCTTTTGCCTTCTTCAATCTTGAACTGCTGACCGTTAATTTCTGCAATTACGTACATTTTTAATTATTGTTTAAACGGGTTTTCTCCGCAAGGCGAACCGTCTCTCCGATTGCTTTGCAAGCCTCCACGGAACAAATCGGTTGCAAAGATAGCGGCTTTATTTGACTTGGCAAAGCGTTTGACGGAATTTATTTGCAGAACTTGCCAGAAAATGCCGCCCGCAAAACGCCCCGGACACGCCCGACTTCGCAAGCGAACGCCGCCGCCCGTTTCTGACGGACGGAGGCGTTCGTTTGCAAAATGCAACTGCATCCTCAAATCAGCCGACTTTCTTTTCTTTCAGCAAATCGCGAATCTCCGCAAGCAGCTTTTCTTCAGCCGAAGGAGCAGGCGGAACGGCTTTAGCCGCTTCTTCCTTCTTCTTTCTGCTCAACGTGTTGATAGCCTTCACCATCAGGAAAACAGACGCGGCGATAATCAGGAAGTCGAAAGTGACTTGGATAAAATTGCCGTAATTCAGCGAAGCCTCAGGAGAAACCACCTTGTCGCCGTCCGTCACTGCGGGTCTGATAACCCACTTGAGCTGGCTGAAGTTGATTCCCCCCACCAACAAACCGACCAACGGCATTATCACGTCCGCCACTAACGACGATACGATTTTCCCGAAAGCGCCGCCGATTATCACACCCACCGCCATGTCAATTACATTGCCCCGCATGGCGAACTTCTTGAACTCTTGCAAAATTTTTCCCATAACACTATTTTTAGTTGATGAATAAGCCTCATAATTTCACACAATCAGACAAGATGTCAGAATCGGCACAAAGATATAAAACTTTGTCGCGTCATAAAAAAACATGAACGGCAAACCGACAAAAACAAATGACAAAAAGTGCTTGTTTTCCCTAATCGGCATAAAGTTTGCTGTAGCTTAATATAAAAACAACAAACGATATGGCTTACATAGACTATTACAAAACATTGGGGGTTGACAAGAACGCGAATCAAGACGACATCAAGAAAGCGTTTCGGCAGCTGGCCCGGAAATACCATCCGGACTTGAACCCAAACGACCCGACGGCCAAAGAGAAATTCCAGCAAATCAACGAGGCCAACGAGGTGTTGAGCGACCCTGAAAAGCGCAAGAAATATGACGAATACGGCGAGCAATGGAAACATGCGGACGAATTTGAAGCGCAACGGAAGGCATACGAAGCACAAGGCGGCGGTGGAGGACACTCCGAATATTGGTACTCTGCCGACGGCAGGCATTTTACAAGCGGATTCGGAGGCGAGAGCGGCTTTTCCGACTTCTTCGAAGAACTTTTCGGACAGGGAAGGACAAGAGGGAGCGGAAAGGCGCGTGCCGGATTCAGGGGACAGGACATACAGGCGGAGCTCCCGCTCACGCTTCGCGAAGCGGCAACAACGCACAAGCAAACGTTCACCGTCAACGGGGAGACTCTGCGCATCACCGTTCCGGCAGGCGTAGCCGACAGGCAGACCGTCAAGCTGAAAGGTCACGGCGGAAAAGGAATGAACGGAGGCCCGGACGGCGATCTGTATATCACCTTCTCCATAGCAGACGATCCGGAATTCAAACGAAAAGACAACGACTTGTACACAAACGTCCACATCGATTTGTACACAGCCGTATTGGGAGGCGAAGTGACAATCCGCACACTCGACGGACAAGTGAAGCTGAAAGTGCGTCCTGGCACGCAAAACGATGCAAAGGTCCGCTTGAAAGGCAAAGGATTTCCCGTCTACAAGCAAGAAAACAGCTTCGGCGACCTGATAGTAACCTACCACGTTTCTATACCGACCAACCTGACAGATAAGCAAAAAGAGCTTTTCCGGCAATTGCAGCAAGGATAACTTAAAAATGAAAGAGTATGCAAAACGATTTGATTATAATAAGCGATTATTGTTCCCACTGCCACATCGAACCTGATTTCGTAATGATGCTGGGAGAGGACGGCCTGATTGACGTGGAAGTGAGAGACAACGTCAGATGCTTCCCCGCCGACCAGCTGGCGGAGGTGGAGCGCTATGCCCATCTATACTATGACCTTTCAATCAACGTTGCGGGCATCGACGCTATCCGCCACCTGCTGAACCGCATTGAAGACATGCAAAACGAAATCCGAAGACTGGAAAACGAAATCCGGTTCTATCGGGAACAATAGAAGAAGCCTCCCGATCAGACCCGCCCCTCCAGCCATGCGTCAATCATCCGGCGAGCAATGCTGAGCTTCTGCGGAAGTTCAGGCAAATGTTCGCGGTCGTAAAACGCTCCGGCGTTCAGCTCCTCGTCCTGCAGCTTGACTGTGCCGCTCTCGTATTCGGCCACATAACCTATCATGATGCCGCTCGGATAAGGCCAGGGCTGGCTGTCGAAATACTTCAGGTTCTTTATCCGCAAACGGGTTTCCTCCATCACTTCCCGGCGCACGCACTCTTCCAGCGTCTCGCCGGGTTCGAGGAATCCGGCCACCAGCCCTTTGAACGTACCCCGGAAATTGCGGGCATGGACAAGCAGTATGCTGTCTTCTTTCTTGACGAGCACGATAATGGCCGGAGATATGCGCGGATAAATTTCCTGATGACATTGGGGGCACTTCTTCGCGATGGGGCCGACTTGCACGGTAGGAACTCCGCACGCAGGGCAATACCGGCTGTTTTTGTCCCACGTCAGTATCTGCGAAGCCTTCCCCGCCATCTTGTATTCTTCTAAAGGCAACACATTGAACGAAGCCCGCAGGTCTTCCATCATCTGCGGGCTTTTTTCGTCGCCTTCCACGGGCACGCTGACGGCAAAGGCTTTCGCCGTCATTCCCCCGACCGTTCCGACGGTATGAACCGTATGATTTTCCGGAACCTCAACCGGAGGTTGCGCCGCATAAGGGATATGATAACCGTCAGATTCCTTTTTGATGAGCAACCGATTGTCGCAAAACACAAACCAGCCGCAAACGTCTTTCTTTTCCGTTTTCATTTCGCTTATAAAAATGACCGCCCTTCTTCTTGCAAAAAACGCCCTGTTTCGGATGCGAAAGCGGCGGCCTTCCACAATAAAGCGGCCGCCTTTTTCCCCACCGGTTCCGCAAAAAGAAGATGCGTATGTTTATTCTTTACTCAATCCTTTCATCGTCAATTGTATGCGCTTCCGTTCCCTATCGACGCCCAGCACCTTCACGCGCACATGCTGATGGATGCCGACCACCGAAGAAGGATCGCTGACAAAACGGTCGGCAAGCTGAGAAATATGCACCAGTCCGTTTTCCTTGATTCCTATATCGACGAAACATCCGAAATTGGTGATGTTGGTCACGA
The DNA here is from genome assembly GCA_944320135.1 of uncultured Phocaeicola sp. Lineage (GTDB taxonomy): Bacteria > Bacteroidota > Bacteroidia > Bacteroidales > Bacteroidaceae > Phocaeicola. The sequence continues at coordinate 5,544 of CALUGI010000030.1, read as the reverse complement.
TGCCCGGCAGCTCCATCCCTTCCTGCAAATCGCCGATGGAACGGATATTCTTGTCGAACGCAAAGGCTTGAATCTTCTGCCGGGGGTCGCGTCCGGGTTTGTCCAATTCCTGCATAATGTCGTTCAACGTAGGAAGACCCACTTCACCGGCAACGTAGTTTTCCACCTTGATGCGGGCACGCAATTCCTTGTCTTTAATCAAATCAGCCACCGAACAGCCCATATCTTCCGCCATTCGCTCCACTATCGGATAACTTTCGGGGTGTACGGCCGAATTGTCGAGCGGATTCTCCGCATGAGGGATGCGAAGGAAACCGGCGCATTGCTCGAAAGCCTTCGCGCCCATCCGAGGAACGCCCAACAGCTCTTTCCGCGAACGGAACGGCCCGTTCGCCGTTCGGTAGTCGACGATATTTTGCGCCAAGGCAGGCCCCAGCCCGGACACGTATGTCAGCAGATGCTTGCTGGCCGTATTGACGTTCACCCCAACCAGATTGACGCAGCTCTCCACGGTCTGGTCGAGCGAAGCCTTCAGCTTGGCCTGATCCACATCGTGCTGATACTGCCCTACCCCTATCGACTTCGCATCAATTTTCACTAACTCCGCCAGCGGGTCCATCAGCCGCCGGGCGATAGATACGGCGCCCCGAACGGTCACATCATAGTCGGGAAATTCTTCACGAGCCAGCTTTGAAGCGGAATAAACGGACGCGCCGTCTTCGCTCACGACGAAGACCTGCACTTCACGGTCGAAACGCAAATTGGCGACGAACTGCTCCGTTTCACGGCTCGCCGTACCGTTTCCGACAGCTATCGCCTCAATTTTATATTGCTCCACCAACTTCACAAGTTTCCGCGCCGCCTGCTGATATTCCGATTTCGGCGGATGAGGATAAATCGCTTCGTTATGAAGCAACGCTCCCTGCGCATCCAAGCAGACCACCTTGCAGCCCGTGCGGTATCCCGGATCGATGCCCATCACACGCTTCTGCCCCAATGGGGGAGCCAATAGCAGCTGCCTGAGATTTCCCGCAAACACCCGAATGGCTTCTTCGTCGGCCTTTTCCTTGCTCTGCGCCGCAAACTCCGTTTCAATCCCCGGCTTTATCAAACGCTTGTAAGCGTCAGCAGCCGCCTCCGCCACCTGAGCCGCACACTCATTGCAGCCATGCACAAACATCCGCTGCAGTTTTTCAACGCAACGTTCGTCGTCCGGCGAAACGGATACCCTCAACACCCCTTCCGCTTCGCCCCGCCGAACAGCCAGCAAACGATGGGAGGTGCATTTCTTCAGCGGTTCGCAAAAGTCAAAATAATCCCGGTATTTGGCGGCGGCCTCATCCGTTTCCTTGCCTTTGACTGCCTTCGCGACGATTACCGCCTCGCGGGAAAATGCGCTTCTTACCATGCTGCGCGCCCGTTCGTCTTCGCTGAAATGCTCTGCAAGAATGTCGCGCGCGCCTTTCAACGCATCTTCTTCATCCGCCACATCCCCTTTCACGAAATTGCGCGCCTTCTCCATCAGACGGTTTTCGCGCTGCAGCAAAATCAGCGCTGCAAGAGGCTCCAGCCCCTTCTGGCGGGCAATCTCCGCGCGGGTCTTCCTTTTCGGCTTGAAAGGAAGGTAAATGTCCTCCAGTTCCGCAGCGTTCCAGCAGTTTGAAATGCGCGAACGAAGTTCGTCGGTCAGCTTTCCTTGCCCTTCAATGGCAGACAAAACGGTTTCTTTCCGTTTGGCAAGTTCTGCAAACTTCCCGTAAGCGGCCTGTATCTCTCCAATCTGCACCTCATCCAGTCCGCCCGTCGCCTCCTTCCGGTAGCGGCTGATAAAAGGTATAGTGGCGCCCCCCTGCAACAACTTCAACGTATTGTTGACACGGTGTTCAGGCAGCTTGAGAGCCGCCGATATCATTTGAGTAAATTTTTCCATGTGCATGTTTTACGTTATTCTTCGATTTCCATCCATATTTGCGCGCCGTCTTTCATTACAATCCGACGGACTTTTTTTAAAAAGTCGCGGCAAATATACGAAATTTCCCCATTCGCCAAACGTCCCGCTCCAGGGCGCAACAGAATGTGCAGCTTCTCCCAAAACGAAGGCCAAACATTATCAGACTGTAAGAAACGATAAAAAAAATAAAAGGAAACGCCGCAAGCACATTCATACAGAATTTATAACTACCTTTGTGTGTTAAATCAATAACTTAATCGAAGTTAACGAGAATGGAATTTACAATGTACGACAAGCTGCTTCAGCTTCCTTTGTTCCAAGGGCTGGGGAAAAATGAATTCACCCAAATCATCGAAAAAGTGAAATTTCATTTCCACAAACTGTCTCCGGGCACCGTACTGATTAAGGAAGGAGAAGCGTGCGACAAGCTGATTTTTATCCTTGACGGCGAAGTGCTGTCTGAAGCATACAACTCCGAGCAGAAATACACGCTGCAGGAAACGCTCAAAGCTCCGCAAATCATCGAGCCGTATTCGCTGTTCGGCATGAAGCCGTTCTGCAACGCAACCTATTCGGCTGCAACGGAAGCGGGCGTGCTGACTATCGGCAAGAATTTCCTGCTGGAAAACCTCAGCCGATACGACATCTTTATGCTGAACTATCTCAACATCCTGAGCGGAAGGGCGCAGATGCTCCGGCAAAAGACATGGAACATGCGCATCGGAAACACGTATGAAAGAATCATGCACTTCCTGCAAATGCGCTGCAACAGCCTCTGCGGGCCGAAAACGCTGCTCATAAAGATGGAAGACTTTGCCGACTTGCTTACTGACACGAGAATCAACGTGTCTATGGCTCTCAACGACATGCAGACACATGACGTCCTGAAACTGAGCCGCAAAAAGATATCAATCAACGACCTTGGAAAATTGATTGAATTCTGCCAAACCAAGAAAAAAGACTCTGAAAAATGACAGGACTCGAATCGAACCCTTTTCTGAACGAATACGGAACTCCGCACGGCACGACCCCGTTCGACCGAATCAAACTGACCGACTACGAACCTGCCATACGAGAAGGCATGAAGCAGGAGGACGAGGACATAGAACGGATTATCGGCAATCCGGAGGCCCCGACTTTCGACAATACTATCGTAGCGCTGGAACGGGCAGGCGAACTGCTCGACAGGGTGACTACCGTATTCTTCAACCTGATAAGCGCAGAAACGTGCGACGAACTGGACAGTATCGCCGAAAGGCTGATGCCGGAACTGACGGAACACAGCAACAACATCGGACTGAACGCCAGCCTGTTCGCGCGCATCAAGGCGGTATATGAACAGAAAGACCGCCTCAACCTTTCGGCAGAAGAGAGCGAACTGCTCCAGAAGACCTACGACAGCTTCATCCGAAACGGGGCGAACCTTTCGGAAAAAGACAAGGGCGTTTACCGCAAACTCTCGGCGGATTTGAGTTCAATCACGCTCAGGTTTTCACAAAATCATTTGAAGGAGACAAATGCCTTCGAACTGACCCTCACTGACAGAAGCGACCTCGAAGGACTTCCGGACAGCGTTGTCGAAGCGGCAAGCCATACGGCCAAGGAGAAAGGCAAAGAGGGTTGCTGGACAATCACGCTGCAAGCCCCCATATACGTGCCTTTCATGAAATACTGCGCAAAGCGCGAACTGCGCAAAAGGCTCTACATGGCATACAACACGCAATGCACGCACGACAATGAATGCAACAACTTAGATATCGTAAAGCAGATAGTAAACATCCGCATGGAACTGGCGCAATTGCTCGGATTTCCCGATTTCGCCTCCTACGTGCTGCAAAAACGGATGGCGGGAGACAGCGCCCACGTGTACAAGCTGCTGAACGACCTGCTCGAAGCATACACTCCCGCCGCCAAAGAAGAAACGGCCGAAGTGGAACGGCTGGCACAGGAAACTGAAGGCGAAGACTTCCGGCTGATGCCTTGGGATTTCGCCTATTATTCCGAAAAACTGAAAAACAGAAAGTACAGTCTTGACGAAGAAGAACTGCGCCCCTACTTCGAATTGGAACGGGTGAAGGGGGGAGTGTTCGGGCTGGCCGAACGCCTTTACGGAATCACGTTCAAGGAAAACAAGGAAATCCCCGTCTATCACCCCGACGTGCAGGCATACGAAGTGTACGACGAAGACGGCAGCTATCTGGCAGTGCTCTACACCGACTTCCACCCCCGCGCAGGCAAACGTTCGGGAGCATGGATGACAAGCTATAAGGAACAATGGATTGACAAGGAAGGACGCAACAGCCGTCCGCATGTGTCGGTCACGATGAACTTCACGAAGCCGACGGCCGAACGTCCGGCATTGCTGACTTTCTCGGAAGTGACCACCTTCCTGCACGAATTCGGCCATGCGCTGCACGGCATGTTCGCCAACACGCGGTTCAAGAGCATGAGCGGCACCAACGTATATTGGGATTTTGTGGAACTCCCCTCCCAAATCATGGAGAACTTCGCCATAGAAAAGGACTTTCTGAGCACTTTCGCCCGCCATTACAAGACCGGCGATCCCATACCGGAAGAACTGATCCGACGAATCGTAAACGCATCCAACTTCAACGCGGCATACGCATGTCTGCGCCAAGTGAGTTTCGGATTGCTCGACATGGCATGGTACACCCGCCGCACGCCCTTTGAAGGCGACGTGAAAGCATACGAAAAAGCATCGTGGACGCAAGCCCAAATGCTTCCGCAACCCGATGAGACATGTATGAGCGTGCAGTTCGGACACATCATGTCGGGAGGTTACGCTGCCGGATACTACAGCTACAAATGGGCGGAAGTACTTGACGCGGACGCTTTCTCCGTATTCAAAGAAAAGGGCATTTTCAACCGGGAAACAGCGGCATCGTTCCGCAACTGCATCCTTTCAAGAGGAGGCACCGAACACCCGATGAAGCTCTACAAACGCTTCAGGGGACAAGAGCCGACCATCGACGCGCTTCTGAGAAGAAACGGAATCAAACGATAACCAACACCTTTATATAATGAGAACTCTGAAACATATATTATGGGCATGTGCGTTGCCGATATTATTAAGCGGATGCAATCAGGAAGACGATGTTTTTGAAATATTCGCCAGCGGACAGACATGGCATTGGAGCGCTTCATACAACACTTCGGATTGGGAGAACGACAACAAGTTCTCTCTCACCTTGTCGCAGGCCGACATCAACCGAATAAATGAGAATCAAGATGCCTACATCATCCAGTTTCATGACGACCAGACACTGGAAGGAAAAGGACAGTCGTTCTCATTCACTGGAAAATGGAGCGCAGACGGAAAAAGCCAAACCATCTCCATTACGCTCAACACCGACGGAAATCCGAACGGCTTGGACAAAACTTTCTGCGATGAAATCAGGAATGCCCGATTTTATCGGGGAAACTCCAAATTCATCAAGCTCTTCAATTCTGAAAAGAACCATTACATCCAATTCTACCCCACAGGAATATAATTATTATGGAACAGACAGAACATAAACAAGAAACGTTGGACAAAAGATACATGCGCATGGCACAAATCTGGGCCGAGAACT